>CAIPKV010000087.1 GCA_903865745.1 uncultured Verrucomicrobia subdivision 3 bacterium | reverse complement strand
TCTGGCCACCGGGCGCGACGTATTGGGCGATGACGCCTTCGTTCGCGGTGCGCGTGGATTTCTTGGCGGCACTGGCGGCACCGGATTTGCGGAGCAGATCCACGGCGGCCTCGATGCTGCCCTGCGCTTCGACGAGGGCTTTTTTACATTCCATCATGCCAACGCCCGTCATCTCGCGGAGCTTGGCGACATTTGTAGCGGTGATTTCAGCCATAGGATTAAGTGTTTAGTGTTGAGTGTTAAAGGTTGAGAGAAGGGACGCGCGGAGATGTGAATTCTCCCGCGCGTCCCGCCAAATCAATTAAGCCACGGCGGCAACCGGGGCGGCCGCTTCAGCCGGAGCGGCCGCAGCGACTTCGGCCGGTGCGGCGTCTTCGTTGACGCGGCGGGCTTTCTTGGATTCGAATTCCGCGCGTGCCTGCGTGATGGCCTGCGAGACGGCGCTCAGAATCAAACGGATGGAGCGGATGGCGTCGTCGTTGGCGGCAATCGGATAATCGGCGTCATCGGGGTCGGTGTTCGTGTCGGCGAAAGCGACGACCGGAATGCCGAGCTTCTTGGCTTCGGCCACGGCGTTGTGTTCGCGCTTGGTGTCGACGACGAACAAGGCGGCGGGCATCTTGTCCAAATCGCGGAGACCGTCGAAATACTTGTTGAGGCGCGCGCCTTCGCGGCGGATGGCGGCCTGCTCCTGCTTGACGTAGCCGGCCATGGTGCCGTCGGTTTCCCAGCGTTCAATCTCTTTGAGGCGCTTGATGGAGGACTTGACGGTGGCGAAATTGGTGAGGGTACCGCCGAGCCAGCGTTCGACGACGTACATCTGGCCGGTTTCTTTGGCCGTTTCCTTGACGGAAATCTGGGCCTGCTTCTTGGTGCCGACAAAAAGGATTTTGCCACCCTTGCGGACGGCGTTGCTGAGGTAGTCGAGCGCAGCCTGCAGCTGAGCCTCGGTTTTGCTCAAATCAATGATGTGAATGCCGTTGCGGGCGTCAAAGATGAACGGCTTCATCTTCGGGTTCCAGCGCTTGGTTTGATGTCCGAAATGGACGCCGGCTTCCAACAGTTCTTTAACTCCAATTGTGCTCATGCTTACTTATTTCCTTTGGTTTTCACCCTGGTCAATCCAAGGCATCCTGCGGAATACAGGATTTTATTTGATGTTATTGTGGCCGCTTGCTTTCACACGAAGGCAAATTTGAAGGCCGTTATCCTTGGCACCGTCAAAAGGAACGGCAACAAGGAACGCAGAGGATAGCAGAGGCCCGCGGGCTGACAATGCTAAATTTACCGGCGAACTGAAGGCGAATGAGGCTCAAACCACGAATTCCAACTTCTGCCGGTGGGGAATCAGGCCGCGCTCGAACGCCTGACCAAGGAAGCGGCGGATGGATTCCCGACCCTTCTCACCGTAATCAAGCGTCCAATGGTTGACGTACATGCCAACGAACTTGTCCGCGAGGTCGCGCCCCATGTCGCGGGCGTATTGCAACGCGTGCTGCACGGCTTCGGGACGATGGTCGAGGCTGAACTGGATGCTGGCGGTGAGGGTGTCGGAAATCTGCTTGCGCGTCGCGAGATCGAACTTCTTGTTGATGACATTGCCACCGAGCGGCAACGGCAGGCCGTTATTCTGCTGGCCCCACCAGACGCCAAGGTCTTCGCACAAGACGAGTTTCTCGTTTTGGAACGTGAGCTGGCCTTCGTGAATAATGAGGCCGACCTCAGCCACGCCATTTTTCACGGCGGCGAAGATCTGGTCGAAGGGTACGACGACGTAATTGAATTCCTTCGCGGGTTTGCCAAGCCAGAGCTGAAGCGCGAGGAAGGCACTGGTCATCGTGCCGGGCACAGCGATTTTCTTTTTAAGAATTTCTTCGCGAGAATACTTTTGTTTCGCGACGAGCATCGGACCGTAGCCATCACCCATGCTGGCACCGCTGGGTAGCAACGCATATTTGTCAGAGACGTAGGCGTAAGCGTGAATGCTGACCGCAGTGATGTCGAGTTCGCCGCGCGTGGCGCGCTCGTTCAGCGTCTGAATGTCCTGCAAGATATGGGTGAAACGAAAACCGTGCGTCGGAATCAAATCCTTCGCGAGGGCATAAAACATGAACGCGTCATCGGGGTCAGGCGAGTGGCCGAGAGTCAGGGTCGGATTTTCCATCCGCGAAAATTAAACCAAGCGGTGCGCGCTGTCACGACGAGAAGCTTGATGTAGGGCAAGACAATCATGAATATTTTTTGGATTGCACGCACGCGCCACATCTATCCAACCGTAGCCAACCGCCATCTCCTTTTTCATGCGCGGTTTAATCTGCGGCCAAATCCGATAGGCGCGTGCGATGCGCTCCTCCACGTTTCTACGCAGCACCGGCAAATGGTCAGTTCCCCAACTGACCGCTGCCAGCACCACGGTTCCCCACCCAAAACCACAACCATGACACGCTAAGCAAAGGGAATGCCAAGTGTGAAAACGTCTAATTCCCTTTTAATTCTCACAAACCGCAGGAAGTCGCACCCTGGAGACTGTTGATTTTTTTTCAGACCGGACAAATTAATCCGCGTCCTAAGAAGTCTGGCAACCCTTTAAGCCAAGGCGCGGGCGATGAGATTCTTTTCACGATCACCATAGCTTAACTTCAGTGCTTCAGCGCGGGCGGCTTCAGTCATTTTCGCCCACGACTTACGGAGGGCGTTGATCATTTTGTCGTCATCGCTTTTCGCAGCGAGCGCGGCCAATTGAAACTCCAGGAACACGAGGCATAGCGCGTCTTCCAACACACAGCACTCGACGTCGGCGGGGAAGTTTTTCTTAAGATTCAAATCCTGAACCCGCCGAATGGTATCTTCGTCATAGCCAACGGCCCGCAGAATCGTGCCGGACTTCTCCGCGTGAAACTTCTTCAGGTCGGCCCGCCATTTCAGGTAGCCCGGACGGGTCATGGGATAATTCTCACGCGGACTTTCCCAGCGGCAGATGTGCTGACAGCGCGCGGCAAGGCGCAACGGCTCGGACGCATTGGGGGAAAGCTTCATGACCCAATCGGTCAGGCGCTCGGCGTAAAGCAGTTCACGTGGACGCCCGTTCTCCAGATTCGGGTCGCGGGAATTCTCAGCATCAAAGCGGGCGATAGCGGATTGGAATCGTTCGTTCACCCACCGATTTTTTCCGATGCTGGTAAAATTGCAAGCGGCATGAAGACAAAAAACGCGCCGCCGGTTGGAACCAGCGGCGCGTCTGTTCAGATTAAGATCTTAGTGGCAACCGCAGCCGTGGCCGCAGGAACCGCCTTCAGCGAGGTCTTCCGCCGTCGGAATGCGGCCAAGTTCAATGGTCTTGGCAACGGTCTTCTTGACCGAGCTTTGCAGCTCGTGCATTTCTTCCTGCGCATCCAGAAAGCCGGACGCAACGGGGTTCTTGAGCAACGCATCGCGCTCACTTTCAAACGCGGCGATCTCCGCCGGTTCCAGCACTGCGCCGCCGTGCTGTTTATCTTGGAGCGCCTGGCCTTTGCTCATGAGACTCTCGTACGCGCCGCGCGCGTTGGCGTCAGCGAGAAAGGTGTCAATGCGACGCTTGATACCGCCAGTCTGAAGGTGTTCGAGAATGGCTTCGCAGAGTTCGTTCGTTTTAGTTTCAACTTTGGTTGACATAAATATAATTTGGCCGCGCAATAAACCACAACTCGTCTAGAAAAGCAAATGCCAACCGCCAATGGCCGGGTTCTAACTTACAACCACCTAAAGCGGTCAGGCGGGTTTATGAATTGTGCCGGATTAAGATGAGCGTCTGGTCATCAGCCAACGTTGCCTGACCGCAATAATCCGCCAGTTGGCCAAGCAGGAACTTCTTGCCACCGTGCGGATCAGTCGTCTGTACGGCGGTTTGAGCGAACAACTCGAGCAACTTTTGTTCGCCCAGCATTTCACCAGCTTCATTGCGGGACTCGCTTAAACCGTCCGTGTAAAGCATCGCCAGCGTACCCGGCGGCAGTGGGACTTCAATCTGTGCATAGCGTGTCAGGGGTTCGATGCCGAGCGGAAACCCTGTCTGCCCGACCGCCTCCGCTTCCGTCGCCCCCGGTCGCCATACCAAGAGCGGACAATGACCCGCACTCGCCGTCACAATCTTTTTGTGGCGCGGATCAAGATACGCAATTTTTGCCGTAACAAACATATCCACGCGCGACAGGTCGGGATAGAGCGTGCGGTTAGCCGTGGCCAGCAACTCGCCCGGCTGATCAAACAATTGCGGCATGGAGCGGAGCGTACTGCGCAGCACGGCGGCGAAGAGTGCAGCCGGCACGCCCTTGCCCATCACGTCGGCAATGACGAGGAGCAATGCGCCGTCGCCAGCGGGAATGACATCAAAAAAATCACCGCCAACTTGCAGCGCACTCTGGCAGGCGGCGGAAAGCTCGAACGGCGGGCACGCCGGGATTTGCGCAGGCAACAGCGAACGCTGGATGTCCGCAGCAATCTGCAGCTCGCGCCGCGTCACCCGCGCAACAGTGCGTTCGTCGAGCAGCCGGGCATTCACGATTTGAATCGCGAGAAAGTCAATGAACGTGTGCAGCAGATTGACCTGCGCGGCAGTAAAAGGTTTATCCGCCATCAAACGCCCCAGCGTAGCGGTACCAACAAACTGGTTGGCGACGTAAAACGCATGGCAGACGCCGTGTCCCACCGGCATGACCGCGCGCAGCGGGTCATCAGCCGAGAGCGGCTCTTCTGGTCCGAACCAAATATCCTCGCGGTTGCGCGCCGCACCAATTTCCACCGAGACCGTCGTCCCCGCTAGCGCCAATGCGGGAAGCGAGATATTTTCGCTGCTTGGCAGCACCTGCAAAGTATCCAGTCTTTTTCCATCAGGCGAAATCAGCCGCAGCACCGCGCAATCCGCCTCGGCAATCTGTACCAGGTCTTTCAAGAGCCGTTGCGAAAAATCCTTCAAGTCGGTATGCGCGCCCAGCTCGGAACTATATCGGAAAAGCGCAACCAAGCTTTCATAGCTGGACGCCAGCTCGGTGGTCATCTCCGTCAAAGCCGTTTCCGTATCGGCCAGCCGATTTTGTAATTCGGTGATATCTGGCAACACTTCCTTGGCGGAAGCCGCACGCGCCTTGCTTAGCACCATTAAGTTTTCACCGGAGCTTCGCAGATAACTAACTGAGTCGGTCAGCGATTTGATGAGAAAGAGTCCGCGGCCACTTTCCGAATCTGTGTCCGGCAAATCCACTTCGGCCGGCCATTCGAAACCCGCCGTGTGATCCGTGATGCGTGCCTCGACATCATGTTCACCGCAGGAAATCTCAATAATCACCGGCAACAGCCGCGCCCGGTCGTCCGCATATTTCACGGCATTGTTCACCGCTTCAACTAATGCCAGTTCCCAGCCGCCAAGATCCGCTTCGGGCAAGCCATTTCCGGCCAACCAGTCGCGCACCACCAGCGTCGCCGACCGCACCGCTGAAAATTCACAGGCGACCTTCAACCGGAGCGAAGTCCGGAATTCACGGCGCGCAGAGCTGGCGGCTTCGGAATTCACGGTGTTAGCTCGAATATTTCATCGAGGCGCAGTAAATGTAAAAGCTGCCTCACCACCGGCAGCGTATTTTGCAAACGAACTTTACCAGAGCGCGCGGCGAGTTTCTTTTGGATGGTGATCAACGTGCCCAAACCGTCGCTGTCAATAAAACGCAACCCAGTGCAGTCTAGTTCCACAATCTGAATACTTTCATTCAAATATAGTTGTAGCAGCATCTTAAAATCGGCGCAGTTTGACACACTTAACCGCTCCAGCCCAGTCACCCGCAAAATCCCTTCGCTGTCAGCCACAAATTTCATCATTTACTAATTTCAAAAATGCGGTCCAGCCTGGTCAACGAAAGAACCTGCAGCACATTCGGTGCGGGCTTAAGCAGACGCACGGTTCCATTGCGTGAACGCAGGGTCTTGTGGAGCGAAATCAGGGTGCCAAGGCCGCTGCTATCCAGGAACGTCATCAATGATAAATCTAAGTCGAGGTTTAGAACAGTTGCTGGTAAGGCCGCCCGGATTTGTTCGCGCACTTGCACCGAGTTGGCGGCGACGAGTTCCACCAAACCGGAAACCACGACGGTGAGGGCATCTCGATTTTGGATTTTCATATAGGCGGGATACTATGCCAGCTCAATTACTTTGGAAAGTGCGGAGATAATTCCCAAAGTGTTTAAGCCAGCTTCCAACTATCGTAAATAATTTTCGACGCCCCAAACGGCTTAAATTTTGGGTGCGGCTAAGCTAGGTCTAGGAATGGGTTCGCACCGATATCCGGGCAACGCATCGGCTACCTGCCGAGGCTTCGCGGAATTCTACGGCGGGTTCGTCCAATCATCGGGCGGAAGCGCGGCAGCCATCCGGGAATCCACCGGCTGCTCGGACGGCACCGCCCTGCCCTGCGGCGGAATTTCCCGGCCATTGGGCGAATCCTCCCAGCATTTGGGGAATTTCGTCCAGTCATTGGGCGAATCCGCCCGATCATTCTACGGACTTCCCTGACCATCGGGGAATCTTCCCCGATCATTGGGGAGGTTTGCCCGACCATCGGGGAAGACTGCCCGACGATTGGGGAATCTTCCCCAACCGTTTGGGAAGTCCGCCCAGTCATTGGGAATGTCCGCCCAATCGTCGGAAAAAGCCGTTTTCTCACCAAAACAGTCCGAAAAAGGCAAGAACGGATGCTTTTGAGTCTACCGGCGGTTTGACTGTATAAAAAGAGACACCGCGCGATGAACTTCGGCTTTCGCCAGTTCCAATTTGGAAGCCAGTAAAAACGAAAAGCGCGGCGAGCATTCGCCCGCCGCGCTTGAAAACTTAGTCGCCCGCTTACCCGCCAATCTGCTTCTGGTAATCCGCCGGCGAAAGGAGCGCGTTCACTTCGGCGGCGTTGCTCAATTTGATTTTGTAGAACCAGCCATCGGTATCGGGAGCGGTGTTCACCAGCGCGGGATTGTCCACCACCGTCGGGTTGACGGCGGTTATCTCCCCGCTGACGGGCGAATAAATGTCGCTGGCGGTCTTGACGGATTCCACCACGGCGCAGGCTTCGCCAGCCTTTACCTGGCGCCCCACGGCGGGCAGCTCAACGAAAACAATATCGGTCAACTCGGCTTGTGCATGGTCGGTGATGCCCACGGTGGCGGTGTCGCCGCTGACGCGCACCCATTCGTGAGACTTGGCGTATTTGAGATCGGAAGGAATGTTGCTCATAAATTTCAACCGCAGATTACGCGGATTGCGCGGATTCTCAAATCATTTTCGAGCTGAGTTGAATCGTTACACAGTTAAATCGTTGAATCGAGAACCAGCTTTTTACGCGCAACCGATGTAACCATTTAACCGTTCAACGATTCAATGATTCAACGATTGCTTTACAGAAATTGCGTCAGCAAGCCTGGCGCGACACCGAACAGAATCACAAGTAACGCCAGCAGCGCCAGCGCGAGAAATGTCAGCAGTGGAACCTTGATGGCGGGCGCATCGGCGGTGGCGTCTTCGACATAAGCCGCCTTGAGCACGCGCAGATAGTAATAGAACGACACCGCGCTCATCGCGATGGCCAGAATCACCAGCCAGAGCAGCCCGAGATTGGACCCGACACTCACGACGGCGCTGAACAAAAAGAATTTACCAATGAAACCCGCGAGCGGCGGAATGCCGCCCAGCGAGAGCAGGAAAATCATTAAGCATAAGGACAACCCCGGTGCGCGCTTGCTGAGGCCAGCAAAGTTTTTGATCGCATCGCCGCCCGTGGCTTCCTCCACCACTGACACCACGCCGAACGCGCCAATTGTCGTCAGCGCATAGGTAATGACGTAAAACATCATGGCACTGGCGCTGGCGGGTGTGTTGGACAACACACCGAGCAGCATGTAACCGGCGTGCGCGATGGCCGAATAGGCGAGCATACGTTTGGCGCTCAACTGGACGATGGCCGTGAGATTTCCCAACACCATCGAAAGTGCGGCGACGATGGCGACGACCGGCATCCAACCGGACAGGTAGCCGTGCCAGACGGCGCTGCCTTCCACACCGACAAAGCCGAGCGTGAAAATCTTGGCGAGAATGTAAAAGCTCGCGACCTTTGAACCAGAGCCGATGAAGGCCGCACTTGGCGTGGGCGCGCCTTCGTAGGCGTCCGGCGCCCACAGATGGAACGGCACGGCGGCGACTTTGAACCCGAAACCGATGACGGTCGTCACCAGCGCGACGAGCAGCAGCGGATCGAATCCTTTGCCGACGATACCGATGGCGATTTCGCGCAAGTTAGTTGAGCCGGAAATACCGTAGAGCAAACTGAAGCCGAACAGCAGAAACGCCGCCGACATGCCACCGAACAAAAAGTATTTGAGGGCGGCCTCGGCGGATTTCTCATTGTGCTTGTTAAACGCAGTGAGGATGTAAAGTGCGAGGCTGGCGAATTCCAGCGCGATGAAGACCATCAGCAAGTCCTCGGTGCTGACGAGAAACATCAGGCCGATGGTGCCGAGCAGGATCAACGACAGATATTCGCCAACGTGGTCGGTGAATTTGCCAGAGGTGGAAATCAGGATGGTGAAGACCGTCAGCGCGAGGATGGCAACCTTCACGAAATCGGATGACGGATTCACGACGAGCAGGCCGTTAAACAGGTTGGCTTCAGTGTGGCGCATGAACGCCAGCAGTGCGGCAGAAACACAACCGAGTATGGCAAGCAGTGCGCCGACGTTGAAGCGAGCGGCGATGGATTTGCCGCGCAGCACGGTCAAGTCGGCACTGAGCACAACCAACACTGTCAGCGTCACGATAGTTTCCGGCGCGGCAAGCTGAAGGATTTGCAGGTAGTTCACCGTATTCATTGTGAACCTCCTTTCACCAGCAGACGCGCAAACATTGACAGCGGAGAGTTAAAGCAGGGTTCAATCCAGTTCATCAATAAGCCGGGAAAAAGTCCAATAACCAGCGACGCCCCGATGAGCATCACTGCACCAAAACGCTCAGCCACGGTAATGGGTTCAAACGGATGTTCATGGTCTACTGCCTTCGGCGGCGCATCGGAATAAAATCCTTTCTGCACGGCGCGCAGCGTGTAGGCCACGCCGATGAGAATGCCGACGCCGGAGAGAATTGTCAGTTTCGGGAAGACGGTCCACGCGCCCATCAACACTTGGAATTCGGCGACGAAGCCACTGAAACCAGGCAAGCCCATGGAGGCGATGCCGGCGATCACAAACGTCACGCCCGCGAATGGAATCAGTTTTCCAAGTTGCATCGTTTCGAGATCGTTGAAATCGCGCGTGTGCGTGCGGTCATAAACCATTCGACCAACCACGCCGAAGAGCAGCCCAGCAATGATACCGTGCGAGAACATCTGCAACACCGCGCCATCAAGCCCAATGGTGTTGAGCGTCGCGAGACCCAGCAACACAAAGCCCATGTGGCTCACGCTGGAGTAGCCGATGACAAATTTGAAATCGCGTTGCACGAGTGCCACACCCGCACCATAGATAATGCCCGCAACGGCCAGCGCAGCGATCGCCCATTGCCATTCGCGCACCCCTTCAGGGAACAAAACCATCGCCACGCGCAAGCAACCATAAGCGCCAAGTTTCATCACTACGCCAGCAAGCAACATCGAACCGGCAGTCGGCGCGGCGACGTGTCCGGTCGGTGCCCATGTGTGGAACGGCCACATACCTGCCAGAATCGCAAAGCCAACGAACACCAGCGGAAATACCCAATGTTGAAATGCGATAGGGAACGCCACCTTCGACAATTCAATCAAATCTAACGAGGCATGACCGAGTTGGCCTTTGGCCACGACCCACGCGGCAATCAGCCCAATGAGTACGAGATGGCTGCCAACGAATGAATACAGTGCCAGCTTCATCGCGCCGTATTCTTTCCGTGTACTGCCCCAGCGCGCGATCAGGAAGTATTTTGGAATGATTGTCAGTTCATAAAACACGAACAGCAGCAGTAAGTCGAAGCTCAAAAATACGCCGTACACACCGCCGATGAGCGCGAGGTAGAAAGCGAAGAATTCTTTCGTCCGCTTCTCGATGTTCCACGAAAATAGTATTCCGCTGACGGCCGCCAATCCGGTCAGGACAACCAACACCAAGCTGATGCCATCGGAGGCAAGATAGTAATTTGCGCCGATGCTTGGAATCCATGGAACTTTGACAATCGTGGTGACATCGCCGGGATTGGCCTGTTGGATTGCGCCGACAAACGCCACGACGCAACCGGCGATGGCCGTGAGTAGGGCGACGATGCGAGCAGCGCGGGCGTTATCGCGCGGCAACAGCATCAGCACTAACACACCGATGAATGTTATGTAAATGGTCCAGGCCAGCATTTTAAAAATTAAGTTGTTGCACCAGTTTCACGACGGTCGCATCCACCGCGCCCAAAATAAATTGGGGCCAGATGCCCAGCACGAACATAAGCGCGATGCTCGGCAGGACGAGAAGCCGTTCCGCCGTCGTGAAATCAGGCATTTTAACCCAGCTTTCGTTCAGCGGGCCACAAAACACCCGCTGGATGAGCGTGAGGAGGAAAATCGCGGTGACAAGCAGACCGATGGTTGAAATCGCCGCTGCCCACGGCGCGAGTGGAAATACGCCTTTGAATATCAGGAATTCGCCGACGAAGCCGTTCAGCCCCGGCAAACCGAGCGATGAGAATATCGCAATACCCATCAACCCAGTGAATACGGGAATGATTTTTCGGAGGCCACCGAAATCATCCAATCCGCGCAACCCACCGGAGCGTCTTTCGAGGAGCGCAACAAAGAGAAACAACGCGGACGCCGTGAGACCATGGTTGAACATTTGCAGCAGCGCACCATCAAGTGCGGCGGCTTTTTGCAAATCAGAATTATTTACACCAGTCGCCACAGCCGTCGCTGCGAACAGCGCAAGCAGGCAGTATCCGAGATGGTTGATAGAAGAATAGGCGATGATGCGCTTGATATCCCGCTGTGCAAAGGCGGCCCAAGCTGAGAGCACTATGGTCGCTACCGCGAGCCAGAGGAGCGGCGTCAGCACCTGCCGGATTTGGTCGGGGAAGATCGGCAGCAAAATCCGCAGGAAACCATACACACCCATTTTAGACATGACGCCGGTCAGTAGCATCGTGACCGGACTGGGGGCTTCGGAATACGCAGCGGGCAGCCAAGTATGAAACGGAATCAACGGCACCTTCACCGCGAAGCCGAGGAACGCTCCAAAGAAAACTATCATGGCAATCTGAGATTTCCAACCAAGCACGTTGCCAAGCTTGGTGGCGAGTTCGCCGCTCTTTGCCATAGCAGCGAGTTCGATGAAATCAAAGCTGCCGGTCGCCAGGCGAATGGCCAAGAAGCTCAACAGTAATGCCACACTGCCGACCATCGTATAGATGAAGAATTGTGTCGCCGCCGGGCTACGTTTAGGACCACCCCATAGCTTGATCAAGAAGAATGCGGGAATCAGGCCGAGTTCCCAGAATAGGAACCAGTGGAAAAAGT
Organism: uncultured Verrucomicrobia subdivision 3 bacterium; assembly: GCA_903865745.1. Taxonomy (GTDB): domain Bacteria; phylum Verrucomicrobiota; class Verrucomicrobiia; order Limisphaerales; family UBA11358; genus UBA11358. The sequence continues at coordinate 9,833 of CAIPKV010000087.1, read as the reverse complement.
TCAGTGCGGTGAACGTGCCGAACAAACCAGCTTGCAGCCACAAAATGAGTGCATGATAAACGTGCGGACGGTCGTCCATTCGCCACGAGGCGAGAATCGCCAGCGGCGTGACAATCGCTGTGAGTAGCACCATGAGTAGGCCGAGCCCGTCCACGCCAAGGAAATATTGAATGCCGAGCGAAGATACCCAGTCGAATTTTTCGACGAATTGCAGCCCGCCATTCTTGGCGTCGAAATGCAGCCACATGCAGAGCGCCCCGCCGAGGCCGATTAGGCTAGTGGCCAGAGCGAGGCTGCGGACGAGATTTTTCCGTTCTGAACCAAGGCCGGCGATGACGATGCCGCCGAGGAACGGAACTAGCGTTAAAATGGTCAGCCAGTGATTCATGCTTTGCGCCCCCAAATCAGGAAGATAATCAACGCCACCAGTGCGACGCCGATGACACGGAGATAAGTTTGCACACGGCCGGTATGCAGCTTGGAAAGTCCGCCGCCGCCTTCGCGCAGCGCCTCGCACCCGGTGTCGAAGCCGAGATTCACAAAATATTCATCCGTCAACCGGTAGAGCCACGCGAGGCCAACTGTGATGTACTTAACGAGCAACACGGCACCACCAAAAATCCATTGATCGGCAAAATCACAGAGCCACGCGGCAAAGGCGTTTAAGCGGATGACGGTCGCCTCGTAAATCTCATCAATATAATATTTGTTTTCTAGCAGTTTATAGACGAACGGCTGCGCGGCTTCCAAAACATCTTTTTCCGCCACCGTTTTGCGCTGGCGTTTGCCATATAGAAACCAGCCGAGGCCGAGGCCGGTAAAAACAATCAGCGCCGACCCAACCATCAAGCCGAGCGTACCCGGTTCGGTAAGCTTGCTGAAACTGAAGGAGAATTCTTCGCCGGTCAGGTAACCGTCAAACCAAGGCCAGGCGGGCGTGCCAACAAAGCCCAACAAAACGGCGAACCCAGCGAGGATGACGAGCGGGATGGTCATGACAGCGGGGCTTTCGTGCGGATCGTGGCTGGATTCGGAGGCATGGGAATGAGCGTGCGCGGAATGGTTGGCTTCTTCCTGATGACCGCGATAGTTGCCGAAGAAAACCAGTGCGACCTGGCGCGTCATGTAAAACGCGGTGAACAGTGCGCCGGTGCAGCCCAGCAAAAATGGAATATGCGACACCGGCCAGTTATGCGCGGAATGAAGAATCTCATCTTTGCTCCAGAAACCTGAGAAGAACAACGGGAAGCCCGCGAGCGCCAACATGCCAACGGCATAAACTACGAACGTCACCGGCATGTATTTCTTAAGCCCGCCCATTTTGCGGACATCCTGTTCTTCATGGCAGCCGTGGATGACCGACCCGGAACCGAGGAATAGCAGCGCCTTGAAAAATGCGTGAGTGATGAGATGAAACATGCCGACCGCCACGCCGCCGACACCAAGACCCATCATCATATAACCAAGCTGCGAAACGGTTGAATAAGCGAGGATGCGCTTGATGTCATTTTGCGCGACGGCGATGCTCGCGGCAAAAATTGCGGTAATCGCGCCAACCCAGGTAATTACCGTCAGTGAAGTCGTAACCGGAACACCGTGCGCACCGATGATGCCGCCAGCGGCCATCAGCGGATAGACTCGGGCGACAAGAAACACGCCGGCCGCAACCATGGTCGCCGCGTGAATCAAAGCGGAAACGGGCGTCGGACCTTCCATCGCGTCCGGCAACCAGACGTGCAGCGGCACCTGACCGGATTTGCCAACCGCACCGAGGAAAATTAGGAGACCAATCACGGTTGAAACCGCCATGCCCCCAATCGTGGCGTGCGTCAGCATCGTGGCGAGCGCACCGGATTCAACACAGCCTTTGCCAGCATCGTAAAAATTCAACGTACCGGTCTCGGCATAAAGCCAGACCATACCTAGCAGTAGACCGAGATCGCCGATGCGCGTGGTGATGAAGGCTTTTTTCGCTGCCGCAGCCGCGCTGGGCTTGTGATACCAAAAGCCAATCAGCAGATAACTAGTTAGGCCGACTATTTCCCACGATACAAAAAAGAGAAACAGATTATTGGCGATAATTACACCTAACATCCCCGCCGCGAACAACGCGAGGAAGCAGAAGAAACGCATGAAATTTTTGTCATGCGCCATATAGCCGACGCTGAAGATGAAGATCAACATGCCGACGAACGTCACCATCACGAGCATGATGGCCGTCAACGGGTCGAGCACCCAGCCGATGTCCATCCACTGGCCGCCGAATTGTATCCACGGAAAGCTGAACACTTCGCGAAATACGCCATCGCCGTGGTGACCGAGCGTGGCAGCAAAGGCGCAGAGCGAGAGCACAAAACCGAGTGCCATTGAGCCAATGGCGAGCGTCGCCGCGAGCTTGCGGGCTGGCTGCTTGTTGACGGCGATAATTCCTGCCGCAAACAATGGCAGCACCGGAATCAGCCAGAGATTTTTGACGATCCAGATCATCCTTTCAACTCCTTCACTTCGTCCAAATTAGAAGTCTTTTTGTGACGATAAATCGCGATGATAAGCGCGAGGCCAACGGCAGCTTCCGCTCCCGCAAGCGCCATGGAAAACAACACGAACATAAAACCAGTCAGTGCTTCGGGATGCGGACCAAACCGCCAGAACGCGATGAAATTCAGGTTTGCGGCATTCAGCATCAGCTCAATACCGATGAGCACCAAAATGGCATGGCGTCGCGTGACGGCACCGGCAAAGCCGATGGCGAATAGTAGCGCGGAAATTAAAAGACATCCTTGGAGCGCCGTCATGATTTCCTCCCTGAGTGTTCGTTTTTGGAATCTTCTTTCAAAGCGATAATGACTGCACCAATCATCGCGGTAGTCAGCACCAGGCCAATGATCTCCAGTGGCAAAACAAATTTAGCCATTAACGCATCGCCCACGTTTTTGACGGTGGCCACCGGTGCTGGTGATGTTTCCTTTGGAATTGCCGAACTGCTTAGGACTGCCCAGCCGAGCATGGTGAAGACCATGGCAGAAACGGCGATGCCAGCCATCCACCCAGAAGTCAGCACGCTTTTTTCCGGGGCTTCACCGCTACGGGTCAGCAAAATGGCGAACACGATGAGGATGGCGATAGCACCGACATAAACTAAAATTTCAGCGAAGCCGACGAACTGCGCGTCGAGCTGCAAGTATAAAGCCGCGATGCCGGAGAACGACACCGCCAGCGCCAGGGCGCAATGCACGAGGTTGCGCAAGCTCATCGCAGACGCCGCGGCAAGCAGCGTTACAATAGCGGTGATGATGAAAAAGGGTGACATGGTTTATTCTGCGTAACGATAAATGCGTTTGCCGAGTTTCTGGTTTTGCATCAAGCCGCGGCCAAGCACGACATACGCGCCGAAAATAATCACGGAACAGACCAGCCAGCGTTGCCAGTCGGCAGCCATGTAATGCCAGATGCCGGCGACGAGGATGTTTACCAGCGCAAGCGGCAGCATGAATTTCCAGGCGAAGTTCATCAATTGATCCATGCGCAACCGCGGCAGCGTGGCGCGAATCCAGATGAAGACGAAAACAATCGCCATCAGCTTCGTGAAAAACCAAACGTACGATGGAATCCACGTCAGGAACGAAACCGGCGACGTCCAGCCGCCAAGAAATAGCGTGATGCCGAGGCCGATGATGGCGAACATGCCGAGGTATTCGCCGAGAAAAAAGAGCGCGAACTTGAAACCGGAGTATTCCGTGAAGTAACCGGCGATGATTTCAGATTCGGCTTCGGGCAAATCGAACGGCGTGCGGTTGGATTCCGCAAGCGACGCGATGAAGAATAAAATGAATCCCACCAAACCCCACGGCGTGAACACAAACCAATGAGCGACGCCATAGCTATAATGGTTTTGATACGCGATGATGTCGTTCATGTTCAGTGAACCGACCACCATCACCACCGTCACAGCGGACAGGATGAGCGGGATTTCATAGCTAACCATCTGCGCAATGGCACGCATCGCGCCGAGCAACGAGTACTTATTGCGACTCGACCAGCCGGCCATGAATACGGAAAGTTCCACTGCACCACCCACCGCGAAGAAAAAGAGCAAGCCCGCGTCATAGTCCGTCACGCTCATATTTCTGCCAAATGGCAGCACCGCATAGGCGAGCAGTACGGGAATGAGCATCACCACCGGCGCAAGAAAATGAACCACTTTGTCCGCCGCGCGCGGGACGATATCTTCTTTAGTGAGCATTTTTACGCCATCGGGCAGGAACTGGCCGAAGCCAGCCAGACGGATTTTCGTGAACGGAATACCCACGCGATTGGGACCGTAGCGGTTCTGGATGCGGCCGATGCCTTTGCGCTCGAAAATGGTCGTAACGGAAAACACAGCGGGAAATACCGACAAGATGAACGCGATGCAAATCAATGACGACGCCAGCGGACGCCACGCTTCCGGCACAAAGCTCACGAGCCAGTGCAAGGCGGTCACAAAGATTTGATCAAGCTTATCGAACATTTCCTTTAGTGGTTCAAATTCATTTCGCGGTTGCCGGTGGTGGTATCGACGGCGGCGCCGTGGCAGCAGCCGCGGCTTTTGCCTTCGCTTCAGCGTCCGCTTTGGCTTTAGCTTCCGCAGCGGCTTTGACTTTGGCCTCGGCCTTGGCTTTTTCCGCCGCAATCACCGCATCTGATTCCGCAGCATCCTGTGGATGCAGCTTCTGGTAATAACTATTGGATTTGGCGAGCTTGTCCTTGGTCAGCAACAAACCGGCAAAACGATCCGCCGTGCTCAACTCAAACTTGGTGTCCATCTTGATGGACTCAAACGGGCATACCTCGACGCAAATCTGGCAGCTCATGCACACGGAAATATCAATATCGAACGTGACCGGATAAAGCTGTGCCTGCCCTTTGTAATCCAGCTTCTTATCCTTGCTCTTGACGATGTAAATGCACTTGGGCGGACACTCCTTCTCGCATATCTGGCAAGCCACGCAGCGCAAGCCCTTTTCCCAGTCATCACCGTCATACACGAGGAACGGAAACTGCCGGGTGTTGGCTTTTTGTTCGAGGCGCTCTTCGGGGTACTGCACGGTGGTCAGGCGTTCCTTCGAGACGTAGCTCCCGAAGAAATTCTTGGCGGTCACCGCCATACCTTTGATGATTTGCTCGCCGAGCATGAGATTAGGAAATTGGATTTCTTATTAGGAAACCAGAAAACCAGGAGATTTCCGGGGAAAAGCAAATGACGAATGTTCGCCAACCAAGTCGAATTGTTCGACCGGCTTTTTCACCTTCATGGTTTCTTGGTTTCATTATTAATATTTCTCCGGGCTGCTTTACCCGGCGACCACTCGTTTAACTTCGAGCGTCACTTTGGTAAAATTCAAAAGCAGACCATGCTTTCGTTTCACCGCGCGCAACTGTGACTTCACAATCGCAAAATGCACATCGTGCAGCTCACTGACCGCCTTAAGATCGATCACGATCTCACCTTCAACCAGCAAGTCGAGCCGATGCTTGCCAACTTCCACATCGCCGGCGTAAAACACCGGCGCTTCAAGCTGCTGCTCGGCCTTCAACCCGCGTTTCCGCAATTCATAGACCAACGCATTCTCGTAAATTGACTCGATAAATCCCGGCCCAAGCTGGCGATGAACTTCAATCGCCGCGCCGATGATCTTCCCGGTCAATTCTTCAAATTCCAAAGCCATAAAAATTCATGGCTTCCTGGCTTCCTTATGAAAAACTCCCGTTTTCATCGGTCCACCTCGCCCAGCACAATGTCCACGCTGCCCAGTATCACCACGGCGTCGGATATCCGGTTGCCGAGACACATATCTTCTAAAATCGTCAGGTTGATGAAGCTCGGCGGACGCACGCGGTAGCGATACGGATTCGGCGAACCATCGCTAATCAGATAAAACCCAAGCTCCCCTTTCGGGCCTTCGACGCGGCCATAGACTTCGCCCGGCTTCGGACGGAACCCGCGCAGCTTCGCCTTCGGGTCCATGACCGGTCCGGCCGGAATATCGCGCAACGCCTGGTCCAATATCTTGATGCTCTCGCGCATTTCCAAGACGCGCACCATGTAGCGGTCGTAAATGTCGCCGTGCTCGCCGACCGGCACCTGAAAATTGAACCGGCTGTAAATGCCGTATTTGTCCACCTTGCGCAGATCGTAGTTCACGCCCGCCGCGCGGAGCATCGGACCGGTGATGGACGCATCAACCGCCAACTCCTTGGACAGCACCCCGATGAATTGCGTGCGCGCCAGCACGATTTCGTTCTCAGTCAAAAAGGTTCCGAACTCATCGAGAAACTTGCTGTAATCGCTGACAACTTTCTTCGTCTGCGCAATCCACTCGTCATCCACGTCCACGCGGACCCCGCCGAAGCGCATATAATTACACATCATCCGCGCGCCGCTGACGGACTCGAAGAGGTCCAAAATCTTTTCGCGTTCGCGAAAGGCGTACATCATCGGCGTGCCGAGCGCGCCCATGTCCTGCACGAAAAAGCCAATCAGACAGGTGTGGTTCTGGAGGCGCGTGAGTTCCGCCATGATGACGCGGATATATTCGGCGCGTTCCGGTACGGCCAAGCCCGCCAGTTTCTCGACGGTGAGCGCGTAAGCCCAGTTGTTCGTCATCGAACAAAAATAATCCAGCCGGTCCGTGTATGGCATCGAGGCCAGATACGAAACGTTCTCGCCAATCTTCTCGTGGTTGCGGTGCAGGTAGCCGAACACCGGCTTGAGCTTCACCACGGTTTCGCCATCCAGCACCACATCCATGCGGAACACGCCGTGCGTAGACGGATGATGCGGCCCCATCGAGATCTCCAGCAACTCGCCGATGGGCGTGCCGCTCGCATCGAGCTTCGGCTTCACCTCAAAGCTTTTCGGCGGCTGGGTGGCAAAGGCGTTCACGCTTTCACCTCCGCTTTCGGTTCAACGGGATAATGCTTCTTCGCCTCAACCAACACTTCATCGTGCGGCGTCGGCTCGTATTCGAAATCGTCCGGCGCAACATAGTCCCGGCGCATCGGGAAACCAACAAACTCGTCCCACATCAAAATCCGGCGCAGGTCGGGATGGCCGTCGAAGATCACGCCGTACAAATCATAGACCTCGCGCTCCTGAAATTCCGCACCGCGCCAGAGCGGCGTCAGCGAGGGCAGATGCGTCTTATCCGCGCGGTTTTCCGTGCGCAATCGCAATACCACCGGCCCGTGCTTCAGCGCCATGGAATAAAGATGATAAACCACTTCGAGATAGCCGGGCCGGAGGGTCTTCTTCACTTCCTCGACTTCTTTTTCCACGCCATCCACGGTTTGCTTCACCTTGATTTTCTCGGTCAGTTCCTTATCCGGCCAGTCAATGCCGGTCACATTCGAGCAGTAATCCAATTTCAACTGCGCATCATCGCGAAGAAATTTCGCTACGGCATAACCGCTTGCGGCGTCCACGAGCAGCGAGCGTTCGCCCAGCGCGCACTCATTTGCGAGGATTTCTATCTTCGCGGACGGCAGTGCGGCTTCGAGGCGCAACTTGATTTGTTCGAGCGTTTCCAATTTCTTTATTAGGAAGCCATGAAACCATGAATCTGTTTTCCTGGCTTCCTGGTTTCCTTATTAAATTTATGTTCTGGTCATCATCGGCGGCTGCCAGACTTCGGGATTCTTCGGCGGTTCGAGATCGTGCGGGCCATAGACGGGCACCGGATATTCACCCGCCACGTCGGCATTCAGATGGCGCGGACGATTCGGCCCGGTCAGTTCCTGATTCCGAATCTTCTCCTGCAAGGTCATGATGGCGTGGATCAACGCCTCCGGGCGCGGGGGACAACCGGGGATGGCCACATCCACCGGCAGATAACGGTCAATGCCCTTCAGCACGTTGTAACCCTGCTTGAACGGCCCGCCGGAAATCGCGCACGCCCCCATGGCAATCACGTATTTCGGTTCGGGCATCTGGTTGTAAAGACGCACCACCAGCGGCGCCATCTTCTTGGTCACCGTGCCCGCGACAATCATCAAATCCGCCTGACGCGGCGAGGGCCGGAAGACTTCCGCGCCAAACCGCGCGAGGTCGAAGCGCGACATCGACGCCGCCATCATCTCGATAGCGCAGCAGGCCAGACCGAACGTCAGCGGCCACACCGAGTTCGCGCGCCCCCAATTATACAGCTCCTGCAGGCTCGTCACATAGACGCCCTGCTTCTGCAATTCACTTTTTAGGCCTTCATCAATCATGGCAAATCATTCCGGCATCAGCGCCAGTTCAAAAATCCTTTCCGCCACGCCCAGACCAGGCCTTCCACCAGCAACACCAGAAAAATGATCATCGCCACAAACGCGCCGACCGGCAGCCCGCTGAACGAGACCGCGAAGGGCAGCAGAAAAATCGTCTCCACATCGAACACCAGGAAGATGATGCCGTAGAGATAGTATTCCGACCGGAAATGAATCCACGCATCACCCTTGGAAGCGAGGCCGCATTCGTAGGTATCGTTCTTATCCTGACCCGGTTTCTGGGGCGAGAAGAAGTGCGCCCAAGCCCAGGCGGCCGCCAGCGGCATCAGCGCGAAGACCACGGCGGCTCCCGCGAGCAGCACCAGGACCAGATAGGGATTAGGGTTCGTTTGCATTAACTACGCCATCATGTTGCCCGCTGGCTGCCTGGACGGCTTTACATATTTTGCCAAATGCTCAACAAAAAATAGCACGTCGCCACCACCCCACCATATAAGCCGTCAGCAATCTGACCCGAGCAATATAAGTAAAACTCTTTGTGGCTGAGTGGCGAAAGACCAGTGATGCGTGATGCTTCTCCTTGCGGAGGGCCCACTAAATCAAGGTAGTGGACGGAGCGCTGCGCCGTCCGCTAGCTGGCGCTTTCCGGTTTTCTGCCAGCTAGCTCTCTGCGGTTTTTTTGGGCTTCCGCTGGCAAACAAGCGGGAAAGCGCCAGCGGTGACCGCGAAGCTTACCGCGGTCACCGAGAAGCTTATCGGCATGACCGAGAAGCTTATCGGCATGACCGAGAAGATTACCGCGACGACCGCGAAGCACTTCGCGGAGGCCGCGAAGCTTATCACGGTCAACGCGAAGCTTATCGCCGTGACCGCGAAGCTTATCGCCGTGACCGCGAAGCTTATCGCCGTGACCGCGAAGCTTACCGCGATGACCGCGAAGGTCTTCTCGGCGTCTGAGAAGCTTACCGCAGTGAGCGCGAAGCACTTCGCGGTGACCGCGAAGATTACCGCGGAGGCCGCGAAGGTCTTCTCGGAGGTCAAAAAGGGCTGAAAAGTGTATCGAAACAGGACGTTCGGGGTCGGGAGTCCCTAAAAGTATCATAATATCGTTAATGACGGTATGGCACCGACTTCCCACCCGACGCGGGTTTTGCCACAGACGCTGGGAACGTTTCTCCTTCTTCTGGCCGGGACTTAAAAATTCTGCTCGCCAAGGGGCGGGGGCGAGATTAGGGTTCAAGTCATGGCCACACTTTGGGCAACCGAGGAACTTTCCAGCGCGGTTCACGCCGCGAGTCGGCGGCTCAGCTTTTTTCGTTAGGCGGCATGAAGCGTTACACCAATATGGATATTATTGCGGCTATCGTTGGTTTTGTGTTTATCATTTTTGGAGCCGACATGATAATCCGACCGACAGAGATGACCATGATTCCAGCGGGACCAGGTCGAGTCAGAGGCGTTACTGTGCTTGGACCCCGTTCATTAGACCACTTGTGATGAGACAGTTTCCGGTGGTTTCAGTTTGTTGTTTTGCTGCCACTCAAGGTTCCGGTGGAAGGCGGGCGTAGCCCGACTGGAACCGG
>CAIPKV010000086.1 GCA_903865745.1 uncultured Verrucomicrobia subdivision 3 bacterium | reverse complement strand
CCTCCCGCAGGATGCGGATGATTTGCTCCGTCGTATGATGTGTCTTCTTCATGATGGTTTTCTTTTCGTTACCCGAAAACCATCCCATCCTCAATGGCCTAGTTCAGAGGGGCCCAATCAGGGTGACGGGTTGACGGACAGTTACGCATCCTCCGCCTTCGTTAGCGGGAGTGTTGCGACAAACATTTTGATTAATGTTATTGGTCTTACTATCGCAGGTAATGATGCGGGCAATTATGCCTTATTGTCGTCGAATATCACATCCTCAGCGAACATCACCGTTGCCACATTGGGCGTCACCGCCAATAGTTTGTCGCGGTATTACGGTGTGACTAATCCCATTTTGACAGCGACATTCAACGGATTTGTCGCCGGTGAAAGTATGACGAATAGCGACGTGATTGGTTCCCCTTTGCTCACGACGACGGCAAAGACCAACAGCAACGTTGGGACTTATCCGATTGCGATTGGCAAAGGTTCGCTCGGCTCGGTGAATTACAAATTTGTTTTCACCAATGGCCTTTTGACCGTGAATCCGGCAAACACTGCCGCCCTAATTTCTACGACGCTGAATCCCGCGCTCACGAACCAGAACATCACGTTTGCTGCGCAGGTTAAACCGCTTGCCGCCTCCATGCTCCCGCCGGTCGGGGTGATTCAATTCAAATGTAATGGCACCAATATGCTTGGCAGCGCAGTTTCTGTAACGAGCGGTGCGGCAAATATGACGGTTGCGGCCGCGAGTCTGGGGCAGACTAATGCCGTCATCACCGCCGAATATTCCGACCCGGCCGGCAATTTCAGCCCCAGCACAAATAGTCTGACGCAAAGCATTGCCGTCGTGACCACGCCGCCGCCGAGCAAATTGTCGCTCGCGCCATCGTTAGTAAATGGCATTGTCACCGCACAAATATCCGGTGTGGCCGGACAAACGTATGTCATCGAAGCTTCCATTGATTTGGCACACTGGACGGCCATTTCAACGAACATCGCTGACACAACCGGCATCGTCTCGCTGGTGGATTCCAACGCCGCCGCTTATCCGAGCCGTTTCTACCGCGCGTATTCACCCTAAGCTGTCATCGGCTTCAATTTTTCTGCTCACTTGGAAATGAATCGTTTCAGTGAACGTGCGCGGTAACAGCCAGAGGATTTAGCAATTCATGGTTTCTATGTAGTACTTACTCCTTATTAGTGCCGCGCATTGTCGGCTAGCCATTGGACATTGGCAAAGTCCTTTGTTACGCTGACTGACCTTTTTATGAGCTTGGAAAACAAAGAAGTTCCCGCTGCGCCCACACCGTCTGATTTTATCCGCGACATCGTGGCTGCCCACGTGGCCGAGAATAAATATCCGCGCATCCACACCCGCTTTCCGCCGGAGCCCAACGGCTACCTCCACATCGGCCACGCCAAGAGCATCTGCCTGAACTTCGGCATCGCGCGCGAGTTCGGCGGCGTCTGCAACCTACGCATGGACGACACCAATCCAGCGAAAGAAGACATCGAATACGTCGAGTCCATCCAAGCCGACGTGAACTGGCTCATCAGCGCGTGGGCGGACGACAAGCTTGGTTTGAAACCAAAAGGCAAGACGCCGGAGACTATCGCTGAAGAAGGTAAGCGTGATTTCTATCTGCCCGCCGTGCTCTCAACTCCCAACGCTCAACCCGCAACGGCTCTTGAGCCTTTCTACGCCAGCGATTACTTCGACCAGATTTACGATTACGCCGAGCAGTTGATTGAAAAGGGCAAAGCCTTCGTCTGCGATTTAACGCCGGAAGAGACCGACGAATACCGGCGCAACGGCAAAGCCTCGCCCTTCCGCGACCGCAGTCCGGCGGAGAATTTGAATCTGTTCCAGCGCATGAAGGCGGGCGAATTTCCCGATGGCTCGCGTGTGCTGCGGGCCAAGATCACCGTGGACGCCGCTAATATCTGGCTGCGCGACCCGCTGCTCTATCGTATCAAGAAGACCGACCATCATCATACCGGCGCGAAATGGTGCATTTATCCGATGTACGACTTCGCGCATTGTTTGAGTGATTATATCGAGGGCATCACGCACAGCATCTGCACGCTGGAGTTCGAGGTGCACCGGCCGCTTTACGATTGGATTCTCGAAAGCCTCAGCCTACCGCGCCCCTTGCCGCATCAATACGAGTTCGCGCGCCTCTCGCTTAGCTACACCATCATGAGCAAGCGCAAGCTCATGCAACTCGTGGATGAACAGCTCGTCACCGGCTGGGACGATCCGCGCATGCCCACCATCAGCGGCATCCGCCGGCGCGGCGTTACGCCTGAAGCCTTGCGCAACTTTGCGTATAACATCGGCATCACCAAATACAATGGGCTCACCGATGTGTCCGTTTTGGAATTTGCCATCCGCGACGACTTGAATAAGCGCTCCCTGCGTCGGCTTGCCGTATTGCGCCCCATCAAGGTCGTCATCACGAATTATCCCGAAGGCAAAGTTGAGGAACTCGACGCCGTCAACAATCCCGAAGACGAGAACGCCGGCAAGCGCAAGATACCGTTTGCGCGAGAACTGTTCATCGAACGTGACGATTTTGCCGAAGTACCGCCGCCGAAGTTTTTCCGGCTAAAGCCGGGCGGCGAAGTGCGGTTGAAATACGCTTACATCATCAAGTGCGAAGAAGTGGTGAAAGACGCCGCCGGCAACCTCGTGGAACTACGCTGCACTGCCGACCTCGACAGCAAGACCGGCGGAGCCACCTCCGCGCGCAAGGTCAAGGGCACGATTCATTGGGTGAGCGCTGCGCACGCGGTGGACGCCGAAGTGCGCCTCTACGACCGGCTCTTCACCGAAGCCGAGCCAGAGAAGGACGGTCGCGATTTCAAATCCGTCCTCAACCCGCACTCGTTGGAGGTCATCACCGCCAAGCTGGAGCCGAGTTTGCAGGAGGCGAAGCCGGAAGCGCGGTATCAATTTGAGCGCTTGGCGTATTTTGCCTTGGACTTGGATTCCAAGCCCGGCCAGCTCGTCTTCAATCGGACTATAACGCTAAAAGATGCCTGGGCGAAGGAAGCGCACAAAGGTTGAACCAACCACGGCATTGTCTCAAAATATATTTGGCACCGTCCAAAACAGGACACGGACTCGGCCCCGTTGTCGGGCAAACACAATATTCTTAGAGATCGGTGACCGGTTTGTTCGATAAAAACGGCTCATAGTTTGGCGGCGGGTTTTTGATAAAAGTCGCAATTCAAAAGCATTGCGAAAGTTCTTCTTCGGCCAGCGCCGCTAGTGGGAATTCTTGTCGTTCGAAACGTCGCGCTGCCTAATCCCTCAATAATCCACTTGGCATCCATCCTGCAATAGGCATGGCATGTCCGTTCGGTTCCAAGTGCTCTTAATTACGTTTGCGATGTTTGGCGGTTTAAATCTCTCGACCGCTGCCACCGCGACGTTGGGCTGGAATCCGAGTGCCCCTTCGGCGACGGCGAGCTACAATCTCTATTACGGTACAAACAGCGGCAATTACACGACCAAACTTAACCTCGGCAATGTGACGACCGCCGCAGTTTCCAACCTAAACGCCGGGACCACTTACTATTTTAGCGTCACCACGGTCGCCACCAACGGCGTCGAAAGCGCTTTTTCCTCGGAAATCACCTATTTACCCCCCGGCGTGCTGGCACTCAGCCAACGGGTGCATCCCAGCGACCCGATGTTGCTGAATTTTCCGGTCGCTCCCGGGCATTGGTATGAGGTCCAAGCTTCGACCGATATGCAAAACTGGGCCACCATCGGGCAAACCGCCGTTGCCACAGCCAATGTTTGGCAACAGTTCAGCGACCCCGACGCCGGCTCGTACAATTCGCGGTTTTACCGGCTCATCCTGCATTGAGCTGGTTGCGGTTGCTACATTCCAGTTGGCCTCAGCTGTGTGAGTGGATGGTTTTAGCGGTCCGGAGTGGCGGTTTTCAGCTTCAAGCCAGTCAAAATGGCGAAAAACTTCAGGATTCTCCGAAAACACCCCTATTTAAGGAGATTTTAGGTGGGGAACCGCCGATTCACCGCTATTTTAAGGAGTCATGGGGCTTGTAACATCCGTTGCTGCCCTGTTTTAAGGAGCCGTGAGGCTTGCATTGCCCGTCGCGGTCCTATTTTAAGGAGCTTTGAGGCTTGTAACCCCGGTTGCAGTCCGGTTTCAAGGTGCTTGGAGGCTTGCATCCTCCGTTGCAGTCCCTGTTTAAGTAGTGCTGGGGCTTGTAACATCGGTTGCTGCCCAGTTTCAAGGAGCATTGAGGCTTGCATTCCCCGTTGCAGGCTGGTTTTAAGGAGCCTTCAGGCTTGCTTCCTCCGTTGCACCTCATGTTTAAGGAGCCACGGGGCTTGCATTATCGGAGGAGGCTGAAGTTTTAGCAGTCGGAAAATGCCAGCTTGCGGTGGCGGCTAATATAAACTAACGCTAGGTACATGCCTAATCCGATTCCCGCCCTATCACCGGTCCCTAATAGCACCCCGTGGAACGAAGACACCGTTTTTGCGATGCTCGGCGACCCAGTGCGACGCCGGTTGCTAAGGTCGCTGGCCCGTAACGGAGCGCTGCCTGCGTCGGGGCTGATTTCAGCCGCGCATCGGCGCTTGGATGCGACGTTGAAGCAACTCTTTTCGCTCCGCGCTGCCGGTCTGTTAGTGACGACGCCCGATCCAATTGACCAGCGGCGGATGCTTTATCCGCTCGCGCCGACCTTGCCGATCACCCGGACGGGGTCGGAAGTGGTATGCGATTTTGGTTTCTGCCGGTTGCAATGGTGAATACGGCCAATCCGGTTTTTATCTTAAACCGCGAAAGGCTTGCGGCGAAATGCCGAATACCGAGGTGAACACGCGCGAGAAGTGGAAGGGGTCGCCGAAGCCCGCTTCCTCGGCTACCTGCTTCACGAGCGTACCGGATTGTTGGAGGCGCTCGGCGGCATGATTCATTTTGAGTCGGAGCAGGTATTGGTAAGGACTTTGATTGTCGTAACGTCGGAACAGGCGGCAGAGGTAAGCGCCGCTGGCATGACATTCCGTGGCAATCTGTGCAAGCGTGCGCAGGCGCAGGTGATGCTGCTCAATGTGCCGGCGACATTGCTGGTAGGTGGCAAAAGCCAGCGTCTCGGCCCCCGTGAGCGGCGCGCGCGCCCCGGCAATCCGCAGCGCGAGGCATTCCAATAGTTTGGTGCACAGGCCGGCGTGTTCGCGTCGCGCCAGCAAACCGGTCTGGATGATTTCATCAAAGAGCGGCTGGAGGACGTTGGCGGGAAAAACCTCGGAGGCACTGCCCGGTGGCAGGTCGCAGGTGCGCAGCAAGGCCTTGGCGCGCGTGCCGGCGAAGTCCACGAAGTATTTAACGAGCGGGGCATCGGGTTCGCCGCTGATGTGGTGCGGCACCCCGGGCCCGTAGGTGAAGAGGCAGCCCGGCTGGAGCGGATAATTCTTGCCCTTAAGCTTCACCGTGCCACGGCCGCGTGCAACGTATTCGATGGAGTAAAAGGGGAAGGTCTCGCGCCGGATGGCGTAATCGGGTGTGGCGTGTTCAAGGCCCCCGCAGACCACGACGAGGGGCTGTTTGCGCGGCGGGTTGAGGTCGAGATAAAAGCGGCGGGCATTCGCGACATCGGCGGAGAAGAACGCCGGGGCGCTGGGCTTGGTCGTGGCGGCTGGGGTCCGGGGCTTCATAGGACTAGGTCAATAATATCCATGCACTGGCCAACTATAGCCATTGCCGGTTTGACCTGTCGAAAGTATTCTGGAAGCGTTCACATTGGTTAAGCCGATGAACGGCTTGACCAATACCCAGTAACCCAAAATACATTTATGAAAGAACACAAACGCATCGTAGAAAAGGACCCGGCCTTGAAGAAAGATGATTTGATTGTCATCACTGGCGCGGGTGGATTCATCGGCGGCAACCTCGCCCTTTATTTTAAGAAGAAAGGTTTTACCAACATCCGCACGGTGGACAAGAAGCCGCTATATGAATGGTATCTGCACGTCCCCGGCGTCCAGAACCTGTGCCTCGATGTGAGCATCGAAGCCAACTGCCATCGCGTGTGCGAAGGCGCGGTGGAAGTCTATAATCTCGCGGCGGACATGGGCGGCATGGGCTTCATCGAACGCTTCCGCGTCGAATGCCTGCGCTCGATTCTCATCAACACAAACATGGTTGAGGCGGCTTATCGCGCGGGTGCCCGCCGTTACTTTTTCTCCAGCTCAGCTTGCGCCTACAACACCTTGCTCCAAAAGGATCCGAAGGTGCGCGCGCTCAAGGAATCCGATGCGTATCCCGCGATGGCCGAACGCGGCTACGGTTGGGAGAAGCTGGTTTCCGAAATGTTCTGCGAAGAATACTGGCACGAACGCGGGATGAAGACGGCGATTGCCCGCTTCCACAATGTCTATGGGCCGCACGGCACGTGGGATGGTGGCCGCGAAAAGGCGCCGGCCGCACTCTGCCGCAAGGTCATTGAGGCGATTGCCACCGGCAAGAAGGACATCACGATCTGGGGTAACGGCGAGCAGACGCGCAGCTTCATGTATATTGATGACTGTGTGCAGGGCATCGACAAAATCATGCACAGCGATGAGCTGATTGCGACGCCGATTAATCTTGGCTCCAGTGAACTGGTTTCCATCAACGAGCTGCTGACGAAGATTGAAAAAATCGCCGGCGTGAAGATGAACCGCAAGTATGATCTCAACGCGCCGCAGGGCGTCGCGGGTCGCAACTCGGACAATACCTTCATCAAGAAAGTTCTCAAGTGGGAGCCGAACACGACCTTGAACAAAGGTCTGGCGGAAACTTACGCGTGGATCACCGAGCAGTATCATCACCGCAAGGCGGGCAAGCGCATCGGCATTGGCTGATCAACTTCACGATTCCCGGTCAGGTAAAGCCCTGACCGGGAATTCTTTTTTGCGGAATCGTTGGAGCTACGCGCCCATGCCATGAAAACTTCACCCGTCGCCAAATTTTTCGGTGCCATTCCCAACCGGCTGCAGCTCGCAGGCGGCTGGATTGACCAGCCATTTGTCAACCAGCACAACCCGAAGCCACCCGGCTCGATGGTGGTGGCGCAGATTGAACCGGATTTCCGCCCGATGGACCGCTCCGGCATCGCCAGCGGCACGCGCCACATCGCGATGAAGCTCTGGAAAGGCAAGTTGCCCAATCGGCCGCCAGAAGAACTGGCGCGCGAGCTGTACGAAGTGGAGAACCAGGGCAAGGCGGAGCCGAGCGGTTCGCAGGATATGATTGGTTTGGTCTATCCGGGCGTAAACCGGCTGGACTACGACTACAAGATTCATGGTGGCGTGTTTCCGTCACATATTGAATCGTGCAATCGCGCCAAGGTCGCGCGCTGGTTGAGCAGCGTATTGCATTTGATTGCCGTCGAGCCGCGCCCGGATGGCTACAGTCCGCTTGGCATCAAGCATCTTGAACCCAAGTGGGTCGCCAAACTCGGCCAGTCGGGTCAGGATTGCTATGAGGCCATTGTGAAAATGGACGCAAAGGCGCTCGGCGCATCGCTGAACCTGACGATGAAATGCTGGGAGACGCTACTGCCGCATGTGGTCCGTCATCCGAAGCTGCGCGTGGAACTGCTGCCGATTTTGCAGGCGTATCAAAAGCAATATCTCGGCGCGATGTATTCAGGCTGCGGTGGCGGTTACCTGATGGTTGTATCCGAGAAACCGGTGCCTGGGGCATTTCAAGTGACCGTTCGCGTTGCCAAATAAAATGAGTACACCTAAGCAAGTTATAGTATCTGGCGGGTTCGACGATATCCGAGCGCGCGACCTGCGTTTCCTCGAAGAGGCGGCGAAGCTCGGCAATCTCACGGTCTGGCTGTGGCCAGACAGTTTGATTCAACAGCTTAACGGGAAGGCACCGAAGTTTCCGCTCGCAGAACGGAAGTATTTCCTCGAAGCCGTCCGCTACGTCAGCCGTGTGCTGGAGGCTGATGGCGTAAATAGCTTTGATACGCTGCCAAAAAATCTGCGCATCGACCTCTGGGCAGATGTGGAAGCGACGACGAATGCCGCGCGCCAGAAGTTTGCCGCCGAAAATAAGATTGCCTATCGCATCTTCACGGCCGACGAGTTAAAAGGGTTTCCGGAGCCGCAGCCGATGCCATCTGCGCCCGGCAAAAAGAAAGTTATCGCGACTGGTTGCTATGACTGGTTTCACTCGGGTCACGTTCGTTTCACCGAAGAGGCTTCTGCTTATGGCGATCTTTATGTTTGCATCGGCAGCGACGCGAATGTCCGGCTGCTGAAGGGCGAGGGGCATCCGCTGTTGTCTGAACAAGAGCGTCGCTACGTGCTCGGCTCGATCAAATATGTGAAGCAGGCGCTCGTCACCACGGGCTCTGGTTGGGTGGACGCCGATCCGGAAATTCGCCGGCTGAAACCGGATATCTATGTCGTCAACGAGGACGGTGACAAGGGCGGTAAGCGCGAATATTGCCAGGAACTTGGCATCGAATACCTCGTGCTCAAACGCACGCCCGCGCCCGGCCTGCCGAAACGCAGCAGCACCGACCTGCGGGGATTCTAAACCGCTTCACGGGTTCTTCTTCAGTCCGGCAATGGCCGCCTGCATCTCATCGAAGTGCTTCTGCGGATTGCCCGATTCGGTGACGTGGATGATTTTCCCATCCGTTCCGATGAGGAAGCTGACGCGCTTGGACAGGTTTACTATCGGCATCTTCACGTCGTAGGCGGCGGTGATTTTTCCATCGGTGTCAGCGAGCAAGGTGAAGTTCAAATGGTATTTCTCGATGAACTTCTTGTGGCTTTCGGCAGGATCGTAACTCACGCCCAGGACAGCCACGTTGTTCGTCTGCAATTCACCCATGCGGTCGCGGAAGCCGCAGGCCTCCTTGGTGCAACCGCCGGTGAAATCCTTCGGGTAAAAATAGAGGAGCACATTCTGCTTGCCGGCAAAGTCGGCGAGCGAGATGGTCTTGCCGTCTTGATCCGGCGCGGCGAACGCGGGCGCGACATCGCCGGCTTTGGGTATGGCTGCAAAAATGGTGGTGGAGGTAGTGATGAGCGCAGCGGCGAGGAGCAGTTTAATTTTCATGGGAGAATCAATCGTCCAAGCGGCATGGTTTTGCAAGCGGCGGTTAAACTTTTTTTCGCGGCGACCGGCGCAGACCGTTTTGCAGCCACAGCCATAGGACGAGCCAGAAGGCTTCATTGATAATACCACCGGCCATCTTGGATTGGCCGAGCGTGCGGTCTGTGAAAATGATGGGGACTTCGACCACGGTAAAGCCCTGCCGCCACAGCTTGTTGGTCAGCTCGATTTGGAAGCCATAGCCGTTGGAATGGATATTATCGAGCGCGAGGGCTTGCAGTGCGCGGCGGCGAAAACATTTGTAGCCACCAGTCGGGTCGCTGAACGGCATGCCAGTAATGGTCTTGACATACTTGCCGGCAAACCGGCTGAGCATCAGCCGTTTCAGCGGCCAGTTGATGACGCGGATGCCCCCCTCGTAGCGCGAACCCAGCACGAGATCGGCATTCTGCGCGGCTTTGAGAAAGTTGGGAATCTCATTTGGGTCATGCGAAAAATCGCAGTCCATCTCGAAGATGAATTCGTATTTCTTTTCCAGCGCCCACTTGAATCCGGCGATGTAGGCGCGGCCCAGCCCATTTTTCTCTGTGCGATGCAACACGTGGATTTGCGGATGCTGCGCGGCGAGTTCGTCGGCGATTTTGCCCGTGCCGTCGGGCGAATTATCATCCACCACCAGTACGTCCACCGCAACCGGGAGAGACAACAGCTTTGCCGCCATGCGCGGGAGGTTTTCCCGTTCATTGTAGGTCGGAACGATGATGAGCGTCTGATTCATGCGGCGGGCAGATTGTCAGAAAATTCCAACGTGAAAACAAGCGGACAGTTCGTTTTGGCTTTCTCGTGCGTGTAAAATCGAGCAAGCTGTCATCATGTCAGGAATTATCGCCATCGTCGGCCGTCCCAATGTCGGCAAATCCGCGCTGTTTAACCGCATTGTCAAGCGGCGCATCGCGATTGTACACGACGAACCGGGCGTCACCCGCGACCGCGTGAGTGTCGAGGCCGAATGGCAGGGGCGACCCTACTCGCTCATGGACACCGGCGGCATCGGTCTGCTGCGCGGTGAGAAATCCAACGACGTCATCGTCAAAGCCGCCGTGGAGCAGGTTGACATGGCCATCGAATCGGCGGACTGCATCATTCTCGTCGTCAACGTCCAGGAAGGCATCGTGCCACTCGACCGTGAAGTGGCGCAGCGTTTGCGCAAGAGCGGCAAGCCTGTGCTCGTCGCGGTCAACAAGGTGGACACGCATCGGTTGGAAGAGTCGGCCATGGAATTTGCCCAACTCGGTTTCGCGAAGATTTTCCCCGTCAGCGCGATTCATGGCGAAGGCATACTAAATTTGATGAACGCGGCGGCGGCGTATCTGCCCGTCCAAAGTGCAGAGGTCGAAACCGGCGAAGTTGCGGCTACTGATACCGCCGTTCGCGCTCCGCACGCCGCGCCTTTGAAGCTTGCGATCGTTGGCCGTCCCAATGTTGGCAAGTCGTCGATTATCAATGCGCTTACTAATTCCAAACGCGTTATCGTCTCGCCCATTGCCGGGACGACGCGTGATTCCGTGGATGTCCCGTTCGAGGTGGAAACGGACGGGGTGCGCTCAAAATATATTCTTATTGATACTGCCGGTATGCGCAAATCGCGGCAGGTGGACGATTCGGTGGAGTTTTTCAGCGTGCAGCGCGCCACCGAATCCATTGCCCGCAGCGACATCACTGTGCTCGTTATTGACGCGGAAGTGGGCGTCACCGAGCAGGACAAAAAAATCGCGGATACCATCGTCGAGCAACGCCGCGCGTGCATTCTCGTAATCAATAAGTGGGATCTCTTTGCCGAGGAAATCCGCAAGGCGCGCGAAGAGGAAATCGTGCGGCGCGAGGAAAAACAGCGCACTGAAGGCACGGCGAAGAAGCTGACGACGTTGAGCGAGTTCGGTGCGTGGGTGCAGGATAAATTATTTTTCTTGGATTACGCGCCGGTGATTTTCACCTCGGCCACGAAGGGTTTCCATTTGGATCGCCTGCTGGAAGCCGTCCGCTATGTTGCCGCGCAATTGCAGCAAAAGATTCCGACGGCGATTTTGAATCGGACGATTAATGACGCGGTTGAGCGTCGCCAACCCATCAGTGATGCCGGTCATCGGCTCAAGTTTTATTACGCCACGCAAGTGCGGCAGGCACCGCCGACTTTTTTGCTGTTTGTGAATCGTGACGAATTGTTTTCTGATCAGTACAAGAAAAGTCTCGCGAATGAACTGCGCGCCAAATTCGGCTACGAAGGCTGTCCGATTGTTCTGGTTCCAAAAGCGCGTCCGAAAACCGTGGTGCCGAAGCGGAAATTTCGGCCGGTTGAGATTGCACCGGGGAAGTTTGGTCGTCGGCCTTACATTCGGCCGACCAGCAAGCCCGGCGGCAAAATCGGCGGGAAACCATTCGTTAGTCCCTCCGGCAAAACGGTTGAAAAATCTTCGATTCGGCCTGCGGGCAGTGCCAGACCCGCTTTTAATAAGAATCGCGGGGAAAATCGCGGCAAAAAGTCCCATCCGCGCGGCAGCAACCGTGCCAAAGGCCGACGGTAAACTAATGGAAATGGTTGTCCACCGCCGGGGAATAACTTCAGGATTGACCGGCTGCCCCTGCGGATTTATGCAAATTCATTTGGGAATAACGTTCGCGTAACATTTTTGTAAAATCTTCTTGAAAGATACCACCGGTGGTAGCATGATGGCACCCGTTCCCCAATTAGTTGGGGATGCGCAATTTTGAGGAAAAACCCGTTTTTCTTGGAAATTGACGGTTTTAAGTCCCGGCGTGTTTCTGTCTCGCTTGAAGCTGACCGGATAAAGTGAAAAATTAACCTGGAGATCACCATGATTGATGCCCGTGAGGAAGTCTCGTCGCCTACCCCAAAAGCCGACGCCCGCCGTACCAACAAAGTTTCTGCGACTCGTTCCATGAAACCAACCAAATCCGAAGCCAAAAAGTCGCTGCGCATTGAGCGCGTTTTCAGCGACGCCAAGGTCAAACCCTTTGACCAGATCGAATGGGATCAGCGCACCGCTGAAATCACCGATGATGGTGGCAAAGTCATTTTTAAGCAGGAAAACGTCGAGGTGCCGAAGTCATGGTCGGTCCTCGCCACGAAGGTCGTCGTCTCGAAGTACTTTTACGGCGAGCAGAACACCTCCGAGCGCGAAACCTCCGTGCGCCAACTCATCCACCGCATCACGCGCACCATCGCGGACTGGGGTATCGCGGACGGTTATTTTAGCAAAGCGGACGGCGAAATCTTCTACGACGAATTGACCTGGCTCTGCCTCAACCAATATGGCGCCTTCAATTCGCCCGTCTGGTTCAACGTCGGCTTGTATCACGAATACGGCGTCGGCAAAAATTCCAGCAAAGGCAACTGGTTCTTCAATCGCAAGACCAAGGAAGCCGAACGCGCCAAGACCCAATACGAATATCCCCAGGGCAGCGCCTGCTTCATTCAGAGCGTCAAGGACGACATGGAGTCCATCATGCACCTCGCCTACAGCGAAGCGATGCTCTTCAAGTATGGTTCCGGCACCGGCACCGATTTGACGCCCATCCGTTCCAGCCGCGAGAAGCTCAGCGGTGGCGGCCGTCCGAGCGGTCCGATGAGTTTCCTGAAAGTCTATGACCAAGTCGCGAACGTCGTGAAATCCGGCGGCAAGACCCGTCGCGCCGCGAAAATGAACACCCTGCGCGACTGGCACGGCGACATCGAAGAGTTCATCGACGCCAAGCAGAAAGAAGAAAAGAAGGCGTGGGCGCTCATCGAGCAAGGCTACGACGGCAGCTACAATGGCGACGCCTACGGCAGCGTGATGTATCAGAACGAAAACCTTTCCGTCCGCGCCAGCGACGAGTTCTTTGAAGCCGCCCTTGGTGGCAAGGAATGGTGGACGCGCGCCATCCGCGACGGCACGCCGCTGCAGAAGAAAGACGCCAGCAAACTGCTCGACAAAATCGCGGAAGGCACGCACATCTGCGGCGACCCCGGCATCCAATACGATGGCGCCATCCAGAAATGGCATACGTGCAAAGGCACCGAGCCGATTCACTCCACCAATCCGTGCAGCGAATACGTTTTCATCAATAACACCGCGTGCAACCTCGCGTCGCTCAACTTGATGAAGTTCAAACGCGCCGACGACAAGTTCGATATCGAACGCTTCAAAGCCGCCGTGCGCATCTACATTACCGCGCAGGAAATCCTCGTCGACAACGCGAGCTATCCCACCAAGGACATCGCCGAGAACTCCCACATCTTCCGCACGCTCGGCCTCGGCTTCGCGAACCTCGGTTCGCTCTGCATGAGCTACGGCCTGCCGTACGATTCCGACGAAGGTCGCGCGCTGGCCGGCGCCATCACCGCCATCATGACCGGTCACGCCTACGAGCAATCCGCTGACATCGCCGCGAATATCGGCGCCTTCGCCGGCTATCGCGACGCGCGCTGTGCCGGGGTCGAGAAGACCGTCGCCAAGGACAACGTCGAATCCATGCTCGGCGTCATCAAACTCCACCGCGAAGCCGTCGAACAAATCCAGCCGAGCGCCGAATTCAATTATCTCAAGACCGAAGCGCGCAAGACGTGGGACAGCGCCCTCGCGAAGGGCAAGCAACACGGCTATCGCAACGCCCAAGTCACCGTGCTCGCCCCCACCGGCACCATCGCGTTCCTCATGGATTGCGACACCACCGGCGTCGAACCCGACATCGCCCTCGTCAAATACAAACTCCTCGCCGGCGGCGGCATGTTGAAGATCGTCAATCGCGGCGTACCCGACGCCCTCAAGCGCCTCGGCTACGATGCCGCCACCGTCACCAAGATCATCGCGCACATCGAGAAATACGACACCATCGAAGACGTCCAGGAAAACGGCGCGACCGTGGCCAGCGGCCTTCAGCCCGAACATCTGCCCGTATTCGATTGCGCGTTCAAGCCGCATCAAGGCCAGCGCAGCATCGGCTACATGGCGCATCTCAAGATGATGGGCGCCGCCCAGCCCTTCATCAGCGGCGCCATTTCCAAGACCGTCAACATGCCCCGGGAATGCACCGTCGCCGAGATTCGCGACACCTACGTTCAAGCGTGGAAGATGGGCTTAAAGTGCGTTGCCATCTATCGCGACGGTTCCAAGCGCTCGCAGCCGTTGAATACCAAGAAAACCAACGAAGCCGGCGACAAAACCGCCGCTGCCACCGTTGATGCCGCCCCGCTCGAAGCCCGCATCCAGCAGCTCGAAGCCGAAGTGGCTCGCCTGGAAGAACACTCCGGCAAGCCGCTCCGCCGCCGCCTCAATGAGACCCGCAGCGCCGTCACGCACAAGTTCAACATCGCCGATCACGAAGGCTACCTCACCGTGGGCCTCTTCGACGATGGCCAGCCCGGCGAACTCTTCATCACCATGGCCAAGGAAGGTTCCACCATCGGCGGTTTGATGGATAGCATTGGCACCCTGACCAGCATGGCGCTCCAGTACGGCGTGCCGCTCGAAGCCCTCGTCAAGAAGTTCGCCCACCAGCGCTTCGAGCCGAGCGGCTTCACCAAGAACCCGGACATCCGCAACGCCTCCTCCATCACCGACTACGTGTTCCGCTGGATGGCGTTCCAATTCATCCCCGGCTATCGCGAAAACATCACCGCCGCGCGCAACCAGCCTGAGCTGGTCATGCCCGGGCTGGCCGAAGAGATAAAAAAAAAGGTTAACCGCCCCGTCGCCGACCTCGCGTTGACCGAAGATACCGACATCCTGGAATTAAAGCCGCACAGCGGACACAAGCATGCCCGCCGCGCCGCGACCCTCACACAGATGATCACCAACCAGTCCGACGCGCCGAGCTGTCCGAACTGCGGGCAGATCACCGTGCGCAACGGCGCGTGCTACAAGTGCCTCAACTGCGGCGAAAGCCTCGGCTGCTCGTAAACGAATCAAAAGAACCAATCGCCCCGGCCGGAGAATCCACCGATTTTCCGGCCGGTTTTCTTTGGGGCAACGCCTTGCCAAGCCGGTTTCACCACTGATTAACCGTCTTCGACACGCAGCGCGGACGATTATCTAGCGAGATAACCGCCTTCGCTGCACAGATAATCGCGTTCGCTGCCCAGATAATCGCGTTCGCTGCGTGGAAAACAGTCTTCGACAGACAGCTAATCGTCTTCGCTGCATGGAAAACGGTCTTCGCTGCGCAGATAATCGTCTGCGACCGGCAGATAATCCCGTTCGCTGCCCAGAAAAACCGCTTCGCTACCCAGAAAAACACCCCCAACACCCGTCCAAAACCCGCCGCTGCATAGCGCAGCTTATTTACCTCCCCGTTTGCGCGGCCAGCCATTCGGCCTAACCTGCTAGCTGACAGTCTTATGTAAAATAAACAGTATTAAATTAACAGCGACAAAAAATAAGTCATAATAATTGTTGTATATTTTCCGGAATAGGCGCATTGTCGAGATGCAATCAGCAGGTAAATCGATTCATACCAATAATATCATGGAAAACACACCACTCCCCGCCGAAGTCGTTCAAATCTCCCGCGCGTTCGCCAGATTGGCCACTGGCCCGCTCTCGGATTTCGCCGGCGGCGTTTATGACGGCATGAATGGCAACCTCGCCTTCGCCACGCCACCCGTCAGCATGCCCATCTTTCAGGCCGCGCTACTGCTGTTCACCAAGACCAGCGGCACCGTCAAAAACGGCGGCCACGCAGCGGTTGAGGCCAAAACTGCCGCGCACAAAGACCTCGTTCTCAAACTCCGCGCCCTCGCGCTCTACATTGAAGAACTCCTCGGCATCACTGCGGCCATCGCCGCGACTTCCAATTTCAAACTCCTCACCCCGTCCACCCATACGCCCACGGTGCCCGCTGTGCCGGTCATCACGGGCCTTTTCAACCTCGCGTCCACCAAGCTGGGCGTGACGGCGACCTGCGCCAGCAAATTCAAGCTCTTGGAATTCCGCATCTCGGTGGATGGTAAGACGTGGGTGTTGTGTGCCACCAGCACCTCGCTGCGCAATATCGTGTTGCCGGACCTCCTGCCGGGCACGGTGTATATCGTGCAGGGCCGCGCGGGCAACGGCGGCAAACTGTTCAGCGAATGGAGCGACCCGGTGAGCCACATGAGCACCTAAACTTTTGGTGTTAGGGGAACGCCCCGCCGGTGGTTTTGTTTAGCCACTGGCGGGGTTATTTTTTTGCGGGAAGAACAGGCGATGCGGTGGGCGGTGGCGGGAGCAAAGCCCGTAGGGCTGGCATCTTTGTAGAACGTATCCGTCCCAAATTCCATCCAGCTCCGTAGGAGCGACATCGGGCGGAGATGTCGCCCCGACGGGGCTAAAAATGTTTTTGATTTTGGATGCTACAAAGATGCCGCGCCGACGGCGCTGGGGAGCGGCAAAACGCGGCTCGACAATGACCGTCAGCGGATTTAAGGTGCGAACCTAGAAACCGGTTGAACCTCAAGTGAGCGGTTGAAACATTGGTCGGCGACATGGCTTTTATGACTATTACATCATTTCTTCGTGAGGCAGATTTTGTAGTTACAGTCTTCACCAACCTTGCTGTACTTTATGTTTCGTTTCCAGCATACAAGCGCACCAGTCTCTTGCCGTTTGCTCTTTTTATTTGGGGAGGCTTTCTCGGCATCATACTTTCAGCCGCATTGCATATCCATCGTTCGCGAGGTTTCGTTAGCGCAGATGACGACAGAACGTTTCTAGAGCTTTACAGAGTTGGATATATCGTCGTTAGCATTTTAGGGACCGCTGGTGTTATCCTGCTTGTTCGTCATTTTATGGCAAACTTTGCTAAAAAGAATGACCATGAAGCCAAACCAGATTAGCTAAGAAGCAGACATACGGTTCCCGCCCGTTACTCTCGCTTGTCTCTTGAAGGAGTTGGGTCTAAGTTTTGCAGTATGAGCGATGGCAATAACTTCATTCGCGAAGATCCCTGGCGGATTTTCCGCATCATGTCCGAGTTCGTGGATTCGTTCCAGACGATGTCGCAGGTCGGCCCCGCCGTCACCATCTTCGGCTCCGCGCGCACCAAGCCGGCGGATAAGTATTACCGCGCCGCCCAGGATATCGGCAAGGGCCTCGCCAAACATAACCTCGCCGTCGTCACCGGCGGCGGCCCCGGCATCATGGAAGCGGCGAACAAAGGCGCGGAACGCGCGGGCGGCAAATCGGTGGGCCTCAATATCGAACTGCCCTTCGAGCAATCCGGCAATAAATTCGCCAATGTCCCGATTCATTTTCACTACTTCTTCGCGCGCAAAGTCTGCTTCGTGAAATATAGCCTCGGCTTCGTGTTCATGCCCGGCGGCTTCGGCACGCTCGATGAATTGTTCGAGGTGCTGACGCTGGTGCAGACGCAGCGCATCCCGCAATTCCCGATGATTCTTTTCGGCAGCGAGCATTGGAAGGGTCTGCTCGCGTGGCTGAAGTCGCGTCTCGAAAAAGATTCGTTGATCAGCCCCGGCGACCTCGACCTCCTCAAGCTGACCGATGACGTGGACGAGGTGATTGAAATCATCCGCGATTACGAACGCCGGGTTGGCCCGCCGGGCACGCTGCCGGTCGCGTTTGCTTGAGGTCTTTACCCACAGATGCACACAGATAAGCACAGATGGAGCAGGTGGGGCAGCCAGCGGAACATCCGTTCCCTCTGTCGCGAGCGACGCGCTGTGCAAAAAAAGTTTTTTTCATCTGTGTCCATCTGTGTTCATCTGTGGCTTCCCTTTCCATGCGCCCGTTAATTCAGGAAATCCCGACTGCGCACACTCCGGAAACGTTGGTGGCACAACTGCGCGGGGCAGCGGGCGACGGGCAAAGTGTGTTGCTGCGGAGCGGCTCGTTTGATGCGCCGGCGACGCGGTATTCCTTCGTGGCGGCGAATCCGTTTCTCACCTTTCGCTCCTTTGGTTCGCGCTGCGAACTCACGCATCACGCATCCAGCAGCACGCATCATCAATTCGGCAACCCGTGGCACAGCCTCGATGCGTTGATGGCGCGCTACGAACTGCTGGATGAAATTGATTCGCCCTTTCCGCTCGGCGGCGCGTTTGGTTATTGGGGTTACGAGCTTAAGAATTTTACGGAGCCCAAGCTGTCGCGGCGCGCGGCGAATGATTTGGAATTGCCCGACTGCCAGGTCGGCTTCTACGACAGCCTGGTGGTCTTCGACCATCGGCTGGGCAAAGTCTGGGTCGTCGCAACCGGCCTCGCCGCTGACGGTTCGCGCAGTGAAATCCGCGCGCAGACGCAGTTGGAGCAGTGGAAAGGGCGGTTAACCCTCACCCCGGCCCTCTCCCTTTCCGAAAGGGCGAGGCAGAATCCGATTCCGCGTCCCGCGCATCCGAACGCTACCGACTCGCACGAGCAGCTAAAACCGTTTCTCCCTCGCTCCCGCCGAGGGGGAGAGGGCAGGGGTGAGGGGACCATCGTGTCCACTCTGTCGCCTGCCGAGTTCATGGCCGCCGTCAGCCGCGCGCAGCGATACATCCGCAGCGGCGACATCTATCAAGTCAACCTGTCGCACCGGCTCACGGCGCCCGGCGATTTCACCGGCTGGGAAATGTTCGAGTCGTTAAGCGCCGTCTCGCCCGCGCCGTACGCGGCGTTCCTTGCTTGCGGCGATTTCGAAATCGCTTCGTCGTCGCCGGAACAGTTTTTGCGCATGAGCGGTTCGCACATCGTCACGCGCCCCATCAAAGGCACGCGCCCGCGCGCAACCGACGCGACGCGCGACGCGCAGCTTGCCTATGAACTCCAGACGAGCGCGAAGGAGCTCGCCGAGCTGGTGATGATCACCGATCTGTTGCGCAATGACCTCGGTAAAGTCTGCGAATACGGCTCGGTACAAGTGCCGGAACTCGCGCGGCTCGAAAAATTTGCCCACGTGCAGCATCTGGTGTCCACGGTCGAAGGCCGGCTGCGCCGCGACGTCACGCATTTCGCGGCGCTCGCCTCGGCGTTCCCCGGCGGCAGCATCACGGGCGCGCCGAAATTCCGCGCGATGGAGATTATTGACGAATTGGAAACGGTTTCGCGCGGGCCGTATTGTGGCGCCATCGGCTATCTCGGATTTAATCGCGAAAGTCAGTTGAGCATCGCCATCCGCACGGCCGTTTGCGCGGGCGGGCAGATCCATTTCAACGTGGGCGCGGGCATCGTGGCCGATTCCGACCCGGCGGCGGAATACGCGGAGACGCTTGCGAAGGCGGCGGGTTTCCTCGCGGCGTTGAAACAGCATCCCGCGCCCGTCGCGGCTGCGACTTCGCCAGTCGCGCCAGCTAAAGCTTGAACGCCAGCGGCGCTTCGGCTAATCACAAGGGCATTCGGAGACGGGAATCTTATGGTTGTCTTTCTCAACGGTAAATTTATGCCGGAAGCCGACGCGGTCGTGCCCTTGAACGACCGCGGTTTTCTATTGGGCGACGGCCTGTTCGAGACGTTGCGCGTGGCGAATGGCAAACCGTTCCGATTCGCCCAGCACTTGGAACGGCTCACCCGGGGCGCGGAGTTCCTCAAAATCAAACTGCCGTACCCGCCGCGTGAACTGCAGAAATTTGCCGAGCAGTTGATTGCGCAAAATGAATTACCGGAGGCCGTGCTGCGTGTGACGTTGACCCGTGGTGCGGGCGCGCGCGGCTATTCGCCGAAAAATTCCGGCGCGCCCACGCTCGCGCTAACCTTGCATCCGGTGCCGCCGCAATCCGCGGATGAGCCGTTGCAATGGAGCTTGGTCACGGCGTCCTTGAGGATTCCGGCGGGCGATGTTCTGGCGGGATTTAAGACCACCAGCAAAGTCTTGAACGTGCTCGCGCGCGCGGAGGCGGAGGATAAAGGCGCGGACGAGGCGCTGCTGCTGAACACGAATGGCGAAGTCGCGGAGACGGCGGGCGGCAATCTGTTTTGGATCTATCATGATCAAGTCTGCACGGTGTCGACGGGGCGCGGTGTGCTGCCGGGCATCACGCGGGCGGTCGTCCTGGAGATCTGCCAATCGCTCGGCTTCGTCACGAACAAGTGCATCATCAAGCCGTCGCAGTTGCACAAGGCGGCGGGCCTCTTCGTCACCCAGAGCGCGCTCGGCATCATCCCGATTGCCACGTTCGACGGCTCGCCGGTGGCGCCTTCACCGCTGGTGGATCAGCTTGCTGCCGCGTATCACGCGCTCCTGATGCGTGAATCGGCCAGCTACTGAAGCGTATTAGCTAAATTTAAATCGTCTTACGCCTCTTGCTTTCTTACCGGTTGCGGGCGTATCGTGCGTTATAACCACGAGGTGATTTATGATTAACGCAAACTTGGACCGGTGTCTCTCCTTCATCAACAGCCAGACTGCCCCCACGGCCCACGCGGCCCACGCGGTGCGCCGGGCGGTAACCATCTCCCGCCAGGCTGGCTGCGGAGCCGTGCAGATTGCCGACAAACTCGCGAATTACCTGCAACAACATTCGCCCACCCAAAGCCCGCCGTGGACGGTGTTCGACCGTAATCTAATGAACAAGGTTCTGGCCGACCATAACCTCCCCACGCATCTGGAAAAGTTCCTCCCGGAAGATCGCATCTCAGCCATTGAGGATACGCTCGCCGATATCTTTAGCGTGCGGCCGTCCTCGCAGACGCTGGTGCACCAGACGGCGGAAACGATTCTCAAATTTGCCGAACTCGGCAGCGTTATCATTGTCGGTCGCGCCGGCAACATCGTGACGGCGAAGCTCCCGCGCGTTCTGCATGTGCGCTTGATTGCGACGCTGGACGACCGCATTGAGCGCATCTGCCGCGACGATCGCAAGTCGCCGACGGAAGCGCACAAGTTTTGTCTCGAAGAAGAAGCGGCGCGCACCCGCTACCTCAAAACGTACTACAACGCCGACATAGATGACCCGCTGCTCTATCATCTGGTCATCAACACCAGTCGCGTGGGCTACGACAATACCGCGCGCCTCATTGGCGAGGCCGTTCTGCGGTTGGGTTGAAATCAAATCTTGGGTTGAACGGAGCCGCTGGCTAAATTGCCGGTGTGCCGATACTGGAAAAAGCTTCAGCCCGCCGTCGCCATCGGGTCGGCGACCTTCTCGCGGTGGCCTTACTCGTAGCAGTGATTGGCGGCGCGCTCTGGCTTTGGTGGCACGAAAAGCATCCTCAAAAATCTCGTCATCACAAATCCCCCGCCGTGGCTCTCGTCCCCGCCGTCGCGCCGCCAGTTGAGAAGCCCAAGCCTAAGCCGCTAATCATTCCGCCGCAGTCGCCGGCCGAATTTCCGCGCCCGGTGCAAAATGCCTTTGAGGCGCAAGTCGCTTTGGTGCGACGCGCGATTTCTCCGGGTTCATTGGATGCCGCCATTGGTTCGCAGACGCGCGCCGCCATTGCAGCCTTTCAGCGCGCGCAGAAACTTCCAGAGACCGCGTCGCTCGACACGAACACCCGCCCGCAGCTTACGCTCGACGCGCCGCTGCTCACGAATTACCTCGTCACCACCAACGACCTCGCGCGCTTGCAGCCGATGGGCAAGACCTGGCTTGCGAAGTCCGAGCAGACCGCGCTGGATTACGAAACCATCTTGGAAGAAGTCGCCGAGAAAACCCACGCGAACCCGCTCCTCATTGAAAAACTCAACCCCGCTGTCGATTGGACGAACGTCGTCGCGGGCACGGTCTTGAAAGTACCTGATGCGAATTACCCCGACCCGTCCGAGTCGGCCAGCTTCGTCGTCATTCATCTGTCCGACAAATATCTGGAGGCGTTCGGCGCGACGACGAATCTCCTCCTCCATTGTCCGTGCAGCATTGCGGCGCGCGTGGAGAAGCGCCCCGTCGGCGAACTGCACGTCATCGTCGTCGCGCCGCACCCCAACTACACCGTGGACCCTGCGCTTTTCCCGGAGTCCGCCGAATTAGCCGCGCTCGGTCACAAACTTATCCTGCCGCCCGGCCCGAACAATCCCGTCGGCGTCGCGTGGATCGGCCTCGACAAGCCCGGTTACGGAATGCACGGCACACCGGTGCCGGAGCAGGTCGGGCGCACCGAATCCCATGGCTGTTTCCGGCTGGCGAACTGGGATGCGGAGTATCTCCTCCAACTCGTCGCCATCGGCATGCCCGTCGAAGTCGTGCCCTGAAGTTAAAATCCTGGTCGTCCGCAAGCACTTCCAAAAATCACTCCAAATTATCATTGCCCGTGGGCGTAGTTCGGTAAAACTATCAGAGAACTTAACAAAAGAATCCTATGCTACCTATCCTGATTGCCCTCGGAGTCCTCATTCTCCTCGTCGTCATCGTCGCGGCCATGGTCATCGGCGTGTATAACAAGCTCGTGACGCTGCGGAACCGCTACCAAAACGCTTATGCGCAAATCGACGTTCAACTGAAGCGCCGCTACGACCTCATTCCGAACCTTGTCGAGACCGCGAAGGGCTACATCAAGCACGAGCGCGAGACTCTGGAAGCCGTCACCGCCGCGCGCAACATCGCCTACGCCGCTTCGAAAGCGGCCGCCAGCAATCCCGGCGACGCCACCGCCATTAAGAATCTGACCAGCGCCGAGTCCGGCCTCAGCGGGACGCTCAGCCGCCTCATGGTGGTCAGCGAACAATATCCGGACCTCAAGGCGAATCAGAATATGATGCAGCTCACCGAGGAACTTACCTCCACGGAAAACAAAATCTCCTTCGCGCGCCAGGCTTACAACGATTCCGTGATGGTGTACAACACCGACCGCGAAGTTTTCCCGAGCAACCTCATCGCCAACACCTTCAACTTCGCGGCGGCGGAACTCTTCGTCGTCGATAAGCCCGAGCAGAAGGATGCGCCTAAAGTTTCATTTACGTGAGCGCAGCGGCAGTCGATGGCGAACCGGCTGACAATTTACGATTTGCGATATACGATTTACGCGCATCATGAATTGTCCCGCGGCTCGTCAATCGTAAATCGAAAATCGTAAATCCAAATGGATTTCTTCGCCCGCCAAGACCTCGCGCGCCGCAAAACGAAGTGGCTGATCCTCTACTTCATCCTCGCCGTCGTGCTCCTCATCGTGGCGATTTACTTCGTCTCGGTGCTCATCTTAAGCGGCGTGCAAGTGCGGCAGCACCATTACTACGATAATGCCCCCGTCACGTTCGCGTTGTGGAACCCCACCATTTTTCTTGGGTCCACCATCGGCGTACTGGCCGTCATCTTGCTCGGGAGCGCCTACAAGACCAGCGAACTTGCCGCCGGCGGCAGTGCGGTGGCCACTTTGATGGGCGGTCGGCTCGTCAACCAAACCACCACCGACCCCAACGAACGCAAGTTGCTCAACGTCGTTGAAGAAATGTCCATCGCCGCCGGCGTGCCCATGCCCCAAGTGTATGTGCTGCACGACGAACCCGGCATCAATGCCTTCGCCGCCGGTCATACCACGGGTGATGCCGCCATCGGCGTGACGCGCGGCTGCATCGAAACCCTTTCGCGCGATGAATTACAGGGCGTCATCGGCCACGAATTCAGTCATATCCTGAACGGCGACATGCGGCTGAACCTCCGCCTGATTGGCATCATCTTCGGACTGCTTTGCATTGCGACCGTCGGGCGGATATTGCTGTACGCCCGGAGCAATAATAGTCGCGACAAGAATCCGCTCCCGCTCCTCGGCCTTGCGCTCATCGCCCTCGGGGCCATTGGCGTGTTCTTCGGCCGCCTTATTCAAGCCGCGGTCAGTCGGCAGCGCGAATTTCTGGCGGATGCGTCATCCGTCCAGTTTACGCGCAATCCCAGCGGGCTTTCGGGTGCGCTCCAGAAGATTGGCCGTTACGGCTACGGCTCTAAACTCGAATCCGAACACGCTCCGGACCTGTGCCACATGTTCTTTGGCAACGGCCTGGGCGAGGCACTTTTTGGCGCCATGGCCACGCATCCGCCCATTCCCGAGCGGATTCGCGCCATCGACTCTTCCTGGGATGGCACCTTCCCGCCGTTGAAGGCCGAACAGATTCAAACCGTAAAAAATGCCGCCATCGCCGACCTCGAACACACGCGCTCGCCGCTCCCCGACATTCTGGGCGGCATCATCGGTGGTACCGTCATCGCCGGCGGCAGGCCCGCGCCGCCCGTCATCCATACGGATACCGTCATGCCGAATCTTGGCCGGCCCATGACGCTGCATCTGCGCTACGCCGAACAGTTACGCGACGCCTTACCCGATAATCTCAAAGCCGCCGCGCGCGATCCGCTGTCCGCCACCGCGCTTATCTACGCGCTCATCCTTGCGACTGACGAAAAACTGCGTGCGGAACAACTTGCCGGTATTGCCAGTCGCGCCGCCGTTCCTGTATCGGAACAAACTGCCGCTTTATATCCGGATGTCGTCGCGGTGGCGCATCACGCCCGGCTGCCGCTCGTGAACCTGGCGCTCGGTGCGCTGCGCAATTTGACCGCCGAACAGTTCAAGACCTTTGCCGACACGCTCGAATGGCTCGTGGACAGCGACGGCGAGATTCAATTGTTCGAATTCGTTCTTCAGAAGATTATCCTACGTCATCTGGCCTCGAAGTTTGGCACGCCCGCGCCGACCGCCGTGCAGTTTTACACGCTCAAACCGCTCGTGCCGGATTGCACCGTGATTCTATCCGCGCTCGCTTACGTTGGGAGCAACGACGCCGGGGAGATTCAAAAGGCCTTTGCCGCCGGGGCGCCGTATCTGCGGGCGCCCGCCGGTGTGCCGTTGGAATTATTGGGTCGCGATCAATGCGGCGTGGAGCCGTTGGACGCCGCTTTGAACCGGTTGGTGCTCGCCGTGCCTATCATCAAGAAGAATCTCATCGAAGCGAGCGTTCATGTGGTGGGGGCGGACGGCGTGATTCTGGAGGCGGAGGCCGAACTGCTGCGCGCCATCGCCGACACGCTCGATTGCCCCATGCCCCCGCTCGGGGTCGCCATTTGAGGGTAACGGGACGGCTTCGACGGCGGGCAAAACTGGTGCGGGATATATATTAGGTTCACGACCGCCCTCATCCCGGCCTTCTCCCCCAGGAGAAGGAGAATCGTTCCCCGCGCTAATGGCATGACCAGCGGCGGGATTGGACTTAGAGTCAGCCGGAAACAGAGCGGCCTACGCTGCCGGTTCCTTCTCCTTGGGGGAGAAGGTTAGGATGAGGGCGGTCAACCACTCCAAATTCCGCCTTCAGAATTTTTAAACCACCTAAACCCCCTTCGAAACTATCCGGACGGCTTCGGCATGAAGCCGGCGCCGCTCGAACTGGTCACGGCGCTCCTCCGAAACCATCCGGCGTGGCCCCGAACCCGCGCGGCGCGCTTCCGAACCCGCCCGACGTGACTCGGAAGTGAGAAGGAGTGGCTTTTAGTCGGCCATCTGCGACTCCGAACCCAGCCGACGTCACTCCGAAACCAGATGGAGTGGTTCTTTGTCGGCCATCCGTGACTCGGAAGTCAGCCGGCGCGACTCAGAAGCGAGAAGGAGGGGCTTTTTGTCGGCTAAATGTTGCTGCGCGCAGTTTTGGAGTGGAAATGGGCTGGGACCGGGCCGTTCGCCGTTGATTTGTTATTGCGCCGGATAATGTCTATGCTGCGTCATGTCCGAAGAACTTTCCGCCGTTCCGCTTTCGCTGCGCACCTTGCAACCGTCGAATGTGTTTCAGGCGCTGGGGAATGCCACCCGCCTCGCGATGATTCGCCGGCTGGCCGCCGGGGTGACGTTGTGCGTGAAAGATTTTGTGCCCCTCACGCGGATGACGCAAGACGGCGTCTGCCGGCATATCGCCGTGCTGTTGTCGGCTGGGCTCGTGGAGAAAGTGCGGCCGCCCGATGGCGACCGACGTAAGAGTTGTTACCAGATTCCGTCGCAATTCCTCGTGGCGCGCAACGGTCTCTGGGAATTGGAATGCGGCAGTTGCGTGGTGCGCCTGAACGTGCCGGTGACCATGGCCTCCGCCTAGCCCCGCAGCGAGTGCGGAGCGATGAAGCGGGTCGGCGGCTGGCTGCGCGGCTTACAACTTCAAGTCGTCATCCGTGACGGCGCCGAGGGAGGCGCTGGTGACGTGGGCGGCGTACTTCGCCAGCACGCCGCGCGTGTAGCGGGGCGCGGGTTTCTTCCAGGCTTTGCGACGCGCCGCCAGTTCTTTCGCGGGTAGCACCAAAGTGATCTCGCGTTGCTCGGCGTCGATGCGAATGGGGTCGCCATTTTTCACGAGCGCAATCGTTCCGCCCACATAAGCCTCGGGTGTGATGTGGCCGACCACGAAACCGTGGCTGCCGCCGCTGAAGCGGCCGTCGGTGATGAGGGCGACGTCTTTGCCCAGCCCTTTGCCCATGATGGCTGAAGTGGGTGAGAGCATCTCGCGCATGCCGGGCCCGCCCTTCGGCCCTTCGTAGCGGATGACGATGACGTGGCCTTTCTTGACCGTGCCGTTGAGAATGGCTTTCATGGCCGCTTCTTCACCATTGAAGACGATGGCTTTGCCTTCGAAGTGCAAACCTTCCTTGCCGGAGATCTTCGCCACCGCACCGTCGCTGGCCAGATTGCCGCGCAGGATCACCAGATGACTGTCCTTCTTGATCGGATTATCGAAGCCGTGAATGATCGTCTGATAACTGGGGTACGGCTTCACGCTGGCGAGGGTCTCCGCCATGGTTTCGCCGGTGACCGTGAGGCAATCGCCGTGCAGCAGGCCTTTGTCGAGGAGCATCTTCATCAAGGGGCGGATGCCCCCGATGGCAACGAGCTCGGACATGAGATGTTTGCCGCTCGGTTTGAGGTCGGCGAGCACCGGCACGCGTTTGCCGATGCGCGTAAAGTCGTCGATGGTGAGCTTCACCTTGGCGGCGTGCGCGATGGCGAGCAGGTGCAACACCGCATTCGTGGAACCGCCGAGCGCGATGACCACAGTGATGGCATTCTCAAAAGCTTTCTTGGTTAGGATGTCGAGGGGCTTGATGCCCGCGTACAACATCTTCACGACGGCGGCACCGGCGCGGCGGCAATCATCCATTTTAGCGGGTGAAACAGCATTTTGCGCGGAACTGTTTGGCAAACTCATGCCAAGCGCTTCGATGGCACTGGCCATGGTGTTGGCCGTGTACATGCCGCCGCAGGAACCCGCGCCGGGAATGGCGCATTGCTCCACGGCTTGAAATTCTTTGTCCGTGATTTTGTGATTCGCATGCGCGCCGATGGCTTCGAACACGGACACCACGTCGAGCTTGCGCTTTGCCGGATCGCCGGTGATGCAGCCGGGCAGGATCGTGCCACCATAAACGAACACCGCCGGGCGGTTCATGCGCGCGATGGCGATGAGCGAGCCGGGCATATTCTTGTCGCAACCACCGATGGCCACATAGCCATCCATCCCCGCGCAACCCACCACGGTCTCGATGGAGTCGGCAATGACTTCGCGGGAGACGAGCGAATATTTCATGCCTTCCGTGCCCATGGAGATACCATCGGAGATGGTGATGGTATTAAAGATGATGGCCTTGCCGCCATTGGCATTGACGCCCTTCTCGGATTCGAGCGCGAGCTTGTCGATGTGCATATTGCACGGCGTGACATCGCTCCAGGTGGAGGCGACGCCGATGAGCGGCTTCGCGAAATCTTCGGCCTTGAAGCCGACCGGATAAAGCATGGCGCGGGCGGCGGCGCGTTCGTCGCCGTCAAACAGGATGCTGGAAAAGGGGCGCGGATTAATGGCGGATTTATTCTTTTTCATCGAGGCGCCATTTTGCCGGAAAACGAACGTGGCGGCAAGCCGGAGGAGATCTACATCGTCATAGCACGGGGTAGGGCTAAACCTAAGGGGCTCGGTTCAAATAAGGATTGACCATTTTCCAACTTCACTTGCCGGTTTTTTAATTCCCTCCCGCAGCACCCGCTTTAATCTGCTAGGCGGCGGGCGCGGCCCCGGGTTTGACTGTGGCAAACTTGCCGGGGATTTTGCCATCGCCCTTCTGGGTTTGAATAATCGCCTTGGCGGCGAGCGCGGCGGACAATTTCTTGCGGACCTCCGCCTGCGGCACCCCGGCATTCAGTGCCAGCGCGGCGGGCAGCGTCCATTCCCCTTCCGGCCAACGTATCGTGTCTATCATGCGCGCCACTGTGAAGCATTCCCACCCGACGGACAACCAAAAGCGCTGGGGGATGTATCAATTTATCCCGTGAAATTTTGGTAATAACCACGGCGAGGCTCATTTCCGCCGCTGCGTCCACCAAATCCGCAACTGCTAAAGTCATTCTAGCAGCTGCGACCGGCATTTTAGCAGCGGCGACTATGAGATCAGCAGTTGCGACTGTCAGTTTAGCGGCTGCTAATGTCGTGTTAGCAGCTGCGACTACCAAATCCGCTGCTGCTAATTTCATTTCCGCAGCAGCGACTTTCGTTTTAGCAGTTGCGGGTTTCATTTTAGCAGCTGCTAATTTCGTTGTTTACGCCCCTGTTTTCGCCCTGGCAGCCGCCCTGGCGACACCAGCAAGCGGCTTAACCACAGCTACAAACGTCAAAATCACTTGGCTAGATGGTGCCAGCAGGCTTCACACCGGGTAAGGGTCTGGGGAGTCTTCGGAACGGGTAGCTGCCAGCCGACCCTTCGATCAGTCTTAGGAGGTTCTGTTTACCGCTTGCGCCACTCGGTCTTCGGCGGCTCGGGCAGGCCTTGCGCCCGCAGCGCGGTCCGGAAATGTAGCTTTGAAACTTTCGACAACTCGCCCGCGCCGCGTTCGGTCACAAATTGTTTCGCGGCTGCATCCACCGCCGCGCTCGCACCCTTCGGGAATTTCTGTGCGAATTGCTGCTCCAATTTCGCGATGCCCTTCACAAATTCGTCCCGCGCCAGAATGGACGCCGCCGCCACGGCTATATCCTCTTCCGCCTTGTGCCGCTGCACGAGCTGAATCTCTTTGCCCTGCGTCATCAGCGCCTTTTCGATGACGCTCTTGCTCGCGGCGAATTGGTCGCTGATGGCTTTCACCGGCGGCGGGTTCATCTGGTAACGCTTGCCCATCAGATTCTCGATGACGCGCGCATGACCCCACGCGAGCAGGGTGTTGACGGACTTCATCTTGGTGTAAAGCCGGTTGTAAGCTTCGTTGCCGACGACCACGGTATCCACCACGCAGCCGGGCGTCTGGCGGATGAGTTTGGCGAGGTCGGCAATCTTCTTACCACTGGAAATATTCTTGGAATCGCGGATACCGGCTTCCTTCCACGCGCCGATGACCGACTCATTCACATACACACCGGCGATGCACAGCGGGCCGAAGAAGTCGCCCTTGCCGCTCTCATCCACCCCGATGCGTGGGAGGAGGAGGTCGGGGTTCAAGAGGGTTTCGTAGCCCACCTTGGCTTGCTTGAGAATCTCGGGCTCCAGAACAAACTCCACGAACTCGCCGGTGCCCTTGCCC
Organism: uncultured Verrucomicrobia subdivision 3 bacterium; assembly: GCA_903865745.1. GTDB lineage: Bacteria > Verrucomicrobiota > Verrucomicrobiia > Limisphaerales > UBA11358 > UBA11358. The sequence continues at coordinate 10,352 of CAIPKV010000086.1, read as the reverse complement.
TGGACGACGAGTTTGCCGCTCTCGTAGAAGACAATATTCGTCTTATCCGACTCAAACGCGAAGCGCGCGTAGGGCACCGTGCGCGGCTTCCAATGGCGCGCCTCCAAGGCGGCCAGCAGCGCGGTGGCCTGGGCGTCGGTGAGCTTGCAAGTGTGGATGACGGGCGGCGGCACGAAAAAAGCTTAGCTGCGTGAAAGCTCAAAAGACACAAAGAATTTGCGGGCCGGTAAAATCAATTTACCCTCACCCCGATCCGTTCCCCGCCGATGGGGGTGGGCGAAGTATTGGCCGCCACTAGCGTGAACTCAAAACCCAAAACTCAAAACCCAAAACCGCCGCAACTGGTTCCGCGACTGCTCGACTGGTTCAGCACGCATGCGCGCGACCTGCCGTGGCGGCTCACGCGCGATCCTTACGCGATCTGGGTCTCGGAAATCATGCTGCAACAGACGCAGGTGAAGACGGTGATTCCCTTTTGGGAGCGCTGGCTGCGCGAGCTGCCGACGATTCAAGCGGCAGCCAATGCGCCTTCGGCCAAGATTCACAAACTGTGGGAGGGGCTGGGCTATTACACGCGCGTTCGAAATCTGCAAAAGGCCGCGCAACTTATCGTGGCGCAGCATGGCGGGAAATTTCCAGAAAAGTATGACGACATACTGGCGCTGCCGGGAATTGGGCGCTATACGGCGGGTGCGATTGGCAGCATCGCGTTCAATCAGGCGGTTCCAATTCTCGATGGCAATGTCATCCGCGTGCTGACGCGTCTGTTTGGCATCGCGGAGAATCCCAAGGCGAAGGCCACGAACGCGCGGCTGTGGGAACTGGCAGGGGAGCTGGTTCAGAATTCAAAACTCAAAACTCATAATTCACAACCATGCTGCTCACACCTCAACCAGTCGTTGATGGAACTGGGCGCGCTAGTCTGCACGCCGCGTAATCCGCAGTGCGAACTTTGTCCGGTGCAGAAACTGTGCGTGGCGTTCAAGACCGGACGCACGGAAGAGCTGCCGAATCTCGGCAAACGTGAAGCGGCTACGGCGCGGCAGTTCATGGCGTTTGTCATTGAGCGCGACGGAAAGTTTTTAGTACGGCAACGGCCGGCCGGCGTGGTGAACGCGCAGTTGTGGGAGTTTCCGAACGTGGAGGTGTCCGGTAAGAAACCAGATGCGCAGGAGATTTTCATCGAACTGCTAGGCTTTGCGCCGCTAAAACTTCAGCCGCTGGTCACCGTGAAGCATTCGATTACGCGCTATCGCATTACGCTGACGGCATTCGCAGTTGCATTGCCCACCACCCCAAAGCAAGCTGGCGGCACTTGGAAAACTCCAGCGCAGATGCAGCGGCTGGCCTTCACCGCCGCCCACAAAAAACTCGCCAGCGCCGCCGCTAAAAGTATCCTGTCCGACCGATGATTTACTTCGATTACAACGCCACCGCGCCCGTCATGCGCGAGGCGCGCGAAGCTTGGCTGAACATCACCGAGCAGACCGGCGGCAATCCGTCGTCCATGCATCAGGCCGGCACGCGCGCCAGCATCGCACTCGCCGACGCGCGCGAGAAGCTGGCGGCGTATCTCGGCTGTCATCCGCTGGACATCATCTGGACGAGCGGCGCGACGGAGGCGAACAACATGGTCACGCACCATTTCGCCCGGACGCTGGATGACAAGGCCGAGGTGTGGATTTCGGCGATCGAGCATCCGTGCGTGCACGACTCGGCGAAACATTATTTTGGCAGGCGCGCAAAACTGATTCCCGTCACGCGCGACGGCGTGGTGGATGTGGATTGGATTACGGCGGAACTTGCGGATACCCGGCCCGGCCTCGTCAGCGTAATGGCTGCCAATAACGAAACTGGAGTTATTCAGCCGTGGCGCGAGATCCACGCGATTTGCAAAGCTTACGAAGTGCCATTCTTTACTGATGCGGTGCAGTTCATTGGCAAGCATCCGCTGCATGGCTTGGGCGATTGCGATTATGTCAGCGGCGCGGCGCATAAATTCGGCGGACCGCGCGGCGTGGGCTTCTTGAAAATCCCGCATCGCAAAGCCATCACTCCGCTGCTCCACGGTGGCAAACAGGAGGGCGGTCGGCGCGCGGGCACGGAAAACGTGGCGATCATCGCCGCGATGTTGGCGGCGCTGGACGTGCGCGAGCGGCAGATTGCCCGCAGTGAACATCTGCTGCGCAAACTGTGGCGCGATAATTTTGAAGCGCAATTCCTGCGTGCCTTGCCCGGCGCGAGCATCATCGGGGCGAATGTGCCGCGCCTGTGGAATACTGTTTCGGCGCTCATGCCCGAAGGCGACCGCAAACTTCAATGGGTCATCCGGCTGGACAAGGCGGGCTTCGCGGTCTCGACGGGTTCAGCCTGTACGACGGGTAAGGAAGAGCCGTCGCATGTGCTGTCGGCGATGGGCTATAAATCCGCCAACGCTGTGCGCGCGGTGCGGATGAGCGCGGGTTGGGAAACGACGGAAAACGACTGGGACGCGTTGCTCAAGGCTGTGGTAAAAGTCCATGGCGAGATGCAGGCGAAGGCATGAGTCAGCCGCGATAGTTCTTCATCAGCGCCAGCATCTCTTTGACGGCGGTTTCCATCCCGACAAACACCGCGCGGCTAACGAGGCTGTGGCCGATGTTTAATTCCACCAGATGCGGCACTTGGAAAAGGGTCGCTAGATTCGCGTAATTCAAGCCGTGACCGGCATTCACCTTGAGGCCAAGCGAATGCGCCAATTGCGCGCCTGTCACCAGACGCTTTAACTCGACGGCGCGTTTGGCTTCGTCGTCAAAATGTTCCGCGAAAGTTCCGGTGTGCAACTCGATGAATTGCGCTCCGGTGCGCGCGCTTGCCTGAATTTGTTTTTCATCCGGCGCAATGAACAGGCTCACTTCGATACCAGCGTCACTCATCCTCTGGCGAGTTTCCGTCAACGCCTTCTCCGCCGCAATCACGTCGAGGCCGCCTTCGGTCGTCACTTCGAGCCGGCGCTCCGGCACGATGCAGACGATCTCGGGTTTCAGCTTCTCGGCGATTTCTACAATCTCTGGTGCATTGGCCATTTCCAGATTCAAGCGCGTCTTGACCACTTCGCGCAATTGCCAGACATCGCGATCCTGAATGTGCCGGCGATCTTCGCGTAAGTGCGCGGTGATGCCATGCGCGCCAGCCGCCTCGGCAATTCGCGCGGCCGCGACGGGATCCGGTTCGCCAAATCCGCGACCGCGATAACGCGCCTCGCGCACCGTGGCGACGTGGTCAATGTTGACTCCAAGCTTAAGCATAAAATTCTACGGGCGCTTTTCTGTGCCAAATCCGGCGCGGCTTGGCAATGGCAAAGGCGGGCGATGAATGGTTTCAATTTAATTTCGGATTGCTCCGCCGTCAAAATCCAGCTTTCATCAGGCGTGCCAAAGTTACGAATCCTGCTCAAATACTGGCTGCCACCACTGGTGTGGATGTGTCTGATTTTCTCCGCGTCCGCCGACACCAAATCTTACCAGCATAGCTCCGCTCTATTTTTCCCGGTGCTGCACTGGCTATTCCCATACCTGTCGGATGCGCAAATGGATTTTTTGCATCATCTGTTCCGTAAAACGGCTCATCTCACCGAATATGCCCTGCTCGCCCTACTCCTCTGGCGCGCTATCCGGCAGCCCCAAAAAACCGACCACGGCACCCGCCCGTGGCGCTGGGATGAAACCGGGGGGGCTTTGACCATCGTTTTCGCCTACGCCGCCAGTGACGAGTTTCACCAGATTTTTGTTCCCTCACGCACGCCAATGATTACCGATGTGTTGATTGACACTACCGGCGGCGCGATTGGCCTGCTGCTGCTCTGGTCCTTTGGGAAGATTCTAAAGAACTGGTAGATGAGCCGCCCGCTCGCCAGCGCGGTCACGGTCTACGCGGCCGGACTGCTGCTGGGGCAATTTTTCCAGCTGCCGCCCGTCGTGTTGCTTAGCCTGACGACCTTGTTTTTAATCGCCAGCCTAATCACAATGTTGGTGGCAACAAAACTTCGTCCTTTTTTCTTCTGGCCGCTGCTCGTTCTAGCTGGCTGGACCAATCTTATCTGCCACACCGCCATCGTCTCGCCCAATGATTTGCGGACATTGCTTGGCAATGAACCTTCGCTCGTCACCGTGCGTGGGGAACTAGCCGAAACGCCGCGCCTGAAAATCATCGTTCGCGACGAAGTAGAAACCTGGCGCAACGTCGCCCGCGTCCGCGTAACTGAAATCCGGCAAGCAGAAAGTTTTATTCCCGTCACCGGTGAAATCCTCGTCACCACGCCGGGCCGGCCCGGCACGAATTATTTCGCCGGCCAGCGCGTAGAAATTGCCGGCGTCATCGCGCGTCCACCGCCGCCACTCGCCGACGGGTTGTTTGATTTTCAAAGCTATCTCGCCATGCGCGGCATTTACTACCAACTCAAGACCGAGTCCGCCAACGACTGGCAACTGCTGGCACCCAACCAAACGAAACCGCCGCTCACCGATCGTTTTCTTAATTGGTCGAAAGACACGCTCGCACTTGGCTTGCCCAACGAGGACGAACCGCTACGCCTACTCTGGGCAATGACGCTTGGCTGGCGTACAGCGTTCACCGGCGATATTGGCGAACCATTTCTGCGCGCAGGCACGATGCATATGTTCGCCATCGACGGGTTAAGGATAGCCTTGCTCTCGGGCATAATCGTGGCGTTGCTCCGCGTGTTGCGCATGTCGCGCGCTTGGTGCGGCGCGCTGGCGGTGCCGATGATCTGGTTTTACACCGCGGCGACCGGTTGGGAGCCGTCCGCCATACGCGCGTCCGTGATGATGACCATCGTCCTCGGAGGCTGGGCGCTCAAACGACCCAGCAATTTACTCAACTCCCTCGCTGCCGCCGCATTCGTGATTCTACTGTGGAACCCACTTCAATTATTTGAAGCCAGCTTCCAGCTTTCCTTTTTCGTCATGCTCGTGATCGCACTCATGCTGCCCCAGTTGAGTAATATTTTCGACCGACTGCTAAAACCAAACGCGCTGATTCCTGAGGATCTTGTTCCCCGCTGGAAAAAATCCGGACGCTGGCTCGCCCGCCAATTTGCGCGCTATTTCGGCCTTTCCTTCGCCGCATGGATTGGTTCACTTCCGCTTGCGGCCAAATATTTTCACTTATTCAGCCCCGTCTCGACGTTTGCCAATCTCCTCGCCGTGCCACTCGGCACCTTCGCGCTCATGGCCAATCTAGGCGCACTCGTCTGCGGCCACTGGCTGCCGTGGTTTACAGAACTGTTCAACCAAGCCGCATGGTTTTTCATGGTCGCAATGACCTGGGTCAGCGTGGAAGCTGCCAAACTTCCGGGCGCCTATTTCTACGTTTCCGAACCGTCGCTTGCCACAATTGGAATTTATTACAGTGTCATCATCGCCATTTTCAGCGGCTGGTTTTCGACTCGTAGAAGGCTTTTTCTTGGAACGATGGTATTATTTTTCATCGGCGGCATTTATTTCTGGAAATGGCAGACTGCGCGCGATGAAACCGATTTGACCGTACTTCCACTCAACGGCAGCCATGCCGTTTACGTTGACGCTGCTGGCCACGCCAATGACTGGCTAATCAATTGCGGCAACGAGAACGCCGTCAATTTCACGCTCAAAGATTTTCTCCGCGCGCAGGGCGTAAATACTCTTCCGCGCCTAGTCCTAACTGAAGGCGACCTTAAAAGCACCGGCGGCGCACCGCTTCTCGATGAACTTTTTCCCGTCGGCGAACTGTGGACGAGCGATGTGAAATTCCGCTCGGCAAGTTACCACACGGCGGTCGCCGCATTTGAAAGCTCGCCCTCCCGCCACCACATCCTGAAATGCGGCGACACGGCTGGTTGCTGGCGGGTATTGTTTCCCAACGAAAAATTCAATGCCTCTAAAGCCGATGACCAACCGCTGGTGTTGCTGGGAGATTTTCGTAGGACGAAGATATTGCTGCTTTCTGATTTAAGCCGCGCCGGGCAAAGCGAGTTGCTTACGGGTACAAATAGTTTGCGCGCCGACATCGTGGTGGCTGGGTTGCCAACGGAAGGCGAGCCGCTTTGCGATGCGCTCATTGACGCGATTCAGCCACGCCTCATCATCGTCGCCGATTCGGATTTTCCCGCCACCCGCCGTGCCAGCCGCGCCCCGCGTGAAAGACTGGGTCAGAAAGAAATTCCCGTGCTATACACGCGCACTGCAGGTGCGGTGAAAATTGCTGCCGATAGTTCTGGCTGGAAAGTGACGACTATGGACGGCCAGCAATTCAGCTCCGCACCTTTGTAAAAGTGACGGAGACATACCGCGTCTGTGGAATGATGAATTTCTTCACCTCCACCTTGATGGCTTGGGGATTGAAATCCGCCAAAACATTATAGGCGATATCAGCTGCCAGCTTTTCAATCAGCTTCCACTCCCGGCCTTCGCCAAATTTTAAGAGCCAGCGCGTAACTGCAAAATAATCTATGGTGTCTGCGATGCTGTCGCTCTTCGCCGCCTCGGAGAAGTCCGCTTCCATTTCAACCGTCAGCAGTAATCGCTGCGGCTGGGCGCGCTCCACGTCCGGCACGCCAACGCGGTAAAACACTTCGAGATCGACGATGGAGATTTGTGCCATAGTCGGTTTACGCTTTGCGCCGCTTGGATTTCAGAACCGCATCCAACAATATCTTGGTCGGCTTGTTTAACTTAATCTTCCGGGCAGCCACCAGGGGGAGCCACTGGAATTCCTGCGCCTCCGCGTTCAATACCACGCGCGGATTTTTGGCGACACACTTGCAGGTATAATTCAACAGCACGAAATGTGCGTCCCGGTAAAATTCCTTCGAGCTGATGCAATCCTGCACGAGAATAAATTTGATATCCGTGACGTTCAGCCCGGTTTCCTCCTTCAACTCACGGCGCAACGCAGCGAGCGATGGTTCACCGCGCTTGATTTTGCCGCCAGGAATGCCCCATTTGCCGGACCACTTGTGTGTGCGGATCATCAGCACTTCATTTTTGGAATTAAATATTAGCCCGCCGACGGTCGCCAGCGGCGGCTCGGCATGCTCTTCGCTTTCCAAGGGCTTGAGCCGGAAGTTATTTTTCTGGAACACGCGCTTCAATTCACCCAGATGTTCCACAATCAAATCCGGCTTGGCCGCGCGCAATTGTTCCAGCGAGTTGTAGCCCGTTAGGACCGCGCAGGAATGCACGCCGCCATGGTGCGCCGTCTCGATGTCATGTTCCATGTCGCCGATGAACAACGTTTCATCGGGTTTCAGATCATTTTCCAGAAGTATCTCGTGGATTTTTTCGCGCTTATCCCAGACATCTGTGTATGGCCGGTCAATAAAAGCATCCAAACCAGTTACGCGGCATTGCGTGACAAAATGGTCGTTATGCACGGTGCTACACAAGAAGGTGCGGATTTTATGTTCGCGGCAAAATTCCAGAAACGCCCGCGCGTGCGGCAGCTCGATTACCGAATCCTGCACGCGCTTGAATTCGCCGTGAAACCACTCCTCCAATTGGGGCATGGCCACCCCGGGCGTGTGGCGCGTATAGAAGTTAGTGAAAGGCAGTTCGAACTCCGCACGGAATTGTTCCAGCGACATCGCCGTTTTGCCCGACTGCGTGAGCACGTAGTTGGACGCCTTCAACACAGCGGGCAGGTCATCCACGAGAGTCCCCGACCAATCAAAGATGATGTTGCGGATCACGCTAATGATTTAACCACGAAACCTAAGAATTACACGAAAAGTTTTTGTAACAAATCGGTTCCGCTTTCAAAACTTGAAACTTGAAACCTGAGCCGTGAAACTATGTTGGTGCTTATCGCCTTCCATAAACCTTACGGCGTCCTCTCGCAATTCACCGGCGACGGCTCACCCAACCGCGCGCTGGCGGAGTTTGGTTTTCCCAAAAATGTCTATGCCATCGGCCGGCTGGATGCGGATTCCGAAGGCCTGCTGCTCTTGAGCGACGAGCCGCGCTGGAATGAAAGACTGCTGCATCCGCGTCATGCGCACGAACGCGAGTATTGGGCACAAGTGGAGAAAATTCCCACGCCGGAAAGTATAGAGAAATTGATCAAAGGTTTGGTGATTCAAGGCCACCAGACTTTGCCCTGCCGTGCGTGGCTGCTGGAACCACAGCCGCAGATTCCGCCGCGTGTGCCACCCATCCGTTTTCGCAAAAGCGTGCCCGATTGTTGGATTGGATTGGAGCTGGTCGAAGGCAAGAACCGGCAGGTACGGCGGATGACGGCGGCGATTGGTCATCCGACCTTGCGACTGCTGCGCGTGCGTATTGGCAAATTCTGGCTGGGCGATTTACCCGCCGGCCAGTGGCGCGCCCTTTCGCCAGCGGATATCCGGCTGGTCGATTCAGCGGGCGATTAAATATTTCCCGCCAGCTTCGATTTCAAGCCGATGGTTTAGAGTCGCTTAGTTATTACTCCACATGATCCGGTAATAGACTTGGGCCGGGGCCACGCCGTTGAGGTCACTAAAACAATCTGAAATCGCGATCACGCCATTGGTAGCCAGGTTGGTCTGGATGTTCACCCAAGCAGCGGGGTTGGCCACGTTCGTCGAACGTTGGGTTATGTAGTTGAAATTTACAATGCCGCAGGCCGTGAGCGTCGTCGGATTCCCGCACACCATTTTAGAGATGGAACTGGTGCCCGTCAGCGAACCATTTGAGCTGTAGGCTAGCATGATGGGAGCCGTGTTCGTCCCGCCATAACCATCCGCCACCGTATAGCTGAACTGATCATTCGCATGATTCATACTGGCGTATTGCACATAGCCGGGCGTGCTGGTGGTGTTCAGGGTGATGCCATTGGTGCTGATGCCCAAACTAATCAAAGTCAAGGCGTCGCCATCCCCATCGCTGGTGTTGGTCAGCAAATCGCTGGTGGCAATCTTCCAATTATTCATGCCATTCCGATAATAAATATTGGCGTTCGCGACGGGCGGATGATTAGTGACGCTTTGGATTAAGGTGTTGGTGACGGGTAAGTAATTGCCATCGCCAGAATAGCTGGCTTGGATGATATTCGTAGGGCTGCGCGGTAACGTGCTGATGGCTGAACTGATTGCCGTTCCGCCGCTGATAGCATTGGTGCTAAAAGCTCCGTTCGTGGTGGCGAAAATCACCGAGCCAGTCGCAGCCATCGGCAGGGTCGCCGTAAAAATCAGCGGAGCGCCATAGCCGTAGTTAGTCGCCGAAGAAACCAACGTCAAGCCGGGCGTAGCCTGATTCACCGTGACGTTGATATTGAAGACCACCGGATTATAACTGGTGAGGTCAGTGGGTGTGAACGTCACGGACTGGCTGGTTGTGCCAACCGGCGGATTTAGTGTCGGACTAGTAAACGCAAAGCTGCCCGGAGCCGAAGCCGCACCACCGGTCAAAGAAGCCGACGCCAAGGTCTGGCCATAAGTAATCGCGTTCGCCGTCGGCACCGTCGTGATGGTGGGCGTGGTGATCGTAGTCGTAACCGTACCCTGCACCTGCAAATCATCGCCGACGACTGCCAGGTCGTTAAAATACCATGTGCCGGTTCCGCCGCTCGCGCCCCACAACACCAGCCTAAAGGTAATGGTCCTGCCCGCCACCACATTTTGGAGCGCAGAGATGCCAGCCAGATTGATTGCCGTTTGTGAGTTACCAGTTGAATCAGTTCTGGTTCCCCACGTAATGGCCGAGCCAATATCGGTGAATGCCCCGGTGCCGACCTGATAGCCCCAGATGCCGGTGGTGGCACCGGAAGCGCTCCGCCGAATGTTATAGGCCGGAATGGTTGTGCAAGAAATCGTGCTCCCGGTATTGGCCGTGAGACTGAATGTTACAAATTTATTCGCCGTGATGGCAGCGGCCTCGCTGGTACTCGTCAGCCCGACCCCGCCCCACGCATTGGCGGAGGCACTGGAAGTCACCGATACACCACTGCCCCGAGTGAGCCCGCCAATCGTCAGGTGGGGCGCACTGTTCGAGGGCGCGAGCGGGGAGTCGCCGCAATAATACTGGCCAAGCACATCCCACCCGGCGAGTTCGGTCGCTCGTGCGGGTGACCCGACCAATATTCCTAACAGCAGGGCAACTGCACATGGAAGAACCCGCAGCAATAGATTGCAAATTTGACCCAATCGGGTGGTATACACGCTGAGGATGCTAGCAATCGTCCTCTTCCAAGTGTTTAACCCATATTTCCCAAATAAGCTTCACAAGCTGATGTTATTGACTTACACTGAAGCCGCATAAACAAAGGCTTTCATCTATGTCCAACCAACAAAAAACGGCGAATCCAACGGGTGCAGGTAAAAAACCGGGTCTGCGGAT
>CAIPKV010000085.1 GCA_903865745.1 uncultured Verrucomicrobia subdivision 3 bacterium | reverse complement strand
CCGGTTCCCGGCGGGCTACGCCCGCCTTCCACCGGAACCTTGAGTGGCAGCAAAACAACAAACTGAAACCACCGGAAACTGTCTCATCACAAGTGGTCTAATGAACGGGGTCCAAGCAACCCGTCACGCGATTGTCCGCGAGCGTGACGGTGGCGTTAGTGGTACCATCATAAATTTTGCTCACACCTTTAGCAGTGATGACGAGCGTGCGCGGCGTGATATTCGCGGTCGCCGTCGGTTGCGTTAAAGCATAGTTGTTGGAACTAATGCCACCGAGAGTCAGGCCGGATACGGAGACCGCTTTATTCGCCCCAATATTTTTACTGGCAAACACGCCTTTCGCGGCTGTGGTGTTCAACGCGACTGTGTCACCACTGAATACGGTGACAAGTGCAGCGTTGCTAAAACTCAGGGTGGCGACGGTCGTTGAATCATAAACTTTATCGTTCGCCACGACGCCGGAAACCGTCAGCGTGAACTTAGTGATGTTTGCCGAAGCGGTCGTATTCGTTGCTGTTAAAAAGTAATTAGTCGAATCATTGCCCGCAATTGTAAGTCCAAAGACATTGATTGAAATTGCGGCACCTACGTTCTTGTTCGTAAACGCGGCGGACGTATAGCTATCCGTCACCGCATCGCCAGCAACACGGTTGTCGGTGAGTGTGACGGTCGCGTTCGTTGTGCCGTCGTATATTTTATTGACACCTTTGGCGGTGATGGTGAGTCCGCGCGTGGTGATGTTTGCCGTCGTAGTGATGGGCGACTTCAGGGTGTAATTACTCGCGTTCGTCCCGGCAAGGCTGAGGCCGGCAATCGAAACAACTTTACCGTTGCCAACTGTTTTGCTGGCGAAAGTGCCTTTGGCGCTAGCGGTATTTAATGTGACCGCATCGCCGGCCAGAATCGCACTTAGTATCGCGTTGCTAAAATTCAAAACCGCGGTGGTTGTGGCGTCGTAAATCTTGTTGCTGGCGGTGATGCCGGACACCGTGAGTGCGGCGGGCGTAATGTTTGCGGTTGCAGTTGCGGTCAAATTGCTCAAAGCATAATTCCCCGCATCAACGCCGGTGATGGCGAGACCGTAAACATTAATTAAATTTGCTGCACCGACATTTTTGGTTGTAAACGACGCGCTCGCATAACTGCTGCTGAAACTGTCTCCGTTCACGCGGTTGTCAGTCAGGATTGCCGTCGCGTTGGTTGTGCCGTCGTAAATTTTATTCACGCCCTTGGCGGTAATGACAAGCGTGCGAGCGGTGATGCTTGCGGTTACGGTGGGCTGGATGATTGAATAACTTCCAGCATTGACACCCGCGAGAGCGAGACCGGTAGTGGATACCGTCATTCCCGTACCAACATTTTTATTTGCGAACGCGCCTTTGGCCGATCCACTGTTCAACGTCACCACATCGCCAGACAAAATGTTTGCGAGTGTGGCATTGCTGAAATTCAAAGTCGCATTCGTCGTGCCGTCATAAATTTTGTTATTTGCCACAACACCGGAAACGGTCAGCGCGAGTTTGCCCACCGCGAGCGTAAGATTACTTGATGTGCTGGTGGAAAAGTTTGCGTCGCCTGCGTACACGGCGGTAATGGTGTGACTGGCAGTTGCAGCAGAAATCCGGTTGGTGGTAAATGTGGCGATACCGGAAGAATTTAATGTCGCGGTTCCGAGCGTAGCTGTTCCGTCTTTAAACATGACCGCACCGGTCGCTGTACCGGTCGCTGGCGTGGTGACGCCAAGAGTCGCCGTGAAGGCAATGCTCTGGCCGTAGGTCAGAAAGTTAGTGGTTGCTGCAAGTGTAGTAGAGGTGCTGCCTTTGCTAACATTGAACGCACTGCTGGTTATATTTTTAAATCCACTGGCAGATGCCATTAGCACATCACCGGTGTTGGCAAGCGTGATTTTTAAATCAGTGAAAGCAGCTTTACCGCTGGCGTCAGTCATTATGTTGGTTTTACCGGTTAATCCACTTTTATTTAATGCGATCAAAATCACCACGCCGCTTTGAGCGACGTTCGTGCCGTTCTTGTCGGCGAGTTGCACGATAACATTAGTAATGCCTGCACCGACGATGGTGCTGGCTGGCTGAACGGCGAAAATAAGTTGGCTCGCCGTGGTGGCACCAAGAATGGAAAAACTGTTCATCATAATCGTGATGAACAATGCCACCGCCCATTTAGGTGTTGTTTTTGCAGGTTTCATTTATAACTTCTAACCAATATATTTGCTCTTCTTCCAGAACGAGCAACCTGCTTTAGCAAATGTTAAGCCAACTTAGGCAAGAATAAAAAATACCATTTTTATGGTATCAAAGGCGAAGAAATCACCATGGTGATGGCATATGCGACAAGGATTGTCTAAATATTAGACACGTAGTAGGAACGCCTAACTACACCTTACGACTCGCTCACGAGCGGCAAAAACTGTCGCTTCTCCGGGTCGTAGGCAAATAATTCAGCCGTGGCAATCTTGAAGAACCAACCGTGCAACCGTAGCGAACCGTCCATCAACCGTTCCTGCACACAAGAGTAACTATGGAGGCTGTCGAGACCGAACAAAACATTTTCCTCGGCTGCAGCGGTTTCCTTCGCTGGACCTTCAGGGAGGTGAGGGTAATCTTTTTTCAAAGTTTCAAGCACCGGCGCGGCTAGATTAAGCCAATCGCGCAAATGCGGTGTGGAATCGCTAACCGGCTTTTTATCCAGCAGTGCTGTGATGGCACCGCACTGGGAGTGGCCGCAGATGACGATGTCGCTGACCTTCAGCGTTTCCACGGCAAACTCGATGGCGGCGGCGGTGGAATTGGTATCGCCACGTGCATTCGCAGGCGGAACGATGTTGCCAACGTTCTTGACGACGAATAAATCACCCGGCTTGCTATGCGTGATGAGCTCGGCCAGCACGCGCGAATCCGAGCAGGTGATGAAGAGCGTGTGCGGGTTCTGACCTTCCTGCGATAGCTTGCGAAAGAGCTTCCGGTAATTGCCGAACTCGCCGGAACGGAACTTGTGGACGCCTTCGATGAGCCGTTGCATGGAAAATTATTGGGCGAGCGTCTTATTCTTCGCGCGCGACTCTACCATCAGCTTCACCTTGAACTTCTTTAATTCTTCCTGCAACCGCGCGTCGCCTGTGGCGAGGATTTGCGCGGCGAGGATACCGGCGTTGCGCGCGCCGTTGATGGCCACCGTCGCCACTGGTACGCCAGGCGGCATTTGCACCATGGACAAAAGTGAATCCAGTCCGTCGGTTGATTTACCAAGAATCGGTACGCCGATGACCGGTAACGTCGTGAAGGCCGCCGTGACCCCCGCCAGATGCGCCGCGCCGCCCGCGCCGCAGATGAACGCCTTCAGACCACGCGCCGGCGCATCGGAAACATATTCCTCCAGCCCATGCGGATCGCGGTGGGCGGAAATGACTTTGGCTTCGGACACCACGCCAAATTCTTTCAGCGCATCGGCCGCAAGTTTCATGGTTGGCCAGTCCGAATCGCTACCCATCAGGATGCCCACTTGCGGCTTGTCAGAAATTGAACTCATGACCAGAGTCTAGCGAACACCTCATCAAATGTCATCCTTCCAAAAACTTCTCGTTTCCCTTTTATAATGGCTGACGGATAAGATGTATTCGTGAACGGCTGGCAAAAAATCTCTGAGTTCCTCGCACTGCGGCGCAACACGTCGCTGTTGCTCGTTGCGCTCGTGCTGGCGGGCACCGGCGAAAAACTCTGGCTGGGCTTCGCACCCAAATATATCGAGACGCTCGGTGGCAGCATCTTGATTATCGGGCTGTTTGACGCACTACAAACGTTGCTTGGTGCAGTCTATGCTTATCCCGGTGGCTGGCTTACCGATCATTGGGGTCAAAGAAAATCATTACTGCTCTTCAGCGCGATCTCAATCGTCGGTTACTTGCTAGTATTGCTTTGGCAAAGCTGGCTGGCGCTGCTGCTCGGTTCATTTCTATTTCTCGCCTGGAGTGCACTGTCGCTGCCGGCGACACTTTCCGTGATTGCCACGTCACTACAAAGCCATCGCCACACGATGGGCGTCGGCGTGCAATCCATGATCCGTCGCGTGCCGATGATGCTCGGCCCGCTGCTCGGCGGCTGGCTGCTCACACGCTTTGGCTGGACTGATGGCGTGAGATATGCGCTGACTCTGTGCATTGGCATGAGCCTGCTGACGGTGGCGTTCCAATGGTTCATGTTCGAGCCGGATGAAAAAGTAGCCGCACAAAACAAGAATGCTTCCACCGCTACGATTTCATTTTTCGGGGTCATAAAAACCTTTACGCCCGCACTGCGCGAACTGCTGGTCAGCGACATCCTCATCCGTTTCTGCGAACGCATTCCGTATACGTACATCATTTTGTGGGCAATGGATTCCGGCGGCGTCACAGCACAGCAATTCGGTTATCTCGTCACCTTTGAAATGGTCATGGCCATGTTCTGCTACATTCCTGTCGCGCATCTCGCAGACAAATACGGACGCCGACCGTTTGTACTCATCACGTTTGTCTTCTTTACACTGTTCCCGGTGACGCTGCTGTACGCGCATGATTTCAAATGGCTGGCGCTGGCCTTCGTCGTACGCGGCCTAAAAGAATTCGGCGAGCCGGCGCGCAAAGCGCTCATTATCGGTGAGGCCACGCCGGAACTGCGCGCGCGGACTTATGGCGCTTATTATCTGATTCGCGACTGCACGGTGACCAGTGGCTCCTTTCTCGGCGCATGGCTATGGAGCGTGAGCCCACGAGCCAATTTCATCGGTGCGGCCGTCTGCGGTACTCTGGGAACTCTCTGGTTCTGGTGGTTCATATACCGGAAAGATTTAAAGCCGAATGGTAAATCCACCTGGAAACGCGAGAATTGATTCTTTGCGGCAGCACGACTTTGCGTTAATGGTTATTTCTGATGACGACCGCCAACAAAATCACGATTCTGCGCATCCTGCTGATTCCATTTTTTGTCGTTGAAATCATCTACTATGCCCGCACCGGCAACCCCGCCTGCTGGCTCGCGGGCATGCTGTCGTTTGCCATAGCGGCAATTCTTGACGGCGTGGACGGCTACGTCGCGAGGCGTTACCATCAGTGGAGCGAGCTTGGCACCATCCTCGATCCAATCGCCGACAAGCTGTTGCTAGTCTCCGCCATCATCGTCCTAAGTTTCAATCACACCCCGCGGCTGGCGACGATTCCGCTCTGGCTCACCGGCACCATTATCGGGCGCGACCTGTTAATCTGCCTCGGGGTCATTGTTGTCCGTTTCGTCGTGGGCAAAGTCACGGTGCGCCCGCGACTCACCGGTAAAATTGCGACCGTGCTGCAAATGACCTTGGTACTGTGGATTCTCCTGAACTGGTCGGAAGGGCATGGACTCTGGCTGCAAACCATTAGCCTCGGTGCCGGCCTGTTCACAGGCGCTTCCGGCCTCCTCTACGTTTGGGACTTTGTGAAGCAGCTCGGCACGCATCCGGCCAGCTCGGCGGTAAAAAAGTAAAACTCGCAGTTGCAATTTTTCAAAGCCGGTGTTTATTCAGGGACTTTTATGGCTAAAACAATTGAACTCAAATTAAAGGAGGGCGACGTCGCCCCGAAATTCACCGTGGCAACCAGCGGCGGCGGGAAAATCTCCCTGGCCGACTACCTCGGCAAAAATGTCATCCTCTATTTCTATCCGCGCGACGACACACCGGGTTGCACGAAGGAGGCCTGCGCATTCCGCGACCATTTTGCCGACTTCAAGAAAAAGGGCGCGGTCATCCTTGGCGTCAGCACCGACCCGGTAAAGTCACACGACAAGTTCGTAGAGAAGTTCAAACTACCATTCACACTGCTGGCAGACGAGAATCAGAAAATCGTCGAGGCCTACGGTGTCTGGGGTGAGAAAACTTTCATGGGCCGCAAATACATGGGCACCAACCGCGTGACGTTCCTCATTGGGCCGGATGGCAAGATTAAGAAGATCTGGCCGCTGGTGAAGCCGGAGGAACACGCGGCGGAAGTGCTGGCCGCGCTGTGATTTGAATTTAGATTAATTCTAAATGATTGACACCTGCAGCCTGAATTTCCAGTATTGACCCCCGTTCGTTTTAACAACCAAAACAAAGACCAAATAATATTATGCCTATTACCGTCGGCTCCAAAGCTCCTGATTTCGCCCTTAAATCCAAAACCGCATCCGGCCTGGTGGACATCAAGCTCAGCGATAACCTGGGCAAGACCAACACCGTGCTGCTCTTTTTCCCGCTCGCCTATACCAGCGTCTGCACCACGGAAATGTGCGACGTATCCAACGGCTTGAATTCCTTCGCCGGGGCGGACGTCATCGCCATCAGCGTGGACAGTCCGTTCACCCAAGAGGCCTGGGCCAAGGCCAACCACATCAACATCAAACTCGCCAGCGATTTGAACAAAACCGTGACCAAAGCTTACGAAGTGTTGTTTCCGATGCTCGCCGGCGTCGGCGACACCTCCGCGCGCGCGGCGTTCGTCATTGATAAGGCTGGCGTGGTCCAATACAGCGAACAAACGGCGACGCCGAAAGATTTGCCGAACTTCGAGGCCATCAAAGCGACGCTGGCTAAGCTAAAGTAAATTCAACAGGCCTAATTCTAATTAAGAGCGAAAGGTTTTCCTTTCGCTCTTTTTCTTTGCCGACACGTGGTAGAATCACGGCACATGCTGGCCAGTAATAAGATTTCAACAACCCTTTCGACCGCCCGATGTCGCGTGCGGCGCTGCCGCATCGCTGTCACCGCTTTGTCACCGTAATATTTGTTTTGTGCAGTCAACCGAATCGATAACTTATTCTCAATTTATGAAACAGAGCCGCCGCCAGTTCGTAAAAACCATGTTCGTCGCCACCGCGCAAGCCACCGTCGCCGGCTCGCTGCTGCCGCGCCAATTATTTGGCGCGGAGACGAAGGCCGACGCGCTTAATTTCATCATCTTTGGTGATTGGGGACGCAATGGGGAAAAAGATCAGCGCGATGTTGCCGTGCAAATGGCGCTGTCCGCGCAGGCCATCGACGCGAAGTTCATCATCTCGGTCGGCGATAACTTCTACGAGAACGGCGTCAAGTCGGTGGACGACCCGCAGTGGCAGACCTCGTTCGAAAAGGTTTATGCCGCGCCGTCGCTGCAAGTGCCGTGGCAGGTCATTCTCGGGAACCACGACTATCACGGCAATTGCGACGCTCAGCTCGCCTACGCCAAAACGCATCCGCGCTGGAATATGCCCGCGCGCTACTTTGTCCAGACCTTGCAAGTGGATGCCTCAACGACGGCGGATTTGTTCTATCTCGACACGACGCCGATGATTAAAAGTTATTACTCAATCTTCAACTCCGAGCATACCCGCGCCAACGTGCTGACGCAGGACGTGCCCAAGCAACTCGCGTGGTTCAAAACGTCCCTCGCCGCGTCCACCGCCAAGTGGAAGATCGTCATTGGCCATCATCCGATTTATTCCGGCGGCGGCCACGGCGACACGGAGGAGTTGGTGGAAGCCATTTTACCACTGCTGCAGCAATACCAAGTGCAGGCGTATTTCAACGGCCACGACCATGACCTGCAACATCTGCAGGCGGGTAAGCTGAACTTTTTCTGTACTGGCGCCGGCTCACAGCACCGCCCAACCGTTAACACCCCGCACACCAAGTTTGCGCGCGCCTGCTCGGGCTTTACAATCGTCGCGCTCTCGGCCGACAAGCTGGACGTGCAGATGATTGATGACCAAGGCCGGACGCTCTACACGACCAGCGTACCGCGGACCGCTTAGGGAAAAGAAAAAGGCCGTCCGAAGACGGCCTTAAAGAATCTACGCGGCGGTCAGCTCTTTTTCTTCGCGGCGACCTTGGCTTTGATGACGGCCTTCTTGCGTTTGATGTAAGCTTTGCGGCGTTTCTTGTGTTGCGTTTTATTGGATTGTTGTCCCATATCGTCTTTACTTTTTGTTGTTGGTTGCGATTTTGTGTTGTCACTATGAATTTTTATGTGCGCGGTTTCAATCTTTATTTACTGCTGTTCGCGATGCTTTTGACCGTGGCTGGCTGCCAGTCGGAACAGAAGAAAGCCAAAGAGCATCTCGCCACGCTGCGCATCCACTTGGAAAACCGCGCGCAGGTCCCTGGCTCCGGCCAGACCGTCTCCGTCATTCGCGCCAACCCGGTGCTGGTGACCATTAACGAAGAACCCGTGCTGACCGAGGCCAGCATCGTGCGCGCGGAACTGCTCGACACGCCCGTCGGTTTCGCCGTGGAAGTGCGGTTCGATCAGACGGGCAGCTTCACGCTGGAGCAATTTACCTCCGCCTATGAGGGTAAACATTTCGTCATCTTCGGCCAATGGAGCGATAACAGCACGAACAGCCGCTGGCTCGCCGCGCCGCTCATCACCCACCGCATCGTGAACGGCACACTCGCCTTCACGCCGGACGCCTCCCATGCGGAGGCCCAACAACTCGTCATCGGCCTGAACAACATGGCCAAGAAAATCGCCAAGGAGAAAAACTAAATGAAGTCGGTCGTCCGTTCGCTCGCGCTGGGCGTCATTCTTTGCAGCGCACTCAATCATTCATCCGCGCAGACCCCGTTCCAATTTCCCACGGCCAACCACGCGCTCTACGATGTCGGCCACGAATTAAAATTCTTCGCGCCCACCTCGCCCGAGCGCCCATGGACCACCGGCAGCTTCGGTTGCGTCCGCAGCGACGGCTGGCAGATGCACGAAGGCCTCGACATCTTGCACCAAACCACCGACCGCCATGGTGAGCCAACCGATCCCGTGCTCGCCACCGCCGACGGCACCGTGATGTATGTCAACACCAAGGCCGGTTTGTCTAACTACGGCAAATACATCGTCATTCGCCACGTCGTTGAGGGCATTGAGATTTACTCGCTCTACGCGCATTTGAGCGATGCCTTTGTGAAGGCCGGTCAGAACGTCCGTGGCGGCCAGCAGATTGCCATCATGGGGCGCACCTCGAACACCAGCGAACGCATCGACAAGGACCGCGCGCACTGCCATTTCGAATTGAACGTGCTGGTCAATGACAACTACGCCACGTGGTTCAAGCGCAATTCCGCCGGCGAACGCAACGATCACGGCGAATGGAATGGCCAGAACCTCGACGGCTTGGACCCGCGCGACATCCTCCTCGCCGAACACAGTCCGGTGAAGAAGTTCAGTCTGCTGGCCTTTCTCCAAAGCCAGACCGAACTCTGCCGCGTGCTCGTCCGCGCCACGAACTTCCCCTATCTCAAACGCTACGCGCCGCTCGTCCTCAAGAATCCCAAGGCGGACAAGGAAGGCGTCGCCGGCTACGAAATTGCACTCAACTACAACGCTGTGCCTTTCGCGCTGATGCCACGCGCCGCCTCGGAAATCCCAGGCAAGGCGAAGTATCAACTCCTCTCCGTCAACGCCGCCGAATATCAGGCGCATCCCTGCCGCCGTTTGGTCGTGCAGCACGGCAGCCGCTGGGTGCTGACCGAGAAAGGCCTGCGCGAGCTCGAGATGATTACCTATTAAAAATTCAGTTGCGCCGGCGGCGGCACAGCCTAACTTCTGGTGACTGTGACCATGCGCCGGCGTAATCCAGACCCGCTCCCGCCCAGCCGTTCCGGCAATGGTTTTACCTTGGTTGAACTGCTTGTAGTCATTGCCATCATTGCCATTTTAGCAGCCTTCCTCCTGCCGGCCCTGAGCAAAGCCAAACAGCAGGCCTACAACCTTACCTGCCTCAATAACCTTAAGCAGCTGGAACTCTGCGTGCATCTCTATGTCTTGGATAACAATGATTTTTACCCACCCAACAACGCGGGCGCCACATTCTCCGAGACCACCAACGGCAACGTTTTTACTTATAACGTCCAGGAATCCTGGCTGCCCGGCACGGACGCGCCGGCGGAGGTTGACCCCGCCAACATCGAACATGGCTTGCTCTTCAAATACAACACTTCGCTGCCCATTTATCATTGCCCCGCCGACCAGTCCACGCTCGTAGCCGACGATGGCACGCCTTTGCCGCAATTGCGCTGGCGCAGCTACAACATGAGCGAGTCGGTGAACGGCAACCCCGATCCGGTTTACGCCCCCTACATTCCGGCGTGGAAGAAATTCACAGCCATCCGGCACCCGATTCCCAGCGAACTTTTCACTCTGATTGATGAAAATGCGGACACCATTGAAGATGCGAACTATGGAGCACCACCGGCGGGCGGTCCCTGGGCGCAGGAATGGTGGGACATGCCCTCCGACCGGCATAGCCTAGGCGCGAATCTTTCCTTCGCCGATGGCCACGTCGAACATTGGAAATGGGTCTGGCAAAAATCTGCCGCCAACATCGGCGCACGGATTTCCGCCCAGGAAATGCCTGACTTCTTACGCATTCAAAACGCCATGAAGCAGACTTACGACAACAACTAGTCTGCTTTCGGCTGCTCCTTATCCCCGTTCGGGGCGAAAACGCCCGCGCTCCAGCCCGCTAACTGTCCCATTTATGGTATTTCAGCGGAAAGCGTTATGGACTAGTAGGATTTCAATAATACACCCCGTCCAAAACCGTCAAACATGACCTCTTGTTGTATTACAAACGACGTTTGTAATGTTACAAGCGTCGTTTGTAATGCTACAAACGACGTTTGTTGATACTCAATCCATATTTGTAATACGACAAACGACGTTTGTTGCTAGACAAGCTACAATTGTTGATACGCAAGCGCCATTTGTAATGCAACAAGCCATGCGTGTCATGTCACAAGCCACGTTTGTTGATACACAAGCGGCGGTTGTTGATACGCAAACGTCGTTCGCCGATGGTTGCCGCTTGGTTTCCGTGCGGCCAGCGTTTAACTTGCCCGCGTGCTGCCCGATATCAAATCCCTGACCCGCGAGGAACTCGAAGCCCAGTTCAAAACCTGGCAAGAACCAGCCTTCCGCGTGGCCCAATTGTTGGACTGGCTGTACGCCCGCCGCGTGACCACTTGGGACGCGATGTCGAATCTCCCCAAAACCTTGCGCGCCAAACTCGGCGAAACCTATTCGCTCCACATCCACGAGCTCGCCCGCAAGCAGGGTTCGCCCGACACCACACAGAAGTTCCTCTGGAAGCTCGCTGACGGCGCATTCATCGAGAGCGTTCTCATCCCCGCCAACCCCGCGCTCTACGGCGAGGCCAGCGACCGTCATACCCTCTGCATCTCCACGCAAGTCGGCTGCGCCTACGGCTGCCGCTTTTGCGCGAGCGGTCTGGATGGCTGGAAACGGAATCTCGGCATCCACGAAATCGTCGAGCAAGTGCTCGCGGTGGAACGGGTTTGGGAGGGGCAGATGCGGGAGGCGCGTTCCGCGATCCTGGACAAGACGGTCGAATCGAACATCGCTGCTGCTCCCGCATCGAGCGACCGCGTGGTAAACAACATCGTGGTCATGGGCATGGGCGAACCATTGGCGAACTACGATAACTTGATTGCCGCGCTAAAAACCTTGAACGCGCCGTGGGGCGGCGGTATTGGCGCGCGGCGCATCACCATTTCCACCAGCGGACTCGTACCGCAGATTCGCAAGCTCGCGGTCGAGCCGATGCAATTTCGCCTCGCCATCTCCCTGCACGGCGCGACGGATGAGGTGCGCAATCGCATCATGCCGGTGAACAAGAAGTATCCGCTGCATGAACTCACCGGCGCGTGCGAGGATTATCAGAAGGTCAAAGGCCGGATGATCACGTTGGAATATATTTTGATCGCCGGCATCAACGACGCGCTGGACCAGACGCGTCCGCTCGCGATGTTGGCCAAGAAACTGAACGCGAAGGTGAATTTGATTCCATACAACAAGGTGGAAAGTCTGCCGTGGGTGCGCCCCGCCGAGGAAGTGTGCGAACGCTTTCTCGCCGCGCTGGAAAAACTCGACGTCACCGCCACGCTCCGCCGCGAGAAGGGCGGCGACATTGATGCGGCGTGCGGACAATTGCGCTTGAAGACGGAACGCGAATTGGCAGTATCCCCTTAAGCCATGAACATCAAACGCCGCGCATTCCTCAAACAGTCTGCCCTGGGCGTTGGTGGTATATTAGCGGGCGCGCCGCTCGTCCGCGCGGAAGCCGCTCCGCAAAAAACATTTGATCCCTACGCGCTCGTGCCACTCGGCCAGACGGGCATGAAGTTCTCGCGCATCACCATGGGCACCGGCTCGCACGGCGGCTACCGTTCGTCCAACCAAACGCGCGAAGGCCGTGAGGTCTTCCAAAAACTGCTGCGCGATGCCCACGAACGCGGCGTGCGCACTTACGACCTGGCCGATCTCTACGGCTCGCACACGTATCTGCCGCCTGCACTGGCGGGGATACCGCGCGAGAACTACCAACTCATCAGCAAGATTTGGTGGAACAACGGCGGCATTCCCGAATTCGAACGACCGGATGCCGATGTCGTGGTGGCGCGCTTTCTCCGCGAGCTCAAGACGGATTACATTGATTTGCTGTTGTTGCATTGCGTCACGGCGGCGGACTGGCCGGTGCAATTGCGTTCGCAGATGGACATTTTGACCAAGCTAAAAGCGCAGGGAAAGATTCGTGCGCTCGGCGTCTCGTGCCATTCGCTGGAAGCCTTGCAAGCGGCCATCACCGAGCCGTGGGTGGAATCCGTACACACGCGCATTAACCCCTATGGCATGAGCATGGACGGGCCGGCGTACGAAGTCGTGCCGGTCTTGAAGCGTCTCCACGCCGCCGGTAAAGGCGTGATCGGCATGAAACTCATCGGTGAAGGTCGCTTGCGTCACGACGACGTGCGCCGCGACGAATCGGTCCGATTTGCACTCGGCCTCGGCTGCGTGGACGTACTGAATGTCGGCTTCGAAAAAGTGACGGAGATCGATGACTTCGCCGCGCGCGTGCGCAAGGTGCCGGTGCCCGCCTAAAATCGGTGTTTCTTCTGCGTTTCATCTGTGGCTAAAATGGCGGCGTGATTGCTCTCCTCGATTACGGCTCCGGCAATTTGCGCAGCGTCCACAAATCGCTGCTCAAGGTCGGCGCGGACGTGCGCCTCGTCCAGCATCCCCATGAAATCGGCGACGCGCGCGGCCTCGTACTGCCGGGCGTCGGGGCCTTTGACGACTGCATCAATGCCCTCCGTAAACAGGAACTGCTTGAGGCTGCGAAAGAGTTCATCAAAACCGGCAAACCCTTTCTCGGCATTTGCGTCGGCTATCAGGCGCTGTTCGAAAGGAGCGAGGAATTCAATTCCTGCGCCGCCGGCCTTGGCGTGTTCTCGGGCAGCGTCGTGCGCTTCACGGAAGCGCCGGGCCTGAAGATTCCGCAGATTGGCTGGAACCAGCTCGAGATTGTGCGGCCGGATTGCCCGCTCTATCGCGGCATTGCGAACGGCAGTTATGTTTATTTCGTCCACAGCTTTTATCCGCAACCGGTGGACGCGGCCATCGTCGCGACCCGCACGGATTACGGGAATAACTTCGCCTCCTCCGTCTGGCGCGACAATGTCTTCGCCACGCAGTTCCACCCGGAGAAGAGCCAGAAGGTCGGCCTGCAACTTCTAAAGAACTTCGTGGACCTGACCCTGGTGTGAAGCGGCTTTACCGCTCCTTTACAAAAACTACTTGCGAAGGATTGTTACGTAATTGTCACATAAAAATTGGCCGATGGCGGGCTATGATGCTCGCGTATGGCCAGCCTCGCACCCGCTCCAATTAATCCGCTCGCGCCTGACTTGGCGGATCTAGTGGAACATAAAAATACGGTGGTGGCATCGCAGTCGGTGGCGCAGGTCTATGAATTTTTTCAGAAGCAGCCGCACGAATTCATGGCCGTAACGGATGGTGGCAGAATCCTCGGCATGGTTTCGCGCGGTCAGGTGGGTTTTCTATTGGGGGCGCGGTTCGGTCTCGCCGTCTTTGGCCGGCAACCCATTCAGGAGAACATGCTGCCGCAATACCTCAGCATCCGCCGCGGCACCCCCCTGCTGACCGTGTTCGAGGTCGCCTTGTCGCGCAAGGGCGACCAGTTTTATGACGATGTGGCGCTGGTGGACGATGCGGGAATTTATCTCGGCATGATTCCGGTGCAGACCCTCGTCCGCCTGCAGTCGCAGATGATTTCCGATCAAGTCCGGCTGGCGGATTCGCAGCGCCGCGAACTGCAGGAGAAAAACCAGCAGCTCTTTCGCAGCATTCACGAACTGCGCCAGTCACGTGGTCGCTATGAAATCTTATTTGAAAACAGCGCGCTCGGCGTCGTGCTGATTGACCGGCACGGGGAAATTGAAACCTACAACCAGCGGCTCGAAAACCTGCTTGGCCTGGATGGCGGCCCAACCAGCACCAAGCCAGGAAACCTGACGGATTTAATTCAACCCAGCGAGCAAGCCCGATTCACGAATCTCCTGCATCGTTTGGAAACCCTGCCCGCTGAGGCAGCGCCGAACAACGCCGAGTTCACGCTATCCCTCCCAGGTCGCGGACCACGGCTGTTCAAGTTTTTCGTCAACTGGATTCAGGAGACCGGCCAGATTTGCGCCCTGCTCGATGACATCACCGAACAGCGCGTGATGGAGCGCCGCATGCAGCAGAAGGAAAAAGGCGCCCTGCTCGAATCGCTCGTCGGCGGCATTGCCCACGAGATTAACAACAAGCTTTCCCCCATCATCGGTTATGCGGACTTGCTAAAGGACCAGGTTCATCGCCTCAACAATCTCGGTGATCTGGAAAATTACTGCCTCATCATCCGCGACAGCGCCCTCGAATCCGCCAAGATCATCCGGCAACTCCTCCAGCTTTCCCGTCCGCACAAGGTCGAGATGACGCGCTGCGATTTGAAGCAATTGCTCCAAGAAGCCGTCGACTTGCTTCGCTTCCGTTTGCGCAACGCCGACGCCCAAGTCAACCTGAGTGTGCCGACCTTCGAATGTTTTCTCATGGCCGACGCGACGCAGATTAAGCAGGTCATCATGAACCTTATTCTGAACGCCGCCGACGCCCTCGATGACCGCCCCAACCGCCAGTTAAACCTGCGGATTATGCCCTCCGGCAAACATTATCATCTGCTCGTCTCCGATACCGGGCATGGCATCAAGCCGGAACATGTCGCGCGCATCTTCGATCCGTTCTTCACGACCAAAGCTCCCGACCGCGGCTCTGGCCTCGGGTTAAGTGTCTGTTACAGCGCCGTGAAACAGCACAATGGTGAGATATCTGTGGAAAGTGTTTACGGCGAAGGTACCACCTTCAAGGTCACCCTGCCCTATGGCGAAATGGCTTCGACCGCGCCCACTCCCACCCCGCGCCCCGCGATCACTGCGAATGGCATCCTGAAATCCAGCCGCGTCCTGATTGTCGACGACGAGGAATTTGTCACCAGTCTCATTCAGGAGGCGTTAAAGGTGAAACTCGGCTGCCAGATTGATAAGGCTGGTAATGGCCGGGAAGCCATCGAACGCATCAGCGAAAATAAATACGACATGATTATCTCGGACGTCCGGATGCCGACTCTGGACGGCTTCGGCCTGCTCCATTGGATTCGCGCCAGCCAGCCAGCCCTGCTGCCCAATTTCATGTTCATCACCGGCGACCCCGGCAGTGCGGAACTTAATCAGAAACTCGAAACTTCAGAAGTGACCGTCCTGCGCAAGCCTTTCGACATCGAAACGCTCGTCCACGTGTGCCAGCAAAAGATTATGGCCAGTGCGCCCGTAGCTGCCGCAACCAACCCGCTCCACGCCACGCAGAAATTACCGGACTACCCGACCAGCCGCAGCCTCACCAGTCTCGCGCCACCAGTTTAAACGCGCGCGTCAATTTTCCGGCACCGTTGCAGTTTCTTCAAACCGACCAAGCCGTAATCAGCCCTTCACGGCCTTGAACATCTCAAGGCATTTGCCGCGCTGCTCCTCGTGCAGCACAATGCGCTGAGGATATTTTGATTTCGCCAAGAGCAACGGGTTTTCCCACGGCTGCTGAATCAATTCATTAGTAAAATCTTTTAATTCCGGAAGCCAGCGGCGCACGAACTCGCCCTTCGCGTCGAACTTCTCCGCCTGCGACGTCGGATTGAAGATGCGGAAGTACGGCGCGGCGTCCGTGCCAGTGCCGGCGCTCCATTGCCAGCCGCCATTGTTCGCCGCCATATCGCCGTCCACGAGCTGCTTCATGAAATAGCGTTCGCCCCATTGCCAGTGGATGAGCAAATCCTTCGTCAGAAACATCGCCACAATCATGCGCAACCGGTTGTGCATCGTGCCGGTGGCATTGAGACAGCGCATCGCCGCATCCACAATCGGATAACCGGTACGCCCTTCGCACCACGCCGCGAAGTGCTCCGGATGGTCCGACCATTTGAGCTGGTCATATTCAGGCCGGAACGCGCCCTTCGTAACATGGGGAAAGTTATGCAGCACCTGCATGTAAAACTCGCGCCAGATAAGCTCATTCAGAAAAACCTCACAGCTCGCGGCCTGCGCCGGGGTGGCTTGCTCACGCGCTTTTTTCAATTCTGCAAGAATCGTGCGAATGCCAATTGTCCCGGCGCGCAGATGCGGCGAAAGATTCGAGCCGCCGTCCACTGCCGGAAAGTTCCGGTTCGTGCCATAGTCATAAACCGGCCCGGCCAGGAATCGGCGCAACAACTCCAGGGCCGCCCGCTCGCCCGCAGCGGGTATCTTCTGCGTGAGCGGATAACCAAGCTCATCCGGCGTTTGGGGCAACGCATCCGACTTTAGACTTTGGACCTTGGACTTTGGACTCCCCAACCGCGAACGCGGCGCGGGAATCGCCTTAGCCTTCCACGCCTTGGAATACGGGGTGAAGACGGTGTACGGCTTGCCCGCCTGCGTCAGAATCTCCGTCTCCTCCCAAATCACCGCATCCTTGAACAGCTCAAACCCCACGCCCGCGTCGAGCAGCGCCTTCGTGATGCGTTCGTCCCGGCGCTGCGTGTAGGGCTCGTAACGCTTGTTGGCAAAGACGGCTTGCGCGCCCGTTTCCTGCGCGAGCGCCGGCAGGATTTCCTCCGACTTGCCGCATCTCACAATGAGGGTGTGGCCGAGTTCCCCTAGATTTTTGCGGAGCGACTCAACGGATTGCAGGAGAAAGGCCAGCCGCGCCGCGCCGACATCCGGCCCCGTGCGAAACGCATCCTCAAAAATGAAAAGCGGGATAACCGTTTCCGCGCGCCGCGCCGCTTCGCTGAGCGCGACGTTGTCGCTCACGCGCAAATCGCGGCGGAACCAGTGGATGACCGTCTTCACGGCGGCTTACTTGGCGGGAAGTTTCTTCAGGCCGACTTCGTGGGCGATGTCGTCGAACTCCGCGCGGCTCACCGTTTCGAGCTGTTTGCCGCGCGCCTTGAGCTTCTCATTAATCTTGATGGCCTGTTCGGTCATCACTTCGTGGGTTTCGTGCGTGCCGCCGACGAGCAGGAAGTTATCGCCCTTCGTCACGCGCTTATGGCCGTCGGTATCCAGGCCGAGCCCAATCAGCGCAGCTTTTCGTTTAGTCTTTTTGGCGTTCGCCATGTCGGAATTTAAATCTGGAAATGCCGTCGGTCAATCTCAGCCTCACCAGCGCCCGGCCGATTAACGCTAGCATTAATCACGCGGGTGGAATTTGGATTCCTTCGCCAGC
The DNA here is from genome assembly GCA_903865745.1 of uncultured Verrucomicrobia subdivision 3 bacterium. Lineage (GTDB taxonomy): Bacteria > Verrucomicrobiota > Verrucomicrobiia > Limisphaerales > UBA11358 > UBA11358. Next base: position 67,682 of record CAIPKV010000085.1, on the reverse strand, counting down.
TCTTCCCACAATTTCTTTTGTGCATCCGTGATTTTGCCGGGCACCACTATCTTGGTGGCAACAATTAAATCGCCGGTCTTGCCCAAACCGCGACCGCGCACGCGCAACTTCTGGCCGCTGGCCGTGCCGGCGGGAATCTTGATGTTTACTTTGCCGTCGAGCGTAGGCACGGCAATCTCCGCGCCGAGCGCCGCTTCCCAAGGCGCGAGGTCGAGTTCATAAATCAAATTGTGTCCGTCCACTTCGAAGTCCGGATGCTTGGCCAGGCGGACGCGCAGATACAAATCGCCGCCCCCTTCGCCGCGACCAGCGAGGCGCAGCTTCTGGCCTTCGGTGATGCCAGCGGGAATCTTGACCTGATGCGAGTCAGTCCGGTTGTCGTGCCGCACCGTCACGGTTCGCAACGAACCACGCTGGGCCTCTTCGAGCGTGACCATGATGTCGCCCTCGATATCGCGGCTTTCTTCGGCCTCCGATTCCTCGGCAAAACCGCCACGCCCGAAACCACCGGCCCGGCGCTGGCCACCAAACATCTGTTCGAAGAAATCGCTGAAGCCCGTGCCGCCGAAGTGCGTCTGGAAATCTTCCGGGCTCAGCGGACGCCCGCCGCGAAAGCCCTGACCGCCGCCCGGTGGCGGACGGAACTCCGCACCCGACTTCCAATTCGCGCCCAGCTCATCGTATTTCTTGCGCTTGTCCGGGTCGGATAAAACCTCGTAGGCCTCATTGATTTCCTTGAATTTCTCTTCGGCGCGCTTCTTGTCTTTGGCCACGTCCGGATGAAATTCGCGCGCGAGCTTGCGGAAGGATTTCTTCAGTTCATCGGCCGTCGCCGTGCGCGGCACCCCGAGACTCTGGTAATAATCTTTGTATTGGGCAGACATCAGTCGATGAATTTGCCCGTTATGCGCTAATTGTCAAAATTTCCCGCGCAACTTTTTTCGAGTGGAAGTCAGAAGGTTGAATTATGAATGTTGAATCAGGAAAACCGCCGGACCGGATTTTTTGTTTCAACATTCATCCTTCTGCATTCTTCATTTCCTTTTAGTGTTATCCACGCTGAGGTACCGCGTGCCGGCGAAGTTGCCGTTGCGCCGCCACACTTTCACGAGGATATGCTCGCCGCGCGCGGCCTTGCAGAGGCGCACCGCATCGTCGGCGCCATTCACAGGTTGGCGGTTGATCTCAACGATGAGGTCGTTGGCCATCAAACCGGCATCAGCCGAATTAGAATCGCTGCTCACGTCCGTCACGAGGGCGCCATTCACGTCCGCCGGGACGCGGAGCTGTTCGCGCACCTGCGGTTCGAGGTCAGCCACCGTCACGCCATCCAGCGCATCGGCCATGGCGGTGCTGGAATTAGAATTACCCTCGTCACCAGCAACAATTTCGCTCCCAGGCAATTCCGCGAGGATTACGGTGAAGTTGCGGCTAACCCCATTGCGGAACACTTTCACGGCAATCGAAGTGCCGGGGCTGATTTGCGATACCGTCAGTTGCAAACCATGCGCGTCATCAATCGGCTGACCATTGATGGCCGTGATGACGTCGCCCGCTTTGATGCCGGCCTTGGCGGCGGGCGTGCCGGGCACCACATCACCGACGAGCGCACCATTCTGGCTGGGCAGATTGAACTGCTGCGCCAAATCCGCATCAATGTCCTGCGGCAATATGCCGAGATAACCGCGCGTCACCTTGCCGCCGCTCACGAGGCGGACGAGGACGTTGCGCGCCATGTTGATGGGCACCGCGAAACCGATGCCGTTATTGCCGCCGCTCGGGCTGACAATGGCGGTGTTGATGCCGACGAGCCGGCCTTCCACATCCACCAGCGCGCCGCCGGAATTACCGGGATTGATGGCGGCATCCGTCTGTATGAAATTCTGATACTGATTAAAGCCCGCCAAGCCGCTGCGGCCCAGCGCACTCACAATGCCCATGGTCACCGTCTGACCCACGCCAAATGGATTGCCCAGCGCGAGCACCATGTCGCCCACTTCCAATTGATCGCTGTCCGCAAGCGTGACCGCCGGAAGATTGTTTGCATTAATCTTCAACACCGCGATGTCCGTGGCGCTGTCCTTGCCAATAATCTTGGCCGTGTATTCCTTTTTATTGTCCGCAATGGAAACCTTCACTTCGTCCGCATCCGCGACCACATGATTGGCCGTCAGGATATAGCCGTCGGCGGAAACGATGACCCCCGAGCCGAGGCTTTGTTCTTTGCGGGTGCGTTCGCGGTCATCGCCTTCCGAGGGAAACTGGTTGCCGAAGAACTGGCGGAAGAACGGGTCCGCGAACATCGGATTGCGCATCGGCTGCTCTTTGATGAAGCGCGTGGAGTAGATGTTGACGACGCTGGGCGCCACTTTCTTGACGATGGGCGCAAAGCTGGTGCCGAGGCGCGCATCGCGGTCAATCGGCGTAGCGGAAACATTGAAGACCGGCTGACCATCGCGCCCCCAACTGGTGAAGTGCGAGATGGAAAGTACCAAGGCCGCGCCCACGACGCCCGCAAACAAGCCAACCAAGGGTTTTGTAATCAATTTCATAATCTAGAAATTGACACGGCGTTCGTCACGCCGTTCAAACGAAATGTTTGTAGTCGGGTTTTACTTGGACTGGCTGGCCGCGGCTTTGGCCGCTTCCGCCGACGGAATCACTTCGATCTTCGCGCCGTTCTTCATGTCCTGCGCGCTGGGCACCTTGATGATGTCGCTGGTGAGCGGCTGCGCGACCGGCGGCGGGGTGGGCGCCTTGGTATCGAGCAGTTCCACTTCAAAAATCAAAACCGAGTTCGGCGGAATGCCGCGCTGACCCTGCTCGCCGTAAGCCAGTTCGGACGGAATGAACAATTTCCACTTCGAACCGACCGGCATTTTCTGCAAGGCCTCCGTCCAGCCGCGAATCACACCGCCGACCGGGAAGGTCGCCGGCTGGCCGCGCTTGTACGAACTGTCAAACTCCGTGCCGTCAATCAACGTGCCGCGATAATTCACGGTCACTGTGTCGCTGGCCGAGGGCAGCGGGCCGGTGCCATTGGTGAGGACGAGATATTGCAAACCATCGGGCAAGGTCTGGACGCCGGGCTGGCTTTTGTTCGAGTTGAGGAAGGCCATCCCTTCGGCCTTGCTCTTGATACCGGCTTCGGCGCGTTTCGCCTGCATCTTCGCGCGCATCTCCTGCTGGAACGCCATGAGCGTCTGCTTGACCTCCGCCTCGGTCATGAGTTCCGGCTTGCCGGCCGAAACGTCTTTGATGGCCTGAGTGACGAGATCCACATCCACGTCAATATCCTGCGCCTTGAAACTATGGCCGATATTCAGGCCGATGGCGTAGCTGACACGGGATTTGGTGTCGGACAATACATTCGTGGCATCGGCCAGGACGATGGAGGCGAGGCCGAGACTAAAGAGCGTTCCCAAGATAATTTTTTTCATACAGTTGGTTAAAATGCGAATCTTTATGATTCTGGATTCCACAGACAAAGGCAATCCGGTTTTCATTCAAAATTTAAGGGTTAATTCTTCGACAAGTTTTCGTCAGGCCGGCGGCTCGGACTCCCTCTCCCCGCTCAAACGGGGAGAGGGCTGGGGTGAGGGGGATTGAATTTGAATCAATTTCAACCTCCTCACCCCGACCCTCTCCTCCTTCAGGGGAGGAGAGGGAGAAACCCTGGTCAAAGGCATCATCCCGCAAATTTTGTAACTAAAAACCGCCGGAACCAAATCTGGCTCCGGCGGCGGGGTGGGGGCTGCGGTCAAACTTACATGCACATGTGGCTGGCGGTATCGCTCCAGGCCGACCAACCCGTGAGGCCGCCCACGGCGCGCACGCGGAATTCGTACATCACGCCCGGCACCAGTCCGGTGATGATGATGGCACGGGAGTTGGGGAAGGAACCGCACGGCACCCACGCGCCACCGGCGATGCGATATTGCGCCTCGAAGGAATTCGCATTGGGCACCGTCGTGACGCGCAATTTCAATTGCGTGGTCATGAAGTTCAGGATGGCCTTGATGGCTGGCGTAAGCAGAATCGTCTGGGGCGAGTAAACGTGTTCAACGGTATCAAAACCGGCGAGGTTGATGGTATCCGCGTTGCCGGCCGCCTTGCCTTCGAGCCACGCGGCAATTTGATAGAGCAGGCCGAGGAGCACCGCACGGGAAGCTAACGCGACCTTCGTTGAGATGGGTCCGCCCTCGGCTCTTGCATCAATCTTGGCACCGTAATCCTGATTGGCCGTGTTGAGCATCACCGCCGTAATCAAACACCCGGCATACAACGGGACATTGGCCAACTGGGCGGTGTGAACTTTATCGCCGAACTTGAACAGGTCGTTCGGCTTTTTGTTTGCGAAGTCTAAACCTACATGGTCCATAACTTTCTTTTGTCCTTATTTGTGAACGGACCTGTTTCATCTCAAATCCCACTATACCCTACGGGGCTTTGATGATGCCAGTTGGCTCACGCTTTTTATCATAGCCTGCCTCCACCCCGATTGTCACGATTTATTTTATTATAATTAATTGATTATAAATAACTTACAACTGTTCATAAGTTGCGAAAGGAATACCAAAATAGGGCTGGTCGGCACCCTAAAACGGGGTAAACAAAGGGGTATTCGGGTTTGGATCATGGCGGGTGCCGCCCAGGGGCGGTCTGCGGTCCAGCCGGATATTGCACTTTCCCAACCAAGCGGTCATTTAAGCCCGATGAAGAATCCGCAGCCGACGGCGAACGGCCACCGTGGAGTTTTCCGGCGGCGGGTGGTTTTGCGGGGTGAGCCATCCGCCCGGACTGACTCCCTTGCGGCCATTAAGCGGGAGCTTGGGTCGCCAAAGCGGGAGCTTGGCTGATTAAAGCGGGAGCTTGAACGTCACAAGCGGGAGCTTGCGTGAGCCAAGCGGGAGCTTTTGTCACACAAGCGGGAGCTTAGACGGCCGAAGCGGGAGCTTGCGCGTCATAAGCGGGAGCTTTTGTCATGCAAGCGGGAGCTTGTGCGACGCAAGCGGGAGCTTACGTGTATAGAAAACAACAGTTGGCGGACGGTAAATATGGTTAAGCCGTTGGCAATGGTGGGCTTAGGCCGAATCTGCGGTTTTTGGGTTGGGACAGACCCGAATTTCACCCATTGGCACGAAGGGATTTTTAGTCAGAGGTTGGGAAGACCGTCCTCACCCCTGCCCTCTCCTCTCCGTCTTCGCTTCGCTACGACGCGACCATCGACAAACCACGCCGAAGCACAGCGTAGGCGGGCGAGGAGAGGGAGAAACGTTCGCCGCGGCTTGGGAAATACCCGCGCTGGGATTGAACGAATAAGCTACCGGGAATCTTGAAGCGTCCGCTACCGGTTCCTTCTCCTTGGGGGAGAAGGTTAGGATGAGGGCGAGCTTCGGGTACCAACTAAATAAATTGGCCAGCGGCTCGGGCGGGCTTTCCGGCGGGGACAGGGAACGCGCCGGCCAGCGGACGGCGCAGCGCGCCATCCCTACCAAGTCGGGCCGGGCGATTTCCTAAGACTACGGCAGCCGCCAGACGGTGCGCTTTGGCTGAGTGAGAAAGTCGCGGTTGTCAGGGTTCTACGCCAATAATCACCAAGGGCACGGCTGGAACGCCACGGCCATTGCGGATTATGTTGTAAAGCTCGCCTTCGTAGTAACCAGGACCGGAGGACATTTGGGATTGCAGAGATTTCATGGCGAGAATCTCTATCCCGACATCAATCTGGTCACGAACATAAAATGCGAGGTGTTTTACGAATAGATCGTATGCAACGAAAGCATATTTACCGAATTGAACTTCAATGGCTACACGATCTTTTACAAAATCGGTCTGGTTATAGCTAAAGATGGGAACCTCACCAGCGGCCTCAATTTCAGCTTTCTGTTGTTCGGCTGTCTTTGTAATTGTCTGGCGAATGAGCTTTTCGTTTTGTGTTACCCAATAGTTTACCCGGCTTTCTTTCCATTGATAATCTTTTAGTAACTTTGAAAAGGCAGAATTCATGTCAATCGGACTAAAAAGAACATCCCCCACCATGCCCTTTTCTTTGCTAATCTTGGTCTTACAGGCAGTGGCATCGACGGATTTGATCACTTCCTGAACTTGTTGCCACAGTTTCTTTTTATGAACCAGCAAATATTCTAGTCCATTCAAGTGTGAGTATGTCTGAACGATTTTCATTTGCGTATTCTGTATGGCGTAGTCTTTTCTAAAAGTATTGATTGTTCAGGTAAAGTATCATCAACCAGCCATGGTGCTGTAAGAAGGTTTTTACCCGCATACTTAGGATCAAAAACCGGCTTGGCCATTGGGCGAACTGGAAGCTCACCATTTGCCGCCAAATTAATTCGCGTTTTGGCAAGTTCGATATACTTCCTCAAAATTTCAGCGCCAACGCCTCTTCTTCCATTACGAATAGCAGCAATGATGGATGTTCCGGTTCCAAGAAACGGATCCAAAACCCAATCATTCACTTGCGTAAGTGACAGAACCAACCTCTCGATAAGTTCAACTGGAAACTGGCAGGGATGTCCAGTTTTCTCTACGTGGTTGCTCTTAACATTTGGTACCGTCCAAACATCCCCGGGATTTTTTCCAAGTGGATTGCAAGAATACTGACCAACCTTTGGTCCCCTGAAATATTTCTTGCCGGGATATTTTTGCGGCACTCGGATCGGATCAACATTAAATACGTATTTGTCCCCTTTCGTAAACCAAATGATTGTTTCATAACGCCCCGACAAACGGCGAGAGCAGTGTAATCCATGTTCAAAATGCCAGACTATCCGATTGCGCATTTTCAATCCCAAACCAGAAAAAATAGGGTAAAGCAAAGTATCGATCGGTATAATTGCCCCGTCCTCGACGAAATTTCCCACTTGCCAGCAGATACTTCCTCCGTCAGCCAATACGCGAAAACATTCCGTGATGACCTTTCTTTGCTCTTCAACGTAAACATCCACATGAAGTTTTGCCTCATACTCCTTGCCCAAATTGTAAGGCGGTGAGGTGACAATCAGTTGGATAGCCTCGTTTGGAATAGCTCGGAGCATATCCAAACAATCGCCTTCATGAAGTACCGCACGTGCGTCGGGAGTAAATTTCTGAGCAATGGAAAACTGTTTTGGCATTTAGCTATGAGGACATTAGATGATTTTGCAAAAATCGCCAAGTGAACTTCGAAGATTTTTCACTACAAGTAGAATGAGAACTGACTTCGGGTACAAACTAAATAAATGGTCCAGCGGCTCGAGTGGGCTTTCCAACGAGAGTCAGACCCGGATTTCACAAAGTGACCAGCAGAAAAAACAGGCGCCGGGTTGCCCGGCTATTTAATGCGCCAATTGCTCGCGGTATTTTGAGGGGGATAAGCCAACGTGGGTATAGAACCGGCGATTGAAATGGGTGAGGGACTGGAACCCGATTTCAAAGGCGATTTCGCTAACCCGGAGATTGGGATTCAACAACAGGTTCTTGGCTTTCTCGATGCGCACCCGGGAGACATAATCGGTAAAATTAATGCCGGCATAGCGTTTGAAGGTCTTGCAGAAATAAAAAGTGCTCATGTTCACGGCCCGGGCCACCTCGCCCAGCTTCATCTGGTCGGTCAGATGATCGTGAATGTAAGTGCGCGCTTTGGTGATGACTTTTAGCTCCGCTACATTCTGTTGGATGAAAATCTGGTGGCTCAATGACCCCAGATGTTGTGCAAAAACTTTGAGCAGATTGATTGCGCCCGCATATTTGGCCGGGGTGAGGACGCGGCCGGAATAGAACGCTTTTTTCAGGGTGGCGGGGCGCGCCTTGATCCCCAGCTGCTTGGCCAGCTTAAGGACTTTTTTAAATTGTCTGGCGGTCGGCTTGGTCCGGAATACCTGGCCGACTTGAAAGAAACCAATCACGCGGTTATTCAGACGCACCGGCACTGCGGAATCGGAAAGCCCCAGGGCGCAGGTCATCGTTTTAGCTTTCTTGAGCGCCAGCCGGTTGAGCTGGTCATGCGCCTGCAGGCAAAATGAACACGAACCACTTTTCTCCGTCATCAAGCGGCACAGGGCATTTTCATCGGGTTTGCCATGGTGCGGCAACTGCCACGAGTCGACGGGTTGAAAAGCCAGCGGCATGCCCGTGAGACTGCTAAAGGCCGATTCGTAATCGCGGTAGATTTTTGAAGCCACCATTTTTTCAGCCAGGTTAAGGTCACGCACGCCCGTTTGCGCAGACGGGGCCAGGAGCGAGGTGAGGAGCGCCGTTTTGAGCCGGGGTTTTCCTTTGCGCGCCTTGACCGCGTAAGCCAGGGTTGGGGGCATTCCGGCACTCTAGCGGAACGCTTTGAATAGTCAAAGGGCATCGCCGGATATATCGCGCAATGAAGTTTCAGCGGGATCTACTTTAGCCACGCAGTCAGGCGGCTGGAAACGGGAGCCGTCATCATGCAATTCAAAGAGGATGGTGGCGAGCGGTTGGGCGTGCACGCCGGTAGGGCTGACCTGTGGGTCAGCCGAGGGCGGGGTAATATCGGGGTGAAGCGACAGGTCTTGCAGACTAAAAAATCAGGCGGTTACCTGTTCGTAGGAAAATTGGGGGGCATCCGTGCGCTGGCTCGCGTGTTCCATGGTGATGGCCAGAATCTGTCCGCGCTGGTCCAAGTCCAATAGCGTGTTCTCATCCAAGTCGCGCGTCTCGGCCACGGCGGCGGGCTTGAACTCGATGTGCAGCGTATCGGTGTCCTGAAAGTAGCGAATCTTCATAATTCAAAATCGCGGTCAAAAAACGCGTTGTGGATGGTCTCGCCATCCGGCAGCAATTTAACACGGAGCGCGCGTCCGTCCATCTCCTTGATTTGAGCCCAACGGCTTGGGCAGCCCGTTATCATCTCAAAACCAAAATCGCGCGCAATTTGGTTTCCCCGCTGAACGGTTTGAGTTATCTTGGGTCAAATTGTGCTCATGCCATCCACCATGTTCCGTATTAGAAACTTCTCGCTGGCGCTGCTAATCCCGGCCATCGCGCTCGCCATCTGGGCCGGTTGCGAGACCAGCCAGTCGGATGTCCCCGCCCTGCCCGCCCTGCCGCCCACAGCCCTGAAACCCGGCCCGAATGACCCGCGCATCGCCCACGTGGCCGCCCGGTTGCTGGAGGAATACCATTATTCGCAGCATCCGCTGGATGAAGCGTTGTCGGAAAAGTTCTTCGACGGCTACATTGATTCGCTCGATCCGCGCCACGAAAACTTTCTCCAAAGCGATATCGACGAGTTCGCCATCTACCGGACGAATCTCGACAAGCTGACGCTGGAACATGGCACGGCGGATTTGACGCCGGCGTTCGCGGTGTATGACCGCTTCGCGGAGCGCATCGAACAGCACGACGCGTATGTGACGGATTTGTTGAAGCATGACAAGTTCAAGTTCAACACCGATGAAAAGATTGTCCTGGACCGGCGGCACGCGCCTTTCCCGAAAGATTTGACGGAGGCGGAAGCGCTCTGGCGGCAGCGCCTGCGCTATGAGTATTTGCAGGAAAAGTTGGGCCGCGAAATCATTGAGACGAACGATAACTTTGTCGTGAAGCTGCCGTCGAATGCAGCGAAGGATATTCCGGCGACGTTGGAGAAGCATTATAAGTGGAACCTGCACATGACCACGAACTGGGATAGCGACGGCGTCTTGCAGGCTTATCTCAACGGGCTTTGTCATGCCTACGATCCGCACTCGGATTATTTCAGTGCGCCGCACGCGCAGGACTTTTCCATTGGCATGAACCTCTCGCTGTTTGGCATCGGCGCGCAACTGGGCGAGGACGATGGCTATTGCACCATCCGCTCGCTGGTGCCCGGCGGTCCGGCGATGAAGAGCAAGCAGGTTCACGAGAAAGACCGCATCGTGGCCGTGGCGCAGGGCGACAAAACACCGGTGGATGTGGTGGACATGGATTTGGAGAAGGTGGTTCAGCAAATCCGCGGCCCGAAAGGGACTGAAGTGCGCCTGACGCTGAGCCTCGCGCCGGACCATACGACGCGCAAGGTGGTCACGCTCATCCGCGATGAAATCAAGCTGGAAGATTCGGAGGCCAAGGCGAAGCTGTTGCAATTCCCCGATGGCCAGCGCATTGGCGTCATTGACCTGCCATCATTCTACGCCACGGTGAATCTGGGCAATGACGGTCAGACGACGCCTAAAAGCACGACGGCGGACGTGACGAAGCTGATTAACCGGTTAAAGGCGGAGAAGGTGTCCGGCATTATCATTGACCTGCGCTCGAATCCGGGCGGCTCGCTGGAAGAAGCCATCAGGTTCACCGGCCTGTTCATCAAGGGCGGCCCGGTGGTGCTCGCGCGCAATCCCGATGGTCAGGTGCAAGTGGATACCGTGCCGGATCCGGCGCAACTTTATGACGGCCCGCTCGCGGTAATGATCAATCGGTTTAGTGCGTCCGCCTCGGAGATTGCGGCGGCGGCGTTGCAGGATTACGGCCGGGCGCTCGTCATTGGCGACATCTCGACGCACGGCAAGGGCACGGTTCAAAACTTGAACCCGCTGAAGCCTTACATGTTATCGGCCGACAAGGGGAACTCGAATGATCCCGGCACCATCAAGATTACCATCCGAAAATTCTATCGGGTGAGCGGTGCGTCCACCCAGCTCAAGGGCGTGGAGCCGGATATCATTTTGCCGGACGTGCTGAACTATTCCACGCAAGTCGGCGAAGTCTCGCTCGATAATCCATTGCCGTGGGACACCATCCAGCCCGCAAACTACGAGAAGTTTAATCTCGTTCAGCCGTATCTCGCGACGCTCAAGGCGCATTCCGACGAGCGGATTGCCACGAATCAGGATTTTATCTACGTGAAACAGGACATTGACCAGTTCGTAAAAATGCAGGCCGACAAGACCGCCTCCATCAACGAGCACGAGACGCTTAAGGAACGGGAACGCGTCTTCCGTCAGAGCCTCGTCCGCGATGCGGAGCGTTCTGCGCGCAAACCAAGCGGCGTGAAGGTCTATAATATCACTGTGGAAAACGCCGCGCTGCCAGGCTTGAAGGAAGACGGTGTGGATACGAACTCCGTCTCCGCCACCGCTAACGCAGACACCAACAAGGTCAGCACCGTCACCGCCACCAATACCGTGAAATCGGCGGTGGCCGACAAGAAATCGCCCCCGCCGTTTGACCCGATCTTCGATGAAACCCAGCGCATCCTGCTGGATTATATTGCGCTGCTCGGCAAAGGCAGCCCGGCGACCACCAACCCGTAAGTTTTCATGAAGGCGTTAGTTATTTTGGCCGTGACTCTGGCATTCGTCAGCAGTGCCTTGGCCGATGTGAACTATAACCTCGCCATCGGTCAGGCCAAACGCGCCGTGAATCAAACCACGGCGGCCTCCCAAGGCGGCGACAACCAGACGCCGCCTTCCGCACCCGCCACCCCAAGCGCGCCGCCGGCGCAAACGGCTCCGCCAGTCAATCCGGCGCTGGCGGCCACGTTGCAAAATATTGCCGATCTCCACACGGACCTGGATGTGCTCTGTCAGGCCGCTGATGCTTCGGCCGGCGCCGACCAGCGGCCGGCGCTGATGACCCATCTTTCGGCGGCGGCGTCCCTTGATAAAAAGGCTTCCGCCACTTCCATCAAGGCGCTGACTGGTCATCTGATTACGGCCGTCAGTGGCCACAAGCACCTCATCCCGCAAAACCTCACTCTGGCCCGGAATATCCATGCACTGTTCAACGGCGCGCATCTTTCCGCCACGCAAACCCAGACCCTGCTCAACAGCGTAAAAAAAATTCTTACCGCTGCCAGCGTGCCGGCGGACGCCACGGATAATGTGGTTGCCGACCTCAAGCAGATTGCCGCCGAAACCCTTTAAGACTGAACGCCAGCAAAAAATTCGCTGGCCTTTGAGGGCGGAGAACCTAATGATTGAGCCATGATTGCGGCCGCCACCCAACAATTCGCCACTGGCAAAATGCTCTTCAACTGGTTTGACGTAGTGCTGGTCCTCGTGCTGGCGTTTGGCTTCTGGCGCGGTCGTCGAAACGGGATGACCAAGGAATTAGTGCCCCTCGTGCAATGGCTGACCGTCGTGATTTCGGGCGCCGCCGGCTACCATGCGCTGGGTCGCGAGCTGATTGACCGGGGCTACATCAAGACCGTCTTCGGTAAAAGCATCACGGAAGAGACGGCGGCGTTTGTCACCAGTTATGTCGTCATCGTCGCCGTGGTGTGCCTCGTGTTTTCGCTCATTAAACACCGGATTAAGCACCGGCTCGAAGGCAGCAGCTTCTTCGGCTCCCGGGAGTATTACTTCGGCATGATTTCGGGGATGCTACGCTACCTGTGCATGGTGATTTTTGCCTTGGCGCTGCTGAATGCGCCGTACTATTCGCAGGCGGACATCATGGCGTCGAAGGAATTCAGCAACCGCTGGTTCGGCGGCGGCGTGTCTGGCTACAGCGGTGATTTTTTTCCGACCTTGAGCGAGGTGCAGACGAGCGTCTTCAAAGAATCGCTAGCCGGGCCGTTCATCAAGAACAACCTTTCCGGGTTGCTTGTGAAGACCGGCACTTCCATCGCCCCGCCGACCACCCACCCGGTCATATACTTCGGAAAATAAACCGCACGGCGTCGAGACATGGCCGGCTTCCTATCCCCTGCCACGCGAGAACAGATTCGCGCTGCGAGCGACATTGTTGACATCATCGGCGCCTACGTCCCGCTTAAGAAAAATGGCGCCAACTTCACCGCGCTCTGCCCGTTCCATAAAGAGAAGTCGCCTAGCTTCAACGTCAACCCGCACAAGCAGATCTTCCACTGCTTCGGCTGCCACAAGGGCGGGGACGTTTTTACCTTTGTAAAAGATTACGAAAACATCGGCTTCATGGATGCGGTGCGCCGGCTGGCCGAACGCGCGAAGATTCCGCTGGAGTTTGAGAACACGCCCGGCGCGCAGGAATCGCGGCACCTCAAGGATCAGTTGCTCGACATCCACGAACAGCTCACGACGCGCTGGCAAAACTGCCTCGCGAACGAAGCCGCCGGCCAGGTCGCCCGCGATTATCTGGCCAAGCGCGGCGTCTCGGCGGAGGCGATAAAACTATTTCGCATCGGGGCCGCGCCGGAATTGTGGGACGACACGGTAAACTGGGCGCGCAGCAAAAACTTTGACCTCACCACCGTCGAGAAGGCCGGCCTCATCATCCGCAAAGAGGAAACGGACCGCTACTACGACCGTTTCCGCGGACGCCTGATGTTTCCCATCTGCGACGAGCAAGGCCGTGTGATTGGTTTCAGCGGGCGTGTATTGTCCGGCGACGAGAAGACCGCTAAATACGTTAACTCGCCGGAGACACCCATCTTTACCAAGAGTAAGATTTTCTTCGGACTCGATAAATCCAAACGCGCCATTCTCGACGCCGGGTTCGCCATCATCTGCGAAGGTCAGTTGGATTTGATTGCGTGCTTCACGAATGGCGTGCAGAACATCGTTGCGCCGCAGGGCACGGCCTTTACTGACCAACACGCGCGGCTGCTCAAGCGCTACACCAACGAGGCCGTGCTGTGCTTCGATTCCGACAACGCCGGGCAGAACGCCATCGTGCGTTCGCTCGATCATCTGCTGGCTTCCGGTCTCGCGGTACGCGTGGCCGTGGTGCCTGCCCCGCATGACCCGGATAGCTACATCAAAACAAACGGCGGCGAAGCGTTCAACCAGCTCATCAAAAAGGCGGAAGGCTTCTTTGACTATTATTTAGGCCGCTTGTGCGCGACGAATGAAGTCAGCTCCGACAAAGGCCGGCTGGCAATTTTGCGCGCCATGGCCGAGGCCGTCCACAAGACCGGCAATTCAGTTCTGGTGGATACTTACGCCCAAAAGACGGCGTTGCGACTTGGGGTGACGGTGGAAGCCGTCCGTCAGGAATTTTCAAAGGTTAAGAATTCCGAGCTCAGGGTTCAGGGCACGGAGCCGGATGATGAAGAAATGTTAAATGCGGAACCAGAAACCTTGACCCCACCCTCGCCGCTGGAATTTCACCTGCTGAAACTGCTGTTATCGCAGGATGAATTCGTGCCTTGGGCGGCGCTGCATCTGGACGTGAACTGGATATTACATCCGCACATCCGGCAGATCGTCGATTTGCGCCTCGCTGCCCAGGAACATGAGACCTGGCACAACCTGGCAGAATTTCTCGACACGTGCGAATCGCCGGAACAGCGCAACCTCATCACCGAGGCGGTGGCCGAAGACCGGAAAATTCCCAACCCCGAAACGCAGCTGGCGGACGTGACTCTAAAATTGCGGAATCAGTTTCTGGACCGGCAAATTGGCAGCCTCACGCAAAAAATCAGCCAGCCGCAGACCGGCGACGAGGAGAAAGTTGCCCTGCTTCGCGAACAGATGAAGCTCAAGGAACAGAAGCGGCTGCCCCTTTCCCAATTAGAAAAATAAACCGGCGACATCCTTGCGGACGTCGCCGGTGCAATTTCTTCAGGTTATTTTAATTTATTTGGCGCCCTGATCAATCCACGCGCGAATCAAACCGATTTGTTCCGGCGTGAGTGCCTTGATGCCAGCCTTGTTGTGCAGCGGCGGCATCCAGGCATCGGAATCTTTGGTGAGATGCGCGACGGCCTTGATCAGGAAGCTGTTGGCGCTGTCGCCGGGCTTCACGATCGGTCCCATCTTGGTGCCTTTGAGGACGCCGGCGAGGGTGTCCATGTGCAGGTGCGCCTTGGGGCGGTCGCCCGTGTGGCATTTCACACAGGAGGCATCAAAGATGGGCTTAATGTCGGTGGCATAAGTCACACCGGTCTGCGTCGAGGCCGGTGGCAGCGTGGCTTCCTGAGCCAAGGCTCCGGTGGCCGCCGCGACAATTGAGGTCAGGGTTAGGATAATCAGGTTGGTCTTTTTCATGGTTGAGTCGGCAATAATTTGAAGGATAGACCCTGCCGGCGTCAAAAGGTTTCACTAAAAATGTGCATTAGCCGCCTTGCGAGCAGACGCGGTTCCGGCAAAATCTGTGGCGTGCAAAGTAAAGATTTCTCCGATGCCGCGCTGATCATCCTCGGCCATGGCACGATGCTGAATGCGGAATCCGCCGCGCCGGTATATCAGCACGCGGCGGAACTGCGTCGCCGGAAGATTTTTGCCGAGGTCCGGGAAGGTTTTTGGAAACAGGAACCGCACATCAAAAATGTAATCGGGGAAATCATCACGCCGCGGGTCTTCATCGTCCCGCTCTTCATCAGCGAAGGGTATTTTAGTACTGAAGTTATCCCGCAGGAACTGGGCTTTCAATTTCCTGATAACTTAAAAGTAAAAACTCAGAATTCAGAACTCCACTACTGTCGCCCGGTCGGTTCGCACGATTTGATGACCCAGGTGATTCTCGCCCGTGCAGCCGAGGTGGCGAAACAATTTCCTTTTCCACGCACCCCCAAACCGGCGGACACGACACTGTTCATCGCGGGCCACGGCACGGGGCGAAACGCCAATTCCCGCAAAGCCGTCGAGCGGCAGGCGGAACTGATTCGCGGTCTGAACACTTATGGCGATGTCGGCGCGATTTTCATGGAAGAAGCGCCCTTCATCAAAGGCTGCTGGCAAAACGTGAAAACCAAGAATCTCATCGTGGTGCCGTTTTTTATCAGCGATGGCTTGCACGCCGTCGAGGATATTCCGGTGCTGCTTGGCGAACCGGAGCGACTCGTGAAGGAACGCCTCGCCGCTGGCCAGCCGACCTGGCGCAACCCAACGGAGCGGGATGGAAAACTCGTCTGGTATGCTGCATCCGTCGGCACCGAACCACTGCTGGCCGACGTGGTTTTGGAACGCGCAAACGAAGCGGCAATATGATTTTATGAAGAAGTTACGCATCGGATTCTTGAGCACCGCCGGTATCGGCCGAAAGAACTGGAAGGCGATTTTTCATTCCGGCAATGCGGTCGTCGCCGCAGTCGCCAGCCGCGATCTGTTGAAAAGCCGCCAATACATTGAAGAGTGCCAGCGCGAGTTCACCTTCGCTGAATCGCCGCGCGCGTTTGGCAGCTACGCGGAATTAATCGCGTCACCCGAGGTGGATGCCGTTTACGTCCCGCTCCCAACTGGGCTGCGCAAGGAATTAGTCATCCGCGCCGCGCAGAACGGAAAACATATCCTCTGCGAAAAACCTTGTGCAATAAATTCTGCGGAACTGGAGGAAATGCTCACGGTGTGCCGGAAGAATTCGGTGCAGTTTATGGATGGCGTCATGTTCATGCACAGTCCGCGACTCGCCCGCATCCGGGAAGTTCTGGATGACCACAAAAGCGTCGGCCGCCTGCGGCGCCTTTCCTCGGCGTTTAGTTTTTATCCCGGTGAAGCTTTCTTTCAGGGCAACATCCGCGCTGATGGGGCGCTGGAGCCCGCCGGTTGTCTCGGCGATCTGGGCTGGTATTCCATCCGCTTCGCGCTCTGGACCCTGAACTGGCAATTGCCGCACTGGGTCACGGGGAAAATTCTGGCGCAATCGCCTACCACCGATGGCCGCACGCCAACGCCAACGGAATTTTCCGGCGAACTGTTTTTTGACGGCGGCGTGTCGGTCGAATTTTACAGCTCTTTTCTCACCGGCCGGCAGCAATGGGTTCACGTCAGCGGCCAGAACGGCTGGCTGCGGCTGCCGGACTTCGTACATCCGCTGAACAGCTATGAACCCGAATTCGAGGTGAACGAAAAATTTCTCACCGTCACCAGCGACGTGAAATGTCCACCGGGAGTCGACCCAATTCCCCAAGGTCACGCCACGGCGCAGGACACCCGGATGTGGCGAAACTTCGCCAACCAGATCTTCTCCGGCAAGCTGAACGACGACTGGCCGATGTGGGCACGGAAAACGCAAACTGTTTTGGATGCATGCCTCGAAGCCGGGCGCACTGGAAAATCTGTTGAATTGTGAAGGGTTGAATCATTTCATCGGCTTCCACGAAGCGGAAACAACAATTCAACGATTTAACAATTCACGAATCACACCGCTTCCGTTATCTTTTCGCCGTGCAATTTCGGAAAATCACCATCGTCGGCGTCGGCCTGCTGGGCGGCTCCATCGGGCTGGCCGCGCGGCAGCGGCGACTGGCCGGCGAAGTCGCTGGCTACGTCCGGCGCAAGGCTAGTCTGAAGGATTGCGAGAAAGCCGGCGCGGTGGATTTTGCCACAACCGACCTGCTCGCGACGGTTTCCAATGCTGATTTAATCTTCCTTTGCACGCCACTCGCACAAATGCGTTCGCTCGCGGAACAAATTCTGCCCGCGCTCAAACGTGGCGCAATTGTCACCGATGTTGGCAGCGTTAAAGCCGAGGTCGTGCGCGAACTGGAATCAATCATCGCCAAGGCGGGCGCACATTTCATTGGCAGCCATCCGATGGCGGGTGGCGAAAAAATGGGGGTGCTGGCCGCGCGCGCCGATTTGTTCAAGTGCGCCGTCAATATTCTTACCCCGACGAAGAAATCCAATCCGGCTGCCGTCCGCAAACTTGAGCAGTTCTGGCAATCGCTCGGTGCGCGGACGCTCCGGCTGGACGCAGCCCAGCATGATTTGCTGGTCAGCCGAACCAGCCACTTGCCACATATCACCGCAGCGGCGCTGGCGAATCTGGTGTTGAATCCCGCAAACCCTAAGGCGCAGGCGGGACTCTGCGCGACCGGTTTTCGTGACACGACGCGGATTGCGTCCGGCTCACCGGAAATGTGGCGCGACATTGCGCTGGCCAACCGAAAAAATGTATCACAGTCCGTGGACGCCTTTGTCGGCGAACTTAAAAAATTCCAGACGGCACTTAAGAAAAATGATGTGAAGGCTGTCGAAGCCTTCTTTACCAGCGCGAAGGAACGCCGCGATGACTGGTGTGCGTGCTGTGCCTCGCCTTCGTCTGAATAGAAAATGAGGATGGAGGATTGATGATGGAGAATGGCAGACAAATCGTGCGCGGCGGAGAATTGCGGCTTCTATCCTCCATCTTCCATCCTCTATCATCGCCCTGAAATGGCCCTGCCCGATCTCATTGAAATCGTCCCGCTCGACCAGCCCGTTCAAGCGGAAATCACCGTACCTGGGTCAAAAAGCATTACCAACCGCGCGTTGATTCTCGCGGCATTAGCCGATGGCGAGACGGTTTTGAAAGGTGCGCTCTGGAGCGAGGACACGCAAATCATGGTCGAGTGTTTGCAGGAACTCGGCTTCATGGTGAATGTGGAGGGCGATCCAGCCGAACCCTGCAACCGCACCATAACCGTTTATGGCAACGGCGGTGTGGTGCCACGCGGCGGCACGGAAACACAGCCACTGGATTTATTCGTGGGCAATGCCGGCACGGCGGCACGGTTTCTCGCACCGTTTCTCTGCCTTGGCAGCGGCGTTTACCGTTTGCACGGCGTGCCACGAATGCACGAACGTCCGCAGGCGGCGTTGTTTTCAGCGCTACGCGAACTCGGCTATCGCTTGGAATCCGAAAAAGGTAATGACAAGCTGCCGGTAAAGATTTTTGGTGAAGGTGCGAAGAAAGGACGTTGCCACGTCAGCATCGAGGAAAGCTCACAGTTCGCTTCGGCACTATTGCTGTCAGCCAAGCACGGCGGCTGGAAGATTAATATCATAGGAGAGAATGCCGAGGAGTCGCCGTATGTGGCGATGACGAGCAAACTCATCGAAGCGTTTCCTAAAGGCGGCGAATTCCAAATCGAGCCGGATGCCAGCAGCGGGAGTTATTTTTGGGGAGTCGCCTATCTTTTCGAGCGAGCCGGTTTTAAGGATCACATTAGAGTTTTTGACTGGCCGAGAACTGAATCGCAATGGCAGCTTGATGCGCAATTTAGAGGTTGGGTTGGCATCGGAAATAATGCTGGAATGAAGTCATCCATTTCTCGGCTGAACGAACTAGCTGATAGCATTATGACGGCAATTGTTCTCGCGCCGTTTGCCGGTCAAGCAATCCATTTCACCGACCTCGGCCGTCTGCGCGTGCAAGAATGCGAACGCGTGGTTGCGTTACGGACAGAGTTGACCAAGTGCGGTACAAAAGTCATCGAGGAAGGCGACACTCTGACGGTTTATCCCTCAAAGCTGGAAGAGTTGCACGGCGCGGAGATTGAAACTTACAACGACCATCGCATGGCGATGTGTTTTGCGATTCTAGGATTGAAAGTACCCGGCATAAAAATCAAGAATCCCGCCTGCGTGAAGAAAACATTCCCCAATTTCTTCCAGAAGCTCGCAGCCGTGCCACCGCACGGTCTGGGTGCGGAGATTTTGGACGTGAAAACGGGACGGAAATTGACGCACGAAGAATTGTTTGCGGATTAATAGAGACAGGATGAACAAGATTGACAGGATTTAATCCTGAAAATCCTGTTCATCCTGTCTAAACCAGAATTTGAACTTGAAAAATCATCCCATTGTCATCGCCTTGGACGGTACCAGCGCCAGCGGCAAAAGCACGAACGCCAAGCTCGTCGCCCGCGCGCTCGGCTACGTTTATGTGGACACCGGCGCGATGTATCGCACGCTGGCCTGGTATTGCCTGCTCAAACACGTGGATGTGAACGACGAGAAAGCCGTCGCCGCTGCTTGCCGCAAATGGAAAACGAAATTGGAATGCGCCGAGAAGGACGGCTTGCGCGCAGTGCGTCTGCTGGTGGACGGTTATTTTCCCGAGAAGGAAATCCGCATGCCTGAGACCGCCGCCGCCGTGGCGCACGTTGCCGCCGTGCCGAAAGTCCGCGAGTGGATGAAGAAGACGCAACGCGACTGTATCCAGTTCGGCAACCTCGTGATGGAAGGCCGTGACATCGGCACGAATGTTTTCCCGGAAACCGACTTCAAGTTTTACCTTGATGCCACCTTGGCCGAACGTACGGCGCGGCGCACCGCCGACGGCGTGAATGAAAATCTGGCCGCACGCGATCAACGCGACAGCCAGCGCGCGGTTGCCCCGCTGATGATCGCCCTCGGGGCCAAGGTCATCAACAACTCCAGCATGACTTCGGAGCAAACCAGCCAGTTACTGCTGGCAGAGATTCGCAAGCTGATGGCAGCCAAGCGATGATGGAGGATTGAAGATGGAGAATGGCAAATCATCACGTCGGCCGCTTTCCAGCTTCCATCCTCCATTCGCCATCCTCGCCTTATGAATTTAAGCTATCGCCTCGGCTGGACTTGTTTCCGCGTGATGTATGCCACCTATTTCCGGTGGCAGGTCTTCAATGCGGAACGCGTACCGCTGCAAGGCGGCGTGATTCTGGCC
This sequence comes from uncultured Verrucomicrobia subdivision 3 bacterium, assembly GCA_903865745.1. Lineage (GTDB taxonomy): Bacteria > Verrucomicrobiota > Verrucomicrobiia > Limisphaerales > UBA11358 > UBA11358. The sequence continues at coordinate 47,396 of CAIPKV010000085.1, read as the reverse complement.
TCAAACCATGCCAGCTTTCTCGATCCGCCGCTGGTCGGCTCCGCGCTAAAACGTGATATCAATTATCTCGCCCGCGAAAGCCTCTTTCGTTTTCCGGGCATCGGCGCCTTGCTGCGTTCTTGGAATGCGGTGCCGGTGGACCGCGACGGCGGGGGTGCCAAGGGATTGAAAATTATTTTAGACCGTCTGCTTCAGGGCAATGGCATCATCTTGTTTCCCGAAGGAACACGGACAAACGATGGCCAATTACAGCCAGCGCGTTCAGGCATTGGTCTAACGGTCATCAAGTCAACGGCACCAGTGGTGCCGGTACGCGTGTTCGGAACGTTTGAAGCTTACGGGCGAAACCACAAATTCCCGCGCCCGCATCGGGTTGCGGTGAAATACGGGCAGCCGATGAAATTTGAAGCCTTGCGCGCGGAAGCGAAAACTTGCGACAAAGCCCGGCTAAAGGAAATTTACCAGCAAATCGCCGACGAAATCATGGCGGCCATTGCCAAGCTGGAACCGAAGGCGGATTAAATCCCCAAGTCCGCGAGCGTCTTGCTGATGGCGTTGACGATCTGAACGAGGCGGGGATGCGATTGCTCGATGCCATCCACGGACGACAGCAACCCTTTATTAGAAAGCTCGCGCAACTGCGGGTTCGGCTCGGTGCGGGTGGCTTCATGGGCCGATAGCTTGGCGAAGCCGGCGATGCTGTCGGCCTGTTCACCGTGGGTTTCAGAGAGCTTGGCGATTTCCATCTTCAATGTGCCCAGCAATTTTAGCAATTCCGCCTTGCGCTCGGCGCTGACGGATTCCACGCCGCTGATTTTCGCCTCAATCTCACTGATGGTTTTTTCAATCATGTTTTAAAGCAACTTAACCTGCGTTTTAATTCCGGCAAACAAAATCACCACCGGCCAACCTTAGGCAGCCGTGGCTGGACGACCTCCCAGATGGTCCGGCATACGGCATCCACCGGCTGCGCGCCATTAATAAATTTCACGCGCTCGGGTTCATTGGCGGCGATGACATCATAACCATGGCCGACACGCTCGAAAAACTTCCGGTCGGCCTCCTCGATGCGATCGCGAACAAACGGCAGTGTAGATTGACGCGAGCGTAACCGTTCGGCGCTAACCTCCGCCGAAACACGGAGAAACAAAGTCAGGTCCGGCTTTGTTCCGCCGATGGCAAATTCGATGATGGATTTCACTTTATCCAAATCCAGTTCGCGGCCGTAGCCCTGATACGCCGTGGTGGAATCATAAAAGCGGTCGCACAAAACCATTTCGCCAGCGGCGAGCGCTGGGCGGATGACTTCGCGGACGATCTGCGCGCGGCTGGCATTCATCAGGAGCAGTTCCGCCTCGGCGGTCATGGCATGGTTCTGCTCGCTGTGTTTGAGGGTGTGGCGGATTTCCTCGCCGATGGGTGTGCCGCCCGGCTCGCGCAGCATCCGCACGCGATGACCAATGGCCTGCAGATGCTCGGCGAGCAGTTTGATCTGCGTGGATTTGCCGCAACCCTCGGTGCCTTCAAACGTGATGAACAGTCCCTTGGCCATTTATGATTTACGATTTACGATTTACGCGGCGGCGAGTAAATCAAATCTTTTTCAACTTGATTCCCTTCGGTGTGTCTTCGATGACCCAGCCTTTGGCCTTCAACTCATCGCGGATGACGTCGCTGCGCTTAAAATCTTTCGCCTTTTTTGCAGCGGTGCGTTCCTCGGCGAGCGCGGTAATTTCGGCGGGTATTTCGGCATCTGCTTTTACACCGATACCAAGAACAGATTCAACTTTCTCCCACGCAGCGAGCGCAGCGCCTGCGTCGCCGGCCGATAACGAACTATCGGCGAGACGCTTGTTGATCTCGCGCACCCACTCGAAGACCGCAGCCCACGCGGCGGAAATATTCAGGTCATCCGCGAGCGCGGCGGTGAATCTGTCAATCAGCGCTGCCTCCGGCTTTGGATTTTGGATTTTGGACTTTGGACTCTCGGCCAACTCGCGTAGCTTGCCGACGCACTCATCAATGCGCGCCAGCGCCGACTTCGCGCCATGCAGACCGTCGATTGTAAAATTAAAGGTTTCGCGGTAATGCGCGGTCAGCAGCAGATAACGCACTTCGCGACCAGTAAAACCTTTCGCCAGCAAATCGCGCAGCGTGAAGAAGTTTCCAAGCGACTTGCTCATCTTCTTACCTTCAACGAGCAGATGCGCGCCATGGAGCCAGAATTTCACGAACGGTTTGCCGGTCGCGCCTTCGCTCTGGGCGATTTCGTCCTCATGATGCGGAAACTTCAAATCCTCACCGCCAAGGTGCAGATCGAAAGTCTCGCCGAGCGCCTTGATGCTCATCGCGGAACATTCAATGTGCCAGCCGGGACGGCCCTCGCCAAACGGACTCGGCCAGAACACGTCGCCATCGTCCGGCACCCGGGCCTTCCAGAGCGCGAAGTCGGCAACCGATTCCTTTTCGTATTCGTCGGCAGCGACGCGTTCGCCGGTGCGCAGCTCGTCGAGATTCAGCTTGAGCAACTGACCGTAATGGCAGCCGCAGCCGCGATACTTTTCGATACTGAAATAGACTGAGCCGTCGCTGGCTTGGTAGGCGACGCCGCGCGTCACGAGCTTTTCGATGAGCGCGATGATTTCAGGAATGTGATCCGTAGCGCACGGTTTCTGATGCGGCTCGCGGCAGCCAAGCGCTTTCAGGTCGTCGAGAAAAGCGGTTTCATACTTGCCTGTGAAATCGCGCAGAGTCGTTTTGTTTTCGCGGACGCGCTTGATGATTTTGTCCTCCACGTCGGTGATGTTCATGACGTGCTGCACGTCGTAGCCGGAAAATTCGAGCGTGCGGCGGACGAAGTCGGCGAAGACAAACGTGCGCCAGTTGCCAATGTGCGCAAAGTCATAAACCGTCGGCCCGCAGCAATACATGCCCACCTTTTTGCCGGCCGGGTCGAGGGGCGCGAATTCCTGTACCGAGCGAGTCAACGTGTTAAACAGTTTCAAGGCCATTTGCGTCCGCGCAAATTAAACTTCAGGCTGCGAAAGAAAAGGTAAAATTATCCATAGGCCCAGCGATAAGTTTCATTTGCAGCGGCGGCAGCATTTGTTAATTTGGATTGGATAGATAATTTATGCAGCTCTGGCGTTTCATCGCAGTGGTTGGAATCTTTTTCAGCGTGACAGTCAACGCGGCACAAGTAGGGCTGATTAAATTTGACGGCGTCATCGGCCCAGCCACTGCCAGCCACATCGACCGCGCGCTTGATGTGGCGGCAGACCAAAGGGACAAACTCTACATCTCCCAGTTCAATACACGGGGTGACCTAGCGGACTAAAATTGCAAGTTAAACCAAAAAACTGAAATATATTTATGAATGAACTCATCACCCTAGCATTGCGGGGCGGACTTATGTCCGTCATTGTTATCATCGTCATCGCGGTCGTCTTTGTCTTACCGCAGGCGGTCCGCATCCTGCGCGAATACGAGCGCGGTGTGATATTCCGGCTTGGCAAACTACAAGGGGCGAAGGGGCCGGGCATCATTTTCCTCATTCCAGTCGTGGACAAGATGGTGCGGATGGATCTGCGAGTCGTGACCATTGACGTGCCGAAGCAGGAGATTATGACCAAGGACAACGTGCCGGCCACGGTGGATGCGGTGATGTATTTCCGCGTCGTAGACCCGAACGCGGCGGTGGTGAAGGTGGAAAACTATTGGAAGGCGACCTCGCTCATCGGCCAGACGACCTTGCGCAGTGTGCTCGGCCAGTCCGCGCTGGACGAACTGCTATCCCAGCGCGACGTCATTAACCTGAAGCTACAGGAGATTATTGATAAGCAGACTGAGCCGTGGGGCATCAAGGTCACCTCGGTCGAAGTGAAGGAAGTATCGCTGCCCGATAGCATGAAGCGTGCGATGGCCAAACAGGCTGAAGCCGAACGTGAACGCCGCGCGAAAGTCGTCAACGCCGAGGGGGAATTCCAGGCCGCCGAGAAAATGGTGCAAGCCGCCGCGCTGATTGCCAAGGAGCCGATAGCGCTGCAACTACGTTATCTACAGACCATGCGTGAAATGGCGAGCGAGCACAACACGACCACCTTCCTGCCATTGCCGATTGATTTATTCAGTGCTTTTTTGAAAAAATAAACCATGCCGCTTTACGAATACGAAATCTGCGAAGGTGAGTGCAAGGTCTGTGGTGGGACGTTCACGCTGAACCGTCCGCTGTCGGCCAAACCGTTAACGAACTGCCCGGCCTGCAAGAAGCCGGTACGCAAAATCATTTCCGGCTTCAGCACGCCGCATAAGCTTAAACCGCTCTCGATCACGGATGCGAAGAAGTCGGGCTTCCAAGTCTACAAACGGCTTGGCAAGGGCGAATATGAACGGCAATGATTGGTCAAATCCTTAAACGGTTGAAACGGAACAGACATCCAATCATTTTATTTCAACCGTTCAACCGATTCTTGTTTGAATTCATTTTGACGGTGGTTGTCAATTATTTTAGGGTATATATACCAAGATGTTTTTTCACATGTATAGATTGATTGTTGTGCTTGCGCTGGCGTTTTTTGCTAACGCCGCACTGGCGCAGCAGACGATTGTTTTTTCTAAGCCGGCCGACGTCCCGGCAGAAAAGGCCAAACCATACGTCCCCACTATCAGCTACCGCGCCAAGGATTTTAATGCGCCTCGCGTTTGGTTCAATGACCCTATGCCAAACCAGCCGATGCCCAGACCTCCGGTGAACAATAATAACAACGCAGAGGCAATGGCTGCCATGAACCGGCAGAAGAATTGGACGCTCCTGACCCCAGAACAAATTCTCGGAATTCAGACCCCCGAACAAACCCTCGGGCTCCCGGACAAGAACGCCGAAGATAAGAAATTGTCGCTGGAGGAACAGTTTTTGTTACGTGAAAACGCGGCCTTTGAAAAAAACCACAATAAAGAGCCGGCGAACAGCACTAGCGGACGGACCATGGACAAGGACGGCTTCTTTAGCACTGCGGAAAAACCCGATTATTACGGCTCTTATCACCAATCGGAGCAAAAGGAAGAACCAGGTGCTAAATTCTTCAATGGATTATTAAGTGCGTCCAGACCGGAGCCCCGATCAGAGCAAAATCAAGGTTCAACTTGGAACTCTGCCTTCACCCAGCCCAGCCAGCCCAAGCCGACGACCGAACAGCTGGCAGACATGGAACGGTTTCGCGCGTTAATGGAGCCAACCCCTGAACCGGTACAGCCGGTCGTGCAAACTCGCTTTGCCGCAGCCCCAGCTCCCACTCCGGATCCATTTCTTCAGGCGTCGCCATCGGTGAACCCAGCGGGACGCGGCCTAGAACCACTGGGGAGCTCATTTTCCAAGCCTGCCGGTATCCAGCAAATGCCCGGCATCAACACTCCGCCGCCTGCTCCGCCGACGGTCCGCCCTAGCTGGCAGGCGCAGCCACCACCGTGGACGATACTCGGACCGCAAGCGAAGCCCAACTGGTCCTATTAATAGGCGGAAGTACCGAGCATGACCTGCTCCAGTGTGGAAATTCCATCGCGGGCGCGGTCGAGCGCCACCATGCGCAGTGTGCGCATGCCCTGATTAACGGCGAGCTTAGCCATTTCACGCGTGCTGGAGCGCGAGATAATGAGTTTGCGAATCTGGTCGGAGATGGTCATGGCTTCAATAATTGCCATACGACCGACGTAGCCTGAATTCTTACAACGGTCGCAACCACGCCCCCGGTACAGCTGCACGCCATCGAACATAATCGGGTCAATGCCGAGGTCTTCGTACATTTTCGCCGGATAAGTCACGGGCTCCTTGCAGTGCGAACAGATACGCCGCATCAGCCGCTGGGCGCACGACAAGATCACTGAGGACGAAATCAAGAAGGGCGCAATCCCCATGTCATCCAGACGGGCGATGGCGCCAGGCGCATCGTTACAGTGCATCGTAGAGAGCACTTGATGGCCAGTCAGCGCGGCCTCAATGGCGATTTCGGCCGTCTCGGTATCACGGATTTCCCCAATCATGATGATGTCCGGGTCTTGGCGCAAAATGGAACGCAGCGCGTTGGCAAAGGAAAGCCCGATATCCTTTTTCGTCGGCACCTGATTAATGCCGGGGATTTGGAATTCCACCGGGTCTTCGACGGTAATGATATTCCAAGTCGGATTGTTCAGTTCGTTAAGCGCAGAATACAGCGTGGTCGTCTTACCAGAACCCGTCGGGCCGGTGACCAGAATCAAACCGTGCGGCGCGTCAATCGCGCTCTTGAACTGTTTGAAGGTCGAGTCATCGAGCCCCAGCTTGTCGAGGCTCGCGGACAAATTGGATTTGTCCAGTACACGCAGCACGATTTTCTCGCCATGTACCGTCGGCAAAATGGAGACGCGCAAATCGAAGTCGCGACCACCCACCTTGACCCGCATGCGTCCGTCCTGCGGCAACCGGCGCTCAGCGATGTCGAGGTTCGACATGATCTTGAAGCGCGAGGACAGCGCGAGCTGCATCTGCTTCGGCGGCGGCGTGGCATCCTGCAAGACGCCGTCAATGCGATAGCGCAGACGCATCACTTTTTCAAACGGCTCGAGGTGAATATCGCTCGCACGGTCTTTGATGGCTTGCAGTACAATCAAATTGGCCAGCTTGATGACCGGCGCTTCTTCGCTGGACGCAGCGAGCTGGTCCAAATTAACTTCGTCGCGCGATTCTTTGACCGCCTCGATGTCGTCCGCCTCGCCCTCGGCGTCGCTGCGCTTTTGCGCATCCTGAATAATGTCTTCCATCGACCCGGTCTTGGCCGCGTCGAGCGCATTCAGTTTGTCAGTTATGGCTTTCTCCGAGGCGATGAGCGGCGCGATATCCAGCTTGGTGATGCGCTTAACGTCATCCAGCGCCATGACGTTGAGCGGATCGGCCATCGCGAGGAACAACCGGTTGTCCAGCCGGCTGACAGGAACCACCTTGTGGTTGTGCGCCGTCTCGCGCGGCAACAACTCCACCACGTCCGGCAAAATGTTGACGCGCGCCAGATTGACCGGCGAAACGTTCAACACGCGGCCCATGCAGACCGCCAAGTCATCGGGGCTGACGTATTGACGATCTTTGTCGACCAGCAATTTCACCAGCCGCGCGCCCTCTTTTTTCTGGCGCTCCAATAGCTCCTCAATCTGGTTCGGACTCAACAGCCCGTCCTCGACGAGGGCGTCGGCGATGCGTTCCGCGAATGATTTGATTTTAGCCATGGTCAGCGGAAAGCTTTGCGCAGGTTGGCCACGATGTCATTTGGCGGCGAGATGTACCACAGCAACCGGTGCGTGGTCGCCTCACCGAGTTCTTTGGCCGCCTGCTGATTAAACGGATTCGCCGTCGCCACCAAAATCGCCTTACTCATGCGGTCGAAAGGCAGCACGCACCAGCGCCGGCACACATCCGCCGGAAACCCGCGCACCAGATCCATCTCCACGTCGTAACGTTCCATCGGCAGATACGCCAGACGCGACTTATCCGACAGCAACCGCAGCGATTTATCGATCAGGTAAATCCCCTTCTCATGCAGCATTTGGATAAACGGCTCGATTGGGTCCGTGGGCGGCAGCGTCATATCCACATTACGCCAGCACAGATCAAAATCCCCCGCCGTAATGATTTTGCTCTCGACGAAAACCTTATACATCGTCTTGCGCCCATCATCCACCTCATCCCCCGCCAGCTTTACCTTGCGGCGCGCGGCGGCATTGGCGTTATCGGCGACGGAAGCTACGGGGGCGGATTCCTGCGATGGCTGTACTACGGCGCTGCTGGCCTTATCCTCAATCTGCTTCAGCGCCGTGCGCACATCCGCATCATCCGGGCGGCGCTGCAAGACCGTCTCATATTCCAGGATGGCCGACGACAACTGCCCCTGCTGGAGGTACGCCTGCGCAATCCGTTTGGACGTATTGACCACGTCATCCTCGCGCCCCAGCTTCGAGTAAGCCTCCTTCAAGATTTCCAAAGATTGCGTGTCGCCCGATTGCGACTGCACAATCACCTCGAACATCTCAATTGTCTGCAACAATTGAGCTTCTTCACCGGGATTTAATGTAGGCGTCGCCATTGATGAAAATCAGCAAATTCGTTGCCAAGTTAAAGCGCACCCGCCGTCAACGCAACCCAAAGAAAGGGCTAATTGATTTTGGAGGGAAAGGTTTTACCGCTAAAGACGCTAAATACACGAAACCTGTGTGAATGACTTTAGGTCGTCCACCGCCCCGCTGGACTAGAAAGGTTTGCGAATTTAATCCGGCGACAAAAACCTAGACTATTTCCGGCGGTACCTCCGAAACCAAATTAAGTGTTCAACTATCGCCACTTGCTTGTCAGTTTGGCCAGTTTACGGCTAAAAGTGGCAGATTTTGCCGTTTGGAGGGTGTTTTTGGCATATTAAGGCTCGGGCAAACGTCTTTTCCCCTCAGGCAAACGCGTTTGCCCCGAGGGAAAACGTCTTTGCCCGCGCGGTAAACCCGTTTACCCGCAGGGAAATCAGCTTTGCCTGAAGGGAAAATTCGTTTTCTCGGCAAGCAAACGCCTTTGCCTGCCTAGCAAACCGCTTTGCCCGGCAAGTAATTCCGTTTGCCCGCGAGATTATTGCGCTTGCCCGAGGGGAAAACACGCTTGCCCAGCCGGTAAACGGCTTTGCCCGCGCGGCAAGCTGGCTTGCCCGCTGGGTTATTCCATTCGCCCGCCGGGAAATCACCTTTTCTCGGCCAGCAAACACCTTTGCCTGCCAAGCAAACCCGTTTACCCAGCAAGAAACCACGTTTGCCCGGCAGCAAAACAGATAAAGCCGGCGTCCCAACGACCGCGCGTGCCGCAAAAAGAAGTGGGATTCTACATTTCACAAACCTTGACTTGGTTTTTCCCGCAGAGGATGCCGATTCCGCCGATTAAAAAACAAAACCTGCGTTCATCTTTTAAAATTGCGGATAAAGTCCCGGCATAAACTCGCAATGCGCCGGAATCCTCCAACGCGTTCTTGGTTTTAAAATTCATTGGGTTCGCCCCTTCAATTTTCATTTCGCCCCGCACCGCTTCCTGTTAAAACTTTCGCAGGTGGATTTACCCAAACCAGTCATGTCTCCGGCCGCCGGCGACCGCCTTGTGCGCTTCGTCGGCGACAAAATCACTTTCACCATTCGCACGGATAAAAGTCCGGGTGCGCCCAAATACCGGGCCGCCCGGCTCCGTACCAATCTCGGTCGCGCCGCCGCCCGCCGCCAGGAAATCATCTCCGCCCACGCCGGCCAGTCGGTCGTCGCTAATTCTTCCTGGCGCGATATTCCCATGCAGCCCACCGCCGATGGCTGGACGCTCGAACTGCCGTTCGCCGAGGTCGGCTACTTCAAAGCCAAAGCCTATCTGCTCGACGATAAAAACTGGCAGCACTGGCCGGACGGTTCGGACGTGGGCATTTCCGTCCACCCGAACTTTTCCCGCACCGCCAACACCATCTATTGCGCCTTCACGCGCTTGTTCGGCGCCACCAAAACGCTCGCCGCGACTGCCGATGAAAAACTGGACATCCAATTAAAATCCCTTGAGGCTGAAGGTTACGCCACGCTGCCGCCTTCGGGGAAATTCCGCGACCTTACCAAGCAACTTCCCTTCATCATCAACCGGCTCGGCTGCCGCATTATTCATCTGCTGCCGGTGCATCCCACGCCGACGACTTATGCGCGCTTCGGACGTTTTGGCAGTCCCTATGCCGCGCTCGATTTGACGGCGGTTGATCCCGCGCTCGTGGAGTTCGATAAGCGCACCACGGGCATTGACCAGTTTTGCGAGCTGACCTACGCCGCGCATTCGCTCGGTGCGCGCGTGTTCATCGATATTGTCATCAACCACACCGGCTGGGGCTCGACCTTGCAGGAGAATCATCCCGAGTTCTTCCTGAAACAGCCCGATGGCGAATTCGCCAGCCCCGGCGCGTGGGGCACCGTGTGGGAAGATTTGGTGGAACTCGAACAGCACGATGTCAAGCTGTGGGACCTCATCGCCGACTCGCTCATCACCTGGTGCCGGCGCGGCGTGGACGGTTTCCGCTGCGATGCCGGCTATAAGGTGCCCGCGCCTGCGTGGCAATACATCGTCGCCCGCGTGCAAGAGGAATTTCCGGAAACCATTTTTCTGCTCGAAGGTCTGGGCGGTTCCTGGGACGCCACGGAACTATTGCTGACCGAAGGCGGGATGCAATGGGCGTACTCCGAACTCTTTCAAAATTATAGCGGCAAGGAAGTCGCGTGGTATCTGGATTACGCGAACCGCCAGAACGAGCGCGTCGGCACCTACGTCCATTATTCCGAGACGCATGATAACGACCGCCTCGCGAAACGCGGCTACGCGTGGTCGCTCCTGCGCAACCGCCTGTGTGCGCTCACGAGTCCGAGCGGTGGGTTCGGCTTCACCAACGGCGTGGAATGGCTGGCCACCGAAAAAATCCGCGTCCACGGCAACACCGGCTTGAACTGGGACAACGTCGCCAACCTCGTCCCCGAACTCGCGCGATTGAACACGCTCATCGCCGACCATCCGTGTTTCTTCGATGGCGCAAAGCTCACGCGCCTAAGCGCCCCCGAGTCACCCGTCTATGCCCTGCTCCGCGAATCCGCCGAGGGCAAGGACACCGTGCTGGTACTGATAAACACGGACCTTGAAAGAGAAAACACGCTGCCGCTGCCTGAACTCAAAACTCAAAATTCAAAACTCATAACTGACCTGCTCGGCCAGCCCTTGCCGAAACTGTCCGTCACCAACGCTGCAACCGAGTTCATACTGATGCCGGGCGCGGCTTACTGTCTCGCGCCGACCGAGCAGCCGGTCGGTCTGGCAGGCGATGCCTATCGTCGCACCCGCGCGCAGGCGGCGTGGGCGCTGGAGTCGTTGAACCAAATCATGCCCGCCGAAACCGCGGACGATCTCGACTGGCGCTGGCTGGCGCAACAAGTTGAAAGTTCGCCGGAGAATTTTCTCGCCGCCGCCAGCGAGTTCGCCGCCCGCACAATCAAAACGTCGTTCGCCGCAGTGTTGTCCGAGGTTGCCGCTGGAAACGTTTTCCCGCGCGTCATCGGCTGGACCTTGCTCGATGCCCGCCGCGTCACGCTCGTGCCACCAGGTCACTGGCTGCTGGTGGAGGACAGCGCGCCGTTCCGGGCGACGTTGGAAATGCAGAAGGAAGAAGGCAGAATACAGAATGGAAAACCAGGAGCGGTTCATGTCCAGTCCATTGCCGTGGGCAACCGCCATATCGCCTGCTTCGCCCCGCGCGATTCGGCGGCGGAAGCGGATTTGACCTTGGAGCGCTACGCCACGACCTCGCAAAAAGTTTCGGCGGCCGTGCGCTTTCTCGCCAACGATCCTCCATCCTCCATCCTCCATCCTCGCCCCACCGACCTGGTTTTGCTCACGAACGGTATCGGCGGCATGGCGCGGCTTGGCGTTGATCTCGGCCGCATCAATTCCAAATACGACTGCGCTCTCGGCGCGAACCTGAACCCCACTGTTCCCGTAGATCGCCACGTGTTTGTGAAGCGCCTCCGCGTCTGGGTGAACGCCGACGGTTTTCTTTCGCCGCTCGATTTCAAAAACCTCGCGTCGTTCCAGTCCGGTGCGCCCGCCATCTGGAATTTTGTCGCGAACGCCGGCGATAGCCGTACGGTGGAAATCGAGCTTCGCGCCGAAATGGTGGATGGTAAAAACACGACCGTCTTTCAGTTCCGCCGCCCGACGGCAAAACTGGCGCGCGGCAAACAATTGCCCGCCGACGCCGACGTCCGCCTGACCGTGCGCGTGGACATCGAGGACCGGAATTTCCATGGCGAGACCAAACGCAACGGCGGTGCAGACTACCATTTCTCCTCGAACTGCCACGCCACTCAAAACTCAAAACTCAAAACTCAAAACTTCACCGGCTTTGCCTTCACGCCCGCTGTTGACCGCCAGTTGCACGTTTTCGCTGACGCGGGCGAATATCATCCGCAGCCGGAATGGTGCGAGAACATCCCGCATCCCGTCGAGCAGACGCGCGGCCAGACCGGCAGCGGCGACGCGTACAGCCCCGGCTGGTTTGAAATCCCCTTAACCAAAGGCGCCGACGCGACGCTCGTCCTTACAGCGGAGTTGAATAATTCCACCGCCATCCCCGAAATCGGAAATCGGAAATCGGAAATCGGAAATTTCCCCGCGCAACTCGCCCGCGCAGCCAAACAATTCGTCGTGCGCCGCGACGACGGCAAGACGGTCATCGCCGGTTATCCGTGGTTTCTGGACTGGGGCCGCGACTCGCTCATCAGCGCGCGCGGGTTGCTGGCGGCGGGCCTGACGGACGACGTGAAGCAACTGCTTCTCACCTTCGCCAAGTTTGAAAAGGACGGCACGCTGCCCAACACAATTCATGGCAACGACGTTTCGAATCGCGACACCTCCGACGCACCGCTGTGGTTCGCCGTCGTGTGTGACGACTTGGCGGATAAGAAGTTTTTCAATGTGCGCGCGGATGGCAGCCGCACCCTCCGCGACGTCCTCACGAGCATCGCGGAGAATTATGCCAAAGGCACGCCCAACGGCATCCGCATGGACGCCGATTCCGCACTCATCTGGAGCCCGAGCCATTTCACGTGGATGGACACCAATTATCCCGCCGGCACGCCGCGCGAAGGTTATCCCGTCGAGATCCAGGTGCTGTGGATCCGGCTGTTGCGATTGCTGGAAAAGATTTCCGCCAAGCCCGACCAAAAGAAATGGCGCGACCTCGCCGATCACGCGACGGCTTCCTTTGAAAAATTGTTCTGGCTCGAGAACGAAGGCTGGTTCGCCGACGTGTTGATTGCCAAAGCCAACGTCATCGCTCGCGATGCCACGGCCAGCGACGCCTTGCGGAGCAATTGCCTCTTCGCCGTCAGCCTCGGGCTCGTCACCGGCGAACGCGCCCGGCGCTGTGTCGCGGCGGCCCGCAAATATCTCATCGTGCCCGGCGCCTTGCGCTCGCTCGCGCCGCTGCCGGTGACCGTGCCGCTGCCCATCTGGCGCGACGGCCATTTGCTTAATAACCCGAGCGAACCGTATTATCCACATTACGCGGGCGACGAAGACACGCGCCGCAAGCCCGCCTATCACAATGGCACCGCGTGGACGTGGACGTTCCCGACTTTTTGCGAAGCGCTCGCGCGGGCGTGGGATTTTTCACCGGTCGCCAGCGCGGCAGCCAAGGCGTATTTGGGCAGCTCGGAGAAATTGTTGAACGAAGGTTGTCTCGGCCAGATTCCCGAAATCCTCGACGGCGACGCCCCGCACACCCAACGCGGTTGCGACGCGCAAGCCTGGGGCGTGACCGAGGCCCTGCGCGTCTGGCAACTACTGGCTTAGCCGCGATTTCCCCCGACGGACGTCGTCAGTTAAACTCCCACGGTGACACTTACAATCTGACTCCAGAGGCCGATGCGTTGGCCGTTCGCGTGGTAGATGGCGCGGTATTGCCAGATTGTCGGCACGGCGGGAAACGGCGTTAAATCCCAGCCACCGGGGTGAACGCTATGCGTCAACGGCACAAAACCCAAGCCATCGCGACGGTCCACCTGAAACTCGCACAAGTCCAGAAACGTCCGGTAGCCCTGCCAATCCCAGACCAACTGCACCCGGCTACCAACGACGCGTACGATGATATTTGGCTGGAGCACGGCAGAGTCCGGCGCGGTCAAACTCGCCGCCTCAATGCCCAGCTCCACGCCAATGGTGTATTTATAATTCGGGCTGGCCTTGATCTGGCGCAGCAGCGCGCGAAACCGCTTTTCCACACCCGGCAACACCGCCGGCGGGGCCGGTGACAGAATGGTGTTGGGCATGGTCTGCTCCAGCCCGGTGCCGTCCGTCGTCGAATCACCCTTGCGGACCGATTTCCGCCAGATCGTCCACGCTTTGCTGACGTTGAGCATCTGTTGCTGGCTCATCACGACGTAATTGTAGTGGTCCGAATCCGCCGACTGCCCTGCCACCTGCTCAGCGGTGACGTTGAGATTGGCGGCGTGGCTGGCGATATTGCGCTGGAACGTCCGCATCTGCGCCGCGAAGGCGAGGTCGCTTTGGGGAATCAAATCTTTTTTGGGCATGGTTTTTGGGGTGTATCCAGCAGCATGCGCCGAAAACCCCGGGCAACAAGCTAAATCGTCTGAATAATGGTTAAACTCGGCTAAATGAACGATTTTAACTCATTTCCAGCTCAACATCCGGCTAAAATGCTCATCCCTCGGATTACAGGGGACGTCCCCCGTAGTTTTAGGGACGTCCCTAGAAAGACGGGGGACGTTCCTGATAACCCTAGGGATATCCCTCGGAATGCTAGGAACGTCCCGCAAAATCCGGGGAATATCCCTCTAAGTCTCAAGGATGTTCCTCCGAATCCGAGGGATGAGAAGTAACGGCTGCCGACGACGCTTTTAGGCTGGGCGGATGAGGAAAAGATTCTTAATCGATGACCGCCGCGAGGGAAAAGCGAGGTGGCTACAGGAAAAGTTCACAAACTGGACTTGGATTAGCGTCGTGGTTCATCTGGCATCCTCGTCCTTGTCTAACCTGCGACGTGCCTTCAATGGGTCAAAAGGCGAAAGCGGCGAATGTGCAAACTCTCGAACACCACAATCATCTGGGCCGATTGGCTCGACTTTGACCAACGAAACGTCGTCGCGCTTGTGGTCTATAAAATATAACGCCGCCTCCTCTTTTGAGTCGGCTGGCAACTCATCATAATACATCTTGTCGCCATGCTTCCAGTGCATCCCAAAAATGTATCTTTGCCACATAAGAATGATGGCCTACCAGACAATCGCCGCCCGGTTTTGCCGTCGATCCATTTGTTTCATACAGCGACATTATTTCTCCCGCCTATGCCTGTCCAGCGCGAAAGGCCACAGCATACTGAACGGCTTATTTTTCTTCGTGTCCATTCACGTGGATTCATGGTTTAATTTGTGACGATGAAACTGTCTCTGCTGTCCATTTTGCTCGGTGCCGGCCTGAGCGTGCCGCAAATCTTCGCGCTCGCGCGACCCAAAGAATTTACCGCCACCGCCCGCAAGTTTCCGCGCAATTATGCTGCTGGCCTCGTCCTCATGCTCCTCGCAACGGGCTGGTTCGTCTGGATCGTGAATAACGAGCCGATCGCGGATTTCTCGGCCTATAAACCGGCGATGCTCGCGGGCTTCACGGCGGTGGGTGTGCTCGCGTGCATCTTCGTCCGCGATTTCCTGGCGGCGCGCGGGCTGGCGGTCGTGCTGCTGCTGCTCGCCAAATTGATGGTGGATACGGGCCGGCCGCACCTCGGCGAATCGCCGTTCGTGCTGGTCATCCAGACCTGGGCCTACGTCCTGGTCATCGGCGGCATCTGGTTCACGGTCATGCCGTGGAAACTGCGCGACCTGCTGGAATTTGCCACGGCGAACGAAACGCGCATCCGCATTGGCAGCGGCCTGCGGCTGGCGTTCGCGGTATTTGTAATTGGCCTCGGCCTGACGGTGTTCCGGGGGATGTAAGATGAATCTGGGTGATTTCCGCGAAGATTACCGGCGGGGCGCGCTTGACCGCGCGGGGCTGGACGCCAATCCCCTTTCACAGTTTGAAACGTGGTTCCGCGAAGCCACGGGCGATGGCGGCCAGAGCCGTTGGCGCAAAATCGGCATCGCGCTCTACAAACTCTGGAGCGCCATCTGCAACCATCGTCCCGCTGACATCAACGCGATGACATTGGCGACGGTGGATAAAGACGGCAAGCCTTCAACGCGCACAGTGCTGCTGAAATCGGTGGACGAACGCGGCTTTATCTTCTTCACGAACTACGACAGCCGCAAAGGCCGCGAGCTGGCGGATAATCCCAATGCAGCGCTGACCTTCTTCTGGTCGGAGTTGGAGCGGCAGGTCTGCGTGGCAGGTACGGTGACGAAATTGCCAGTGACGGAATCGGAAACGTATTTCAAGAGCCGGCCGCGCGGCAGCCAACTCGCCGCGTGGGCCTCCAACCAAAGCGCGTCGGTTCCCGACCGCGCCACGCTGGAGGCAAAATGGCGCGAGTTGGAAAAGAAGTTTCCACAGGAGATTCCGCTACCGCCAAACTGGGGCGGATTTATTTTGCGCCCCGAACGAATCGAGTTCTGGCAGGGGCGACCGAGCCGTCTACACGACCGCTTTTCCTACACTCGTCAGGCGGACAATTTGTGGAAGCTGGAGCGCCTGTCGCCGTGAACTTTTAGAATTTGTAGGCGATGCCGCTGACGAGCTTCACATCGTTGCGATAATGGCCGGCCGCAGGCTCGCTCTGATAATTGTCATCCAGATAAGTTTTCAAGCTGAATGATTTCGTGATGGAAGCTTCGATGCCAATTTCAAAATTGACGGCGTAGTTCTCAAACTTATCCACCTGGGGCAGGATTTCAGCCTTCTCCCACAGCCGGGCACGTTCATTAAACTTGTGTTCAAAGTTTTCCGCCAACCGCGCGGTGGCAAAGGAATCATATATGCCGCCCAGATGCTCATCCTGATAACCAGCACCCGCTTCAGCCGACAGCGTGGTGTTGGTGCCTTTGATAAAATAGTAACCGGCACCGGGGCCTACGTTGAACCGATAGTCCAGGTCGGCAATGACATCGCGCAGGGCGTCCACGCGGGCATAACCATAAAACCGGTCGGTGAACAGGTGGTTCCACTGGCTAAAGGCCCCATAATTATTGATGTTCTGCACGGAGTTCTGGCTGCCATACGCGCCCGATGCCCCCAACGAATATTCATTGTCCGGCGTTTTTTTCTTGGTTTCGATATCGGCGGAAAAAAGCAGCGAGTGACTGTTACCGCGCGTCAGGGTCAGACCGGTGGAAAGCGAGCTTGCCCACGGATATTTCTTTACCATGTCCACGGTAGCAGGCGTGGCCGGCGTGGCGGCGGGTGCATTCGCAACCACATTTGTCACGGTAACCAGATTGGTCACCAGCACCGTCACGACATTGGTGACTGTGTAAATATTAGTTTGCGCCAAGGCGGGAAAGGCAGACAACCCTAGACCAGTGGCGGCAATCGTTAGAATGGCAATAGTTTTTTTCATCTGATAAAAAATGGCCGCACAAAAAACACGATTTGTGCGGCCAGAGCAAGCGGATTTTATAAATTATTTTACCGGTTCAGCAGCGATGGCCGATTCTTCCTTGTCTTCGCCAATCACCGGCGCGATGGCCTGCAGTTTGTCGCCCGCATCCAGGTTGACGAGCTTGACGCCCTGCGTATTGCGACCCGCCTCACGGATTCCCGCCACGGGAATGCGCACCATCTGGCCGCCGGTGGTAATAATCATAATCTCGTCGTGGTCGCGCACCGTCAGCGCCCCAATCACGCCCCCGGTCTTGTCGCCGGTCTTCATAGTGATGATGCCTTTGCCACCGCGCGATTGAACGCGGTATTCGTCAAAGCCGGTACGCTTGCCAATGCCATTTTCGCCGGCCACGAGCAACGCTGCATCCGGAATAACTACGGTGGCCGCAACCAGCGCATCGCCTGGTTCCAGCGTAATACCGCGCACGCCGCCGGCGGCGCGCCCCATTGAGCGCACGTCGGCTTCACTAAAACGGATACTCATGCCGTCCTTGGTGATCAGCACCACATCGTCGCCCGGATCTTTCACATCGTCATTTTCCACGATGCTGCCGCGCGTTAATTTCACTTCGATCAACGTGTCGCCCGGTTCAATGCCAATGGCGATGATGCCACCCTTGCGGACGTTAGAGAATTCATTGAGCGAAGTCTTTTTGACGGTGCCCTGCCGCGTGGCAAAAAATAATTCACCGGATTGCGACCACGTCACGTCATTCTTGTCCGCATCGGTCTTCGACAAAATGCGAATGAGCGCGGCGACTTTTTCGTCCGCCTTCAATTCCAAAAGATTCGCGATGCTCCGGCCTTTCGCCGCGCGCCCCATATCGGGAATCTCGTGGACGCGCTCGACGTACACGCGACCGGTACTCGTGAAGAACATCAGATAGTCATGCGTGCTCGCGGTGAACAGATGCTCCACGAAATCATTGTCCGCGGTTGTCTCGCCTTCGCGGGTGGTCATACCGATAACGCCCTTGCCGCCGCGCCGTTGCGCACGATACGAACTGACCGCCGTGCGCTTGATGAGCCCCGCGTGCGTAAGCGTGATGATGACACCCTCGTTCGCGATCAAATCCTCGATGGCAATTTCGCCTTCGTCCGGCACAATTTCCGTCTTGCGCGGCGTCGCATGCTTTTCCTTGATGGCTTTCAACTCCGCCTTGATGATGGCCATCACGCGGGATTCCTTCGCCAAAATATCGAGCAAGTCCTTGATGACTTCGATCAAGGCCTTGTATTCCGCCTCGACCTTATCAATTTCCAAGCCGGTCAGTTGATACAAACGCAATTCCAGAATTGCGTCCACCTGCCGCTCCGTCAGCGCATAGCGGCCGTTCTCGATGCGCGCTTCGCTGCGAATCAAAATCCCCCACTTCTCCACCTGCGCCCGGCTCCACTCAAACGCCAACA
The DNA here is from genome assembly GCA_903865745.1 of uncultured Verrucomicrobia subdivision 3 bacterium. Classification (GTDB taxonomy): domain Bacteria; phylum Verrucomicrobiota; class Verrucomicrobiia; order Limisphaerales; family UBA11358; genus UBA11358. The sequence continues at coordinate 28,816 of CAIPKV010000085.1, read as the reverse complement.
GCTTGATGCGCGCCTCATCGCGGTTCTTGCTCGAGCGAATGATGTGGATGAACTCGTCCAGATTCGCCAGCGCAATAAGATAACCTTCAAGCAACTCGGCGCGTTCTTCAGCCTTGCGCAACTCGAAGCGCGTGCGGCGCAAAACAACTTCGCGGCGATGCTCGATATAGCACTGGATGATTTGTTTAAGATTGAGCGTCTTCGGCCGGCCATGATCAATCGCCAGCGCATTGACGCTGAACGACACTTCCATCTGCGTATGTTGGAAAAGATTATTGATGACCACCTTCGGATTGGCATCGCGCTTGAGCTCGATGACGAGGCGCGTGTTCTCATCCGATTCATTTCGCATCGCGGAGATTTCCGTGATGATTTTTTCATTCACCAGCTCGGCAATCTTTTCTTCCAACGCCGCGCGGTTCACGTTGAACGGAATCTCCGTAATGATGACCTGCTCGCGATTGCCCTTCAATTCCTCCACACCCACGCGACCGCGCAATTTCACGCTGCCCTTGCCGGTCTCGAAATAATTCTTGATGCCCTCAATGCCGCAGATGATGCCGCCCGTCGGGAAATCCGGGCCCTTGATAAATTTCATCAACTCCGGAATGGTGATGGTCGGTTTATCAATCTGCGCGCAGATACCGTCCACCACTTCGCCCAAATTATGGGGCGCCATGTTCGTGGCCATGCCCACCGCGATGCCGGTACCGCCATTGACGAGCAAATTGGGGAATGCCGCCGGAAACACCTTCGGCTCCGTCATGCGCTCGTCGTAGTTCGGCACAAAATCCACCGTGTCACGATCCATGTCCTGCATCAGCGCCGCACCGAGATGGGTCAAGCGGGCTTCCGTATAACGCATCGCCGCCGGCGGATCGTTTTCGATGGAACCGAAATTGCCTTTACCCTCCACGAGCCGCTCGCGCATCGCCCACGGCTGCGCCATGTGAACCAGCGTCGGATAAATCACCGCTTCGCCGTGCGGATGGTAGTTACCGCTCGTGTCACCGCAGATCTTCGCGCACTTGTACGGCTTACGACCCGGGAACAGCGATAGCTCGTGCATCGCATAAAGAATGCGCCGCTGGGAAGGTTTTAACCCGTCACGCACATCCGGCAGCGCGCGCGAAATAATCACGGACATCGAGTAGTCGAGGAACGAGTTCTTGATCTCGTCCGCGACATTAATCTTGGCAATCTTCTCACCCTGCGAGTAGGCGCCGCCACTCGGTTGCGGTTGGTTCAGATTGGAATCAGTTTCGTCTGGCATGGAATTCTTTTCGGGAAATTGCGGTTTAACTTAGACGTCGAGGTTGCGGACGTTCAACGCATTGTCTTCGATAAATTGGCGGCGCGGCTCAACTTCGTCGCCCATCAGGCGTACAAACATCTCTTCCGCCTCGATGGCGTCGGACAAATCAATCCGCAGCAGCTTGCGCCGGACGGGGTTCATGGTCGTCTCAAAAAGTTCCTTCGCATCCATTTCACCCAAGCCCTTGAAGCGCGTCATTTGAATGCCCTTTTTGCCGACCGCCTTGACACCTTCCAGGATTTCTGGAATCGCAAAAATCGGCGTCACATTCGCGCGCTCACCTTCGCCTTCAATCAATTCAAACAGCGGCTTGTCCTGCGCGGAATAATGTTCCACGGCCAACCCTTTCTTGGCCAGTTTGTCGAGCAGGTCGGAGATGGCCTTGCTCTCCAAATGCAAATCAGAGATTTTCGCGCGCCGGGTCGGACCATCTTTCTTGCGCTCGAATTCTGTGTCGCCCCCAAACAAGTCCGGGTTCGCCAGCTTAAAGTTTTCCAGCTCGTCGCCCGTTAGAAAATAATGAACCGTGTCGTCATTACCGTCGCGGACTTTGGCCATGGATTGCGGCAGCAGGCCATCCGCATTCCGCTTCTCGACATAATCCGCAAAGTCGCCGCCCAGCCGCTTGATATAAGTCGCGTGCTTGTCCAAAGATTCCAGGAGCGAAAGTATTTCTTCCAATTGTTTCGGCGTGAATTCCCGCCCATCGGCCAGGTTTTTCAACTTCACTTCTTCCACCCCGTTTTGCAGCAGGATGCGGTTGAGCTGAATATCATCGTCGATGTAATCCGTCTTCTTTTTGCGCGTGATGCTGTACAGCGGCGGCTGCGCGATATACACAAAACCCTGCTTCACCAATTGCGGCATCTGCCGGTAGAAGAACGTCAGCAACAGCGTGCGGATGTGCGAGCCATCCACGTCGGCGTCCGTCATGATAATAATTTTGTGATAGCGCAATTTCTCGATGTTGAAGGCGCCTTCACCTTCGCCATCGCCAATGCCCGTACCGACGGCCGTGATCATGGTGCGGATTTCATTATTCTGCAGCACCTTGTCCAACCGCGCTTTCTCGACGTTAATTAATTTACCGCGGATCGGCAAAATCGCTTGAAACTTGCGGTCACGCCCTTGCTTGGCTGAGCCACCGGCGGAATCACCTTCGACAATATACAACTCGGTATTCGCCGGGTCGCGATCGGAACAGTCCGCTAGCTTGCCGGGCAAGCCGCCCCCGGTCAGCGCCGATTTACGAACCGCTTCGCGCGCTTTACGCGCGGCCTCGCGGGCACGGGCCGCCGTCAGACCCTTGTCCACGATGCGTTTCGCCACGGGCGGATTCGCATCGAAATAACTCATCAACCCTTCGTAAGTGATCGAACCAGTGATGCGCTCCACTTCGGGCGACAATAATTTTACCTTCGTCTGCGATTCGAATTTCGGGTCGCTGTGCTTCACCGAAATCACCGCCGTCAAACCTTCCCGCACATCATCGCCCGTGATTTGCGGATCTTTTTCCTTAATCAATTCATTCGCCTTCGCGTACTGATTGATCGCGCGCGTCACCGCGCTGCGGAAGCCGGAGAGATGCGTGCCCCCGTCCGGATTATGAATCGTGTTGGTGTAGCACAACACCTGATCGTTGTAGCTGTCGTTATATTGGAGCACGACCTCCACGTGGACTTCGATTTCTTTGTCGTCGAGCTTCTCCTTCGTTTCCTTGCGGAACGCGATCACCTTGGGATGCAGCGGTTCTTTGCTCTTGTTGAGCTGCTTGACGAATTCTTCGACGCCGTCTTTGTAGAAAAATCTTTCCGGCGCGGCTTCCGTCTGGCGTTCATCGGCAAAGATAATTTCCAGACCGGAATTCAAAAATGCCAGTTCGCGCAACCGCGTCGAAATAATCGGTGCCTTGAATTCCACCGTCTCGCGAAAGATTTCTGTATCCGGCTTGAAAGTGATGAGCGTACCCGTCTTCTTGGATTTGCCGATGACTTCGAGCTTCTTCACCGTCTTACCGCGCTCGAACTCCATGTGATAGACCTGCTCATTGCGCGACACTTCCACTTCAAACCATTCACTGACCGCGTTCACGCATTTCGCGCCAACGCCGTGCGTACCACCGGAAAATTTATAACCGCCCTGGCCGTATTTGCCGCCGGAATGCAGCGTCGTCAGGACCAGTTCCACACCGGGCAAACCGGAATCCTTATTGATATCCACCGGAATACCGCGCCCGTTGTCGCGAATGGAGATGGAACCGTCCACATGAATCGTCACCTCGATGCGATCGCAATGGCCCGCGAGATGTTCATCCACGGAATTATCCAGCACCTCGCTCACGCAATGATGCAGCGCGCGCTCATCCGTGCCGCCGATATACATGCCGGGTTTTTTGCGGACGGCCTCGAGCCCTTTGAGCTGGCTCAGTTTGGAAGCATCGTAATTGCCATCGGCAATTTTGTCTGGGGACAAAGGTTTTTCTTCAGGCAGATCAGAAATACTCGACATAATTATAGTGCAATTCCGGCTAAAATGTGGTGCGGCAACGAATCCCTAAAATATATGAAAAACCGCTCAAAACCACAATGCGAAACTGCGGGTTTTTCGGATAAAAAACACCATTAGTAGTGGCGCATTAAGCTTGCCTACCAAACCCCTTGTGGCATCAAAAATTGCTCGGCGGAAGCGTTAAAAGCCCGCCACGCGACCTAAAACCGGGCCAATTTATTTAGCCACAGATGGGCACAGATGAAACTCAGATTTTGAAATGCCGGGAAGCCAAGTTTAGACACGAATCCCACGAATGAACACGCATTCCGATACGCTGAAATCATAAAAGAAAATCGTCCGGGGTTGGCCGCCCATCCCAACGGGATGGAATCATCCAGCCCAAGGTTGGTCGAGCCAGCCCCGTTTGAATCAAACTCCCACCATGATGCTGACGGGGCTGCTGTATTGGCCGACTTGCGCGTTGTTCAGGCGGAAGATGGCGCGGTAAGTCCATTTGGTCGGCACGGCGGGGAATGGCGTGGGGTCGGTGAAGCCGGGCGTGGTGCAATAGGTCAGCAGGACGTAACCCTTGCCATCGGTGCGGTCCACCTGGAGTTCCACCTGGTCCAGATAGGCTTGATACCCCTGCCAGCCGCAGCCGATGACCACCTGATTGCCGCTGATGGTCAACGTGAGCAACGGCATCACCAGGGTCAAATCCGGCGGCGTAATCTCGGCGCCTTCCATGTCCAACGCCGTGCCAATGGCGATGTTGTACGCAGGATTGTTATGGCAGGACACAATCAGGGCGCGGTGCCGATCCTCAATGCCCGGGTCCACCGGCGGCACGGGGTCGGGCAAGACCGGCACGCCCGGTTCCTTGTCCATGCCCACCGCGCCGCCGTTGCGCATCAAATTCTTCCACTTGGTGAACTGTTGGGCGTCGCGGTGCATGGCAGTGTTGCTACTGAGCCAGTAGTTGAAGGCCAAGGCATCCGCCGCCTGCGAAGCCACTTGTTCGAGGGTTAATTTCAGCGTGGCCGCGTGCGCCGGGAGGTTGGTCTTGCAGGTGAGCAACTGGGCCGCGAAGGCCAGGTCAGTTTTTTTAATCGGGTCTCTTTTCATAGGTTCAATTTATAACTAATAGTTTTCTAGCGTGGACGTTTACCGTGACCGAAAAGGATCGTTTTGGCCTCCGGCGGACCTTTTTAAACGAAATTGGCACTTTTCCCATGATTCCGGGGAACTTCCAGGCCATTGGTAGGAACTTCTGAGTGGTTCGTAGGAACTTCCAGATGGCTCAGAGAAACTTCTGAGTCGCTCAGGGAAACTTCCAGATGGCTCGGAGGAACTTCTGAGCCACTCAGGGAAACCTCCAGACGGCTCGGAGAAACTTCTGAGCCGCTCAGGGAAACTTCCAGACGGCTCGGAGGAACTTCTGAGCCACTCAGAGAAACTTCCAGACGACTCAGAGGTTCCTCCCGATGCTGGGTAGGAACTTCCAGAGGGTCTGGCGAAACCGCCCAAGCCCCGGGCAAGTCCGCCCAAGGGTCGGGTGGAACCGTCACTGGCTGGCGAAAGTTGCCGGCAGGCTGGCGCGGAACCGTCCGCTCCCGGCGGCCAGCCGGCAAAGAACGGGACGGGTGTCTGGCAGACTGGGGAGGATTCGCCGGAGCGGCGGATGTGTCCACCGGAAACTGGCGGGCATTCGTAGCTGGCTGGAAGATTAAAGGGGCGCGCTGCGGCCAACCCAGCCGGGGAAAACACTGCACCGCAAAACGTCGCGCTTATCAAGTAGCCTGAACTTGTGGGTAGGCGGAAAAATATACTTATCAGAAATTGCTCAATCTTGGGCTTGTTTTGGCGGGCGAAAAACCCGCCGGGGAAAGATTTAATGATAGGGCGGCAAAATATTTTACCAAAAACCGGTCCCACCGGTTTGATTTTGAAATCCAACTCGCTTTTTTAATCCGCTGAATTTAGATTCGTCGGATGGATTCGACCGAAAATAATTTTGCCCACCCCGACCAATTTGTCCGCCGCCATATCGGCCCAAACCCCGAAGAAACCCGCGCGATGCTCGCGCTCCTCGGTCACAAAAATCTGGACGAATTAATCAACGCCGCGGTTCCCAAACAAATCCGCCTGCCCAAGCCTTTAAATTTACCCGCCGCGCACTCCGAATTTTCGGCGCTCGCGGAACTCCGCCGCATCGCGTCGGAAAATAAAGTGTTTCGCTCCTTCATCGGCCAGGGCTATTACGACACCATCACGCCGCCGGTCATCCAGCGCAATGTCCTGGAAAACCCTGGCTGGTACACGCAATACACCCCCTATCAGGCGGAGATCTCCCAAGGCCGGCTCGAAGCGCTCCTGAACTTTCAGACGCTTGCCAGCGAACTCACCGCGCTCGATATCGCGAACGCTTCGATGCTCGACGAAGCCACCGCCGCCGCCGAAGCGATGACGATGTCGCTGCGCCTGCGCGATGGCCGGAATATTTTCTTCGTCTCAGAAACTTGTCATCCGCAAAACATCGCCGTCGTGCGCAGCCGGGCCGAGGCGCTGGGAATTGAAATCGTCGTCGGCAATCACGAGACCTTTGCCTTCAGCGAAAAAGTATTTGGCGCGCTCGTGCAATATCCCGATACGTTCGGCGCGATTCAGGATTACTCCGGCTTTGCGGAAAAAGCACACGCCGCCGGCGCGATGCTCACCGTCGCGACGGATTTGCTGGCGCTGACGCTCATCAAACCGCCCGGCGAATTCGGCGCGGACATCGCCGTGGGCAGTGCGCAACGTTTCGGGGTACCGCTCGGCTACGGCGGACCGCACGCGGCGTTCTTCGCAACGCGCGACGAATTCAAACGCCAGATGCCCGGCCGCATTGTGGGGGTCTCCAAAGATTCGCGGGGTAAGCCTGCGTTGCGTCTGGCGCTCGGCACGCGCGAGCAACACATCCGCCGCGAGAAAGCCACGAGCAACATCTGCACCGCGCAAGCGTTGCTGGCCAACATGGCGTCGCTCTATGCCTGCTATCACGGTGCCGAAGGTTTGAAGAAGATTGCCGAACGCGTTCACAAACTCACCGGCACGCTTGCAGCGGGATTGGAAAAACTCGGATATGGCATCGGCACTCGCCAGGGTAGTCCAATGTCCAATGTCCAAGGTCTAAAGTCCAAGGTCCAAGGTCCAAAGTTCTTTGACACGCTGGTCATTGATTTGGGCGAGAAGCGGTCGGCCGATATTGTCCGCATCGCTGAAGCGCATCACTTGAACTTCCGCGTCATTGATGAAAAGACCCTCGGCATTTCCCTCGACGAAGCCACGAGTGTCCAGGACGTGATGCTAATCCTCCAGATCTTCAACGGCGACCAAGCGGTCAGTTTCAAAGTGGGCGAACTTAAGGTCAAGACGTTGGACCTTGGACTTCGGACTTCGGACTTCTTAGCGCACGCGGTTTTCAATCGTTACCACAGCGAGACGGAAATGTTGCGCTACATCAAGCGGCTGGAATCGCGTGACCTTTCGCTGACGGCCTCGATGATTCCGCTGGGCTCCTGCACCATGAAACTGAATGCCGCGGCAGAAATGTTTCCCGTGTCGTGGCCGGAGTTTGCCAAGCTGCATCCGTTCGCACCGCTCGCGCAGGCGCGCGGATACCAAATACTTTTCCAGAATCTCGAAAATTGGCTGGAAGAAATCACCGGCTTCGCGGGCATCTCCTTGCAACCCAATGCCGGTTCGCAGGGCGAATACGCCGGGTTACTCGTCATCCGCGCTTATCACGAATCTCGCGGTGAAGCACATCGCAAGGTTTGTTTAATCCCCACCTCCGCGCACGGCACGAATCCGGCAAGCGCCGTCATGGCCGGCATGAAAGTAGTCGCGGTCGCGTGCGATCCGAATGGTAATATTGACGTGGCGGATCTGCGCACGAAAGCCGAGGCGAATAAGGCCGATCTGTCGTGCCTGATGATTACTTATCCCAGCACGCACGGCGTCTTCGAGGAAACCATTCAGCAGATTTGCGGCATCATTCACGCGAACGGCGGCCAGGTCTATATGGACGGCGCGAACATGAACGCGCAAGTGGGCTTGACCTCGCCGGGCTTCATCGGCGCGGACGTGTGCCATCTGAATCTGCACAAGACGTTTTGCATTCCGCACGGAGGCGGCGGGCCGGGCGTGGGGCCGATTGGCGTGGCGAAACATCTCGTTCACTTCTTGCCCAGCCATCCGGTCTTCACCACGCGCTTGCCGGCAGATCATTCGAAAGAACATATCGGACCGGTCAGTGCCGCGCCGTGGGGCAGCGCGAGCATCCTCACGATTTCGTGGATGTATATCGCGATGATGGGCGCCCACGGCCTGACCGAGGCGACCAAGTACGCGATTCTCAATGCCAACTATATTGCCGCGCGCTTGGAAAACTATTTCCCCACGCTTTACCGCAGCAACGGGCTGGTGGCGCACGAGTGCATTCTGGACTTGCGCGCCTTCCACAACACCACCGCCGAAGATGTGGCGAAGCGGCTGATGGATTATGGCTTTCACGCGCCGACGCTTTCGTGGCCGGTCGCAGGCACGCTGATGGTTGAGCCGACCGAAAGTGAATCAAAATATGAGCTCGACCGCTTCTGCGAAGCGATGATTGCCATTCACGCCGAAATGACGGCAATCGAAAATGGCACCGCGGATGTGAAAAACAATTTGCTGAAAAACGCGCCGCACACGGCCGACCAGATTGCGGGCGATAACTGGAATCATCCGTACCCGCGCACGGCGGCGGCGTTTCCGGCGAAAGATTTGCACGACTACAAATTCTGGCCGCATGTCAGCCGCGTGGACAATGTGTTCGGCGACCGCAATCCGGTTTGCTCTTGCGTTGGCATGGAGGCTTACGCAAGCTGAACTGTAATCATGAAAATCACTGATGTCTTGCGCGCGGAACACGCCGTCTTTCACAATCTGTTCGACCACATTGAAACCACGGTGCCGAAGGTTAAAACTTTGGCGGAAGTGAAAGGCCTGGCCATCCTCGTGGAGAAATTGCACGGGCCGCATTCCAAAACGGAGGACGACCTGTTCATCGAGCCGCTGGAACCGTACTTCGATCAGATGGGCCAGAAAGAAACTTTTCACGACGAGCACGAACGCATCGAAGCCGCGCTGGTCGGCGTCCAAAAGGCGCGCACGCTGAAGGACGGGAAGAAGTTATTGCTCAACGCCATTGCCGGCTCGCGCAAACATTTTGACAAGGAAGAGCGCATCGTATTCCCGCTGGCGGAACGGATTCTCAAAGCTAAGACGCTGAATGAGCTTGGCGAAGAGTGGCTGCTGCGCCGGCAAGTCTCCAAGTAATCAGACCAGCTCAATCCCCACGGGACAATGGTCGCTGCCCAAAACGGCGGGGCGGATGAAGGCCTTTTTGAGTCGCGGGCGTAGCGCCGATGAGATGAGAAAGTAATCGATGCGCCAACCGACATTCCGGGAACGCGCGCCACTCATGGGACTCCACCAAGTGTAATGCCCCCCGCCCTTTTCAAACTCGCGGAAGGTGTCGACAAAGCCGGCGTTCACAAACGCGCTAAAACCATTGCGCTCCTCGATTGTAAAACCGTGATTGCGAACATTGGCCTTGGGATTGGCGAGATCAATTTCCGTGTGCGCCACATTTAAATCGCCACAGAAAATCACGGGCTTTTTCTTCTCTAGTTTCTTCAGGTAAGCGAGAAAATCGCAGTCCCAAACCTGACGATAGGGCAGCCGCTCCAGTTCGCGCTTGGAGTTCGGCGTGTAAACGTTGACGAGGAAAAAATCTTTATATTCAGCCGTCAGCACCCGGCCTTCTTTATCGTGTTCAACGATACCAATGTGCGGCGTGACTTTGAGCGGACGTTCCTTCGTGAAAATTGCCGTGCCGGAGTAGCCCTTCTTTTCCGCAGAGTTCCAAAACGTGGTGTAAGTGGCCGGCCACAATTGTTCCACTTGGTCTGGCGTGCATTTGGTTTCCTGCAAGCACAGGACGTCCGGTTTCTCCGCATCGAGAAACTCCAGGAAGTTTTTCTTCAGTACGGCGCGCAGGCCGTTGACGTTCCAAGAAATCAGTTTCATTCCGCCTGAAAGACTAAAATGCTCAACGGCGGCAGATTGAATTCCGCCGAGTACGGCTGGCTATGAATGGGAACATTTTGCGCAGTGACGCCGCCAAGATTTCCCTGATTGCTGCCGCCGTAAATCTGCGCGTCGCTATTCAGAGCTTCCTTCCATTGACCGCCACGAGGTAAACCAACCCGGTAAAAGGGGCGCGGCACGGGTGTAAGATTCAAAATAACAACCGATTGATTTTTCCCGTCCGCCGTCTGGCGCAGGAAAGACAGCACACTGTTTTCGCGATCATTGCAATCAATCCAGTTAAAGCCCGCATGGTCAAAATCGGCCGACCAGAAGGCAGGCGATTTGGTGTAAAGGGCATTCAAGTCCGTGACGAACTTCTGCGCGCCGCGGTGGAAAGGTCCGGCATCCAGCAACCACCAGTCGAGTTGAGCGTTCTCATTCCATTCGGCGCGCTGGCCAATCTCGCCACCCATGAACAATAGCTTTTTACCAGGGAACAGCCATTGATAACCCAGCAGCGTGCGCAGATTCGCAAACTTCTGCCAATCATCACCAGGCATCCGGGTGATAAGCGAACCTTTGCCGTGGACAACTTCATCATGCGAGAGCGGCAGTACGAAGTTTTCGTTGTGATGATACAGCATCGCAAACGTGAGATCGTTCTGATGGTATTTGCGATGCACCGGCTCGCGTTTGAAATAACCAAGCGTGTCGTGCATCCAGCCCATGTTCCACTTGAAGGAGAAACCGAGCCCGCCGATGTAAGGCGGACGCGTCACCTGCGGCCACGCGGTGGATTCCTCGGCAATCGTCATCACGCCGGGAAATTCCGTGTGCGTGATGTGATTAAATTTCTTCAGGAATTCGATGGCTTCGAGATTCTCGCGGCCACCGAACTCATTAGGAAGCCATTCACCGGCCTTGCGCGAGTAATCGAGATACAGCATCGAGGCAACGGCGTCTACGCGCAGACCGTCAATGTGAAAGCGTTCGCACCAGAATAACGCGTTGGCGACGAGGAAATTAGTGACTTCATTCCGACCGAAGTTGAAGATGAGCGTACCCCAATCCTGATGGGCGCCTTTGCGCGGGTCTTCGTGCTCGAACAACGCCGTACCGTCAAATTTGGCGAGCGCCCATTCGTCGCGCGGAAAATGCGCGGGCACCCAGTCTACGATCACCCCGATACCGGCCTCGTGCAACGCGTTGACAAGAAACTGAAAATCTTCCGGCGTGCCAAAGCGGCTGGTCGGTGCAAAAAATCCGGTGACTTGATAGCCCCAAGACGGATAAAACGCATGCTCCGCGACCGGCAAGAACTCGACGTGCGTAAAACCGAGACGCTTGACGTATTCGACGAGTGGCTTGGCCAACTCACGATAGCTCCACGATTCGGTGGCGGTTTTTTTCTGCCACGAGCCGATGTGCATTTCATAGACGCTCATCGGCGAGCGCAAAGCGTCTCGCTCACGGCGTTGCTTTAGCCAGGCGTCGTCGCTCCACTGAAACTTTTTAGTTTCCCAAACGATGGCCGCCTGCTTGGGCGCAACTTCGAAGAAAAACCCGAACGGATCGGTGTTCAATTTGACATGACCGTGCGCGTCGCGGATTTCAAATTTGTAATGTGCGCCTTGCCCCACGCCCGGAATAAAAATTTCCCAAACACCGGACGCCCCCAGCAGCCGCAGGGAATGAACGCGGCCATCCCAATTATTGAAATCGCCAACGACGCTGACACGCTGCGCGTTCGGTGCCCAGACGGCGAAGCTGGTACCATGAACGCCGTCTAACGTGCGAAGCTGCGCGCCGAGCTTGTCGTAAATTTTGCGTTCATCGCCTTTGCCAAACAAAAACAAATCCGCTTCGCCTAGCGTCGGCAGAAAGGAATACGCATCGCGAGTGTGGCGCACCTGGCCAGCCTTGTCCGTGACGACAAGGTCGTAAGCATAGACCGAATTTGCCAGCGTGGTGACACCTTCGAAAACATCGGTCTGGGGAATCCGCTTTAGTTCAAACTTGGGCTTATCCTTTTCATGAACGGGCTGGACCTCGACTTTTTTGGCATCGGGGAGCAGGGCGCGAACGACGAGGCCGGCTTTATCGCCAAGCGGATGCATGCCGAGCAGCGTGTGGGGCGATTGATGGGTAAGTTCGAACAGACTGCGAAGTTCGTCAGGCGTCAGAATCATGCCAGAACCATAACAAAGCCCGGCGACCGGAGCGATTGATTTTTAAACGGCATTGTCAGGACGGTTGACTGGATGAGCCTGACCGAAAATTTCACTCATCCGCCGTTCGCGCTCACTGGCGTCACCTAAGTCCCTTCTGGTGCCTCATCCATCTCTACTGTTGTCGCATCTCTAGCTACGAATACCTCACCAGTAGGGACGAATGCCCCATATCTCGCGACTAATGGAGCCTCGGCCGAGGCTAAAGTGGCACCGGATAGGGCAAAAACATCAAAAAAACTGGGCTTTTGCACTTTTTCTGGTGGTCGGTGATCAAAAAGAGACAGTCCAGCCCAGCGCCGGCATGCGAACAGCGGTCATAGACCTCCGCTAAAGGTGCCGCGGAAGTTTTCCGCCGGAATTTTTTTGGATATGCCGGAGATTAGGGAACGCCCGGCGCGGCGACAAAGTGGCGGATACGAAGGCAATTCACGCTGATAAAAAGAAAAGAGGCCGGACACTACTCCGGCCTCAATAGCAACAACACACTAAATTTCTGGTTGGCTCACTACTTCCAACGTCCTCAGCATACTTGTTTAGCCAATTCCCGCGAGTCACCATTTCTGGGTACAAGCCAAAAAATTGTCCACAACGAAGTATCCAGTTCAAATCCGGCTTAAAACGCGGGCGGCCTGCTGCGCGTGAGCGGTCAATTTCCCTTCCGTCCACAAGACAAAATGGGCGCGCGCGATTTTTTGTTCGACAGGCAACTGCGCGGCGATGCGCTGACGGGACTGTTCGGGCGACCAACCACGCGCGGCCAGACGTTCCTGCTGCGTAGCCGGTGAACAGGCTGCGCAGATGATTTTGTCAAACTGACTTTCGGCGGCGGTCTCAAATAACAGAGGGATGACAACGATGGCGAGCGCACAATTTTCCAGCGGCCCGCCGTCGCTTGGCTTTGGCGCAGCGCGCCAAGCTTTCACTTGAGCGAGCCAAGCGGCGCGGATGCGCGGGTGGAGGATGGCTTCAAGTTGCTGGCGGGCTTTCAAGTCGGCAAAAACTATTTGCGCCAACTGGTCGCGGAGGAGGCGGCCATCCGGCGCAATAACCTTGGGACCAAAATGCTCGCAGATTTCAGCCAACGCAGGCTGACCGGGCTGGACTAACTGGCGGGCAATCTCGTCAGTGTCCACGACACGGGCACCGTGCCGGGAAAAGAAACCGGCAGCGGTGGATTTGCCCATGCCAACGCCGCCGGTCAAACCGCAGAGTTTCATGCGACCCAATTACGGACCAACCACCGCGCGATAGAATAGCTCCGGATAGTTGGTGGTAGCGTAAGAATTGGTGAAGGGCACCACATTGGTGGAAATCGGGAACCAACTGACTAAATTGGTCGAGGCTTGGACAATTACAGGTTCGCCGGCGGGGCTGGTTACTGTCAATTGGAACGCACCGGTCGCGGGATTGTAGCCAGGCGTCAACTGAGGCGGGGAAGAAGGTGCACCGGAAACTAAGAGTGTGATCAGGCCAGCATCATCATCCGGGTTGGGATCACTCGTGGTGGCAAAGACCGTGGCGCTATTGGTGTAAAGGTTGAGTGCGTTGGTGGCAGCGTAGAAATTGAGAGTCAGGCTGGCACCAGTGTTAATGGGTAAATTACCAATTGACCAAGTCAGCGTCTGGCCAAAGATGGACACCGTACCGGCGGTCAAATTAGAAGAAACCAAGGTAACGCCAGCACCGGGCTGCGGCAATGTGTCAGTGACATAAACATTGGTAGAGGAAGAGGGTCCATAATTAGTAACAGCCAAGGAAACCGGCCAAAAGGTGCCCGGCGTGGTGTTAGTTATGGAGGAACTCAAGTAAAGCTGATTATCCGCCGCATAGCCAACGGGGTAAGCGGTGGTAAGCGTCAGATACCAGCCGGCGTTTATGATCCCGCTGTCAGGAGTCACATCGTCCTGCACAAACAGAAACCAATCGCCGTTCGGGTTGCTGCCATTCATCACAGAAAGGGTACTACCCCACGGCCGTGAGGGGGCGGAAATGCTCGGCGGCGTGGTGCTGGCGGCTCCCGCCAAAGCGTTTATCAAATTAGTACCGTTGGGCGTACCCAGACCTGTGCCCAAATCATAGCCGGCCACGGCGGGAAAGTTAGTCGGGCTTTGATCCCAATAGTTGTTACCGATGGTGATGTCATGGAAAATGTTTGTATAGGCGGCGGTTTTTGAGAGGGCATAAACCTGCGGAGCCAAAAAGCCGATGGGCAGCTTACCATTTAACGCGACCTGCTGATTGACGAGCGCCATAAACCCCGCCCATAGGGGTGAAGCGCAACTCGTACCACCAAAAACACCCTCATTGCCGCCGCTAGAAACCACAAACACATTGTCGCCCGTCAGGGCGATATCGGGGACCATGCGATAAGTTGTCGAACCATGGTTAACCGGAGAATTGTTGGTAACGTTTAATTGCCAGCTCGGAATCAGAACATCCGTGCTGATACCGCCGCTGCTACCGGCAAAGCCATCAGGGTTCCAGCCATAATCGCCAACATTGCCCCAATTCCAGACTTTTTCTGAGGCATAAGAACCAGCGTGGCCATTCATCGTCAAGGTGGTGCCGCCCACTATGGTGATATTAGGATCCTCACAGGATCCGTAGGGAATGGCACCGAGCCAAGCATCACCGTCCCCAGAGGCGTTCAAGAAGGTCTGGCCTTGCAAGGCCAGCTGTTGATACAACTGCTCGGTGGTGCGATCAATGCTATAACCCCAAGAAGCACTGAATTGTTTAATTTGATTGCTAGCAACCATGCTGCTGAGGATGTCATTGGGATTGCCATAGGGTCCCGCTTCAAAAACGACAATGGCCGCCAGACCAGGCGCCATCGACATGGATGTTTCAATATCCAGACAGACTTCATCATTTCCCGGTCCAGGCGTGCCATCGTAGCCATCCAGCAAAACATTGATCAGCGGGACATTATTAGTCAAACCGGCCAGGGTTTCATAAGTAGCAATATCACTTGGATAGTAACCATCAAATTGCAAAAGACCAACCATCTGGCCGGCCCCATTCAAGGTCGTACCCGGGGCGTAAGCCGTCCTAAAATCCGAACCCAAGTAACTGCCGAAAGGACCTGTCCCATTCGCCGGCGAGCTTACGGAGGCTGGTTTTTTGTGCAGCATTGGCCGTGGCTGAATATAATTATTCAACCCTTGAACCGACAATACTGGCAGACGGGCGTCCACAGTTGGTTCGGTATCGGGAGCGAAGAAATCACGAGATTCTTTAGGGTGGTGATAGGTGTGGAGGGCAACATGGAACGAGCGTTCCACATCCGAAACCATGCCTTCCACCCCAAGGAGCATGCGGTTGCCGTGGGTATGTGTCACGTTAAAACCATTGGTCCGGGCAAAATCAAGCACTGACTGATAATCCGCCGGGGTAGGGCCAAATTGCTCCGTGAACTGCTCCGGGGTCAAGTAATGATGATAATTCTGGCTGGCCGGGTCATTGATCTGCTTTAGCAAATTCGTCAAACCCTCCAAATTGCGCAAGGGAAGACCAATTGAAAGGTGCAGCCGGTTGGTGGCATTCAGCCGACCCAAAGGCGAGAGCTGAGAGACCACCAATGGCACATGACCGCGGAGTGGTTTAAAGTTTTCCGGCATAGCTGCCATGGCTACCAGTGTCAAGCCAGCAAAGGCAATCATTCCGAGACCCGTCTTCAAAAAAAACTTACTCATAAAATTATTGGTTCAGGTCAGCCTGCCGCTGCTCAGGGAAATTTAGCGGGCGGATTAGTTGCGGTCGGCTTATAGGTACCATTGGTGATGGCGCCAACAAACGGCAGGCTATTGGTAGCGGCATCATCAAAGGTTAGCACCAGATTTGTGACCCCGTAACCATGACCGCCGGCATGAGACATAATCAAGGTATTGGGACCAGCCGGAGCCACTACGAGGGCAGACACGTCATGTGGATCGGTGTGCGCAAACTTGTTCAGCGTCACGGTGGCCTTAATTAATGAACCGCCCACACCACTGACATTGATGACGGACGGGTAAGGGGAAGCGGCAGCGTCATCATTAATAATAATGACAGCGTTATTAGACAAAACGGTGGTCGTGCTGCCCAAAATAAAGCTGAAAATCGCCGTACCGATGTTGGTAGTGCCGTCTTGCAAATTGAAAGTAGGGGCAATCTGCTGGTTATTGGTGCCACGGGCGGTGAACGTAAACGGCATGGAAACCGAGTGACCATGGTAAGTCAGCGGGCCGTAAGTCTGTGACGCCGGCGTTGGGCTGATTACCCCGTTGGTAGCCAGCAAGGTCGCAACCAGATTATTGACATTACCCGCCGCAGCGTCGCGCAAGGCGAATAGTACCTGCACCATGTCATTGGAGCCGATGATGCCGTTAGTGTAGTCAGACAGGGAAGTGTAATTGGTAATCATTTGAGAACCGGCCGGGATGACAAAGCTACCCGTGTTGTCGCGGATGGTCAGGGTAGCCGCCGTCGGTGCAAGCAGAATTCCGTTCGTGGGATTTGACAGTGCCAACTGTACAGTTAAATCCGGCTGAACCTTGGTGGTGGCAATGATGGGGATACTGAAAGTTTGGCTGGTGACACCGTTGGTAAAGACTAAAGTGCCGTTAGTGGCGTAATAGTTGAGCCCGTTAACCGCCGTGCCATTGGTGGCAACAAAGTTTACCGTAGAAATGATGTTGGTGTTGTCGGTTCGATTAACCGTTATAACCGCCGCACCTTGGGTCTTGTACACCGAGTAAGTTGAACTAGAAAGGCTAATGCCGGAATTACTGTCGGCAATGGTCACCGTCTGTTGGCTCGGTGAAATCAAATGTCCTGTGCTAGTCGGGTTCGACAGCACAACATTAAAGTAGCGACTACCGTTAACAAGACTGTTATTACTTATCGGAATTGAGAAGGTGTTGGTGGCGATTCCGTTGCTGAAGGTCAGGGTGCCGCTGGCAGCCGTGTAATCCGTGCCAGCCGTAGCCGTACCATTCGTGGTAGCATAATTAACCGAGACAGGCTCAACATTGGTATTGGAACAGAGGACAGTGATAAGCACGCTGCCAATGTTTTTTAGAACGGTGGTAGCATTGGTGCTGAAATTTATACCGGCATCGGCATCCTGTAAAACTATGGTACTAACTCCGGGCGTCCCAATTTGCACCCCGGGATTGGCACTGGCCAGTCCAACTGTAAATTGCAAATTACCCGTCACATTCGTGTCATAAATGAGTGGAATGAGAATGGCGGCTTGAGCAGCACCATTGTTGAAAATCAATGTGCCACTGGTAGTGGTGTAGTTAGTTCCAGCTAAGGCCGTACCGTTGGTTGTCGAATAATTTACGGTGCTGGTACCTTGAGTGTTGTTGTAGCGCACTACGTTTATGGTGGCAAACGGCTGCGTTTCGATGAATGTATTGGTGGCTGAAGCAAACATAACACCAATGTTGGTATTCAAAATGGTCACGCTAGCATTCGACGAAACCCCCAAGCTACTGCCACCGGTGGGATTAGTGAGGATAACCGAGAAATTTTCGGTGGGTTCAATAGTTGTGGTGTTGATGACCGGCACCACAAAACTCTGGCTTAACACACCGTCACCGAATGTCAGAGTGCCGCTGGTGGGAACATATTTTGCCCCACCGATTGCCGAACCATCCGCGGTCTGATAGCCCACCGTCACAATACCCGAAGCACCATTGGTTCGCAAAACAGTGATTGTAGCGTTGGTATAACCAGAACCGCCACCTTCGCTAACCACATAGTTGGTGGCAGAAAAGGCGAAGCTACCATTAGCCAGAGTCTGATCCAGAATGGTCAGCACCGCATTGGACGGGCTGTAAAGCACCGATCCCGTGACATTTGTTAACTGCAGGCCAACAGTGGTATTTCCATCAGATACACCATTAATTATGGGTATATTCACCTGTTCGTTGGATACGCCGGGCTCAAACGTTACGACCACATTAGTCTGAGCCAAATAATCTAACCCGGGCGTCGCTGTTCCGTTGGTTGAGGTGTTAAAGACGACAGTGGAAGTACCATAAGTTGCGCCAAGGCGGTTGATATATATGGGCGCAAAGCCATTCAAAACATTACTGGCATATTTATTGACCTGATAATTAGCTAATTGGAAATTGATGGCACTATCCACATTGGTAATTGTCAGCAAGGCTGTTGGTTGATCACCATATTGGGCAGGTGCGGTGGGGTTCAATGACAGGTTAACTGTCAGATCGTTTGAAATAACGTTGTCATCCATCACAGGTATGGTGACCGTTTCCAGAACTTCACCCATCGGAAAATTCAAATTGGTGGTAACGGCAGTATAATTTACACCAGCCTGTGCTGTCCCGTTGGTAGCAGCGAAGGTAACATAGACGCTGCCAGAGCCATCCGCATTGGTGCCGCTTGTGCCGCCGGTACGTTCCACCGTGATGACTACATTCGTACCGTTTTCATTCACGCCGTAAAAAGCCGAGGAGAAGGTGAAGGCCCCGGAACCGCCCTCGGAACCGCCATAGATGCGAGCTAGATAGGGGTGTGGGGCACCAAAATAGTTTAGAAATCCTCCGCCAATGATGATTTTTTCATCCGGCACATTGGGGGGGTAAGACGCAATGGTCGATTCTTCAACTGCAATCGCCGCCACAAAGCTGTCAGCCCCCACACCAAAGTTGATGGTAGGATCAGTTGTACCATTGGCATTTAACCGGGTAATTCGGTTACGGGTTACACCATTCGCCTGAGTGAAAGTTCCCCCCACAACAATGCGACCATCGGTCTGCACCGCAATGCTGAAGACGGAATTATTTGGCCCAGGACTAATAATGTTTAGGCCCGGGTTGAAAGTACTGTCCGGGGATCCGTCTGCACTATTGAGCCGGACGATGTGGTTATAGCTGGTGTTGCCATTAACGCTGGTGAATAGACCGCCAGCGAGAATCTGACCGTCCAACTGAATGGCAATGGCCCGCACGGAATCATTAGCCGTGCCGTTGGTAAATGTAAGGTCCACTGAACCGTCTAAATTTAAACGGGCAATGTGACCCACGGAAACTCCGTTCACGGCTGTAAAGTCACCACCAATAATTACCCGGCCATCTGCTTGAACCGCGAGGGCATAAATAGTTCCGTTAGCACCACTTCCGGTATTGAAGCTGGGGTCGGGTGAACCAGTGCCCGTCAAGCGACCAATGCAGTTGGCCGGCTGGCCGTCCAAGTGTGCAAAGCTACCGCCCACCAATATTGCCGCGTTGCCGTTTACAAAAGTCTGTGCCAAAGCATAAATTGGACTGTCAGCACCGGAACCAACGTTAAACAAACTGTCCAAGGTGCCGTCATAATTAAGGCGAGCAATACCATTAACGACTTGGCTGTTCATATTTGTGAACTTTCCACCAACCAAAACCCGTCCATCAGACTGAATGGCAATTGCTCGGACTGAATTATCTGCACCAATAGTGGAGGATGGTAATAAGAAAGAAGAATCTAAGGTACCATCATCATTTAACCTAGCTATACGTTGACGATAGACGCCGTCTGCCAATGTAAAATCACCACCGACAATCAGTCGATTGTTTGTCTGAAGTGCCAGACAATAAACCGGAGCATTGAACCCATTAACTGCACTGCCGTAAGTAACATCCGGTAACCCAGGCGTCTCATCAACCGAATCACCATCAATTATATTCAAGACAGCCACATTGGGTGTGCCAAGCGTGGCTAATCCAGTAGGCGGGCTCAGCTGCAACGTCAATGATACTAAGCCTGTAACGGCTGGGTTATTTGTTATCGGCACCAAAAATGATTGGCTGACCACCCCATTACTAAATGTTAAGGTGCCGGCAGTTGTGGTATAGCTAGAACCGGACTGAGCCGAGCCGTCAATCGTAGTGTAACCGACCGTAACCGTACCGATAGAACCTCCCGTACGAATGACCGGTATAAGGGCGTAACCTCCGTATTTTTTAACCGAATAGGATGATGTACTGAATTGAACGCTTCCCGCAGAATCTAGATTGTTAATAGTCAGCGTTGCATTGGTGTTACCAAATGATAGTGGCCCCACATTATTTGTGGTATTAACGAATGAATTGGTCAACAGCAAATTAGCCACTAAGTTTGGCGTCACCACCCCATCATCCAAAACGGGAATAGTGATATTTCGAGGTGAAGCATCTCCGCTGTTCCATTGCAAATTAGTGCTTATGCCAATGTAATTTGTGCCGTCAATTGCGGTTTGATCAGCTGTAATCATCGTCACATTTAGGGTTCCCGTGCTGCCGCCCACTCGATTAATTGTAACCACTGCCGCCCCGCCGTTTTCGTTAACCGTATAATTCGCAGCAGAAAACTCAAGATGACCATATGTGTAAACACCATTGATTAAATTTAAAATGGCATTAGTGAGACCCAAGGTCGCCCCACCGGCTGGTGAAAACAACTGCAGATTAACTATTTTATCCGGATGTATTGTTGTCGCACTCTTGGTGGGAATAGTGAAAGTCGCGTTCGTTTGGCCAACTGCAAACGTAAGTTGATTTGGAGTTGTCACCGTATAGTCTACTCCGTTGGTTGCAGTACCGTTACTGACTGCGTACCAGACGGTAACGATGCCATCACTTCCGTTGGTACGCGTTACCGTTATTGTAGCTACGCTCCTATTTTGAACCACGGAATATGTCGGCGAACTGAAACCAAGCACCCCGGGCTTAATACTTGTATCAATTATAGTCAACGGGGCAGCCGCCTGAGCTCCCAGCGCTGCACCCAGTGAAATGTATTCGCCACCCAAGGAGAAATTACCGATTGGGTTAGATAACTTAAAATTCGCACTGAGATTTCCGGTAATATTACCGCTGTTGGTAACCCCGACATAAACATCAGCCTGAGTCGTATTCACTGGAGTTGTGTTGTAATTAGGACCTGTAACCCCTACATCATACATCCAAGCGTTTTGAGACCAAGCCGTCGTCCAAGTCGGGCTGGAATAAATCGGGTTTAACGAAAAATCTTCACCACTGGCAATTCCCGCACCAGTACCATCGGTATTAGTGGTAAACGTAGCAGATACGATACCCAAATTACCATTAGTGCGAACCAAAGATACGTAGAGGCTGCCCTGACTATTGTTAACAGAATAGCTACCATAAGAAAATTCTATATTACCCGGACCAGGTGTTGAACCGCCAACCAAGCGGGCCACATTACTCCGTGGTCGAATATCATCGTACGTATATCCGCCACCCACCCACGGAAAGATACCACCTATAATCACATTACCTCCAGCCTCTTGTGCCAAGGCATAAACTGCATTACGGGTGTTATAGTATGGATAGTTGGTTGATACTGCCTGAGAATTAAAATACTGATTAGGCAATCCAGCAAACTGATTATAAGTTGAGTCCATGAAGCTGGTGTCTACGGTGCCATCGCCAAAAAGCCGCGCCACCCCAATTCGCCTGGTTTGATTAAAGGTAGTAAGATCACCGCCAATCAGTATTTCATTGTTAGTTTGCAACAACACACTATAAATCGTGTCCGCTAGACCCGTAACGGGATTCAAGGTGCCGGTTCCCGGCTTAAAGTTTAAATCGATGGTCCCATCGGAATTCAATCGCGCCAAACCATTATAGTTAATCAAATCCAAAAACGAGAAACTACCACCAATCAATATCTTTCCGTCCGACTGTACGGCTATGGCATAAACTGGATCTGTCGAATCTGAATCCGGATTATAGGTGCCGATGCCTGCTGTAAAAGTAGTATCCAAAGAGCCATCTACATTTAAGCGGGATATGCCTCCGTTGCTTACGCCGGCCACCGAATCAAAACTGCCACCAATAATGACCCGCCCACTGGAATCCACTGCAACAGCATTAACAGTATCATTTGGGCCGGTCCCCGGATTAAAAGTTGTATCTAACGAGCCATCAGCATTTATCCGGGCTACTTTATTTACATTAGTTCCGTTATAAGAGGTAAAACTGCCACCTATTACCACCTGTCCATTAGTCTGAAGTATCATACACCAAACCGTGCCATTTGCGCCGAAGCCTGGGTTGAAGGTGGAGTCCACGGAGCCATCACTGTTTAAACGGGCGATATGATAGCGGGGAGAACCATTAAAAGAGGTAAAATTACCGCCTATTAGAATTTTACCATTTGGCTGCAAGGCTAGCGATGAGATGAAGTCATTAGCCCCGCTATTGGGAGAAGCAAGAAAACTCGTATCCTGAAAGCCATTGTTCAAAACCCGTGCTATGCGATTATAAAGTTGGGAATCAAAGGAAGTAAAACTTCCGGCAATAATTGCTTTACCATCTGGCTGTTCGGCCACGGCATAAACCGTGCCACCACCACCAGCAGTGCCGGGATATGGCAGATACGGTGGATTAGAGTATTTAACCCCATTCTGGTTCCAAGTCCTATCCAAGGCTCCAGCTGGCTGCTGCTTACCATCTGTATCATCAAAAAGTATGGTAACATTAGCTTGGTTTACTTCTCCAACCTGTTCGTTATTGTGTTGTTCACTCGGCTGGAAGTATAACTTTACCAAAAAGTCTTCATTTTGTTCCACCTTGCTATTGTTGATAATTGGAATTGATATAATTTTGGGGGTGGTATCGTACGCCGCCCATGTTAAAGTTCCACTTACAGGCGTGAAATCACTGTTTTTCGTGGCATAATCTGAACCTGCCTGCAATGGGAAAGTATTAGCGGGACTATACTGCGTCAGTCCGTTTCCTGGGGTTGGATCTATAATATAATCAACAGAAATACTCTGGTCAGCCTTTCCACCAGTACGGATTACATTTATTACAGCATTGCCACTATATACATCTTTATCTACCCGAAAAGTTGATCGCTCTAGATTTAAATAAGCTAAACCAAGCGAGCCGGATGGTTGTGGAAAGGTGGTGCTGGCGGTATTAACAATTGCCGAAGTTAAGGATAAGCTTAATGTTGGCGGAGCTAAGATTGATGGCTCCTGCGGATCGGGCCGCGGGTTGGATAGCGTAACTACAGCCATTCCAGGCAAATGATAGGTTTGATTTGAAATTGAAATTGTCTCGCCTCTTTGTACTAAGGGTAACAACACATCCTGACCCAACTGATAGTTGTCAAAAGAAACGGTGTTTGTCACCAGCGTAAAGTCCGTTGATGCAGGCACCACATTAGTGAAAATTGTTATACCGGCTGGTAGTCCCATATTATTGGTAACCACCAAGTCAGGAGGCGTGTAGTTGTAATATTGACCATTATAATAATATTGATATTTGTATGTCGTGGTAATGGTGGTCGCGGTTATGTTAGTAATAATGAGGTTGGTATAACCAGGATCTGTAACCGAATAATCTACTAAAACGCGACCGTAACCTGGAGCCGGGCGGGTTATCGTTATTCGAGCCCCAAGTAGACTGGGATCAACTGTATTACCATCATATGCAACATTTGGACTCTGGGAATCCCTCTCGCTAACGAGATAATTGCCTGAGGAAAGCTGAAAGCTTCCGCTGGAAAATTGGGAAATGGACTGATTCCAGTTCAAAACATAAGGTCCCACATTATCATTTGGAGAAGTACCATCATCGTAGCTAGATAGTGAAATGTAATAAGTTTTTCCGGCAACCACCGAGAAGTCTAGTTGACTAATACCCCCATTACCATCGTCCGCTAATATATTAGTCAAACTACCATCACAAATTGTAGGAATAGTATTAGTGCTCGTCCAAACCGACAGTACAAAATCCACATTGGCGCTTCCGGCATTATTGACTTCCAAAGTTCCAGTGGCGGTGGCGGTCCACGCAAACCAAACAGTATTTGTAATCGCCTCAGGACCAAATTCTGTGCTATTAACAATGTTATTTTCACAAGACTCCAAAGAGGCAAAAGTATTGTCCCCATTAGTCGTTCCAGATTGCCCGGTAATGACCCAAGCATTGGTAAAGTTATCATTGGCCGGCTGCGCGCCAGCCATTCCGGCGGCAAGTAGCAATCCAAGCAACAATGCCAGCTTTAGCGAGACCGCGCTGTCCCGCAGACCTAACGGCAAGAAGCCGGCAATTTTATTCAGTATCGTATTCACAACATATCTCCATTTGCTATGCAACCGAAAGCAACACGCGTATTGATTTCTAAAAATCTCATTCGGCTTTTTTATATATTTTTTAGTTTGGCTGAACCACAATCCGGTAAAAATGGACCGAATTCGTCAGCGGATCCAGCACCCAGACATTAGTCGCTTCCCAGTTATCCGCGGGTGACTGGGTGTCGTCATACGGTTGCGGCGAAACAAAGTAGTTGGTCTGCGCCGGATTGGGAACAGCGATGCCGGGTCCATAAAAATAATTGCTGAAGCTGGTGAACGGTAGCCAGTTGGTGGTGGCCAAATTGGTGCAATAGTAGATGGAATTGCCCGCCAGCGGAATGGTCCGCCAACCAATTCGGGCAGTCAACGGTGGCACATTGGTCACTGCCAAGGTAAAGTTTAACTGTGACGGAACCAAGACGGGCGTTGGGTCAGTAGAATTATTATTACCGTCGCGGTCGGAATCAATATCTGAGGCGTTGGCCAGCGGGGCATTTACAGAGTTAGTCGTCCCATTTGGATAAACAATATTGGTCGAGCTAAAGTGACCAGCATAGTTGGGCACCCAGCGAAGATGGTTGTCATTAAGCCCGTTGATTTTTTCCGCCACCGAACCGTAATTCCGGTCGATTGCTTCGGCGTAATAGATGACCAGATTAGTATTAAAATTTAACCCCGGCAAATAGCCGCTATTTACCAGACCATAATATCCGGCCGAGTCCAAGAGAACTAGACGGTCAACATAAATGGCATTAGTGGTGCCGTCGCTACTGGTACCCGTAAAATAGAACTGGGTGGTGTTGGTCACGGCATCCAACACCAACTGGCCAATGGCAGCATTATTCTGGTAGCCGGCTACCGAATATCCGCGGTCTTGACCCGCCCAAGTATTATAGACAATTGAGTTGGCCACAGGCGCAAGATTGGTGATGGTCGTGCCGAGCAGGTCGCCATAAGCCGGCTTGAGGGGCAGGTTCAATCCCTGAGAATAGCCATAACTGGTATCATTCACTCCCAGCGACCAAAAATTACTGCTATTGACGCCATTGTCGGTTAGCAAATTGGTAGCTACCAACGTCAGCGAATTGCCGGACTGAATCGAGGTTCCGCTGATTACCAAATTAGAGGCCGCCAAGCTAACGGGTGTGGTAGCCTGAAGCGTCGCGTTGGTCATCGTAGTGGTTAGCGTCTGGGCGGTGAAAGAGCCAGCGCTAGCAACAATTGTCCCATAATTTTCGAGGTCGCCTGAGAAAATAAAAATATTACCACCGTTGTTGATTCGTCCGGTGTTGAACAGTGCCAGATACGGAGTGGACAGACTGCCAAAGTTAGCAGGGGTCGAATACATACGAATGGCGCCATTATTAGTCAGACAGCTTAACCGAGGCACCGCGTATTGCCAGTTAGTCACGCCTAAACCCAAGTTTAGTTCCCCATCCGGCGATCCAGCGCCGACACCAATACCATTGGTCGTCAGCAGCAGATTGGTACAGTTCAGTGAGAAAGTGCGCGTGATATTGAGATCATCACTGATA
This sequence comes from uncultured Verrucomicrobia subdivision 3 bacterium, assembly GCA_903865745.1. Lineage (GTDB taxonomy): Bacteria > Verrucomicrobiota > Verrucomicrobiia > Limisphaerales > UBA11358 > UBA11358. Next base: position 3,043 of record CAIPKV010000085.1, on the reverse strand, counting down.
ACAACGTTGTTCGAACTGTAGAGCACAAAGTCTTGGACTGAAGATGGCGTGACGGGACTAAGCTGGCTCTGCACCAGCAGCACCCGGAAGTCATAGTTGATGCCCGCGTTGGTATAGCCCCAACGGGTGGAATATGCCTGCAAACTGCCGCTCCACACGGGCAGTGAGGGCTCAATCAAATTGGTGATAGCCATACTGCCGTTAGTGCTGCCGAGATAAAAGTCCGCATACGGCGCGGCAATCTGGTCCCGACCATCATAGTCAAACTGGTTGGGGCTGTTGAGCCGGAGATAGTTCATGCCGGCAAAGCTGGCCTTGGAAAGATTCAATTCGTTGCTGGCGGTGATTTCGATACGCCCCGGGATGTTAGTTAAAGCAATCGCACCGGCACCAGTAGGGTTAAGCTGGACCGAAGTCGGGATAAACTGCGCATCAACGTAGGAGTAAATATTATTGGTGATGGTGTCATTCACGTCCAAGTTGGGATAATAGGCGCTAACGAGCGGAGTACCCAGACTGATTTTGGTGTCCGAAGGATAAATAACAAAATTGGCAGGCACACCGGTGCCGGGATCACCGTAACTCAAGAGGTTGGTGGTGCCACTCTGTTCATAATTATTATTCAGGTATAGGTAACGAGTACTGGCCTGACCGGTTACCGGGTTAGTGTAAGTACCCACCCATTCGACCGTCCCCGCACCATTGGTGAAAAATCCAGCACCACCAATATAGACATTAGTGGTAACGTTTAGACTATTATCTTCCAGAAAAATCATTCGCACTAAAATATTGGAAGAACTACCACCCTGCTGGTAGTACGAAACCGCCGGGAACAAATCAATGCTGCCGGGCGAGGAATTCAGGGGAGCATAAGCTGAAAACGGGTTCAGGCCCCCGATATACCAGCCATTGGTATTATAGGCAGCCTGACCGATGGCGGAAACATTGGCATACTCCGAGGCATTTCGCCCGATGGCATATGACCCCTCGATACTGACAGCTGTGTTGCTGAAAACTACGGTGTTACCCCCGAATCGGGCGAGGCCATTCGGTCCGAGATTGATGGCGCTATTATTGCCGGAGAATATATTCTTGGCCCAAACATTAAGCCCGCCGTAACCACCGTAGCCACCAGAATAAATTCCCCCAATATAGGTGAAGCCATATTGATACAGGTAAATGGCATTGGTTTGTGTACCGCAATTAATGCTGCCAATGTTATAAAAGCTGGCGGCCGCGCGATCCGGGGAATATGGCCACGGCTGGGTGTCCACATTAAAACCGGTTACAGAATCCAGCTCGCCCACGTTCGTAAAGTTAACTGTGTTATACCAGTTATGATACAGCGCTCCCAGCCAGTTCGGCGCACCGGTATAGTAATTGAAGCCGAACCGTGAGAACTGGCCGTTGGCACCATTAATAAAATTGGTGGCATAAATCTGCGTCAAATAATTGACCAGCGGGTCAGCCACGCCATTGGCACCCACCTCAAACTGGTTCGCCGTGGTTTGCGCCCCGACGCCACAGCCCAACAACATCAAGGCCAGCCCGAGCACTGCAGCCTTTAGCCAACAGCTCCGGAGGGATTCAGGGCGGACAAATGGTTCCATAACTTAGTGGATCGTAATCGGATAATTAAAATTTACCAACCGGTTGGCCGAATCGGTCAACTGGAGCGTGAAGTTAAAAGTGCCCGCTCCAATCGGGGTACCGGACACGGTAGCGGTGTTGGGACTAAATACCAACCCCGGCACGAGGGTAGAAAAGTTTGGCGCGGCCCACGTATAAGGCGGCTGGCCACCAGTGGCAGTAAACGTAACGCTATAAGCCACGCCATTGGTGCCATCAGGCATGGCCGACGGGGTGACCTGAATCACCAATTGATTCATCAGGTTAGCAATGCTGGTACCAGAGGGATAAACCACGGGGTAATTGGTAGAGGCGTCAAACGAACCCCATGCCCCGACCGACGATTGGGTGTCCTGATTTAATAAGTTGTTGGTCGAATACCCATACAGGTTTTGGCTGCCATTCAAATAAAGATTATTTTCATTCTCATTAAACACTATCGTCGTACCAGGAATGATGGCGCCTGGACCGGCCAAACCACCTTGAATAGCACTTTGGTCAAAATTGGGCGTGGTCACCGTTGAATCGGGGTAATTAGGCGGAGTGGTCAAATCTGCCGCCTGAAAGAGGAAGTCGGGTTTAGTCACCACACGCTGGTAATATTCCACTACGGGCTGCCCATTGCTAATCACGGTCATGGTGTAGGTATTGGTGAGCGCCTGGAAAAACTGGCCCAGCAACGAATCATAGTTGGCCCGGATGAACTGCACCCGGCCAACGCCTTGGCGCAGATTTGTCACCGGGGTGCCCTGCGAACAAAGGGACGGCTGCACCACTAAAATATTATTGGTATAATCCGAAACCGTATACTGTTTGAATTGCTGACCAAGACCCACAACCCCCGGCAAGTTTGTGGCGCTGAAGGTATTTGTAAAATAAACTGTCGTTTGCAGCTGGGTACTAAGCACGGAATAAGCACACCAGGCAGGATTTGGAATATAGAAGTCGCCCGACACCCCGGTGTAAGTTATGTTCGTAGTAACAATATTCGTCAGCGTGCCTACAAGGCCATTGGTCAAAATGGCAAGATTGGTCGTGAGGACGACCACCGGACTGTTGGTATAATAACTGTTTGTGACGATACTCCCGAAATAGTAACTATATCGAGGAGCCACATTGGTCGTGTAGTTGGTGGCAAAATATAAAGCCGGCTCGCAGTAGCCAGGCCGCAGCGAATAAATATAGTTGGTCCCCACCGAATAGGTCGTACCCACATATTGCTGGCCCGGCAGCAACACCACACCCGCAGGGTTCGTCGCCCCCACCGTGTTCGTCGCCACCAACCCGTTGGTCACCAACCCAATCAATTGATACCCGCACCAGTTCGTCGGCACCGTATAAAAGTCACCCGTAATCTGGTTCGTCCAATAGCTGTTCGTCGTCACGATGTTCGTAATCGTGCCCACCAGCCCAT
>CAIPKV010000084.1 GCA_903865745.1 uncultured Verrucomicrobia subdivision 3 bacterium | reverse complement strand
GGGGGAGAGCAAGATGTCCTGGCCGACGAATTTGTTAAACGGGAAGACGGATTCTTTTACCGCCCAATACTTCGTCCAGATTTCTTCCGTGAAATTCAGTTCCTTTAAGGTCTTACCAGCCATGACGCGCGCGGCAATTTTCGCCAGCGGCTTGCCAATGGCCTTACTGACAAAGGGCACGGTGCGGGAGGCGCGGGGATTCACTTCGAGAACGTAAACCATTTCGCCTTTCACGGCATATTGCACATTCATCAGACCGACGACCTTTAACTCGCGCGCCATCGCGTGCGTGTAGGTGCGGATAGTTTCGATGACGCTGGGGGAAAGCGTGTGCGGCGGCAGGACCATCGCGGCGTCGCCGGAATGGACGCCGGCAAATTCGATGTGCTCAAGCATCCCACCGATGACAATCGTCCCGCCCGTCTTCTCGTTGCATGGCAAACCGACATCGGCAATGCAATCTACGTCCACCTCGGTGGCGTCTTCGAGAAATTTGTCCACGAGCACCGGGCGTTCCGGCGAGGCCTCGACGGCGAACTTCATGTAATGCGCCAGTTCCGCGTCGGAATAAACAATCTGCATCGCACGACCGCCAAGCACAAAGCTAGGGCGCACGAGCACGGGGTAGGTCAGGCGCTTGGAAATCACGAGCGCTTCTTCGCCGTTGGTGGCGAGACCATTTGGCGGCTGCGGGATGTTGAGTTTATTGAGCAGCGCAGCGAATAGCTTGCGGTCTTCGGCGATTTCGATGCTCTGCGGCGATGTGCCGATGATGTTGACGCCGTTTTTCTGGAGGCCGAGCGCGAGGTTGAGTGGCGTCTGCCCGCCAAACTGTGCAATGGCACCCCAACACTTTTCGCGCTCGTAGATGTGCAGGACGTCCTCAAGCGTGAGCGGCTCGAAAAACAGTTTGTCGCTGGTATCGTAATCTGTGGAAACCGTTTCGGGATTCGAATTCACCATGATAGTTTCAAATCCGTCTTCCTTCAACGCAAAGGCCGCGTGAACGCAGCAATAATCAAATTCGATGCCTTGACCAATACGGTTCGGGCCGCCACCGAGAATCATCACCTTCTTGGCGGTGTTACCCTTTACCTCATCGTCGCCGCGATCATACGTGGAATAATAATATGGCGTGTAAGCCTCGAACTCTGCGGCACAGGTGTCCACAAGGCGGTAGCTCGGCACGAGACCGATACGTTTGCGTTCGGCACGTATTTCATCTTCGGTCTGACCGACGAGATGCGCGATTTGACGGTCAGAGAATCCAAGCGACTTGGCGCGGGCGAGTTTTTCAGCGTTGAGTGATGACATTCGACGAAATTAAATTTGTAATAGTTAGCCGGAATTTTTTCCAAGTGTCCAGAAAGTATGGAGCAAACGCGCTTGCTGCTACTTGCATATTACTTTATGACATCGCAATGCGGTTAATCGTAAAAGGCTGGTGCTGGCTGGCGCTCTTGCTCCCGCTCGCCGCCTCCGCGCAGATTGACCCAGTCAAGCGCGACCTAATCCAATTTGGCTACGACCAACCGCTCGAAGGTGTTTCGCCGCTGGGTGCCTACGCGTTTTACTATCACAATGACCCGGATTTTTTACGCACGAACCTCACCTGGCGTCTCGCGCTCGCGCCGGTTTATCTCGATACCGAACTTGGCTTCAAACATCTGCTCGGGCCAAACACGGATTTTGCTATCGGAGCAGCCGGTGGCGGTTTCGCAGATTCCTACAGCGAGGTTAACGGCGGCAAATACATCGAAACCCAGTCCTATGATGGAAATGGCGGTGAGCTTTCGGCCAGCATTTACAAGTTATTTAACCCAGGCGATCTAATTCCGCTAAACTATGTTCTGCGCGGCGCGGCTCATTATTCCACTTACGAACGGAACGATACCACGGCCAGCAATTTTGAGGTTCCGCGCAACGACACGACCTACAGCGTGCGCACCGGCCTGCGCTGGGGCGGCATCGAACCGACGCTTTTCCCAGCGCTCGCAATGGAGATTTCAATCTGGTATGAAGGCTACTTCCGCGCCAATCCCGGCACCTACGGTTTCAATGGCGACCGGCAAATTGAGCCATCCGCACACCAGTTCTGGAGTGCGGCGGCACTGTCTTACACTTTTCCGGACAGCAAACAAAACATCTATGCACGGGTAATTGGCGGCACAACCGTTGATGCCGACCGATTGAGCGCCTACCGGCTTGGCGGCTTTCTCCCACTTGTCGCCGAATATTCGTTGGCGCTGCCTGGCTAGTATTATGAGGAGTTCAGCGCGCGGCAGTTCGTGCTGTTCAATGCCAGCTATCTACTACCGATCGCACCTAACCAACGCTGGAGCCTTGACTTCAACGCCGCCACTGCCGTCATCGACTATTTGCCTAGCACCGGCCAGTCGGGCAATTCCATTAGTGGTGTTGGCGGGGGAATCATGTATCGTGCACCTTCGGATAAATTCCGTTTCTTAGCTAGTTACGGCTATGGCTTTAACGCTATCCGCGACGGCGACCGCGGCGCAAGCAGCCTAACCTTCCTGCTCCAGATTGATTTGGGTAAGTCTCACGGCAACGACCGCGACTCCACACCGCCAAGCCATTGGCGCGGTTGGAACTGGCTTCTAGGCCGTTGAAAAATCTTGCTTTTATCGTGTCCTCAGGCAAAATCTTCTGCTCTGTTGCGCATATGGTGGAATTGGCAGACACGCTACTTTGAGGTGGTAGTGCCGCAAGGCGTGCAGGTTCAAGTCCTGCTATGCGCACCACTTCTAGAATCGGGTGTGCAGTTGATAACACCTTCAATTTCGTTCGTGATTTCTTCGGTTTCATATTAATGTTAAACCTTTAAGTGTGTCGTTCCTGAATGCCGGCAGGTTTCCTAAATGCTATCAAAAATTCCCTTTTGGGTTATAACGTTTTTCATTTCGCAGCTCTTGTCGTGTCCGTTTACTTAACACGACAACTGCCCCAAAAAAGCAGAGTCGCGACAGTCAAAAGTTAAGTGTTCTAATGAATTACTTCTAGAACTCGGCACTATTTAGAGCAAAAAAATCTTATTTTGAGCTCGGCATAGGGGTTATTTTAGCACGTGAAGCCGCTTGCTTTCAGCTAGCCATTTCCGCGATGATTCAATCATGTCAGCAGATTATAAATCCAGCGGACCGGTTACCTTGACCGAAGAACAGATTTTGGCTTTGCACCAAAAGCTCCGCGACATGCGCCATGATGTAAATGGTCGGCTGGCGAATATAGTCGCCGCCGCAGAGTTGATGCGCCTGCGACCAGACCAGTCGGTGGCGGAACGACTTAAACTTCTGCTAGAGCAGCCGCACAAAGCTTCGGACTCTATTTCGGAATTTTCTCGCACCTTTGAAGCCACTCTGGGACTGACACGCCGGTAAAGCTCATTACAAGGTTGTTCGCATGGAAGAACGGTCTGAAGCAGAACTCATCACTGCCGTACTCAAGGGTGATGCCACCAGCTTCGAACCGTTGGTTAAAAAATATTCCCCGCGCGTATTCGCCACCGCCCGCCGGTATGCCCGCCGCGAGAGTGAAATTGAGGACATCTGTCAGGAGGTCTGGCTCAAGGCATTCGACAAGTTGAAAAGTTTTCGCGGCGAAGCTCCGTTTGAGCACTGGCTGATGCGTTTGGCAGTGCGGACATGCTATGATTTTTTGCGCAGCCACCAACGCAACCGAATCTCCTCATTTAGCGAAATTTCAGAACCAGAGGAGGACTGGCTGGAACGATTCGTAGCTGAACCGAGCCACGCCGCCGAAAATGCCGACGCGGCAAAATTGCTAATTGACCGCGTGCTGGAAAAACTTTCGCCAGAGGCCCGAATGGTCATCCAGTTGCTAGAAATCGAGGATCGCTCGGTAAAAGAAATAGCTGAAATCACCGGCTGGTCCGTGCCCCTGGTCAAAGTCCGCGCCTTTCGTGCGCGAGGAGAAATGCGGAAAATCCTTTCGCGTATGACTCAAGAAAAATACTTGTAACTCTGTGCAAATTTTGCGCGTCAAGCGTAATGAAGCGTATATGAACCTTCCTGAACTAGAAAAGAAGCTGATTGCAGCGGCCCGGCTCAAAGCTCCGGACGAGCGGGTGCCATATGCCTTTGAGCGGCGAATCACGGCAATAGTTGCAACGCGGGGAGCCGCGGATCATTGGGTGTTTTGGTCACGTGGTCTGTGGCGCGCCGCCGCGGCATGCGCAGGGGTGGCGTTGGTATTCGGCGCGGTTTCGGTGTTTATCCCAGCAATGCCCGACGGGAACAACGACCTCTCACAGGATTTCGAGAACACACTGCTAGCTTCCGTTGATTTGTCGGACAATTCTTCGCCACCGTGAACAACTGGAGGGTCATTTTTGCTGCTGTTGTAATTTATGGGACGGGTGTGATTACCGGCGGCCTGCTGGTAAATTACGTCAATAATTCCCGCCCCAGCAAGCTTCATAAGCCGCAGCAAGAAGCGCATGGTACCGCAACCAACCAAGTAACACGGGCGGACGCCGTCAGGCTGAAACCGCCCGAAATCCTCAACAAACAATTTTTACAGCGCTTGGACGATAATTTGCACCTCACCTTCGAACAGCACGATACAATTCAAAAAATAATCACAAATGGCCAGAACCAAATGCGCAAGGTAATTCAGGATTCGCGGCTTGAAATTCGCGACGTTCTATCATCACAACAATTAAAGCAGTTTGATGACTTAATGAAACGGCCATTTCGCAAAGTCCTTTTCAACACCAACTCCGCACCGGCGATACCATCCTTCACAAACGCACCAGCTACGAACACGTCGGCAATTTAAATTTCATTCCGTGTCGAGCACAGAGCTGATTTTTTTCCGCAGTTCCTTGTTGACCGCGTTGGCCGATCGGTTCGCATCCACAATATCGAACCCGTAGGTTTTCTGCATCGCCTTAAAAGCGCCTTGCATAGCGGCCTGGTATTTCAGAAAACTATCAAACACCTCGCGCGAAAGGCCAAGATCCATGCCACTTTCCCAATAGTCTAGCGTTGCATTTTTGGAAAGGTTACGCTGCACCAACTCCTCTGGTTCCACCGAAAGATAAAACACCGCATCTGGCTCCGGCGCAATGCCGTATAAATTCTTTAGCCATTTCTCATCCATGCCACGCACCAAATCACGCGCCATTAGCGTGTAAATATAGCGATCAGCCAGCACAATAAAACCAGCCTTGAGCGCAGGCACAATAATGTTTTCAAGCTGATCTGCAAAATCCGTTGCATAAAATAAACTCAACGTCGTCCGGCTCAAAACATTACCTTCTTGCGCTTTTTCTAATTCAGCACTTACGAGCGTGGAGCGTTTTAAACCGACTTGTACGGTCGGACGACCGCTGGTTTCAAGCCAATTAACCAGCTCAGCAATCTGCGTAGAACGGCCGGAACCGTCCGCACCTTCGACGACAATCAGCTTGCCGCCGAGGTCTTCGGGTTTAACACGCGGGATGCCATGGCCGTAAAAACGGCGAGATTTTTTGGTGCTCATGCGGCTTTGTCTTCCAATTCCTCTTTTTCCTCACGGTCATTTACTAGCGACGGTGGTAATGGTAGGGGGCTGCGGCGTTTAAATTTTTTTAAATCAATCCGCTCACTTACTAACTTTCGGACGATGACCTGCTGCTTTTCCACGTTCACATTTGCATCCATTGTGACGAATTCGAACTCTTTGCTCATCGCAAGGTATTGCTCAAGAATGCGGCCTTGGAAAATCTTGAAGCTTTCGTAAGGATCTTTCGATAAATTTAAATCCATGCCCGCCTCGAAAAATTTTAATTTAGGCCGCCCTTCCAAAATACGGTTCAAGGAAACTTCCAATTCCGCCTTAAAAAACATGGTGAGATCAGGCCGAGCGGCGAAGCTATAATTACCGCGTACCCAGTCAGGCGGACAGCCGCGCGTTACATCGCGTGCAAACGCAGTAAACACATAGCGGTCGCACAGCACGATGTAGCCGGCACGAAGAAGAGGCAGAAGATGGCGTTCGTAACGGTCGGCAAAATCAGTCGCGTGAATCAGACTGAACGTGGTTGGTGTGAGGAGTTCTCGTTTCTTACCCTTGCTGGTCGCGGACTTGACCAACTCGGATGAATTCCATTCGCTAAAATAGACCTTGATACCCTCGGCTTCAAGCCATCGCTTAAGCAGGTAAATCTGCGTGGACTTGCCGGAACCGTCTAATCCTTCTACCGCTATAAGTCGGCCCGGGAAATTTAATTCAGCAAATGATTTCATGCGTTGCACTCGGTGCGTTTTTCAAAAATAGCGAAATTAGTGATAGTCACAAGCTCAACTTGATAACATAATTATGCTGGCGCCGTGTTAAAATCAGGTTACAAAGTTAGCCATTAACATAGCTTGTGAAAAAAATCACAAATTTGAACTTGCCCGTTTTTTGCGTGACGGCTAGGCTTGGCCTGCGCTTTTTTCAGGCGCATATTTTTTAAGGAAATGCAGGCTCAAACTGAATACGGCTACAACTCAAAGATTGAAGGCGACGTTGTCCTAACGACGGTTGATGCTGCCCTCGCTTGGTTTCGGAAAAATTCGGTATGGCCAATGCCAATGGGACTGGCTTGTTGTGCAATTGAACTAATGGCCGTAGGCGCAAGTCGTTTTGACATTTCACGTTTTGGATCGGAAGTGATGCGCTTTTCTCCTCGTCAAGCCGACTGCATGATTGTTGCCGGCACTGTGACATACAAGGCTGCCGGTTTCCTTAAGCGAATATACGACCAGATGCCTGAGCCAAAATGGGTTGTCGCAATGGGCGCGTGCGCCTCTAGCGGTGGCATGTATCGGAGTTATGCTACTTTGCAGGGAGTAGACAATATTGTACCCGTTGATATTTATATATCTGGCTGCCCGCCGCGCCCAGAAGCCGTACTAGATGCCCTGATGAAGATTCAGAAAAAAATTGGTGAGCAACCCATTTTGCAAGGTACGGTCGGTGCAAAACTTTTGAATCTTCAGGAAAAATAATTTGTGACCGCCCACGATTTTGCCAATAAAATTAAGGCCAAGTTTGGTGATTTAATCTCCGAACCATTGGAATTTCGAGGCGAAATAGGCTTAAAACTCTCAGCGGCGGAAAAAATTTACGATGTCTGCCAATTCGCCAAAAGCATTGGCTTGGATTACTTGGTGGACATATGCAGCATTGATAATTATGGCACAGATCCTCGCTGGACCGTGGTTTACCACCTGCGCGCAATCGTTAACGGTTCGGAAATTACCATTAAAACAGATATTTCCGAAGAAAAATCCGAGCTTCCGAGCGTTCTGCCTGTTTGGCGCACGGCCAACTGGCATGAGCGCGAAGTTTATGATTTAATGGGAATTCGTTTCAGCGGTCATCCTGATTTACGCCGGATTTTGATGTGGGAAGGTTACCCCTATCATCCCTTACGGAAAGATTTTCCACTCGCAGGCAAACCGACTGACCTGCCGGGCGTGGCCTTCACAAAGGTAACGCCGATGGAAGGCGGCCCGTTTGTGACGTTGTCTAGCAATGATGACGCGATTGCCCGCGAGCCACGTGTTCGCGTTCAAGAAAATGCCGAGCCTGGCATCAGCGATAAACGACTTGTTGGTAAGCAGCTCAAATAATTTTCATGGCCACACCTCAAGATATTTCAATTCTTGATTCCGCCGCGCGCGCTGCGCAGGCGGTCGAGGAGGCGGCGGACATTCACGGCGAGAAGATGGTGCTGAATATGGGACCGTCGCATCCGGCAACCCACGGCGTGTTGCGTATTGTGCTGGAATTGGACGGCGAAGTTATCACCAAGGCTGATCCCGATGTCGGTTATCTGCATCGCGGCGACGAAAAAATTGCCGAGAACATGACTTACACCCAGTTCATTCCTTACACAGATAGGTTGGATTATCTTGCGCCGCTCGCAAACAATGTCGCTTATGCCCTCGCGGTTGAAAAGCTTCTGGGAATTCACGATAAATTGCCGCCGCGCTGCCAATATATTCGTGTGATGTGCTGCGAATTGGCCCGTATTTCCTCGCATTTGCTTGGCCTCGGGGCGTTTGCAATGGACACCGGCGCAGTCACCGTTTTCCTGCTCACGTTCACGGAACGCGAAAAAATTTATAACCTTGCCGAAGCCGCAAGCGGAGCGCGACTTACAACGAGCTATACGCGAATTGGTGGTTTGATGCGTGACGTGCCGGCGACGTGGTGCGATCAAGTACGTCAGTTCTTGAAAGAATTTGCCGTCGCGTTGAATGAAGCAAACACATTACTCACCCGCAACCGCATCTGGGTGGATCGCCTCCGCGATCTTGCAGTTGTCTCCAAAGAGATGGCGATTGATTACGGCTTGAGCGGTCCGAACCTCCGTGGTTCCGGCGTAAATTTTGATTTGCGCAAAAACCAGCCCTATCTTTGCTACAAAGATTTGGACTTTGAGGTTGCGCTTGGCAGCGTTGGCGATTGCTATGACCGTTATCTTGTCCGCATGGAAGAGATGCGCCAGAGCATGAGAATACTGGAGCAATGTTGTAATAAAATCCCCGGCGGCGGTGAAAATAAGTCGCATGAGCCTGTGAATATTGCTGACGGCAAAATCACCCTGCCTTCAAAACAAAAAGTTTTGTCGAGCATGGAAGAATTGATTCACCAATTCATGTTGGTAACTGAAGGTGTGAATTGTCCGCCCGGAGAGGTCTATTTTGGTCATGAAAACCCGAAGGGCGAGCTTGGTTTTTATATTAACAGCAAGGGTGGAGGCACGCCTTATCGACTCAAAATCCGCGCACCTAGTTTCATTAATTTGAGCATCCTCGGTGAACTAATGCCTGGGGCAATGATTAGCGATGTACCTGTGATATTAGGATCATTGGACTTTGTGATGGGAGAAAGCGACCGATGAGTTTCCAAGCCACACCCGAATTGGAAGCGGAAGTGCATGAGCTAATTTCGCACTATCCAGTGAAACGTGCCGCTTCGTTGATGGTCCTCCATGCAATCCAGGAAAAGTTTGGCTGGATTTCGTCCGACGCCGTGCAATGGACAGCTAAAAAATTGGAACTCCAACCCATCAACGTTTTTGAAATTCTAACATTCTACCCAATGCTGCGACAGGAGCCGCAGGGTAAATACGCCATCAAAGTTTGCCGCACGCTAAGCTGTGCCCTTGGGGGTGCTTATGAGTTGCACAAACATTTTTGCGACAAACTTGGCCTTGACGCACACAAGCACGGTCCGCAAACAACGAAGGACGGTAAGTTTACAGTTGAGTTTGTGGAATGCCTCGCAAGTTGCGGCACAGCACCGGTTATGATGCTCGGTGAGAAATTTTACGAAGATGTTTCTAATGCAAAAGCTGATGAAATTGTCGGTGGGTGCAAATGAAATGGTTGCCCGACATGGATTTGAACCATGACAAACAGATTCAGAGTCTGCTGTGCTACCGTTACACCATCGGGCAAGATGGGACGAATTAGGCTAGAGAATTTATTTTAAGAGTCAAGTTGCTGATATGGCGCAAGAATACAAATTGATATTGAAGCACGCCGATGAATCTGGTTATACACCGGATATTGAGTGCTATTTGCGCCATGGCGGCTACAACGACCTGAAGAAGGCATTAGCATTTCAAACTAAGACGCTTGCCGATGGTAAAACCCAGTCACCGCAGGAACAACTCCGTCAGGAAGTGATGACTTCTAATTTGCGCGGGCGGGGTGGGGCAGGATTTTCTTGTGGACTAAAATGGAGTTTCGTAGATCGCAAGAGCGGCAAGCCGATTTATTTAATCTGTAACGCCGATGAATCAGAACCAGGTACTTTCAAGGATCGCCAGATTATTCACAAAGATCCGCATCAGCTGATTGAGGGCATGATAATATCGTGCTACGCGAACGACGTGAAGCTGGCCTACATCTACATCCGTGGCGAAATGCCCGAAGGTGCAAAGATTCTAAATCAAGCTTTGAAAGAGGCTCGGGCAAAGAACTTCCTCGGTAAAAATATTCTTGGTACCGGCTATGATTTGGAGATTTATGTCCATCGCGGTGCAGGTGCTTACATCTGCGGCGAGGAAACTGGTCTCATCGAATCGCTTGAAGGCAAGCGTCCGTATCCTCGCATAAAGCCGCCATATTTTCCAGCTGTGCTCGGGCTGTGGATGTGTCCCACGATTGTCAACAACGTGGAGACGCTCTGTAATGTGAAGCATATTGTAGGAATGGGTGGTTTGGAATTCGCCAAGCTCGGCACACCAAATAATACCGGCACTCGCATCGTCAGCTTAAGCGGCCATGTAAAGCGGCCCGGCTACTACGAAATTGAAGTTGGCAAGGCGACCCTGCGTGAATTGCTCTACGATAAAAATTTCGGGGGTGGTTTGCGGGAGGGTCGTCAGTTAAAGGCAATAATTCCCGGCGGTTCGTCCTCGAAAGTTTTGAAGGCTGGCGAAAAATTTAAGCTCAAGAAAAAAGACGCCGAGGGTAAAGAAATTTTGGTTGAGACCGACATGCTCGATCTGCCCTACGACTTCGATTCACTCGCACAAGCCGGTACGATGAGCGGTTCCAGCGCGATTATCGTGATGGATGACAGCGTCGACATAGTCAACGCGCTCGCCAATCTTTCTGAATTTTACGCACATGAAAGCTGCGGCCAATGCACGCCCTGCCGTGAAGGCTCGCTCTGGATGAACAAGACCCTGCATCGTCTCACGCATGGCGAAGGTCGCGCGCAAGACGCGGAATATCTCGTGAAAATCGCTGACAATATTCCCGGGGGTCGCACAATTTGTGCGTTCGGCGAGGCTTGTTCCTGGCCTGTGCAAAGTTTTGTTGCAAAATTCAAAGACGAATTCATTGCCAAGGGCGCTGCTGATGAGGAGCGTCATTCCAAAGAAGTCACCGGACATAATTGATTTCAATGTCAACTGCCGCCACAACTGAAATAAAGCCTGCACTGACCGCAATTGAACATATCAAGGTCAAGGTGGACGGGCGAGAAATTGAAGTGCCGCGTCTTATAGCGGACTGGTCGGGCAAGCTTACGCCTACTACGATGATTCAGGCGTGTGAACTGGCAAAGACTGACGTGCCGCATTATTGCTGGCATCCTAAACTGCCTGTCGTAGGCAACTGCCGCATGTGCCTCGTTGAGTTTGGCACGCCGGCACTTGGGCCAGACCGGAAGCCGGTGTTTAATCCGGACGGAACACCCAAGATTGCCAAGTCGCCTCGCCCCGCTATCTCCTGCGCAACGCCAATCTCGCCGGGCATGGAAATTTACACAAAGACCCCCGCTGTGAAGCAGATGCGCGAAGGCGTTCTTGAATCACTACTCATCAACCACCCGCTCGATTGCCCTATTTGCGATCAAGCTGGTGAATGTAAGTTACAGGAGTACTCGGTGGATTACGGCCAGAGTTCAAGTCGCTTTGTTGAAACGAAAGTTCACAAGCCGAAAGCGGTTGATCTTGGACCCCGTATCATGCTCGACGCAGAGCGCTGCATTCTCTGCACCCGATGCATCCGTTTCACCCGCGATATTGCTGGCGACGATGCGCTGGGAATTGTTAATCGTGGCAGCTACAACACGATTGCAACATTCCCTGGAATCCCGTTTGATAACAATTACACTTTGAACACCGTGGACGTTTGCCCAGTTGGTGCGCTCACGTCAAAAGATTTTCGTTTCCAGATGCGCGCGTGGTTCCTCAAAGAAACCAAGAGCGTTTGCACAAGTTGCGCAACTGGCTGCAACGTGCTCATTGGTTCGCGCGAAGAAAAGATTTTTCGCTATACGCCGCGTGATAACGATGCCGTCAATGCCTCATGGATGTGCGATGCCGGCCGCTTGAATTACAAGTGGATTGCCCGCGCGGATCGATTGAAAGAGGTTTTGGTGCGCGGTCAAAAATCCACCTGGAAAGCGGCGCTTAACGAGATTTCGGACAAGTTGAAAAATGCTCAGGCGGGTTCCGTGGCAATCATCGCTTCGGCACGCCAAACGAATGAAGAACTTTGGCTGATTTCAAAATTAAAATCCAAGCTCGGGGCAATTTCCGATTCCATTCCGCGTGTTGGCGAGGCTGACAAGTTGCTCGTCAGTGCAGACAAGAATCCTAACACTAACGGCGCGCGTATTACTGGTATTTGCTTTACCGAAATGGGCATTAATCTGGTAAAGATTTCCGACGGTATTGCCAGTGGAAAAATCAAGACGCTTATTGTTTTCGGAGAAAACATTGTCAAACGGGCTGTGGCAAACGAAAAACTGCGCGAACGCGAAACCGTCAGCGAGGTTGTAGACGAACACGCCATCACGGCGGAATTGCTCGCCAAGCTGGACACGCTTATTGTCAGCGACATATTGCCAAACGAGACCACGAAGCTTGCCCATTATGTTTTGCCCGGTTGCGCGCCTGCCGAAAAACGCGGTTCTTTTACCAACGGCAAAGGCCGCGTTCAGAAATTTATGAAGGCCGTGGAAGCGCCCGGAGACGCGCGCGCCGAGTGGGAATTTTTACATGACCTGGTTCACAACGTCACCGGTCAAAACGGCTTTGTAACCATCGAAGGCCTATTCAATCAAATGGCCAAGGAAATTCCCGTTTTCATGGGCGTAACATGGCAAGCGCTTGGCGACACCGGTGTAACGGTGCAAATCTAAAATGGACTGGAATTTTATCATTTTTAGTTTGGTCAAGCTCGCAATTATTGTTGGCGTTGTGCAAGGCCTAGTCGCCTACTCCGTATTGGCCGAGCGAAAAATTTCCGCGTGGATTCAGGATCGCGTCGGCCCAAACCGCTGTGCGCCGCCGTTCGCGAAATATATTCCCATACTCGGTCCATTGCTGACGCGCTGGGGCATGTTTCAGCCGCTTGCGGACGGTTTGAAATTCATGTTCAAGGAAGATTTCACCCCGGCGGGCGTAAAGAAGATTTATTTCTTTCTCGCACCAGCGGTGGCAGTGATTCCAGCCATGCTCACCGTAGCGGTGATTCCTTTTGGCTCGGTCATGGGTAGCCAGAAAATGGTGCTCGCGGACTTGAATGTTGGCATTCTCTACACCTTCGGAATCGTGTCGATGGGAGTTTATGGCATCGTCCTCGCGGGTTACGCGGCAAACTCGAAGTATCCGTTCTTCGGCGGCATTCGCTCGAGCGCACAAATGATTTCGTATGAAATTTCGATGGGCATGAGTGTGATTCCCGTACTGCTCATCGTCGGCAATTTAAATTTGAGCAAAATCATTTCCTGGCAGGCCGATAACGGCTGGCTGGTGATGTACGCGCCGATTGCATTTATAATTTTCATGGTTTCGTCGTTTGCTGAAACAAACCGTACGCCGTTCGATTTGCCGGAAGCGGAAACCGAGCTTGTCGGCGGCTACCACACCGAATACAGCTCGATGAAATTCGCGCTCTTCTTCCTCGCGGAATATTCAAACATGGTTTCATCATCGGCGATGATGGTGACACTTTTCTTCGGCGGCTGGACGCTCCCCTTTTGGGGTCTAGATCATCCGGCGACATCACTTGCCATGGGCCTCGCGCACATCGGTGTGTTCATGCTCAAAATGCTTTTCTTCATGGTCGTGTTTATCTGGGTACGCTGGATGTTCCCGCGTTTCCGTTACGACCAGTTAATGGATTTGGGCTGGCGGACATTTTTGCCGCTCGCATTGGTAAACATTTTAATCACGGCGCTTTGGCTGTGGATGAGGAGCTGATATGGCGATTACTGTTGACCGCAAACCATTGACGCTTTGGGAAAAACTTTATCTGCCAGCCATTTTTGGCGGCATAAAGGTTACAACCCGGCACGCCTGGAATACGCTTTTCAGGGGCAAAGTGGTAACGATGGAATATCCCGAACAGAAGTGGACCGTGCCAGAACATTATCGCGGCGCACCCTATCTTGTAAAAGATCAGGAAGGTAACACAAAATGCGTTTCGTGTCAGCTCTGCGAATTTGTCTGCCCGCCGAAAGCCATCCGCATCACGCCACCCGGCGAAAGCGGCCAGAAAGCGGATCGCACAAACGCCGAAAAAATGCCGGCAGAATTTGAGATTAACATGCTGCGCTGCATTTATTGCGGCATGTGTCAGGAAGTCTGTCCCGAAGAGGCAATCTTCCTGCAAAAAGATTATTCCATTACCGGCACTAACCGCGCCGACATGATTTACAACAAGGAAAAGCTCCTGTCGCTTGGTGGCGAAGTTGGCGGCATTCAGAAGTGGAAACACAAACTGGAAGAGGCGAAGGCTCAGGAAAACTTCCCAGTGAAACTCTAATTATTAATGGAAGCCATCAATAATTTGATTAGCGGCGGGGTGGTGCAGGACATTATGTTTTATGTCTTTGCGGCACTGACGCTGCTGTGCGCCATTCTAGTGGTCGCAAATCCGTTCAGCCGCAGTCCGGTGACGAGCGCAATGTTTCTCGTGCTCACGATTATCTCTATGTCTGGTTTATTTTTGCTTCTGCACGCTTTCTTCCTCGCAGCAGTACAAATACTAGTTTACGCCGGTGCGGTCATGGTGTTGTTCCTGTTCGTCATCATGTTGCTTGATTTGAAGGAAGAACAGCGGCGTAAAATTAAGTTTTTCGGCCTCGCAGCTGGCTTGGTTTCCGTCAGCATTGTAGCCGGTATTTTCATCAAATCCCTGGCGTCCATCAAACTCACCGCTGAGCCAGCACTTGAAGGCGAAACCTATGTACTTGGCAAACTCTTATTTACACAATACACGCTGCCATTTGAAATCATCTCTATACTCCTGCTGGTGGCGATGGTCGGGGTGATTCTCCTGAGCAAAAAGAAACTCGAATAACATGCACGTCAGCCTCCATCATTATTTGTTCGTGAGCTTCATGCTGTTCAGCCTAGGGTTGCTTGGCGTCATCATGCGGCGCAATCTGCTGGTGATTTATATGTCGCTGGAGCTGATGCTAAACGCCGCCAATTTGGCACTCGTATCCTTTTCACGATTCAACAACAAGCTAGACGGTCAGGTGCTGGTGTTTTTCATCATCACTGTGGCGGCGGCGGAAGTGGCCGTTGGCCTCGCTTTAATCGTGGCGCTCTTCCGTAAACGCCAGTCTGCCCACGTCGAAGATTTGACCTCGATGAAACTCTGACGGATGAAATACGAAAACCTACCTTGGCTAATTTTGTTTCTGCCACTCCTGTCAGTGGCAGTAATAACACTTTTTACACTGAGGAGCAAAACTGTCAGCAGCCTGATTTCCATTGGCGCAGTTGTAACTGGCTTCGTGATGACCTTGCTGTTCATCAATGCCAATGGTTTTCAATTCAGCGGCGAGACTTCGGCAAACTGGCTCTCCATCGGCGGACTGCAAATTGATTTTGGCCTAAAGTTGGACGCATTGAGCATGATGATGCTTTTGGTCGTCACCGGTGTAGGCGGTGCGATTCATATTTACTCGTTCGGCTACATGCACGATGACGAGAGCATGGCGCGATTTTTCGCCTTCTTAAGTCTGTTCACGTTCTCAATGCTCGGCATCGTGCTGGCAAACAATTTCCTGATGATGTTCATTTTTTGGGAATTAGTAGGTGTTTCCAGCTATTTGCTCATCGGTTTCTGGTTTGAAAAACCCAGCGCTGGTGATGCCGCTAAAAAGGCCTTCGTCACCAATCGCCTCGGCGACTTTGGTTTTCTATTCGGTATTCTGATGGTTTGGGGTTTACTGGGTTCGCTAAGTTTTTCCGCGCTGCAAACCACGCTCGCGGCTAACCCAGCGTTACTCGGAGCCAGCGCAACGCTCGCCGGATTGCTGATTTTCTGCGGGGCAATGGGTAAGTCTGCCCAGTTCCCGCTGCACGTCTGGTTGCCCGATGCGATGGAAGGCCCGACGCCCGTGTCCGCCCTGATCCACGCCGCAACAATGGTTGCCGCTGGCGTGTACATGCTTTGCCGCACCCTGTTTTTGTTCAATAGCGAATCGCTGCACCTCATTTCCTATATCGGCGGCTTCACTGCGCTACTGGCTGCCCTTATGGCCGTCCAGCAAAACGACATCAAGCGCATCATCGCTTACTCCACACTCTCGCAGCTAGGCTACATGGTAATGACGGTCGGCTTGAACGGTCCGACTCCCGCAATGTTCCATCTGACCACGCACGCGTTTTTTAAAGCGCTGCTGTTCTTGAGTGCCGGCTCGGTCATTGTTGGAATGCACCACGAACAGGATATCTGGCAAATGGGTAATCTGCGTAAGAAAATGCCCATCACGTTCCTGACCTTCACCATTGGTACGCTGGCTTTGTGCGGTGTGCCTCCGTTCAGCGGTTTCTATTCTAAAGATGCAATTCTTACGCAGGCCTTGGCACAAAAAAGTTATCTGCTCTTTGGCGTCGGAGTTTTCGTAGCCGCGCTGACGACGTTCTACACCTTCCGCTTGTTCTTCATCGTATTTTTTGGGAAGGAAAAATCCAAAGCCGCTTCGCACGCACATGAATCGCCATTGGTGATGACACTGCCATTGATTGCCCTCGCCGTATTCTCCTTTGCCGGTGGTTTTATCGGCATTACGAATAACTACGGTTCGCAATTCGTTAATCATCACGAAGCGCTTTCCATGGCGCAACAATTCACCGAACCATTTAATAATTTATTCCCGATGGCCTGCGGCCTTGGCGCGGTGGCCGTCGGCTTGTTTCTGGCATATTCGCTCTACAATAATGCTGCCGCTGATCCACTGCCCACAAAACTTGGAGGTTTGGCGACGCTGATGAAGAACAAATTTTATTTCGATGAATTTTATGAGGCGACTTTCATCCGTGCGCACGATTTCCTCGCCGCTGTGGCCGATTGGCTTGACCGCTGGATTTTAGAAGGCGCCATTATCGGGGCGATTCGTGGCGGCACAGATTTAAGCGGACGCGCACTGCGCCTCGCGCAAACCGGCAACCTCCAGACCTACGCCTTCCTGTTTGTGCTCGGCGTGGCGCTGTTGCTCTATTTCGTTTTGGGAAAATAAAATGTCCATACTGACTTACATAGCAGGTTGGCCGCTGCTGGCGGCGTTGGCGCTTGTCGTCGTGCCGCGCAATTACCGCGTCATCATCCGCGCCATCGCGGTACTGGCTACACTCATCTCGGCGGTGTTGGCGGTTAAGATGTTTGCGCAATTCGTACCTGGTGCAAACGGCTTCCAGTTTGAACAACAAATTCCCTGGGTTGAATCACTCGGCATCAGCTATCACGTCGGGGTGGACGGCTTGAACGTCGGTTTGATTTTGATGGGGGCAATCGTCGCCTTTGCGGCTGCCCTCTGCTCGTGGGAAATCCAAACACGCGAAAAGGAATTTTATATTCTGCTGCTATTGATGACCGGCGGTATCCTCGGTGCGTTCGCGTCGCTCGATTTGTTCTTCTTTTATTTCCTGCACGAACTCGCACTGGTGCCAACCTTTATCATGATTGGCGTTTGGGGACGTGGCGAGAAGAAGAACTACGCGACGTTTCAAATCACGCTTTATTTAAGCATCGGCGCGCTCATTGCGCTCATTGGCCTTATTGCCCTCTATCTGCAATCTGGCGCGAATACGTTCGATATTCCAAAAATTATCGAACACGCCAAAACCAATCCGCTTTCTCTGAACGCCCAGAATTTCATCTTCCCGCTGTTACTGTTCGGCTTCGGCATTCTGGTTTCTCTCTGGCCGTTTCATTCTTGGGCACCGCTCGGCTACGGTGTTGCGCCCTCGCCAACCGCCATGCTTCACGCCGGCGTATTGAAGAAATTTGGCCTGTATGGTTTGATTCGCATCGCGTTGCCATTGTTACCGCAGGCCACCCAAAGCTGGGCGCACGTCATCGCCTGGCTCTGCGTTGGCAACATTTTGTATGTCGGCTGGGTGGCGATGCGCCAAAAAGATTTAAATCTGCTGATCGGTAATTCCAGCGTGGCCCACATGGGCTTCATTTTCCTCGGCATTGCCAGCCTGAACCTCATCGGCGTGACCGGTGCGGTGTTAATCATGGTCGCGCACGGCTTCCTCGCGGCGCTAACGTTCGCGCTCAGCGGCTACATTTACAAACAGACTGGCACGCTGCAAATCAGCGAGCTCGGCGGTCTCTGCCGCAAGCTGCCCTTCATCGGCACAGCGCTCTTAATGGCAGCGATGGCCGGCTGCGGTCTACCCGGCTTTGCAAATTTCGTTGGCGAGGCCACCGTGTTCTTCGGTTCTTGGAAAGCCTTTCCGACGGTCACCGTCATTGCGCTCTGGGGCGCACTGGTCATCGGCGGCATTTACATGACCCGCGCCATCCGCAACATCCTTCACGGCCCGTTGCCGGAAAAATGGAATTCCCTTGTCGACGCCTCGAACGTCTGGCGCAAGTTGCCTTACGCGCTCTTAATTGTGAGCCTGCTCGTATTCGGTTTTATACCAAAGTTGCTCACGGAGAAAATTAATCCCGACGCCCAGAAAATTGTCGCCTTGGCAACCGGCAATCTGGTTTCGGCCACGGCACCGGGCGCGTCGCCACTAAATTTTGTTGCGCAAAACAAATGAATTCCTCCCTGATCATGCTGGAAATTTCGGTGATTGGCCTTGGCCTGGTGCTGATGCTGGCGGATTTGTTTGTACCCGCCGAGCGCCGCCGCTTTATTGGCTACGCCGCCATCGTGGCGTTGGGCGTGTTACTGATTACGAGCTTGAGTGGTAATGGTAGTTGCGGACAGTTCGGTACTGCGTTTGGCGGTATGTTCATAAACGACGGCCTGTCGCTATTGTTCAAGCAGTTGTTCATTATCGCGGCGATTCTGGTTTTGTTCATGGCCGCAGAATTTTCCGATAAACTGGCTGCTGGGAGCGTAGCCGAATATTATTCGCTCACCCTGTTCGCATTGGCCGGCATGTTGTTCGCTGCGTCTTCCAACGACTTCACGATGCTCTTCGTTTCCATCGAACTCATCACCATCACGTTTTACGTGCTCGTCAGTTTTCAGCGCAGCAAAATCCAGTCACTCGAAGCCGGCGTGAAATATCTGATTCTCGGCGCGCTCTCGTCAGCTTTCATGGTCTTTGGTATCGCGCTGATTTGGGGAACGACCGGTGAACTGAACTTCACCAAGCTGGCCGCCGTGGCGCCGCAGTTTGCCGACAGCCAAATGTTCTTGCTCGGCGTGTTGCTAGTCTTGGTCGGACTTGGTTTCAAGATCGCGGCATTCCCATTCCAAATTTGGGCGCCGGATGTTTACCAGGGCGCACCGACACCAACAACCGCCTTTCTCGGCATCGGTTCGAAGGCCGCTGGCTTTGTTCTGCTCCTGCGAGTGCTATTCACTGCGGTACCAAGTGTGACAGCGCATTGGGCGAACCTTCTCATCGTCATTTCCGCCATCACGATTCTTTACGGCAATCTCTGTGCGATTCCCCAGCGCAATCTCAAACGCCTCCTCGGTTATTCCAGTATTGCCCACGCCGGCTATCTGCTGCTCGGCGTCGCCGCCTTGAGCGCGAGCGGTCAATCCGCGCTAATGTATTATCTCGCCGGTTACGTGTTCACCGTGATGGCGGCGTTCTTCGTCATCACGCTTGTGATGCGCCATCTGCCGTCGGAAGACATTTCCGGTCTCGCGGGTTTGCACCAGCGTTCGCCGCTGCTCGCCGCCACGCTGACCATCGCGATGGTTTCGCTCGCGGGCATTCCTCCGCTCGCCGGCTTCTTTGGCAAATTCCTGCTGCTGAAAGCCTTGATTGATACCGCCCATCTCACGCACAATCACGGCTACTATTGCCTTGCGTTCACGGCCCTTATTGGCGTCGTTATCTCGCTCTATTATTATTTCGGCGTCATTCGCGAGATTTACTGGGGGAAGAATCCGGAAGATCTATCGCCAATCGAAATTTCCTCACCCGCCAAACTTTCCCTCGCGATTTGTCTCGCGGGCATCTTCTGGATTGGTTTATTCCCGGACACCGTCCTGAATATTACCAATCTGGCGGCAACCGCCTTGGGAAAATAATTTAATCATCCAAACAAAAACGCGCCGGTAAATCTGCCCGCGCGTTTTTGTTTTCTTTTGAATCCAATTTACAACGTCCGCATCTGTACGGCGTCCACGATTTCGGTGCCGACGGAGATTGCGCCGATGATCACCACCGTATCGCCCTGCGAAATCCGGCCGAGGTCCAGCAGCTTCTTCAAGCCGCTCTCAATCGTGTTCTGCGGCTGGATGAAATCAAACTCCATCACGAACGGCGTGACACCCCAGCTCAGCGTCAGCTCATTCGCCGAACGCTCGTTGTCGCACATCGCGTAAATCGGTGAATAGCGCGGGCGCATCCAGCCGGCGTAACGCGCCATGTGACCATGCCGCGTGTAAGAAATAATTGCCGCCGCCTTCAATTCATTCGCCATGACCACGGCGCTCTTCACGAGCTTCTGGCGCGCGTTAATGAGTTCCGCCGATTCGTGGAATTGCGCGCTACCGCTGCGCTCGATGCGCGTGGCAATCTTGTCGAACACCTCGATGCACTTGACCGGATATTTGCCTACCGTCGTCTCGCCGCTCAGCATGATGGCGTCGGCCTCTTCGAAGACCGCGTTCGCTACGTCCGTCACTTCGGCGCGCGTGGGCATCGGCGCCGTGATCATGCTCTCCAGCATGTGCGTGGCGACAATGACCGGCCGGCCGATGCGCAGGCACGTCTTCACGATGCGCCGCTGGACGATGGGCAATTCGTAATACGGAATCTCAATCCCCAAATCGCCGCGCGCCACCATGATACCATCGGCTTCGCGCACAATAGCCTCCAGATTTTTGAGCGCCTCCTGATCCTCGATCTTCGCAATGACAAACGGCTTCGGCCCAGTCTCGCCAAACAATTCGCGGAGCTGCAACAAATCCCGCGCCTCGCGTACGAACGACAGCGCTATGAAATCCACGCCCAATTCCAGGCCGAGTTTTACGTCCTTGAGATCCTTGGCCGTGAGCGCGGGCAGGCTCACCTTCACGCCCGGGAGATTGATATGGCGGCGGCTGCCGAGTTTGCCGGCGGTGAGCACCTCGCACTCCACCTTGTTGCCGTTTTTGGCGAGCACCTTCATCTCAATCGCGCCGTTATCCATGAGCACCACATCGCCGACACTGATGTCATTGATAAAATTCTCGTAGTTCACGTCCACCGAATGTTCCTCCTCCGACTTCTCGCCGCGCACCGTGAGGGTGAACTTCTGGCCCGGCTTCAAATCCAGCGGCACGCTCAAATCGCCCGTGCGGATGGCCGGGCCCTGCGTATCCATGAGAATGCCCGTATGCCGGCCGCGCTTGGCCGATTCATCGCGGATGGCCGCGAACACGCGGCGCACCCAGTCATGAGGCGCGTGGGACATGTTCAGGCGGAAGATATTGACGCCCGCATCGATCAGCTTGCCGATCATTTCGGCCGAATCCGTAGCGGGGCCCAGGGTGGAGATGATTTTCGTGTGTCGCAGCAATCCTCTTTGCATCGGCGCAGAATACTTATTTTGTAATTAAAGAAAAGTTAAAACTCAGCGCGCCGGCAATTCCTGCTTGCCAAGCTGGCGGCGGCCAGCGATTATTTCTTCCTAACTTTAGTAACCTTTTTAAATAACATTATGGCTGACGCAGCAAACAAATACTCCGAAAACGTCCCCGGCAAATTCTACGTGGACAACCAATGCATTGACTGTGACCTGTGCCGCGAAACGGCGCCGGACAATTTCAAGCGCAACGAAGATGGCGGCTACACCTTCGTTTACAAACAGCCGTCCTCGCCCGACGAAGAAAAGCGCTGCGTCGAAGCCAAAGAAGGCTGCCCCGTGGAAGCCATCGGCGACAACGGCGCCTAGTCCGCAACGACTCTCCCAATCAAAAGCCAAAAGTCCGTCGGAATATTCCGGCGGGCTTTTTTCATTTCGCCCGCCCGCTCCGGCTCGAGCCGCCAGCGTCGAGGACCGAAACTGGACGGCTCCAGTTCGAGCCGCTGCCTTCCAGGACCGCTCCTCGACCGTTCAGGAGCGAGTTTCTACCGTCCAGGATCGCTCCCAGACGGCTCAAGCACGCTCCTAGAAGGCAGCGGCTCGGTCCGGAACCGTTCAGTCTCGAGCGGCAACCGTGGATTTTGACGCCTTTACGGTCAAAACCCGCTTTCCCGCCGCCCAACACCGCTTCGCCACCTCGATTTTGAGGTCGGGACCGGTCGCGCCCCGGGCGGAAACCATTTTGCCGTCATTTTTGGCAGTGGCGTGGGCATCGTCAGGCTGGCGCTTTGACGAATCCGGGCGGCCAAATGGAGGCTGGACAGAATCTGCAAACCGAAACACACTCGCCGCCATGAAACCGAACCGCCGGTGCTTGACCGTCGCTAGGCGGATTATCGTTTATGGGTTTTTGGACTAACAAAGATCATCGTACGGCGTTTGATGACGCCGAAGATTTAGCTTATTCGCCGTCAGGAGGCCCTCTTAAGATGTGCCTACTTGGAATCGGGTTTGCTCTTATCCCTCTTGGTTATGGCGTGCATTGCTTATTCACCGGCCATGCTCGCTTTTACGGACGCCATTCAAATCTCGATCTTTATGGTTCCGCTGCCATCGCTCTTGCCATTGCCTACATCTCCATCGACGTTTTTATTCACGCTCATTGGTTTTGGGGATTGCTTGGAAGATTTCAGACGGTGAGTTATCTGCTTAAGCTTTTGTGTGTGCTAGCGTTTCTCGGCAGTTTCGGATACACGCTTTACAAAATCATTGAATAATCCTTCTGCCCGAAATCTAGCGGGCTTGAAGTGCCTTTAAACTTTCCGAGCCGCTTTTCCGCCGAATCAACTCTCCGTCGGCGCGCCCAAGGGCAGGGACACGCGCACCACACCCGTGGGCGAGGGCACAATCTCTAGCCGGCCGCGATGTGTCTCGATGATGCGTTGGCTCACGGTCAGCCCCAAGCCCAGTCCCACCTGCCGCGTGGTGTAAAACGGCGCGGGCACCCGCTTGGCCGTCTCGGCACTGAACCCGCCGCCATTGTCGTTCACCTCAATCAACAATGACCGGTCGCCATTGCTGCCCGCCGTCACGAGCGACACATTGATCTGCGCCTGGCCCGGATTGGATTGCAGGGCGTTGAGCATGATTTCCGCCAGCGCATGTTTGAGCGCCGCGCGGTCGCCCACCACAGTGAGGTGCCGGTCGAACGCGGCAAATTTCAAGGTGGCACCCGCCGCCGTCGCATGCCGGTTGGCCTCCGCATAGGCGTCTTCCACGAGCTTGACCACGGGAAAGGTTTCCTGCTCGAACTG
The DNA here is from genome assembly GCA_903865745.1 of uncultured Verrucomicrobia subdivision 3 bacterium. Lineage (GTDB taxonomy): Bacteria > Verrucomicrobiota > Verrucomicrobiia > Limisphaerales > UBA11358 > UBA11358. The sequence continues at coordinate 88,763 of CAIPKV010000084.1, read as the reverse complement.
GCCTTCGCGCGCGAGGTACCGCATTTGATTGTTCAAACGCATGATGCGCTTGATGCTGTCGCCGAGCGCAGTATCGAGGGACTTGCGGAAATCGGGGTCGTCGATGCTTTCGTTGAGCAGCTGATGATGCGTGGAGAGGGGCACGATGGCGTTGCCAATCTCATTCACCAAACGGTAGGACATGGATTTGATGAGGCGCAGGTTGGCTGCCTCAACTTCCAGCCGGTTTAAATGCTCGCTCTCGCTCAAATCTTCGGCGGTGAGCAGCGCGGACGCCGGCACGGAGGAATTGCCAATGTGAAAGGCAAGCACGCTGACCTTGTAAGCCGTGCCGGGGGAATTCTCGGGTTCGAAGCGGAAGGGTTCCACCGCCGCGCCGGTCTTGAGCACTTGATAAATCTTTGCGCCGAGCAGACGCGGGAGGTCGGTGAATTCCATGCCGCCGGTGCGCTCGTTCTTGCGGCCAAAATGGCGGCGCGCGGCTTTGTTCGCGTGCAGCACTTTTAAATCGCGCCCGACGACGACGCACGCGCTGCTGAGTTCGCGCAGGACGTCGGTCATCATCTCGTGATTGCCAGCGAGCTGGTCGTGCAGCCAGATGTTGCGCAGGGCGAGGCCGACCTGTTCGAGCAGATGGAAAATAAGTTCCAGCTCGACATTCACCAGCGGCTCGCCAGTCACGCGGCCATCAAACGTGGCGACGCCGATAATGCTGTCGCGGCTGGTGATGGGCACGGCCACCTGCGCGCCGAGCAATTCAAATTCTTTCTGCGTCTCGCTGTCGGCGCGCGCCTCATCGCTATCGCGCCGGAGGATGCGGCCGAGCTTGGCCACTTGCGCACCAATCCCGGAATCCAGCGAGAGTTCGAAGTGTTCGAGCAGACCATTGGCGAGGCCGATGGCGGAAGCCGCGCGCAATCGGCGGCTGTCTTCCGGCGAGATGACCTCGGTGAGCGGCGAGCAGGGGCGATTCAGAAAAATGGCGGCGCGATTGACGCTCAAAATGTCGCGCAGAAATTGCAGGAACTGTTTGAGCATCGCCTCGGCATCAAGCGAGTGCGTTAGGATGGGCGAAAAATCGCGGAGCACGTCGAGCGTCTGGGCGGCATTCACGTAGCGGCCACCCGCCTGCGGATCTACCGCCGCCCGCGCGAAGATAGCGGTGTTGCCCGTCGGCACATTGGCAGCCGGACGCGGCGCGGCCGGCACGGCCCAGACTTTTTCCAAAATGGAATTTAACAGGCGTGGCCGCACGGGTTTGGTCAGAATCTGCGTGACGCCTTGCAAAATCGCCTCTTCTTCCCAATCGGCCGACGACGTCTCGGTGAAAGCAATGATGGGGGATTTCTTATTGTGCCGGCGGAGCCGCTCGATGTTGAGCACACTGGCCACGCCCATCAGTTCGGCATCGAGGATGATGGCGCTGGCGAGACCGTGAACGACGAGCGGCTCGGCCTCGTCCACATTGAGGCGGTGGACGATGCGATATTCGTCAGGATTCAGCGCCGCGCGAATGGCCTCGGGAAAGTCGGGATGGGTCGACAAAACCAGAATCGTCTTCATTGCGCGCTTCGTTGAAGGGGGTTTTGCGTGGTGTCCGTCACTGCATTTATCTTTCACGGAAACTGGCGGAAGGTCAATGGAATCTTAAATTGGATACATTCACTTTTGAGCCGTCAACCGGCCGAACCGCGCGCGAAAAATTGTTCAGCCAACCGCAATCTTTTCCGGCTGCAACGGCAAACGGATGGTGAAGATATTGCCACCGCCCGGCGCCGCGGAAACTTCAATGGTGCCAGTGTGATGATGGACAATGAACAGGCAGATCATGAGGTTGATGCCATATTCCGAGGGCTTGCCGCGCGTGGCGAACGGGTCGAGTACCAAGTTGAGCGTATCCTGCGGCAGCGCCGGTCCATTGTCGGCAAGCGTGAGGGCAAGGGCGGGGCGACCGTCGAGGGTGGCTTCCGCCGCCGTCAACGTGATGCCGCTGCCCGCAGGCAGCATGGCCAGCTCATCCTTGAACAGCAACTCGAACAGCCGCTTGAATTTCGGCTGGTCCACGTGCAGCGCCGGGAGGTTTTCGGGAATGCGGTTTTCCACTTCGATGCGCCGGGTGGCCAGCGTGGGTTGTAACGCGGTCAGAATATCCGCAAGCGCCGGTTGCAGTCTGACTTCATCGGGAAAGGCGGCGTGCTCGTGGTCGGCCGAGACGAGGCGCAAATCCGTCAGTAAGCCGACGACATTGGTGATGTCCGCACGGACATTCCGCACCATGTCCGGATCGTTCAAACTATTGGACGGACCTTGTTCCTCCACCAGGTCCAGAAACGTTTTCACCGCGACCATCGAGTTGCGGATGTGCTGGCTCAAGCCGGCAGCGACAAGGCCAAGGCTGCCAATGCGGTTGGCAATCATGCGTTCGCGTAATAAGGCGCTGCGTTCCTTGAGCAATTCTTCGCGCTCCTGCTGCACGAGAAAAAATTCCATCGCCTGCTTCAGCTCGAGCTCAAGTTGCGTGCGGTCCCAGGGTTTGGAAACGTATTTGAAAATCGCGCCGCTGTTGATGGCGGCGATGGCGGCATCCATGTCCGTGAAGGCCGTGATGAGAACACGCAGAATTCGCGGCTGAAGTTTGCGCGTTTGTTCGAGGAGCCAGACGCCTTTCTCGCCAGGCATCCGCTGGTCGGACAGGAGAATGGCAATCTCGTCGCCACGCTCCTGAATGATTTTCAGGCCGTCGCGCGCATTGCTAGCGGTGAAGATGCGATAAGTTTCGCCAAAGGTGCGCGCGAAATATTTGAGCGACATCTCCTCGTCGTCCACATAGACGATGGCGAATTTTTTGTAGTCGAAAGAGTTTTCCATGGGTTAATTGGCGGCGCTGATCTTTTCTTTGGCAGGCAGTTCAATGGTAAACTCGCAGAACTTGCCAGGTTCAGTCTTGACGGAAATCTTACCGTTCGCTTCGCGCACAATCCGGTAGCAGATGCTCAAGCCGAGGCCCATGCCTTCGCCCACATCCTTGGTTGTGAAAAACGGATCGTAAATCTTGCCGAGATTTTCGGCGGCAATCCCGGGGCCGTTGTCATAGACCGTCAATATGGTGGTGCCATTTTCCACGCACCCGCCAATGCGGACAACTGGCTTTTCATCCGTGAACTTTTTTGTCTTAAGCGCGTCGAGCGAGTTTTGCAGCAGGTTGGTGAAGACATGGATTAATTTATTTTTGTTGGCGAACACGGTCAACCCCGGCACGAGCACCTCTTCAAACGCCACTTTGTCGGCGCACTCATTGTTCAAAAATCGCGAGGCCGCCGTGACGATTTCATGCACGGGCACCTCGTCGCGCTCCTCGGTATCGGGATGCGTAAACATCCGCAGGTCGGAGACAATGGTGTTCACGCGACCGACACCAGCTTCGATGTCCTTGAGAATATCCACGAAATCCGCGCGCTGTTCCGGCGCGAGATGCTTTTCCTTCTCGCGCAAAAAGCCCAAGCCAGCTTTGGCGAAGTTGAGCGGGTTGTTGATTTCGTGAATCATGCCTGCACTCATGCGACCCAGCGACGCGAGCTTTTCCGAGTGGACCAACTGCGCTTCGTTTTCCTGAAGCTGCTTGTAGCTGGCTTCGAGCTCGCGGCCTTTTTTATCCAGTTCGTAACGCAGGGAAAATTCCCGGAACCGTGAGCGGGAATTCGCCACGCTACCGCAGACTACCAGAACGGCGGTGAGCATCAGGAAGGTGGCATTATTAAAGATGGAACTAATTGGCTGCGGCGGATTCATGGCGAGCGAAATCCATACATAAGCCCCCAGCACAAAGACGCTCGTGACGAGATTCTGGATGTAGGCCCACGAGGACAGCAGCCCCATGCCCAGCATGATGATGTTCAACCCGGCGTAGTAAGGCGAATAGCGGGAAAAATCGTTGGCCGTATAAATCATCCACAAAATCATCAGCATCGGGCTGGTGTACCAGAAGATGTTGCATTGCGGGTGCGCGCGACCGGTTTTTGTCTTGAACCAAAACCATGCCAGCGCCGTAACGCAGACGCTGACCAGGCGGGAGTAAAAGAATTCTCTCGCCAGCGGCCCATACATGGCGTGATCCATGAACGTGCAGGACAAATTCAACGGAATAGAAACGAACGTCCCCCACGTCGCAGCAGTAATGTAGTCGCGCCGTTTCTCGTCCTCGTAAAGACTATAAAATTCGCGCTCGCTCATGCCGGTTTGCGGACTTCGAGAAATAGGTTCGCGCCCGCATCCTCGACACGAACGCAGCAGTCTTCTTTGGCCGCCGCCTCGGGTGCCAGCATGGCGATTTCAGCCTGGTCGCGGTAAATCAGGAACCAGTCCATAAGATGCTCCATTAAATTGCGGCCCAGCGTGGCGCGACCAAAATTACCGATGACCAGCCGGCCACCTGGCCGCAGGCGCTCATAGAGGTGGTTGTTCAAAGCCTGACATACGCGATCAGTCAAGTAATCGTAAAGGCCGGAGCAGTAGATTAAATCGAAACCTTCTTTATCCATGACGGAATGCGCATGGCCGCGCAGCAGATTTTGGACGGAATTTTTCACCAATTGCACCTGCGTGCGCAACGAGCGGTGCTTTTTGACTGCTTCAAGCTTATCGCCGGCGAACTGCAGCGCCTCCTCATTAAAGTCGAGTAACTGGAAGCGTGCGTGATTGGCGAGCGAATGTTCCTCCAAAAAATTTACCGCCTCCCACGCCGGACCGCAGCCAAGTGAAAAAATGTTTGCCGTGCCACCCGCGCGCGCGACCCGACTGGTCTCTTCGATAATTCGCTGTTTCAGAAAGCCGACGCGGTTACGCACCGCGCGACAGGGCGAATGGTCGAGCAGGTAGGCGTTGACGAGCCGGGCGTAGAGCGAATCGCCTTCCCAAGCATTGCGCACAATCATGCTCATCATCTCATGGTCGCCAGCATAGCCCAGTGGCTTGGTATAGGTGCGGTGAAAAAACGGCGCACACAGGAAATAAGGGTGCAGTTGCTGCCGACCAAACGTGCGGTGCGCTGGTCGCAATTCCTCGGCAATGGCGTCAGACACAATTTCAAAACGTCCGAAGAGGCCCGTCAGCACGGCCAACACCGGCTCGCGCAGCTCTTCGACCATCTTGGTTTCCAGTCGCGCGCGCTCTGCGGCGGGTAGAGAACGCGTTTCCGTTTCAACGCGATCCAGCCAAGTGCGCAGGTCGTTCAGGAAAGATTGGAGATCAGCTACTGCGACTTTGTATTCCGGCGAGACCAGATACGTTTTCTGCCATTCCTGAAAGAAACCTTTGAACTCTTGACGAAGATCGGGCTTTAGAATCTTAGGAACAGCCGGCTCCAGCTTTGTCTTTGGCCGGCTCAAAAGACCATGCGCACCGTTGCCATTGGCCGGGTCGCTGATTTTGAGAAGCGGGCTCATGGCAGACTATTTCGCAATCAAATCATATTTCCGCAGCAACTCGGTAAGCGCAGCGTTAAATTCATTAGGCCGCTCAAGCATGAGCCAGTGACCGACGTTTTCGAACAACCGGTATTCCGTCTGCGGCGAGAGCCCGCGAACGTAGCTTTCGTAATTAGCATCCCACAGGGCACCCTTGGCATTGAAAACCAGGACAGGTACATTCACCCGCTTCAAATCCCAGTCGGGGAGATTCTCGTTCAACATCCCCGCCATAGCGCTGGCCATGACATTTTGGGGAGTCTTAAGGACTTCAATCGTCACCTCGTCACGCAAAGCATCCGTGCCGGGGATGGGAAAAAAGCTGCGGACGAATCCTTTCGCCACCTCGCGGTAATGCGGCGAATGAAACTGCGCTACCATCGCCTCGGTCTGCCCGGGGGTGCCTTGTGGTCGCCGCAACAGGCCATCCACGGAAACCAGCGCGGCGACTTTTTCTGGCGCTTGCTTGAACACGCGGCAGATGACGGCCTTGCCCATGCTATGTCCAATGAACGTGGCTTTATCTACTTTGGCGTCGTGCAGCACCGCGATTACAGCATCAGCAAAAAAATCCATTGTGTAATCGGTCTGGGGCTTGTCGCTCTCGCCGTGACCGGGCAGATCAATCAAAATAAGTCGCGAAACACTCGCGAGGGCCGAGACTTGTTCGCGCCAGAAACCAAGATTGCACGACCAACCATGAACCAGGACTAAGGTGTGTTTTCCCTGGCCCACGGTGACATAATGAATCCGGTTCGCGCCGTGCAACGCAAAGTGCGATTGACCGTCGGTTAGCTTTGGAGAAGAAGTTTTCGGTGACGCAGCTCGTTCAGCAAACCCGTTTGCGCCCTGGCTGTTTTGGATGGTGCCACGTTGATTAATCATGATTCCTTGCATGATGCTACGCCGACGGAATCTGGTCCGCAACAGCAAGCTGCTGGTTCTCACCATCAAAAATGCCAGCCGACCGATACAGACAGGGCGTTGCTGAAGAAATCATATTTGCCATTGGCGGTCTGACCGGAAACCTGACCGGGCGAGGATGAGGCTTGGCTGTCGGTCACAGTGTGAGTCGGCCCATAGCCGAGCTGGTAAGCCACGTCGAAACTAAGATGGTCACCCTTATAGCCAGTGCCGACACTAAAAAGATGGCGGTCCATGTCCGCCGCCAGCGGCGTGTAATAGCTATTGGGCACAGAGTTCTGGCTGAAGGCGTAGCCGGCGCTGACATTCCAGTGGTTGTCGAAATAGCGGGTAATACCGACTTCATAGATCCAGCTCGCCTCCCAGTCCAGTTTTACCGGAACGAACGGGCGCAGGGGATACGGCGGATTGGACTGGTAGATGGTAGTCGAACCGAAGCTGCTCCAGTCCGTGTAGCTCGCATCGAATTCCATATTCCATTTCGGCGTTGGCCGGTAAGAGACACCGCTAACCACGCTCATCGGAAAGGTCAGCGCCATGTTGGCCGAACGGCTAGAATTAGGGATGAAGGGTTGTTGCTCGAAATTCGCCTGCCCGTCCAATGTCACCTTGGCCGGACTACGAAACATCGCGCCAAACGAAATTTTTTCCGCCGGCTGCCACCGAACGCCAAGATTACCACCAACACTCCAGCCCGTACCGGTAAATTGATAGTAATTGGCGAGCGGCTTGGAGAAGGCGCTCAAGCCCTGTTTGAGGCTCAGGTCAACATAGTTCACCATCGGGCCAGCACCGACGGAAAGTGAAGGCAGGACTTGCCAAGCCACCACTGGATTAATCGTCAAATAGGTTAATTTGCCACTCAGCGCCACCGAGCGAAACCCGGTATTCTGCGGCCAACTGGTTTTGCCGCCGAAGGGTGAATAAATTCCCACCCCGAAACTCCACGGCAGATTTGTCCGTGAAAAGGTATAGAAAAGACGCGGTACCGCAGCAAGACTATCCTGCTCGTTATAGGTACGGCCGCTGTTTGGCCTGCCCGGCGGCGGCTGGAAAGAGATATTGTAGTCGATGGCATACAACCCCGCCCGGAGATTGTTGCCCTCAAGTTGGGTGATGCCAGCCGGATTATAGTAAATGGCCGAAGGATTGTCCGCCGTGGCCACGACCGCTTCGCCGCGTGCGGTGGCGAAGGCATCCTGGTCCGGCAGCGCAAAACCATTGGCCGCCGCCTTCATCGTTGAAAAGACGGCCAGCAGGATTGGCAAAAGATTCCATCTCATGCTTTAAAGCACAGTATTCCGGCGAGAAACCGCCGTAGTAACGCACGGCCAGCACAACGGGGCAAGAAAATCCGCCACCCGCTTGCGCAAACTTTACTTTTGATTTATATCAGCTAAAACACGCCCGTGAATAGACTACGCAAAATCATGTTGTCTTTGGTTTTGTTCGGGCTCGGCAGCGCTCGGGCGGATGCCGCCTTTACCTCGTTCTATGTGTTTGGCGACAGCCTTTCCACCACCGCCACCAATAACGCCACCGACAGCGCGACAAATTATTACTACGGCAAGCGCTATACCAACGGTCGCACTTGGGTCGAGGTGCTGGCTCAGTTGCAAGGTCTGCCTTTTAATCCCGCTAGCAACTCCAATTCCTATTTCGGCAACACCAGCACCAATGTGCTGACCGAAATTAACGGCTACAACCCGCCGGATCCAGCTAACGCGCTCGTGGTTGTCTGGGTGGACGACGCCGATTTGTATTTCCCGGCCTTATACGGCTACTCCGCCAGCGCCTGGACCAACGCCATCAACCAATCACAAACCAACCATTACAACATCATCACGAATTTATACGGCAAAGGGATTCGGAATCTGGTCATCCCGGATGTGGCAGACCTTTCCACTATCCCAGCCTTCAACACTCGAGGTTCCTCTACCAACACAATTCATCAGGGTTGCCTCAATTACAACCTCGCGTTCGCCGACACTTTGAACCGGGTCAGAACCAATTCAAATTTCACCGGCCTCACAATTTATTCGCCGGATTTTTTCTCCATGCTGACCAATATGCTGAAGGCTCCGGTCAGCTATGGCTTAACGAATGTGCTTTTAGATTTAGGTCTCGGCGCTGGCCCACAACCGATTGACGCCTTACATAATCTGTCTGACTATTCGCTGACCGGCCCGGGCACAAATTACATCTTTTGGGACCCAACCGACCCCACCGCCTTAGTTCACAGCGTCATGGCTGGCATTGCCCAGCAGCTCATTTCACCCGCGCAATTCAGCCACATCGCAAAGGCTAACGGCAGCAACCGGCTCGACGTGGTAAATATGCCCATTGGCTTGAATGGCTTCGTCTTGTCCGCCACCAATCTCACCCAGGCGAACTGGCTGACAAATACTCCAGGCTTCAGCGGCACGAATGCCGTCCAATCCGTCTTCGTTCCCAGCGCCGGCGCACAGCAGTTCTATCGGCTCCAATTCCCTTGGCAGTGGTCCTGGCCTTGAGGCTAACGCTACCAAGTTTTATTTCAGCGTCGCGTAACCCCAGCGCAGCATCCGCTCCGTCGCTTCCCAGCCAATGCACGAGTCCGTGACGCTCACGCCATAGCGCAGCTCGGCGATGTCCTTTGGAATCGGCTGGTTGCCTTCGTTCAGATGGCTTTCGACCATCAGGCCGATGAGCGACGCAGTCCCACCCGCGCGCTGCTCGATGACACTGCGCCAGACTTCCTCCTGCTTGGCAAATTTCTTTTCCGAGTTCGCATGACTGCAATCCACCATCAGCACCGGTGGCAGTTTCTCGGAAATTAGTTTCCCTTCCGCCGCCTTGATACTCGCCGCGTCATAATTCGTCATCGCGCGGCCGCCGCGCAGCACCACGTGCGCGTGCGGATTGCCACTCGTGCGGACAATACTCGTCGCGCCGTCCTCATTCATGCCCAGAAAACTGTGCGGATGCCGCGTGGCGCCCATCGCATCTATCGCCACCTGCAGACTTCCGTCCGTGGAGTTTTTCAAACCCACCGGCATGGACAAGCCGCTCGCCATTTCGCGGTGCGTTTGTGATTCCGTCGTGCGCGCGCCAATGGCCGCCCAGGTGATGAGGTCGGCGATGTATTGCGGCACAATGGGGTCGAGGAACTCCGTGGCCGCCGGCAAGCCCATGCCAACAATCTGCAACAGCAGTTTGCGGGCGCGTTTCAAGCCGGTCTCAATATCCTGCGAACCGTCCAAGTGCGGGTCATTGATCAAGCCCTTCCAGCCAATGGTCGTGCGCGGTTTCTCGAAATAAACGCGCATGACAATCTCCATCTTGTCGGCCAATTCCCGCTGGAGCTGGCTCAACCGCGTCGCGTATTCGACCGCGCTCTTCTCGTCGTGAATCGAGCACGGCCCGATGACCACCAGCAGGCGCGGGTCTTCCTGCTTCAAGATGCGGATGACGCGGTTGCGCGACTCGGCCACCACGGCGTTGACCGCCTCGGGCGTCGGCGACAGCGCCTTCAAGGCGCGCGGCGCGAGCAGCGGTACGATTTCTTTGACGTGCAAATCCTGCGTGCGATACATGGAGTTCAGTGTAGCACAGAAGTCCCCCTCGAAAAGCTGAAACGCATCTTGTTGGACACGCCCGCACTTTTGTGTATTTTTGCCGGCAAGGATTATGATCGCGGAGAAACTCAACACCGGCCAGAAGGCGCTCCAAATCAACTTGGACGCCAAGCGCTACGGCACCTTCGCCGAGATTGGCGCCGGGCAGGAAGTTGCGCGCTGGTTTTTCCACGTCGGCAAAGCCTCCGGCACCGTCGCCAAGACCATTTCCGCCTACGACATGGCCGTGAGCGATGCGATTTACGGGCCGAGCGACCGCTACGTCAGCCGCAAGCGCCTCCAATCCATGCTGGATCACGAGTTCGGCCTGCTGCTCCAGCGCCTCGACAAAACCATCGGTGACCGCCGCACCTTTTTTGCCTTCGCCAACACCGTCACCACCAAACACATTTCCAAGACCGGTGAGGAAGGCGGCAATGGCTGGCTCGGCATCAAATTTCAAACCGTCCCGCGCAGCGAACCGTCCACCATCATCATCCATGTGCGGTTGCTCGACTGGGAAACGCCGCGCCAGCAGGAGGTCGTCGGCATCATCGGCGTCAACCTCATCCACGCCGCCTTCTACCAGCACATCGAGCCCATCCGGCTCATCGGCGCCCTGATGGACAGCCTCAACAGCCAGCGCGTTGAGGTGGATATGATCAAGTTTTCCGGCCCCGCCTTCACCGGCGTGGACAACCGGCTCATGGCGCTCCAACTCGTTGAACAATGGCTCACCGAAGCGGCCATGTTCACCGCCGATGGCGAAAGCGTCATCCCCAGCGAACTGCTTTACAAGAAACCCGTCCTGCTCGAACGCGGCAGTTTCCGTCCCATCACCAACCCCATGCTCGACATGATGGAACGCGCGCACGACCAATTCGTGCAGGAACCCACGCTCGCCGGCGAAGCGCCCGTCACCATGTTCGAGATGACCCTGCGCCAGTTGCAAGTGGGCGATGCCATTGACCACCGCGACTTCCTCGACCGCGTCGACACGCTCGGCGCACTCGGCAAACCCGTGTTGATTTCCAATTTTCTTCGCTACCACCGCCTCGTCAGCTATCTGTCCCGCCAGACGCAGAAACCCATCGGCCTGCCCATCGGCCTCGTGCGGCTGCGCGATGTGTTGGACGAAAAATTTTACACCGACCTGCCCGGCGGCCTCATGGAATCGCTCGGCCAACTCTTCAAGAATGGCGCGAAGCTCTACGTCTATCCCTCGCTCGACAAGAAGACCGGCCAACTCTACACCGTGGGCAACTTCGACATCGCGCCGCACCTGCGCCACCTCTATCAGCATCTGGTGGACAACAAATTCATCGTGGACATCACGAACTACAACGCCGCCTCGCTAAAAGTTTATTCCGGCGAAGTGCTGGCCAAGATCCATGCCGGTGACGAAGCCCTAAGCCAGCTCATCCCGCCGCAAATCTTCGAAGTCATCAAGGCCAAGCAACTCTTCGGCTGGGGCCAGAAGCGCGCACCCGTCGCCGCTTGATTCGTCCCGGCGCTGCCCCCTCACCGGAGCGCCAGCCATCACCACTTCGTATCCAGCTTGAGGACACAATGGCCCAGGTCCAGCCGCGTACCGCCCGGCTCCGGTTGGAAGCGCGGCGTCAATTTATACAGCCGCCCGTAACCCGACTGCACCACGCCCGCCTTCTTCAGCAGCAACATGTGCTTGGAGGCACTCGCCGGCGGACACCCGGCCACGGCCGCCAGCACCTTTACCGGCAAAGCCTCCCCCTTGGCCAGCTCGCGCAGGATGCGCCAGCGCGCCTGACCATTCAGCACCCGACTCAACTGCCTGATCTTGATAAACTCCGGCTCCGGCACCGCTTCGGAGGTATTGGGGGGCGAATCAGACGTATTCATGCCCGACGGTTTCGCATCCGCCCGGCGTCCCGTCAAGCATTTTAATCAAAAAATACAACGTCCAAGGAATAAAAATATAGCTTTGAAGAATAATTTTATAGACTTAAAGATAATTTTTATCTGCCTAAAGAAGATTTTTATAGGCGATTAGAAGAAAATGCTATTGTTGATGATAAAAAAGCTATGGAGTCGGAATAAATTGCTATCGCCGCATAAAAAATCCGACTCGCGAAATAATAAAAAGGTCGAATCGATGGCTTCCCGATAGGTCGGAAGGCCTTAAACCCACGTCAGAATCGATTGTCACTACGGAAATACGTTAATCCCCTGCGAGTTTTTGCTCGACAAGCCGGTGTGATGGGCGCAAGTTCCAAAGCATGAAGCAGCCCGGCACGTTTTTAATTCTCCGCTATCGTTCAACTTGGGCGCGACTGGCGCTCGTGGCGTTCGCCGGCATGATTTTTTCCATCGCCGCTATGTCGTTGTCCGCCGCCGATATGACCAACGCCTACGCTCAGTGGGTGAAACCGTGGGCGGAGCGCCCCCGGACCAGCGCGGCGCTGAACGGCGCAGGCCTGAAGCTGATGGTCAGTTGCGTGCGGGGCGAGGCCACTGCTGCGGCGCTGTCCGCCATGACGCCGTTGCAACGGCTTGACCTCGCCTATCACATTCAGGTGTCCACGGCGGAGTTGGCCACCAACGGCAGCCTGCGCAGTTATCATGTGTCGAACACGGACGCCAAAACCAGCACGACGCGCCAGCTCGCGCCGGATGATTATCAACTGCTGGATGCGTTCCTCGACCGCTTGCCGGACGATCACGCGCAACTGCCGCCCGTCGGCCAGCGCGTCGTGGTGCAGTTTGTATCCGAAGGCCAGTGGCGGGTCCGCGTCTATGATGGCAATCAACTGCCTCCGGCGGTGAACGATCTGCTGAGGCTGCTGGCGCAGCCTTACGACAAACTTTTTTGACCGCCGCCGCCGTTCACGGGAGCGCGCGCGTCCCGCGTGCCGGTCCGGGCGTCGCGCCCGGACCTGGATGGCACAAATGTTCTGAGTGCCCGGCGCTTTAATGGTTGGGTGACGAGAGTTTTCGGCGGGACGCCGAATACCACACGCCGGAGGCGTGTGCTCCCCCAACCACAGCACACCTCCGTTTCAAACAGCAGCCAACCGGGTCATAGCAGATGCCGGCGCGGCGCGGCGGTCTTCACCAGCCGCAGGGCATAACGCCCATTCCGCTGGGAGAGCTTGAGCTTCGCGTGGAAAGCGGCGGAAAGATTTTTCGCAGTCAGCACCTCGGCCTTGCGGCCGGTGGCGAGCACCGCGCCATTTTTTAAGATCAGCACGTGCGAAAATACGGGCACCATCTCCTCGACGTGGTGCGTGACCAATATCAGCGTGGGCGCCTGCGGCTGCGCGCCGAGCCGCTGGAGGAATTGCAAAAAATGTTCGCGCGCGGCGGGGTCCAGCCCGGCGCAGGGTTCGTCGAGAATCAACACGCGGGGCTTGGCCATGAGCGCGCGGCCGATCAGCACGCGCTGACGTTCGCCCTGCGAGAGCACGCCCCACGCACGCTCCGCTAGGTATTCGCACTCAACCTGCCGCAACAGCCTCAACGCCTCGGCCCGGTCGGTGCGGCTCAGCCGCCCCCAGAAATCGATCATTGCGTATTTGCCGCTGGCGACCGATTCCAGGGCCGGCTCGTCGTCGGCCATCATTTGGCGCACGGAGGAGCTGACGAGGCCAACTTGCTTGCGCAATTCGCGCCAATCGGATTCGCCGTAGGTCTCGCCGAGCACGGAAATTTCTCCCGCCGTGGGCATCAGATAACCAGTGAGGGCGCTCAGCAGGGAAGTTTTGCCGGAGCCGTTCGCACCGAGGATGACCCAGTGCTGACCGCGCGCCACGCGCCAGTCTATATTGCGCAAAATCACCGTGCCGCCGCGCTCGATGCGCAGGCCGGAGACGGATAATATGGGTTTCAAGGTGGCCATTGTTCTCAAGCCGGCAATTTACGATATTGGATTTACGATTTACGAGTCTTAAGGCTGATGCGCGTTAATCGAATATCACACATCTCACATAATCTTTGCCGGCGGCGGCTATAACGTTTTAATTTCCGGCCAGAGCGGTTGCAAATCGTCGTCCGCCAGCGCCATTTTTTTGAGGACATCCTTCTTGCCGACGTTGAGGGCGCGGTGCAGCCAGGTCCGCGCGAGGTCGAGTTGCTGGAGCTGGCAGGCGTAGCAGGAAAGGTTGTAGGCGATGACGGGCTCCGTTGGAAATTTAGCGGCCGCCGGCAGGAGCGCGTCCCACGCCTGTGTCAAACCGCCCGCGCGCACGCGGCGCAACGCATACGCGCGGTGCAGCCAGCCGGCGGAATCTTCGGGCGCAGACTTCAATTCCAGTTCCGCAATGGTCAGGGCGTCGGCCCAGCGCTGTTCATGGGCGCAGAGTGTCCAGCGGACTTCGAGCACGGCAGGATGAAGCTGATTTGCGGCGGAAATGTTTTCCAATTCCGCCCGCGCCTCGTTCGCGCAACCCAGTCCCAGCCAGCCAAGGGCGGCATTGAGGTGGTGCGCGTCGGGTGGTTCGATCATTTGCACGCGGATAGAATCCTTGGCGCGCGAAAGGTGTCAAGCCATTGGCAATCGGCACAGAAATGGTTAGAATGGAGTCATGAAAAGATTATTACTCGCACTCGTCGCCACGGCCTGCGCGGTTTCCGCTCAAGCCAAACTGGTGACCAAGACGGTCGAATACAAACAAGGCGACACGACGCTGGCAGGTTATATCGCCTACGATGATTCGTTTTCTGGCAAACGCCCGGGCGTGCTGATCGTGCATCAATGGATGGGGCTGACGGATTACGAAGAGAACCGGGCGGTGATGCTCGCCAACCTCGGCTATGTCGCGTTCTGCGCGGATATTTATGGCAAAGGTATCCGGCCGCAGAATTATAAAGACGCGGGGGCGGAGGCCACGAAATATAAGACCAACCGCGCGCTGCTACGCCTGCGCGTGAACGCCGGGCTGGATGAATTGAAGCAAAATGAGCTGGTGGACACGCGCCGGGTGGCAGCCATCGGCTATTGTTTTGGCGGCACGACGGTCCTGGAGCTGGCGCGCAGCGGGGCGGATTTGAATGGGGTTGTGAGTTTTCACGGCGGTCTGGATTCACCGGCGCCCGCCGATGGTAAGAACATTAAATGCAAGGTACTCGTGTGCCACGGTGCCGATGACCCCTTCGAAAAGCCGGCGGACTTGGCGGCGTTTGAAACTGAAATGCGGTCGGCAAACGTGGACTGGCGCCTCATCAAATACGGCGGTGCCGTGCATAGCTTCACGCAGCCGATGGCCGACGGCAGCTTGCCCGGCGCTAAATATAACGAGCGCGCCGACAAGCGTTCGTGGCAGGACATGAAGTCATTTTTTGCGGAGATTTTCCAATAACTTCCCGTGCGCATCACCGGCGGCAACGCAGCGCGGCGAATTTTGAAGGTCCCGAAAGGACTAGATGTCCGCCCGACACCCGACCTCGTCAAGCAGGCGGTCTTCAACTCGCTGGGCGCGCGGGTGGTTGACGCGCGCGTCTTGGAATTGTTCGCCGGCAGTGGCGCTTTGAGCCTGGAATGTTTGAGTCGCGGCGCAGCGGCAGTGCTATGCATCGAGAAGTCGCATCGCCACGCGGAATTTATCCGCAGCAACGCGATTGCGGCGGGTTACGGTGGAATTCTGGAGACGCGGACGCAGGATGTTTTTCCTGCGATGAACCAACTGGCGGAAAGCGGCAAGCAGTTTGATTTGATCCTCGCCGACCCGCCCTATGGTGAGAAAAATGTTAACCGCCGCTCAACGTCATTCGCCCAGCAGTTGCTCGATGACAAGAATCTACCGAAGCTGCTCGCGCTAGGTGGGAGATTGGTGCTCGGTCAAACGAAGCGTGACACCTTGGAATTGGTCGCGCCGTGGACGGAAGTTAAAATGCTAAAGCACGGCGATACCGTGATGCGATTCCTTGAGCTAGCCTAAGCTGCCGCCGCCTCAACGGCCTCACGAATGGTCTGCTTAAATTTCTCCAGACCTTGATCAAACGCGGCAGAAATCGGCAGCAGCGAAACCTTTTTGATTTTCTTTTTGAACTGCTTGAGATTTTCTTCAGCGACGGCTTCGTCCATTTTGTTGGCAACTACCAGACGATCTTTTTCTAGTAGTGCCGGGTCGTAAAGCTCCAGCTCTTTAAGCAGTTGCTTGTAATCGTCCCAGGGCTTGCGACCGTCCGTGCCAGCTATATCAAGCAGTAGGACGAGAATCTTGCAACGCTCGATGTGGCGCAGAAATTCGTGGCCTAGACCGACATTGTTGTGCGCGCCTTCGATAAGACCCGGCACATCGCAAACGGTGAGCCGCTTCCAGTCGGCGTATTCCAAGATGCCAACCTGCGGTGTAAGCGTCGTGAATGGATACGCCGCAATCTTAGGACGCGCGCGGGAAATCGCCGTGAGCAAGGTGGACTTGCCAGCATTGGGATAACCAACCAAGCCAATCTCCGCCATGATGCGAAGCTCCAATAGAAATTCGCCTTCGGTGCCCGGTTCGCCCGGTTGGGCAAAACGCGGCGTTTGGTGGCGTGCTGTGGCAAAATTGCGATTGCCTAACCCGCCGCGCCCACCCTTGCACAAAACAAATTGCTGGCCGTGGGTAGTTAGGTCGGCAACGAGTGTGCCTTTGTTCTCTATTCCATCCGGTGTTTCGGCTGGCTCGGCTTCCTTGCTCAAATCAATTTCCAAAGCAGATTTTCCCTGCGAAGTGCGGAAAAGTGGTCGTTTACCCGTGCTCGTGCCGAGCATCATGTTTTCGCGTTCAGCCTCATCCTCGTCTTCGTCGTCATCACGGCGCATTTTTTTTTCAATTGGCGGCGTGGTATCCGATAGTTGCCAGACCAGCGTGCCGCACGGAACCTTCACGATGAGATCTTTTCCCGCGTGACCATCCATACCTTTGCCCATGCCAGCTTCACCGACCTGAGCAATGAGTCGCGGGACATAATACTGCTGAATGAGATTGTTCAGATCGTGGTCAGCCTGCAAAATGACACTACCGCCGCGCCCACCGTTGCCACCACTCGGTCCGCCCTTGGTGATGTAAGCCTCACGATGAAATGCGACACAGCCTTTGCCCCCATGGCCGGCCTGCGCGTAGATTTTTATTTCGTCAATGAACATGAAATCGGTAGGTTGTAATGTTTTTTTATCGCCAGATTGGCTTTACTATTCACGATTCAACCGTTCGACGACAATAAAAAAGGCGAGGCGCTTGGCCTCGCCTGAAAATAATGGTTCGTCTTAATTCTTTGCCGCAGTTTCGGTGACAATGTTGATGCGGCGGCTTTCCTTGTCGAACAGCACCTTACCATCAGTAAGCGCAAAGAGCG
This sequence comes from uncultured Verrucomicrobia subdivision 3 bacterium, assembly GCA_903865745.1. Classification (GTDB taxonomy): domain Bacteria; phylum Verrucomicrobiota; class Verrucomicrobiia; order Limisphaerales; family UBA11358; genus UBA11358. The sequence continues at coordinate 71,467 of CAIPKV010000084.1, read as the reverse complement.
TCCAATCACGGCCAGTGCCGACATTCTTGCCAGCAACAAACTTGCTGCCGCGCTGGCGTACCAGAATGCTACCAGCGGTAACGAACTGGCCACCAAATTCTTTCACACCAAGGCGTTTGCTGACGCTGTCGCGTCCGTTCTTTACACTACCTTGACCTTTTTTATGTGCCATAAAATTGAGAAGTTAATGATTAAGCGTTAATGGCGGTGATTTTTACAACCGTCAGTTCCTGACGATGACCGATGGTCTTGTGATAGCCTTTGCGGCGTTTCATCTTGAACGTCAGCTTGTGTTCGCCGCGCTTGTGGGCGACCACATCCGCCACGACGGTGGCGCCGGTAACGGTGGGCGCGCCGACCGAAACTTTGCCCTCGTTGTTGACGAGCAGCACGCGGTCAAACGTGACGGGTTTACCCGCCTCGACTTCAAGGCGTTCAATTTCAAGCTGGTCGCCAGCGGCGACGCGATACTGTTTGCTACCTGTTTCTAAAACGGCGTACATAAATTTTCCCGCAAAGGGTCGGGAATTAAACCAGATTTCCCGGAGCTGTCAATGCCTGATTTTTGGCAAACCGGCTTGTTCTTTCCTGCGTAACTGCCGCTCCTGTTTTTTTATTTCGCTGGTTAATAATTCCTCCGCACTCCAGCCGCGCGTCTGGGCGAACGCCGCCAGTTTAAACAATTCTTTGGCCAGCGCCGGCTTGGAAATTGTACGGTAGGTTTTATCGCCATTCGCAACCAGCTTCGCCTTGCGGGCTTTTTTCAAAAGCTTTTCCGCACGCAGCAGAGCTGGCAGATGTTTGGGTACGCCGTCCAGTGCGGAATGCCGCGCATGTTTGGTACCGTGCTTCTCAGTCTTCTTGATTTTTTCCCAATTCGCCCAGACCTCGTCCACATTTTTGACTTTAGTCTTACCAAAAACATGCGGATGACGGCGGATTAATTTTTCCACCAGATGCCGGGTTACACTTTCAAAATCAAATGCTCCGCGTTCACGCGCAAGCTGGCAGTGAAAAACCACCTGCAAGAGTAAATCCCCCAACTCCTCGGCCATCTCAACGTCGTCGCGCGCCTCGATGGCGTCGATCAACTCATAGACCTCCTCGATTGCATGGCGCCGTAGCGTCAGATGCGACTGTTCGCGATCCCATGGACAGCCGGTGGGCGAACGCAACCTCGCCATGACCTTAAGTAAATCCTCGATAGCCGGTTGCCTTTTCACAAAATCACCAGATCATCTCGGTGCACCAATTCTTCCTTAGGTAATTTATTCTCACGCACGGCGGTGGAACCGAATCGCGCGAGGCCACGGGCAAATTCCGTTCCATTCAAATCACATATCCGCACCACATCGTCCGTTTCAAATTCGCCTTCGCAACGCACGACACCAGGCGGTAAAAGACTTTTGCCCTTTTCACGCAGGGCCAGCTTTGCGCCGTCATCCACAAATAGCGTGCCTTTGGGATGATGAAAAAACGCAATCCAGCGCTTGCGGCCCTGTAGCCGGTTCGGCTTGGCAACAAATAATGTGCCTTCGTCCGCACCGGACAAAATCTTGCCGAGGATTTTTTTATCGTGACCCGAAGCGATGACGAGCGGTATGCCTGAACGCACGGCGATTTTCGCCGCATCAATTTTTGACTTCATCCCGCCGACGGCGGTTTCACTGGTAGTGCCGCCAGCCATGTCTTGAACCACCGCATCAATCTTCTCAATGAGAGAAAGCGTCCTAGCATTTTTTCTCCCAAAATTTTCGATGACGCCGTCCACGGTCGTTAAAATTACCAATAAATCCGCCGGTAACAATGAGGCGACCAGCGCAGACAATTTGTCATTGTCGCCGAACTTGATTTCCGTGAACGACACGGCGTCGTTTTCATTAATTATGGGAACCACCCCGCGACCCAATAGCGTGACCAGCGTATTGCGCGCGTTGAGATGGCGTTCATGATGCTCCAAATCTTCGTGCGTCAGCAAAACCTGCGCGACGACGAGGCCGTGCGCGGCAAAAAGTTTTTCATAAACCGCCATGAGCCGCGTCTGACCGACAGCGGCACACGCCTGTTTTTCCGGAAGATTGGTCGGCCGCGAAGTGTAGCCGAGCGCACCCATGCCTGCGCCAACCGCGCCACTGGTGACAACAACCACTTCTTTGCCCGCCTGCCGCAGCGCGGCAACCTGCGCAACAATCTGCTCAAGCTGCGGGGGATCAATCAGCTTCTGGCTGTCGGTGAGGACGCCGGTGCCGAGTTTGACCACAATGCGCGTGGCGGACTTGAGAGAATCACGATGCACGCGGCCAAGGTAGGAAATTCTCGGCGCGCAGAAAATGTAAAAGTGTCGGGAACCAAAAACCGTTCACGGCGCCTTGGTTTTTGCCGCCGCACGGATGGCGTCAGCCAGTTGCGCCGGCGTCCAGTCGTTGCCGTCGAATTGCTTGAAGATTTTTCCCGTTCTATCCACCACCACTGTGCGCAGGTTGTGAGACAGCGCGCCATTGTCGCGCCAAAAACGGAAATCCAGCTCAGGCGCCACCGCGCGGAGCGTGTTCGTGGAGGCGACGGCGAACAGCCAGCGTTCGGCATTCGTACCGCGATAAACACTGGCGTAACTTTGCAACACCTTAGGTGAATCAATGGCGGAATCGAACGAAATAGACAGTAACTGCCAGTTCGTTGGTGCATTGGTGTCTGCCAACAGAATTTTTTGCACCTCGGAAAAATTCCGGTTCATGCGCGGGCAGTATTCCGGCAGCGGGCAACTTGTGAAGAAAAACGTGAACGCCACCGCGCGTCCGCGGTAGTCAGCGAAATGAATCACTTGCCCAGTTTCACTGGTGAATTCCGCATCGGGGAGCAAATCGCCAACTTCTAGTTCCGGTGCTACAACACTCCAACCGGCAGACACGATGGCGACGGTTTTGCCAGTACGCTGGATGTTTTCAATCCAGTCGTCATCTGCCGAAACAACCAATGTGAAGGTGATTTCATCGCCGGGGACAATATGGGCGAGCGCGTTTGTGTCCTTTACGGAAAAATCCATGGTCATCGCAGCCATGTAGCCAGGGATGGCCTCATGCTTGATGGTTGCATGCTGATGGTCGGGCGGAATCGCCTGCACGACCCCGCGTACGGAATAGGTTTGGTTCGTCGCCGCCGAGCCAAGCGGTACCGTCGATTCACGTTTGCAACCGATGGCCAACAACAGTCCGCCCAGAAAAATTATTGGCCGCACCCACTTCATAGCGCGGTCCTCATTTTCTCAATTTCCTTCACGACGGCAGCGGGCGTTTCAGCGCGCAAGCCATCGAAATAGATTTGCGTCTTACCATTTTTATCCACGACGGCGATGCGTTCCGTGCCGGTGAAATTACCGGTCATGGAGTTGAAAGGGTCGCTGTTAGCCTGCGCCAGAAAGCTGTCGGCTATTAGCCCAAGTAAAACTGTTTTGTTACCGGTGAGAAAATACCAGCGGTTTGTGTTCGCGCCGAAACGTTCGCCCCATTTGGCCAGCACCGACGGTGTGTCCGAACGCGGATCCACGGTTAACGAAACAAGCTTCACATCGCCGCTGGTCGCAGTGAGTTGTTGGATTTCGGCCATGCGCCTGGTGACTTCAGGACAGGTCAACGCGCAGCCGGTGAACACAAAACTGACTACGAGAATTTTTCCTTTTAAATCTGCGCGCGTCACGGTCCGCCCATTTTCATCCGTCAAAGAAAAATTGTCCAACGTCCGTTCCCGGTCGGGCAGAATGCCGTGTAACTGGTCGTGCCGCGCAAACGCAGCGGCAGCAAACCAACTGCCGACGCCCGCAACGATGGCCAGCGCAACGACGATGACGAGAAAAAGCTTTTCGTCTTTGCGCTGGCCCGAGCTGTTTTGGCTATCTGGTTCCGACGGCATGTTCAAAACATATAGCTCATGCCCAACTTGAACAATGCCGGAGAGACGAGCTGATTCCCATTGACGTTTTGAAACACTGGCACTTCCGCATCCGCGTAGATTTTTACCGGATGCAGATGGATTTCGATGCCCGGCGAGAGCAGCACGCGGGTGTAGCCGGAGTTGGGTGAATTGGCGGCGGCACCGTAATCTTTAGTCCGTTCGGAAACCAAGACCTGCGCGATCGGCGAAATATTGGCGCGGCCGAGCGCCCAACCCCGGTAATTTACCCCGGCAGCAGCATCCAGTTCGAAGCCCGGGCGATATTGCGCCTGCGTCAGGGTAGGAATGTCCAGTTGTGCTTGGGAAAACCAGTCCAGTCGCCAGCTCTCGGACAGAGTGCCGCGATGAAACCCACCGAGCAGGATGTCCGTGCTGCCGGTGCCAATCTGGCTATCACGATCGACCATTGATGGATCGTAATTATCATTGCCGGTCGGTAACTTGACGCCGAAGTTAACGCCGGTGGACATATCGTCCGAAAAGCCGGTGTAAATCCCCTCCAGCCGCATATCGCCCAAACTACCCCAACTGGTGGAAGACACCTTATTCGGAGCGACCTCGGTTTTGAAATACCGATAGGCAAACGGGAGTTCCACTTGCATACCCCAACTGCGATTGAACATATATTGCAAGCCGGGCGTAATGAAATCCGTCTCGATTTGCTTGTCCGGATTATTGGCGGCTGGCGCCGATGAATTATTGCTCCAATTTTGATTTTGATCCTGGAAGGCATAATTGACATAAGCCATGCCGCCTTCATCCGAAGGAAACATCGAGCTAGTGCCCACCTCAAAAATCCCGCAACCGCACGCGCAGCCAAAGGCCGCACCCGGAGCCAGGACGCCCATCAACAAACCACTACCGATTTTTATCATCTGCGAATTCAATTTTTTATTTTTCATTTTCAAAGTTAAAGATTGCGAGAACGCCAAGGCGCCCTCAGGTTAAAGTTAAAGGAATAAATTTTGCCGACGTCTCACGACGTTGGCAGGAAACCCGGCGATGAATCAGGCAGAGAAGGCGCGCGGCGGGGGCACCGGCGGCTTTTGGGAGAGGACTTCGGCAAAGCAATCGGCCGCCGATAACACTTCAAACTGCGCGGGCGGAGTCAGAAAAATCATCGGCGCAGCGGGCGGATATTCCAACTTGAGGGTCGGCGCGAGGGCTTCGGATTTTTTCTCGGACTTTTTGGCCGCTGCGATGGCCCGGCACAACGGACACAGATGTTGGCCATCGAAGGTTTGCGAGACGGCTTCCGTCACGGAATGGGAGCTAAGATTGCTGGCCAGCATCGTCGTCCACGCCACCGTTTGCAGCGCCGCCCAATGCGCGCCGGTTGTGAGAACCAGCGCGAACACCACTAGCCATTTTCCACAGCGAACAAACACTTGTTCAGCATAAACCCAGCTCTACTAGCGGCAAGCCAGTTTTTTGGATGGAGAAGAATATGGTCATGAGGTGACCCTCGCCACACCGGATTAATTTTCAGAAATCCACACCAGCGTGCCGCCGGGCAGCAAGTCAAACAATGGAATCAAGTCTGCGTCCGCCAGATGGATGCAACCGCGCGACGCGGGTTGGCCAATGGATTTCTGATCCGCTGTGCCGTGGATGTAAATGTAGCGGTGGTGTGAATCCACGTCACCACCCTGATTTAAACCGGGTTCCAGACCTTCAAGCCATAGGATGCGCGTGGTGATCTTGGCGTCTGCAAATTCCGGCTGCGACGTGTGGCCGACGACGAGGCGTGAATTGAAGACCGTCCCGGCCGGCGCGCCCGCACCAATTTTTTCCGCGATGCGATGCAGGCCGAGCGGCGTGCGGTTCGAGCCTTCCACCTGCCCGATGCCAAAACGCGAAGTCGAGCAACGGTATGTTTTCACATACTTGCCAGCCTCAAAAAGTGCCAGCGTTTGGCTGGAAACGTGAACCACCAAAATAAATTTCGTCGGCTCAATTTTCAGCCGTGCGCAGGCCGCAGTGCAGGCTTCGGGTATTTTATTTTGAGAATTCATATTACGCAGACTGGAACAACCGGAAGCCAGCAGCAAAACAGCGCTCAGCAGCAAACCGAGAACGCGCCGGTTCATGGCGTCAGACCTTCGTCAGTTTTTTAACCAACACCTTCGAGTTGCGACCGCTCTGGTCATATTTTTCCCGGCGCGCCGGCGGCAAATCATCCGGCGAGCCTTCGGCAAAGCCGCCTTTGGACTGGAAATAAGTGAACGCTTGCGTCGAGAGCGTGATCAGCTCCGTCAGGTTCATCTCCCGAGCCTTGTTCTCAACAAACTGAATCAATTTCCGCCCGATGCCGCGGTTCTCGTGCAACGGGTTCACATAGAGGCATGCCAGCTCGCCCTTTTTCTGCTCGGGAAAAACATGCAGCGCCACACAAGCCACCGGATTCTTATCAATTTCAAAAATGAAATAGTCCGCGAGATTTTTTTCGATAATCGCCCGCGTCCGTTTCACCAATTCCTCAGACTCGACCGCCGCCTTCGTCAGGAGTTGGATTGCGCGTACGTCTTTTTTCAGAGCGCGGCGAATTTGCTGGTACTCGTTCGCGTAAATCAACGTGCCGATACCTTCGTTAGAAAACACCTCCGCCAGCAAACCTTCATCCACCTTGCCGTTGATAACGTGGACACGCGGAATGCCCGCCTTGCAGGCCGTCACGGCGTGCAGCGCCTTGGACAGCAGCTCCGGCGCGATGTCGTTTTTTTGCAACGCCAAAACGGATTCGAGATCAGCCACCAGCATCTGCCGGATGAGCCGGCCTTGCACCAGAATACCGTCCGCCGCCGTGATAAAAATTAGCTTGGTCGCCTTGAGCGCATCAGCCACGGCGACCGCCACGCCATCGGAATTAACCCGATACGTTTTGCCGTCGCCATCGAACCCGAGCGGCGGGATGACCGGAATCATGCCCTGCGTGAGCAGCATCTGAAGCATCTCCACGTCCACTTTTTCCACCTTGCCGGTGAACTGATGATCCACGCCGCCGATGATGCCGAGCGGATGCGCGATGATGACGTTCGGACAGACCGCGCGCAGGTCGTTCGCCGAAAGCCCTTCTAGAATCTCGTGTGTCAGCCGGTTCGCCGCGTGCAAGGCCAGTTGCAGCGTCGCCGCATCCGTGATGCCGGCACCGTCGAGGTTCGAGGCGGAAATTTTCTGTTCATCCGCCAGCAATTTTATTTGCGCCGACGCGCCGTGGACGAGCACCACGCGGATGTTCAACGACCGCAGCACCGCGACATCCAGCAGGAGCGTGGCGAAGTTCTCGTCGGTGACGATCGCGCCGTCAATCGCGAGGACGAACGTCTTCTCGCGGAATTGCGGAATGTATTGCAGGATGCCCCGCAGGTCGGTCGGTTTCATTTCAACGGAGAATAAGTAAGCAGATTTGCGCGGGATTCAAATAAGAATTTTAGCCACTGATTGAACACGGATGAAAATTAAGGCAACAAAACGAACGCGGATGAATTTTCCATTGCTTGGACTCTCTTGCCTATTCATTCAACAGTTTCCATGTGTCGTGATGCGGCTTGTGATGTTGGTGTTCTCTCCACGAACGTGCATTTCTCGCTCCGCAACCAATTGTTCGACTCGCTGCTTCATTTCAGCAATGACATCTGCCGTCGTGATGGCGTCCGGTTGGATGTGATAACCTTGGACTATGGCAGAGTGGCTATGCCGCCAGCTAAACCCTCGGATGAAGGCAACCAAACTATCATTGAGCTGTCTTTCTCTGTCGTGATATTGGATGCCGTGGCCGAAACCGCTCTCCGGCGCTTTAGACCAAACCGACCATTGAACGGTATTCCGACCTGTGCCGTCTGGAGCTTTTACTGGCTCCGTATGCACCACGTTCTTCTTCAAATTGTCGTCCGTTTGTTTTTTAAGCCTCTCCACTTGCGCTATGCGTTCTTCGAGCGATGTCGGCGATTGCTCGGAGATGGCCTTCACCAAGAGCGCATTTCGCTTCCGGCTATAGGCATTTAAGAATGGGATTTCTTTTTGTTTCTTCATAACTCAAAAGCTTTTCAAACCAATTCATAAATTTATCTTCCTGTTCCTTGTAATGGATCAGCATCAATGTCGTCCGGTGCTGGTGGTGTGAACTGATGAGCAATCCACAAAATTGCACCAATCACCATTATTGCCCCAAATACCCATAAACAAATCGAACAAAATACGTCTAAAACGTTTTCTTCCAGTTTATTCAAAAATTTTGTCTTTTGTTGAACGGGTGGTTGCGTTTGTAGATTTGATTTCGAACCCACTCTTTTCAGCGCCTCTTTTTTTTCTTGGGCAACACGCAGTCTTTCCAGATTTTTTTGTTCAGCAGCCTTGAGATGGTATTCCATCGCTGCATCCACCGCTTCCTTTGGCATCGGAATTCCAAGCGTCTCGGCTATCTTGAAGTAATCGTGGTGGGAATCGGATGGATGCTTGCCGAGAATAAGTGTCTGCAGCGTTTTGACCGCGATGTCCTGCAAGTTTGGCGTAGTCTCTACGCTACCAGCCACCACCTTCTGCTGAATGAAACGAAGCGCATTTGCGCTGCCTGCGGCAGCCGCCTTCGCATTTTCGGCCCACGTTATGGCCTGATTGTAAAATGCGTTGGCATCTGGGTGAAAATCGGCAGTCTGATTATCCGTGAAGCCATTAATCACTTTCCAATCTTTTGGCTCAAGGCTGTAACGGTCGGCTACTTCGCGTCGAGCAATATCTACAATTTGCATCTGATGTTTAGACGGAAGCGGTAGTGGATTTGTCGTATTATTGTCAATGGCGTCAGCTCGGTTTTTTGCTGCTGCCGCCTGTTGTAATGCTAAAGCGAATGCAGCGTTTTTCTGCGCTTCGTCGAGAGATATACCTTTCGACATTTTCCAAAGTGACGAGAGTCCCTTCACAGTCTGTTCAGGGGCGAAATCAAACGAATTAGGCAACGATATTGCTATCCATCCGAGGGCATGAATTATCGATTCATTTGTCTGCTCATTCTTAACAAATTTGGCCATGGCGTCAGTTGGCGGCCAACTCATCGCCCATGCTTCTTTAAGTGAAACAGGCATAAAGGGGTCAGTCCTTATTTTTCAGCGCAGCTTTCAATGCAGCGAGGCAACGCTCGTTTTCCTTTTGCGTGCCGACGGAAATGCGGATCCACTCCGGCAATTGGTAGCCGCCCATCGGGCGCGTGATGACGCCGAGCTTTTGCATCGCGTCAAAAACTTTCTGGCCTTCGCCCACGCGCACGAGAATGAAATTGGCGGACGACGGCACAAATTCCAGTTCCATTTTCCGAAACGCCCTAGCGAAAAAATCCAGTCCGGCGAAATTATTCTGCCGCGTTTTGCGGACGTGTTCGTCGTCGTCCAGCGCGGCGAGCGCGGCGGTCTGCGCGAGCAGGTTGGCGTTGAACGGCTGGCGGATTTTTTCCAGCGCGGCGGCCAACTCCGGTGCCGCGATGCCATAGCCAATGCGCAGGCCAGCGAGGCCATAAATCTTTGAGAAGGTCCGCATCAAGATTAAATTCTTTCGCGCGCCGAGGCGGATTAGCGGGATCAAGTCAACTGGATCGGCAAGAAACTCAATGTAGGCCTCATCCAATACCAGCAAGACCTCGTCCGGCACTTCGTTGACGAACTTGATGAGTTCCTCGCGCGGTGCCAGCGTGCCGGTAGGATTGTTCGGGTTGGCGACAAATACGATGCGTGTCTTGGTCGTAATCGCCCGGAGCATCGCCGGTAAATCGTGCCCATGGTTTTTGGCGGGCACCGTGATCACATTAGCCCCGGCCATTTTTGCGACGATGGGATAAATTGCAAAACAGTATTGCGAAACGACGATGTTCGAGTCAGGCGTCAGCAATGCGTGGCTGACAAACTCGATGATTTCATTCGAACCATTACCGAGCACGAGGTTCGTGGTTTCCACGCCAAGTTTTGCGGCAAGCTTTTGCTTCAGATAAAACGCATTGCCGTCCGGATAAAGATTCACGCCGGGAATCGCCTTTTGCAGTGCAGCCATGGCGAGCGGCGAGGGGCCGAATGGATTTTCGTTCGACGCTACTTTGATGATGCTGTCGGCGGGCAGGCCAAGCTCGCGCGCGACTTCTTCGATCGGGCGACCAGGCTGATACGTGGGCAGCGTTTTAAGAAACGGAGAGAGAGGTAACATGAAATTATTCACCAGGAAGTTTTACATCCGCACCAGGATACAGTTTCTGGTACCCCGTCGCCTGCACACCGATAATGGCCGCAACGCCGAGAATGTCATGCGAGCTGGAGCCACGCGACACATCCGAAGCCGGCCGGTTTAAGCCCAGCAAGATTTGGCCGTAAGTGTTCGCGCGACTGACAACGCTAACGAGCTTGCTGGCAATGTTGCCGGAATTGAGGTCGGGGAAAATCAACACATTCGCGCGGCCCGCCACCTGGCTGTCATGCAATTTGCGCGCCGCGACTTCCGGCATAAGCGCGGCATCCACTTGGAGTTCGCCGTCGAAGTCCGCTTCCAGATTCAACTGCGACGCCTTATGCCGCGCCTGGGCGGTGGCCGCCTGCATTTTGCCGATGGACGGATGTGCGCCGCTGCTGCCTTTGGTAGAAAACGAAAGCATCGCCACGCGGGGGCGCACGCCGAGCATATGTCTCGCTAGCCGAGCGGTGGAAACGGCGATATCCGCGAGCTGTTCCACATTCGGTTCGGGAATCACGCCGCAGTCGGCCATGAAGAGCGTACCGTTTTCGCCGATGCGCGTATCCTCGACCTCCATCACCGTGCAGCTCGAAACCGCGCCGATATCCGGCGCCGCCTTGACGATTTGAAATAACGGCCGCAGCACACTACCCGTGATGTGGGACGCGCCGGAAACGAGGCCATCCGCCTGATGCATTGCCAACATCATCGCGCCGTAAAAATTCGGTTGGAGCATCGCCTCGCGCGCTTCGGTAGGACGCAACCCTCGTTCGCGGCGGATGCGATAGAGCCGGCTGGAAAAATTTTCCAGGTCCTCGCTCGCCGCGGGATTGATGACGCGGATGCCCTCCAAAGAAATTTTCGCTGCTGCCGCCGCCTCCCGCACCAGGGCCTGGTCGCCCAGCAAAATCGGCACGCCCAGCCGCAGCGCATAGAACTGCCGCGCGGCCTGCAAAATGCGCGGCTCCGTGCCCTCGGGAAACACCACCCGCTTGGGATGCCGCTGCAATTTTTCAATGACATTGCCGATAAAACGCATGGGCGTAAGGTAGCCGCCACCAGTGAAACTGCAAAAGGAATTTAACCTTCGCCACCGTCACCCCAAGCGCACCGGGGCGGCTGAACTTAATTTTGTTTTTCCCGGTGTCCCCGGGGTCGCGGTGGCAAATATTCTTCCGCGCATTGACTTGAATTTCTTTCGCAGTTAGCCTTGGGCACACATGCAGGAAATCATTGAGAAGCTTCTCGTCTTACAAGATCGCGACCGGAAATTGCACCGTGTCACCCAGGAACTGGCCCACATCGGCCCCGAACGCGAATCGCTCAAGTCCAAGGCCGCCAGCACCCAAACCGCGCTCGAAGCGGCGAAGCTGCGCGTAAAACAAATCGAATCTGAACGCAAACAGCGCGACCTCGAAATCGAAGGCAAAAAGTCGCAGATTGAGAAGTACCTCAACCAGCAGTTGCAGACGCGCAAGAATGAAGAATATAAGGCGCTCACCCACGAAATCGAGATGGCCAAGGAAGTCATCTTTAAGATTGAGGACGCCGAAATTGTTTTGATGGAACAGGCCGAGGCGGCGCAGAAGGAAGTGGCCCGCGCCACCATCGAGGCCGCCGCCGCGAAGAAGCTCGTGGACGACCAGATCGGCCAGTTGAACCAGCGCGAAGAAAATTTGAAGAAAGATTTTGCGGAACTGACGGCTGGCCGCGCGCAATTGGCGTCCGCCGTAGACGAAACGACGCGGAACCGCTACGAGCGCCTGTTCAAGAGCAAGGGCGAGAACGTGGTCGTCAGCGTGGAACACAGCGCTTGCGGCGGCTGCCACATGAAGCTGCCGACGCAGATTGTGACGAATTGCCGCGCGCAGGCGGAAATCATCACCTGTCCGAACTGCGGCCGGATTTTGTATTTCACCGGCGGCATGGAATTGACGGCGGCGGATTAAACGGGCGCCGAACCATTCTTCAGGTATTTGGGTAAACAGGGGGCTGATACGCAAAAAACCCGGGTTTAGAGGTAAAACTGTCCCAAGATAGGACAAATCGACGGTTTTGACCGGGAAAAATCTCATATTATTCCGGATAAACCAGTCCGACTTCCGTGCGTCGGTGACATTCTTCCGGTAGCCGCCCATGTTTTTCCGTGAGTGAAGGTGGTTTATCCGTGGGTCGAGGACGCATTTCCGTGAGTGAGTCGGCGGCATCCGTGCGTCGGCGAGGTTTATCCGGAAGCCAACGGGCGGCTTCCGTAAGTCGGGCTCCGGCTTCCGTGCTTCAAAGGGTTGCTCCCGTAAGTCCGGATCGGTTTTCCGCATAAAAATGGGCGCCGGCGCGGGTTAGGTTCGCTACTTGAGACTTCGAGCGGCTTCGTTTATTATAAAATTGGTTTTGGAAGGGCGGAGAATCGCTCCAGACGCAAGTCCGGGGAGGAAAGTCCGAACTCCATAGGGCGCGATGCTGCGTAACCCAAGTCGGTATCGATTGGGATACACGCAGGCGGAAAGTTGGAAGACTTTTCGACGGATAGTGCCACAGAAAATTAGACCGCCGTTGAACGCAAGTTCAATGGTAAGGGTGAAAAGGTGGTGTAAGAGACCACCGCGTGAAGCGCAAGCAACACGGCACGGAAAACCCCATCGGGTGCAAGGCCAAATTGGAAACCGAGGAGCGGCCCGCTCCGCGTCCGCGAAAGCGGACAGGTTTCGGGTATCGGTCGCTAAGACAAATGATTCTCTCCGCCGCAAGGCGCAGACAGAATTCGGCTTATAGCCCTTCCAAAACCAACTTCACCCCTTCGCCCGAAGGCAGAAGGCTGAACGCTGAAGGATGGAGTGAAGGCTCCCGTAAAAACTTCTGCAGACTTCATGTTTAATTCTTAATTCGCTCCGCGCCCCGCGTAGTGGCCGGCGGCGAATATCTCAGGGGCGTCCAAACCGCCGACTCGCTGAGATTCCCGAGCCGGTCCACGGCGCGCAGGGAAACGGCGTCGGGAATGGCGGTGTTAAAATAATAATCGGCCTGGCCGCCGGGGAAAATTTGGGTCGTCCATTTACCACTGACGCAGGCTTGGAACAGCCAGTTGCGCACGGGATCGGCAGCTAAGTTCTCCCAACGGATGTGCGCGGAACGGCTGCCGGTGTCCACCGTCAATTTCGGTTTAACCGGCGGCAGCGCCAGAATCCACGGCGAAGCGGGCACCAGCGCGGGCTCTGCGTATTGCGCCCGCACGGCGGCGGCGAGCGCGGGATTCGCTGTCACAGTGCGCAGGTGATAATGAATTTCGCCGCTGACGCTGGTCTGGGTGCGTACGGTCTGGATCTGCTGCGCGATTTCAGCCGCTGGAAATTTGGTGTCGTCCAATCCCGCATAGACGTGGCGGCCTTTGAGATTTTGCGCGCGCCACCAATTGAACAGCACGGGGAAACTGTGTTCGCGCTCCGAGGCGGGCCAGTAAAGTTGCGGCGCAAGAAAATCGACCCAGCCACTGGCGAGCCACAGCCGCGCATCGGCGTAAATCTTGGCATAAGCGTCGAGACCTTTTATTTGGGCGGGGTTTTGCGGACGCCAGATGCCGAACGGACTAATGCCAAACTGTACTTGCGGCTTGGCGGCCTTGATTTCCTGCGAAATCTTTTGGACAAGCTGGTTTACATTATTTCGCCGCCAGTCTTCCCGGGTCAGTCCGCTGGCCTCGCCATATTTTTTCCAGCTGGCGTCGTCGGGGAAATTGATTTCATGGTTCGCCCAATCCTTTTGGGGATAGGGATAAAAATAGTCGTCGAAAACAATGCCATCCACGTCGTAACGTTTCACGACATCGAGGATGACCGCCAGTGTGCGCGCCTGCGCCGCCGGTTCGCCGGGATCGAGCCAGACTTGGTCGGCGTAATGTCGGACCAGTTCAGGATGCGTCCGGGTGACGTGATTAGGAGCGGGTGGTGACTTGGTTGAAGGATGCGCGGCGCGAAACGGATTGAACCACGCGTGCAGTTGCAAGCCGCGCCGGTGTGCCTCCGCGATAGCGAACGCTAGTGGATCATAAAACGGTTCTGGCGCCTTGCCCATCACCCCGGTGATGCGGTCGGACCACGGTTCAATCGGCGAGGAATAAAAAGCGTCGCACGCCGGCCGCACCTGAAAAATAACAGCATTGAGGTGCAGTTGTTGCGCGTGATCGAGCAGGGCGATCAGCTCAGCTTTCTGCTGGCTGGCTGGCAATCCCTGTTGGGACGGCCAGTCGGGATTGACGGCAACCTCGGTAATCCAGGTCGCGCGAAATTCACGCAAAGGTGGCGGCGCTGAAATGCTTTCGACTGCCGCCAACAAGCTTGCAGGCAGGAAAACTAAAATTGTGGCGAGAACTAAATACATGCCTTCACGTAATGAGACGCGGGCGGCAACGGTTTGGCAACGGTTTTCTGCGTGATTGTGGGTAATTTGACAAACTAGGGCGGCTATGATTTAATCATATCGTTGCAGCCGAAATCCGGCTTCCTTCCTGGAGCCGGATGCGGGAGACCCAAAATCCTCAAACGATTGAGGACGGGGCGCATGAAGTCAGGCAACTGATTTCAAGGCCACTTTCAAGGCCCAGCCCGTCAGCTAATCTCGTAGGCAATTGGAAGGGCGATCCTCTGGAACCGCAAAGTCTGCGGCCTCCACGTCACCCAAATCAAACGTAGAAAAGAAAGTTCTCTGTGAATGTATTTCGGTTAGCGAAAGACGTGGTAATTGGACGAGCGCGGAATATTTCTGACAATCGCATCTTCCACAACATGTCGCTCGTAGCACTGCTGGCATGGGTGGGCCTCGGCGCGGACGGCTTATCATCCTCGTGTTACGGCCCGGAAGCAGCATTCCTCGCTTTGGGTAGTCACACCTATTTGAGCCTATTCGTGGCGCTGGCAACGGTACTCACCATCGTCATCATCTGTATCAGCTATACTCAAATCATTGAAGCATTCCCCACCGGCGGCGGCGGCTATCTTGTCGCCAGCAAACTGTTGTCGCCCACAGTCGGCGTCATTTCCGGCTGCGCGCTCATCGGCGATTATATTTTGACCATTGCCCTAAGTGTGGCGAGTGGCGCAGACGCCATTTTCAGTATGCTGCCAGTCGAATGGCAAATGTGGAAACTGAAGTTTTCGCTGGGGCTTGTCGTTTTTCTGACGCTGCTGAACCTGCGCGGTGCCAAGGAATCCGTGATGCTCTGGGTACCAGTATTCTTCGTTTTTGTCTTGAGTTACACGTTCGCGATTGTCTGGGCGATTTGCGCCCACTTCCGGGAATTACCCACCATCGCCCACGGTATGATGGCCGATGTGCACACGGGAGCGGCTGACCTCGGCTGGCTTGGCCTAATCGCCGTGGTATTGCGTGCCTACAGTCTCGGCGCCGGCACTTACACCGGTATCGAGGCCGTCAGTAACGGCCTTAACACGCTGCGCGAACCACGTGTTCAGACTGGTAAACGGACCATGGTGTACATGGCGGCATCGCTGTCGTTCGTCGTCGGCGGGCTGCTGCTGGCGTATTTGCTGTATCACGTCACACCGGTGAATGGGAAAACATTAAACGCCGTGCTTTTTGAAAAAATCACCGTTGCTTGGCCGGTATTTGCCTCCAAAGGTTTTGTCATCGCCGCGATGGCCTCATCAGGCGCACTTTTAATTATAGCCGCGCAAACCGGATTTTTCGGTGGCCCGCGCGTACTGGCCAACATGGCGGTGGACCGCTGGATGCCAACCCGCTTCGCCACTTTGAGTGACCGGCTGGTCACCCAAAATGGCGTGTTGCTCATGGGCGGCGCGGCATTCGTGTTGCTTTTCTTCACAGCCGCTTCTGTTAACCTGCTAGTGGTACTCTACAGTATCAACGTATTCATCACCTTCAGTCTTTCACAACTGGGTATGGTGCGACATTGGTGGCTGGAACGTGCGCTTGAACCAAAATGGAAAACCAAAATTATCATCAACGGCATTGGCCTGCTGCTTACCAGTGGTATTCTCATTTCTTTATGCGTCGTCAAATTTGATGAAGGGGGTTGGGCTACACTGCTTGTAACCGGCGCGCTCGTCGGCCTGGCTTTTTGGGTGAAACATCATTACCGCCAAACACAGAAAAAATTGCACCGTCTAAACGAGCTAGTTGCCGCCGCACTGGCCGACGACGCCATCGTGGTAGAAAAAACGCCGCCCCCTTGCGATCTAAATGCTCGCACCGCCGTACTGTTAGTCAACGGCTTCAACGGTTTGGGCCTGCATACGCTTCTAGCTGTCGTGCGGATGTTTCCGAAGGTCTATCAAAATTTTGTCTTCGTGCAAGTCGGCGTGCTGGACGCGGGTAATTTCAAAGGTGCGGCCGAAGTGGAAAATTTACGCGAACATTCGCGCACTGAAGTTAACCGCTATATCAACTACATGAGCAAACGCGGGTTTTATGCCGAGTCGCAAGTCGCACTTGGTACGGACATCGTAGAGGAGGCAGCTAAGCTATGCGACGACATCGCCGAAAAATTTCCGCAGGCGCAGTTCTTCGCTGGCCAACTCGTATTCAAGGACGAAAGTATCATTACGCGTTGGCTGCATAACCACACCGTCTTTGAACTTCAACGCCGACTTTACCAGAACGGTCGAGCGATGCTAATATTACCAATCCAGGTTTGAAAATAAAAACCGTCCGCAATAAAAAATGCGGACGGTTTTTTTAAATTCACCTTTCTAGGCAGCGACTTCAGCACCTTCGAGGAAACCTTGCAAATGACGCACACGCGTCGGGTGACGCAACTTACGCAAAGCTTTTGCCTCAATTTGGCGGATCCGTTCGCGAGTCACGTTATACATCTTACCGATTTCTTCTAAAGTCCGTTCGTAACCGTCCGCAAGACCAAAACGCATTTCGAGAATTTTCCGTTCACGCTCTGTCAGGGTCGTGAGCACATCGCTCAATTTTTCTCGAAGCAAACTATAGCTAGTCACATCCGACGGATTTTCAGCAGATTTGTCCTCAATGAAATCTCCCACACTTACATCACCGTCATCGCCAACAGGTGCGTGTAGCGAAACTGGTTGCTGTGCCATTTTTAGCAGCGCATGAATGCGCGATACAGGCATGTGCATTTCGTCGGCGAGTTCTTCCGGCGTGGGTTCACGGCCTAGCTCCTGTGTAAGCTGTTTTTGAGCACGCCAAAGCTTATTCATGATCTCAATCATGTGCACCGGGATACGAATCGTGCGTGCCTGATCTGCGATGCTGCGCGTGATGGCCTGACGGATCCACCAAATAGCATAAGTGGAAAATTTATAGCCGCGACGATACTCAAATTTTTCAACGCCCTTCATCAGGCCAATATTACCTTCCTGAATCAAGTCGAGGAAAGATTGCCCGCGATTCGTATATTTTTTTGCAACTGAAACAACAAGACGCAAATTCGCTTCGGCCATGTGGGTCTTGGCTTTGAGTCCACGATCCGCTGCCGCTTTCAATGCCTTGAATGCTGCGTAAAATTCTTCGCGTGGCAGCCTGACAAATTGTTCAAGCGTAGTGATTTTTTGCAGTTCAGCTTCAACAGCGGCGCGCTTTTCCGATGTATTACGGTGAGTTTCCAATTCCGCCAAATTGCGCACACTCGCCTGAAACTTTTCATAAATGTTGCCAGCAACAACAATCATCTCCTCGACCACCTTTTGTTTGTAGTAAAATTTTAAAAAGGTCTCTTGCAACTTGGCACCCAATTTCTTTAGCTCCTTTTCCATCTTTTCCTTGCGACCCTTCTGCTGCGCTTTTTGCCAAGCAAAATACTTCGCATCCACGCTTACATCAAGCGCGTGAACCTTCTTGATAATCTTGCGTAAATCCTTTAGGTGACCCTCACGATTGGCAATTTTTTTATCAACAATGACTCGGTCAAACCGCTCTTTTGGAGGGTCTGACAATATTTTTTCAGCAATGGCAATATGCTCCTTCGCTGTGAAACCGAGGCTATAAACGATGCGTTTCATTTCCACTTCTGCCTCTTCAATTTTTTTGCAAATCTCAACTTCCTGTTCACGCGTGAGCAAGGGAACCTTGCCCATTTGATTCATATACATGCGCACCGGGTCGTCTAAAATTTCTAACCGTGAATCGTCATCGGCCTCTTCCGATTGCGCTTGCTCGGGGCCCTTAGTACGTTCGGAACGTTCGGCTTCAGCTTGATCCATCACGATTTCCACGTCGAGACTGCGAAGCTTAGTCAATAACGTATCAAGGTCTTCCGGGCTCAGATTGTCGGGGAGAATATCGTTTATGTCGTCATAGGTAATGTAGCCATGCTCTTGGGATAGGTGCAGTAAGGTTTTCACCGTCTCAGTCAAGTCCACAGAAGTCATGGCACTGCCAGTCAGCGGTGGCGGTGGCGGATTGCTGGCCGAGGGTTTAACCGTAGCAACTTTGATGGCGGCTGGTGTAGGCTTGGCCGCTTCCGGCTTAATTGCCTTGCTTGAAATGACAAATCTCCTCCGAATGGGAGAAGTTTTGGCTTTTAAAGCCTTGGGCAAACTGGCGCGGGCGGACTTGGATAACTTAACTTTGCGTTTCGACATAAAAATCAGACCGAAAAATACCGCGCCGGTTCAGAAATATTGCCATTGACCGTAAAAAACACGGCTTCTGACGAAACACCCGCGTTCTTGGCTGTGAAGCTGGAACTGCGAACACCAGAAGACTGACGCAGGTCAATCCTAGCTTATTTGCTTGAAATTACAAGGAAAATCTTGCGTTTTGGTCTATCTGTCCTCGATAGACCGTTTGAATCAAACTCCATAAAATTTATTCATACTGCCGCCCGCACCGCTGCCACATCACGACCAATCTGCTCCCGCAGTTCCGCCGGCGATTCAAAATGCCTTTCATCGCGTAACTTTGCGATGATTTCCACTTCCAGCTCGGCCCCGTAAAGATCTCCCCTGAAATTAAGCAGATGCGCCTCCACTCGTAACTGCGGACTTTTCGCAATGGTCGGGCGCACACCGATATTTAGCGCAACATGATAAGACCGGTTTTGAAACCTTGTCTTAGCCGCATAAACACCTTTGGGCGGTAGTGCTAGATTAACCGTATCCAAATTGGCGGTTGGAAAGCCAAGTTGCCGGCCTAATTTGTCGCCTTCGACCACGCATCCACAAATTGCGTAAGGCCGGCCTAGCATCTGGCTTGCTGCGTCAAAACTGCCCGAGCGAACCAGCTTACGAATGTAAGTACTACTCACCACCCGGCCATCTAATGCCAGAGCGGCAATACCGTGGACTTGAAATAACAGTTCCGCACCCAGTTTTTTAAGCAACTCTACATTGCCGGTCCGCTTGTGGCCAAAAACAAAATCAGAACCCACGCAAATGCTCTGGATGCTCCCTAGGTCGCGCAATAGCTCGCGAATGAATTTTTCGCCGGATTTTTCGCTGAATTCCTGGTTGAATGGAATTTCCAGCAATGCGTCCGCGCCAATTGCTTCAACTGCGCTAATTTTTTGCGACCGCGAAAAAATCTGTAGCGGCAGGTGCTCCGGTGCAACGACGGCATTTGGATGTTTGTCAAACGTCACAATCAACGCCAAGGCATCATGGCTTTGTGCGTCAGCCACAGTCTGCCGGATAATTTGCTGGTGGCCGAGATGCACACCATCAAAAACACCGATTGCCAGACAAACCTTGCGGCTGCCATTGCCAAGGTCTTTTGCCGCGCGGATGATTTTCATGCGTCAAGCATTGGCGACGAGCTTCAGAAACGGCATGACTCGTTTCTCTAGTTTCGCCAATGATAGTTGTAAAATCGTATCCAGTGAAAGCGCGTCCTTCACGTCAAATTTTCCCGAGGCGCTACGCCGCAAGGTTGTCAGGTGCGCACCGCAGCCGAGTTTCTGACCAAGGTCATGTGCAATGCTACGGATATAAGTACCCTTCGTACAGGCTACGCGAAACTGCCCGAGCGGTTCAACGTAGGCTGTAAAACGGAAATTATAGATGTGGACTAACCGCTCCTCCCGTTGTACCTGAATGCCTTTGCGCGCCAGTTTGTAGAGCGGCACGCCATTTTTTTTAATCGCCGAAACCATCGGTGGCAGCTGCATCTGATCGCCGATAAATTTTGCTGCCTCTTCGTTCAAAAAGTCTAGCGACAGCGACGGCACCGGCAACGAAGCGGTAATTTCACCGTCACAATCGTAGCTGTCCGTCGTCTCACCAAATTTAATCGTGCCTTCATAAACTTTGTCGTCTCCCATGAGCCGCTCAGACAACTTTGTGCCACGACCAAGAACGATAATTAAAAGCCCGGTCGCGTTTGGATCAAGCGTACCGCAATGGCCGACTTTCTTAATCCCAAACTTGCGGCGGATGGCGTCCACAACATCGTGCGAGGTTGGGCCAGCTGGCTTATCGACGAGAATCGCGCCGTCGAGTGCGGATAAGTCTTGCATGGAAACGAAATTAATTCGCTGCCTTCAGCGCACACTTTATGGCGGCTATGATTTTACGCTGCACCGATAGCGGCTGACCGGTAATGCGCGCTCCTGCCGCCGCCGGATGGCCACCACCTCCGAATTGTCCGCAGATTTCACTGACATTCACCTTGTTACTTTTCGAACGCAGGCTGATGCGTGTCATCTCAGGTTCAATTTCCTCAAACACGCAGGCAATAATGACAGGTTCAATTGCCCGCAAGTGGTCTATCAATCCTTCCGTGTCGTCGCTCTCTGCACCTGTACGAGTGAAATCTACTTTCTTTAGCCATAGCCACGCGATGCGGTTGCTATCAGTCAGACGAAATTTGCTGTAAACGTGCTGGAGTAATTTCGCACGCGAAAGCGGATACGACTGGTAAACTTCGTCGCAAATTTTCGCGAGATTCGCACCGCGCGTTACCAGCTCCGCACCAGCGTGAAAAGTTCCTGGGCGAGTGTTTGGATACTGGAACGAGCCGGTGTCTGTTGAGATGGCAGTGAACAGTAGGTCGGCAATCGTCGGCGTAATCGGCCAGCGCGCAACTTTTAATAGACGGTAAATCAGTTCACCAGTGGAAGGCTCACGCGGCGAGACCCAATTGACGTCTCCGTAGCGCGGGTTGGTCGCATGATGATCAATATTAATCAGGACTTTACGTTGCTTAACGCATTCGCCAGTCGTACCCAATCGCTCGTAACTTGCGCAGTCGGTGGCAATGACGCAGTCGAATTTTTTGCCGCGTTGTGGTTTTTCAATTAGCCCGTCACCGGTTAGAAATTTATACTTAAGCGGGATAGTATCCTGATTCCATACCGTGACGCGTTTGCCCTCATTGCGTAGAGCAAGCGCGAGGCCGAGCTGCGAGCCGATGCAATCACCATCTGGCCGCATGTGTCCGACAATACAAAATGTTTTGCTTTCACGGACGACCTCAAGGATGCGGTCGATGACTTTCGGGTAGGTTTTCACGCAGGCTCCTCGGTCGGCCCGCTATCCACAGGCGCGACTTTTTCCAGTTCATCCAAAATTTGCAATACGCGGTTGCCGCGCACAATGGAGTCATCCACAATGAATTTTAGTGTCGGCATATACTTCAGCACGACGGATTTGGCAACAAGCCCTTGGACCCGGATGCGATTTTGTTCTAGCACTTGCAGGCCGTGCTTCTGCTGCGTCGGATTACCCAGAATGGTGATGAAGACCACGGCAGATTTCAAATCTCCGCCAACCTCAATGTCGTTGACTGTGATTAGTCCCACGTCATTAACAAGGAATTCGCGGCGGATCGCCTCACCAATTGCGCGCTTCAAAAGTTCGCGCACGCGTTCGTGTCGAAGATTAGGCATGGCAATTAAAGGTTGCTGGGCGGCACGTTACAGCTTCGCCGCGATCTTTTCGACGGCGTAACACTCAATGGCATCGCCAACCTCAAAATCGCCAAAGCCTTCGATGCGGATGCCGCATTCCATGCCAGCGCGCACCTCATTAGCCTCATCCTGAAACCGGCGTAGCGACTGCGTGACGCCCTCATAAATGATTTCCTTCTTGCGGCGCACGCGCACCTTGCCGCGCACGATTCGACCGCTCGTGACCATACAACCCGCAACTGGAATACCTTTCGACAACTCAAAGATTTGACGGACTTCAGCGGACCCAACGACGGTGTCCTTGAGATCGGGATCGAGCAGGCCGGCCATGGAATCCTTCACCTGATCGATCAATTCGTAGATGATCGCGTAAAGCTTAATTTGCACGCCGGCATGTTTTGCCTTCTCTGCAGCAGTACTATCGAGCCGCGTATGGAAACCAAGGATGACCGCCTTGGATGCGGACGCTAGGGCCACGTCGTTTTCCGTAATCGTGCCGACATCGCTGTGCAACACTTCCATCGAAACTTTGTCTGACTCAATTTTCTTGAGAGCCTCGACAATCGCCTCAACGGAACCTTGTGTGTCCGCCTTGACCACAACTCGCAACACTTTGCTCGCCGCCGCTTCGAGCGACGCAAAGAGGTTTTCCAACGTGACCTTCGAGCGATTTTCCAGATCCTGGCTCTTGGCCTCCTGCGCCCGCTCCTCGGCAAGCGCACGCGCGGCTTTCTCATCGTCTACAGAGCTGAATTCCCAGCCCGCTTCCGGCACACCATTCAAACCGAGCACGCTCACGGCCACGGACGGGCCGGCCTCTTTCAAGCGCTGGCCCTCCTCATTGATGAGCGCACGCACCTTGCCATAAAACTCGCCGCAAATTACGACGTCGCCAAGGTGCAACGTGCCTTTGCGCACCAGCACCGTTGCGGTCGGTCCACCAGGCGAAACACCTGACTCGATAACATTGCCCTTCGAGTTACGGTTCGGATTCGCTTTCAATTCCAGCAAATCGGCCTGGAGCAAAATCATTTCGAGCAGCTTGTCCACACCCTGTTTCGTCATGGCAGAACATTCGACGAAAATTGTGTCGCCACCCCAGTCGTCGGGCACCAGGCCTTTTTCCTGTAACTGCTGGCGCACCTTCATCGCATTGGCGTTCGGGTGGTCAATTTTGTTAACAGCCACCAAAATAGGAACTTTCGCCGCCTTCGCGTGGGCGAGGGCCTCCAAAGTCTGCGGCATAACCCCATCATTGGCCGCAACCACAAGCACGACGATGTCCGTTACGTTCGCACCGCGGGCGCGCATCGAGCTGAACGCCGCGTGACCGGGTGTGTCAAGAAAAGTAATCTGCGCGAGCTCGCTTTTTCGTTCCGGATGCGGCACGGCAATCGTATAAGCGCCGATGTGCTGAGTGATGCCGCCGGATTCGCCAGCGGCTACGTTTGCCTTGCGAATCACGTCGAGCAGTGAAGTTTTGCCGTGATCAACGTGACCCATGATGGTCACGACAGGCGCGCGCGGCTTCAAATCCTCTGGCTTATCGTCCACGTCCAACTCGACTTTTTTCTCTGTGGTGTGAACGACGCCTTCACCCTTGGCACGTTTTTCCGCCTCAAACTTATAGCCGTAATGCGCACAGACTTGCGCGGCAATTTTCTCGTCAATGGACTGATTGACCGTCGCCATGACCTTCAGCTTCATCAGCTCGGCGATGATGGCGAACGGCTTTTGCTTCAGCGCATCCGCCAACGCACGCACGACAATCGGCGGCTTGATGGTGATGACCTGTGCATCCGTTGGGAGCAGAATTTTCGGCTGTTGTGGTGCCGCCGGCTTAGAGGCAGGCGTATTTTGCAGCGGTCGCCCGTCGCGCCCGCGTTGTTGAAACTGCCCGCGACCATCTCCGCGTTGCGGCGGCTGACCGGGGCGACCTCCTGAAGCCGGCTGGCCTGGTCGTCCGCCTGTGGTTTGGGGACGGGGCGGCGGGCCGCCACGTTCATTGCCACGTTCGCCAGGTCGGGCTGAGCCGGGGCGCGGAGATAATTGAATAAAGCCTACCTTCTCGCCCATCTGCGGTTTCGGCGGTGCAGGGGGAATAACCGGTTTCGGCACGGGCGGCGGAACCACGGTTTTGACTGGCTGAGAAATTTCACTGACGGGCGCGGCGGGAATGACTTCGGCTACCGCGTCCAACACCTTGACCGGTTCCGGCTCTGGCACCGGCTGGATTTCCACGACGGGTTCCGGCGGCGGTTCCGGCGCATGGATAATCTCGATTTTATCCTCGATTACCGGCTTGGGGGGTTCCTCGACGGGCTTAGGCGCTAGGCGGGCGGCGACGGCCGGATTGGTCCTGATGATTTCTTCCTCAAGCCACTCTGCGCTGATTTTATCCAGCGAGCTAGAAGGAACCTTGGCGGCGGCAATGCCCAACTCCTTGGCCTTCGTGAGAATTTCTTTGTTCTCCAGGCCAAGTTTCTTCGCAATGTCGTAAACACGAACGGGCATAAATCTTTTTTACCATCGCCAACCGTAATGTGCGCTTCGCCGTCATGGCTCAAATCGCAAACATAATTTCAACTCCGGTCAGCACCATAAAATCTTAACGCTTGGCGGTCTCGCCACCAACAGACAACTGGCGACGCCCCATTTCGGCGCGCGCGGCTTCCAAAATTGCCGCCGCATATTCGCCGACTCCGGCGATGTCCGCAATGTCACCGGGCTCCGCCTGCACTAAATCTTCCAACCGCGTCACACCGGCGTGCACGAGCGCATCCGCCTGCTCGCGGGTAATCCCCGGAATCGCCGCAATCTGCGCCACGACTTCCGCCACCTTCTCGTCAAAACCTTTGGTGACGATGACTTCGGGATCAATGTCCACTTCCCAGCCGGTCAACCTCGCCGTCAGGCGCGCGTTCTGGCCGCGCTTGCCAATGGCGAGCGAAAGCTGGTCTTCCGCGACGAGGACATGCACGCGTTTGCGCTGCTCATCCATTTCAATGCGCAAAATCTTTGCTGGCTCCAGCGCCTTCGTGACAAAGGCCTTGACGTCAGATGACCACGGAATTACGTCCACCTTTTCATTGTTCAGCTCGCGAACGATGTTTTTTACGCGCTGACCGCGCAGTCCGACGCAGGCGCCAACCGGATCTACTTTCGGGTCGCGGGAATAAACGGCCATCTTCGTGCGGAAACCAGGTTCGCGCGCAATGCCTTTGATCTCAATGGTGCCATCGTTGATCTCGGAAACTTCCAACTGAAACAGTTTTACAATGAATTTAGTATCTGCGCGGGTTAAAATGATTTCCGGACCGCGATCGCCTTCCTGCACGGCCTTGATCATGGCCCGAATGCGTTCGCCCACCTGATATTCTTCCGTCGGCACGCGTTCCTTGTTCGGCATAACAGCCTCGTATTTACCCAGATCCAATATCACATCGGAACGATCAAAGCGCCGCACCGTGCCACTGATAATATCACCGACGCGGTCTTTATATTCCGTTATTAACATGGCCTTCTCAGCCTGCCGGACCTTCATCATCAGCGCCTGTTTGGCGTATTGCGCAGCAATGCGGCCAAAACCCTGAGGCGTCACTTCCTTTTCAATTTCATCGCCCACCTTCGCGTCCGCCTTGATGCGGCGCGCGTCGAACAGGGAAATCTGGTCGTGCTGCGAAATAACCTTGTCCGCGACAATTAGCTTGGCGAACGCCTTAATGTCGCCATTCTTGGAATTCATCTCTACACGGAGCTCGCGCGCAGGACCTACCGCCTTCTTGGCAGCCTGCAACAAAGCCTCTTCGACGGCAGCCATGAGGACCTCACGGCTGACGCCTTTTTCGCGCTCCCAAAATTCCAATCCGGCAATAAAATCTGCATTCATAACTGATTAAAAGCGCTCATCTCGGCGGCATCCGGCGAACAAAAAAGCCGGAAAGACTTGTGTCTCCGACTTTCGCACGCTGGTGAGCCAGCAATTAAACCGCTTTGTTTTTGGAAGTTAGCTATTTCCGCAATGCCCGTCAAGCCTAAACGCGAGCTTACTCTTCTGTATTGAATCCGTGAAAATCGGTGGAATCCGTGTCACACTATCAGCGTGAAACTGTTTTACACCGGCCCGCTGGTCAACGCCGAGATGCTCGTCACGATGTTGGATCGGCACGGCATCGCCGCCACGCAGGCGTTCGTGGACGCCTCGCAGTCGGACGAAGGCGACCTGAACCGCCCCGCCCAAGTCTTCGTGCCGGTGGCAGATTACGACCGCGCCTACCAGCTTTTCTACGCCGAGCGTGAAGACGAGCTTTGACCTGCCTCCAAACCGGTTTCCGGACGGTTTTTGCACAAATGGCTGAGGTTGAGAGGTAAATATCTTAAGGTCGGAGAGAAATACCCTTGGCTGGCCCTGAAGTTTGGTCGGCTGGAAGTGAACGAGCCATGCCTGAGAGAGAACCAGCCACGGCTGATAGACTGTCAGCCACTCCTGATTCACTCCCAGCCGAGACCTTTTCTCCGCCGGCTGGACACGCTTCCGTCCGGCCCCGGGGTTAGGCTGTGCAAGTTTTGACTTTTGTGGACGCGGCCAGTCGTGTTCAATCACTGCCTTATGGATCAGACCCATCCCCTCACGACCACGGCTTTCGAGCTGCCGGGTTACCGCATCACCAAATCCTTTGGTGTGGTGCGCGGCATCATGGTCCGGTCGCGCTCGGTCATCGGCAATTTTGGCGCGAGCATTCAGTCCATCTTCGGCGGTAATATTTCCATCTATACGAACCTCTGCGAGCGCGCCCGCGAGGACACGTTCAACCTCATGCTCACGCACGCCGGCCAGCTCGGTGCGAATGCCGTCATCGGTGTCCGTTACGACGCCACGGAAATCGCGCCGAGCATCACCGAGGTGCTGTGCTACGGTACGGCGGTATTTGTGGAAAAAGCTTAAGGCACGATGAAGGCGTTGAGCCCAGACAGTTTCCTGGCGCGAGTGCTGGGCCGGCTCACGGCGGCGATCATCCGCCGGCCGCACTGGTTCTTCTGGCCGCAGCTGGTGCTGTTCTTCCTGAGCATCGGAATCACCGTCAAATATCTCCAGTTCGATACGAACCGCGATAATCTCGTCGGCGGCAATCAGCGCTACCACCACAACTATCTCGAATTCCAAAAAGAATTTCCGCAGCAGGACGATCTCGTCGTAGTGGTGGAAAGCGAGAACGTGGAAAAAAACCGGCAGTTCGTCGAGCGGCTTGGCGCGCGGCTGGAGGCGGAGACGAACCTCTTCAAGGATGTTTTTTATAAAGGTGACCTGGCGATGATGGGCAACAAGGCGCTGCTATTCGCGCCGGAAAACGACCTTGCCGAATTGCGCGATACGTTGAAGGGCGATTTACCGTTCATCGATAAATTTTCGCGGACGACGAACCTGATTTCATTTTTTGAGCTAGTCAACACGCAGTTCCGCACGGCCAAGCGCGAAGAAAATGCCCAGAACAATACGTTGATAAAATCGCTGCCCGCACTGGAGCGCATTTTGCAGCAGGCGCACGACTGCCTCGAACGCCCCGGCACACCGCCATCTCCCGGCGTGACAGCCCTGTTCGCCGCCGGTGACGAGGCGACGGCAGGGACCTACATCACATTCAATCAAGGAAAGATTTTCCTCGTTACCGCCCACGCGCCGAGCGACGACTTGAGCGACGATGCGGTCGAGCGCATCCGCGAATTGGTGCAGCAGACGCGGATGGAGGTCACCGGCGTCAATGCCGGGCTCACGGGCGAACCAGTGCTGGATCACGATGAGATGGCGCAGTCGCAGAAGGACACAACGGTGGCGGGCGTGGTGGCGCTGGTATTGTGCGCGATTATTTTCATCTACGGCTACAACGAGACTGGGCGCCCCATTAAGGCCATTATTTGCCTGCTGTTCGGCTTGGCCTACACGCTGGCGTTTGCAACGTTGACGGTGGGGCACCTAAACATTTTGACCATCACGTTCCTGCCGATGCTCATCGGGCTGGCGATTGATTTTGGTGTGCATCTCATCACCCGCTACGAAGAGGAATTGCGCCACGGCAAAACGGAAGTGGAGGCACTGACCAAGGCGATGGTGTTCACGGGCCAGGGGATTTTCACCGGCGCATTGACGACGGCGGGGGCATTCGTGGCGATGGCCTTCACTCATTTCAAAGGCATACAAGAAATGGGCGTCATCTGCGGCGGCGGCCTGATGATCTGCCTGATTCCCATGCTGACAATTTTACCAGTGATGCTGCTGCGCGGAAAACAAAACGTGCTGGACCACCAAATCCACGAGGATGACCGGCGCGCGCGTATTGAACGGTTCTGGCTGGAACGACCGGTCATGGTGACGCTGGTAATTGTGATGGTCAGCGTGGCGGCAACGTTTGAGGCGCGCAAAGTATTTTTTGACTACAATCTGCTGAACATGCAGAGCACGGGCCTGCCAGCGGTGGTTTATGAACAGAAGCTAATTGATTCAGCGGATAAGTCGGTACTATACGGCGCGGTGGTGGCGGATAACCTTGACGAGGCGGTCCGGCTGGAGAAAAAACTCCGCTCGCTCACCAATGTGGTTGCGGACGTGGAATCTATCGCCGGCTTCCTGCATCAGGACCAAGGCGCAAAGCTACAGCTGATTTCCGACATCAAAGCCGAAGTCGCGCCGCTCGATTTCAGCGCGCCAGACATGCGTGCAGTGGACATTTATGAGCTGACGCGAACGCTGTATTCCTTTTCCGGTTATCTCGGCGCCGCCCGCGACGAAGTTAATAAGACCGACCCCGCGCTGGCGCGGCAATTGGCGTCGCTGCAAAAGACCGTTCTGGAACTGCGCCGTGCGACGCTGGCGGGTGACGCCTCGGTATTGGCTGAACACGGCGAAAAGCTCGCCGAGTATCAGCAGGCGCTGTTCGACGATTTGCGCACGACGTTCCAGACGTTGCAAAGACAGGACGATACCGCACCGCTGAGAATTGAAGATCTGCCGACGGCATTACGCGACCGGTTCGTGGGCGTGACCGGAAAGTTTCTGCTGCAAGTCTATCCGAAGAAAAATGTCTGGCAGCATGACAACCAGAAGGAATTTGTTACAACTCTGCGGCGCGAACTGGATCCGCAAGATACCAACCTTCCAAACATCACCGGTACGCCAGTTCAGTTGCTCGAATACACAACCTTGCTGAAGGACAGCTACATCACAGCGGCGTGGTATTCTCTTGGGGCAATTGCGCTCATGGTGTTTTTCCATTTCCGCAGCTTGCTGGCGGTATTCTTGGCTTTGATTCCGGTCGGACTGGGAACCTTATGGCTGGTCGGACTGATGGGCTGGAATTCCGTGCCATTCAATCCGGCGAATATCATGACGCTCCCTCTGGTTATCGGCATCGGCGTCACAAACGGTATTCACATCCTAAACCGCTACGCCGAGGAGCGCACACCGGGAATATTAGCGCGTAGCACAGGTAAAGCGGTGCTCGTATCGGGATTGACGGCCATCGCGGGTTTCGGCAGTCTCATACTTGCCCAGCATCGCGGCATCCACAGCCTCGGGTACATCATGTCAGTAGGCATAGCGATGTGTATGATTGCGGCTCTGACATTTTTACCCGCACTGTTGAATTTGATGAGCCGCCGGAAACCTTTGGTGGAAAATAAAAAACCCGATGCTGGCAACGCATCACCAACACCGGGTCAGGAGGAACCGAGGCAAAAACCTCAATTAAAGCGAATTTAAGTGATAAACTGATAAAGTCAATCTCAATGTTAAATAAGCCGAGATTTTAGTTAAATAAATGATATTCCAGTCAAAAATAACGATAACGACGGCAGCCGACCCCGTCAATAGCCGCTGTTACCGTTTGTTGCAGATGCTGGCATGTGCTCTTGGAATTTTTTGCAATACCGCGACGGCCAGCGAAACAAACAGCTTCGGATTTCTTTTTGACCACTTCAACCTCACGTTGGAAGCGGGTCAACGCACAGAGGCAGCTGGACCATTTTATTATTCTCAGAAAACCGAGGACGAAAACATATTCGCGTTCCCGCCTTTTTTTTCGAAGGTCGGTAATCCGTCGGTCGCCTACACTAATCGTGATTTTTTGTACCCACTACTAACACGCGTCCAGTACGGCCAGGAATGGCGCTGGCAACTTTTCCAACTCCTCAGCTTTTCCGGCGGGCAGGAACCGACCGCCGCCGACAAAACCCGCCACACGATTTTTCCTTTTTATTTTTCGCAGCGCTCGAAAACTGATACGAACTTGGACTACACTGCGTACTTTCCATTCTACGGCACTATCAAAAACCGGCTTTCGCGCGACCAGATTCATTTTGTGATGTTCCCTTTTTACAGCGAGACGCGGAAGAAGGATGTCGTCACAGATAATTATCTTTATCCATTTGGCGACGTCCGCCATGGCGACGGAATGCACGGCTGGCATGTCTGGCCGCTGGTAGGCACCGAGCAAAAAATCGTCACGCTCCGTACTAACGGCTTTGGCGACATCGAAACGGTGGGGGGCTACAAACGCTCGTTTTATCTCTGGCCACTGCACTTAAAACACAACAATGGTATTGGCACAGACAATCCCGAAAAATTCCGCGCCAGCATTCCGCTCTACACCTACATCCGCTCGCCAAAGTTGGATTCCACGACCGTTATCTGGCCGCTGTTTACCTGGATGGACAATCGTGAGAAAAAATACCAAGAATGGCAGATGCCGTGGCCGGTCGTGATATTTGCACGCGGCGAAGGCAAGACCACTTCGCGCGTGTTTCCGATTTTTGGGCAGTCTCACAATGACACTCTTGAAAGCGATTTTTATCTCTGGCCAATCTACACATTCCGCCGCACCCATTCTGATCCGCTCGACCTTAAGCGAACGCGCGTCGCTTTTTATCTTTACGAAAACACCCTCGAGAAAAGTACCCAGACCGGCATCTGGAAACAA
This sequence comes from uncultured Verrucomicrobia subdivision 3 bacterium, assembly GCA_903865745.1. Taxonomy (GTDB): domain Bacteria; phylum Verrucomicrobiota; class Verrucomicrobiia; order Limisphaerales; family UBA11358; genus UBA11358. The sequence continues at coordinate 40,495 of CAIPKV010000084.1, read as the reverse complement.
CGCGTGGATATGTGGCCGTTTTTCACCTGGCACCGCGATTTCAACGGCAACGAGCAACTCCAAGTCCTCGCACCAGTCGAGCCCGCCGTGCCTGAAAATTCCGGCATCGAACGTAACTGGTCCCCGCTTTGGTCGCTCTGGCGCGCGGAGAAGAACCCGAAGTCTGGCGCGGCCAGCGAGTCGTTGATTTGGAACTTATATCGCCGCGAGACCGCCCCGGCACATAAAAAAGTCTCGCTCCTGTTCGGCCTTTTCCAGTATCAATGTGACGGGGAAAACCAACGGACAAAGCTGTTTTATTTGACCGTGTCCAAAACCGCCGCCCAATGAGAACGCGCTTGTATCATGTTTGAGAACATCGGAGAAATCGTCCTATTGTTCTGGCGTACGCTGCTGGCCATGCCACAGGCATGGCGCCAGCGTGATAAAATCTTTGACCAGTTTTTTGAAATTGGCAACGCCAGCCTGCTAATGGTCTGCGTACTGTCTTTTTTCATTGGTGCGGTCATCGCTTTACAAACCGGACCAGTGCTGGTGGAACGCAGTTTACCTAACGCCGTCGGCGGCGTCGTCGGTATCGCCATCGCCAAGGAACTTGCACCCGTTATGATGGCCATCTTGATTGCTGGTCGCATCGGTTCGGCGATGGCGGCCGAAATTGGCTCGATGCGGGTGTATCAGGAAATTGACGCATTGCGCACGATGAACATCAACCCAATCCATTACCTCGTCCTGCCGCGCCTGCTGGCCATCTCCATCGCGCTGCCGATGCTTGTAGTGTTTTCCGTGCTTGTCGGCTGGTTTGGCGGCGCGGTGGTGGCGGATTTGAACCACCGCATGGAAATCCCCTTTCGCGTTTTCTTTGCCGACCTGCGGGACATCGTAGATTTGAAGGACGTAGCAAACGGGGTCTTCAAAAGCTTTTGTTTCGCTGTCATCATCGGCACCGTGTCTTGCCATCAGGGGCTGGTGACCATCGGTGGACCGAGGGGCATCGGCCGTTCGGTCACGAAGGCCGTAGTGAATTCCATCGTGCTCATTGTGATTTTTGACTACATACTCACTCGCTTCCTTTTGAAATGAGCGATAACGAAAACAATCATCATTCCGGTGTTGGCCTCGTCGTACGCGGTCTGCGCAAAAGCTTTGGCAACCAGGAAGTGCTCAAGGGCGTGGACATTGAGGTGAAGCCCGGCGAAATCTTTGTCATCATGGGGCCGAGCGGCAGCGGCAAAAGCGTGTTACTCAAACATCTCATCGGCTTGGAAGAGCCCGATGCGGGCGAAATTTTAATTAATAGCGAACCGTTGACTACGCCGGAAATCGCAGCCAAATATCGCATGGCCCTCGTTTTTCAGTCAGGTGCACTACTAAATTCTCTCACCGTCGGGGAGAATGTCGGCCTATATCTGACTGAACACCGGCTGAAGCCGGCCGGTGAAATCAAAAAAATTGTCGAAGAAAAACTTGCAGACGTCGGCCTCAAAGAAGCCGTGGATAAGATGCCTAGCGAACTTTCCGGCGGCATGAAAAAGCGCGCCGCCATCGCTCGCGCCCTGGTTATTGAGCCGCAACTAATTCTTTACGATGAACCGACGAGCGAGCTGGATCCGTTGTCTGCCGTAGTCATCGGTGATGAGATTCTCGAACTGAATCGTCGCATCCACGTCACTTCCCTCGTGGTGTCGCACGACCGGGATTTGGCGTTCGGCGTGGCCGACCGCATCGCCGTCATCATTGACGGGCAAATTGTCACCGTCGGCACACCGGAGACTGTGAAAAATTTTAACGACCCGCGCGTCCAAGAATTTTTGAACGCCGATTTTAAACGTGACAACAAACAACCCCGACTATGAAAAACTCACTCGAAACCAAGCTCGGCTTTTTTGTGGCCATTACCGTATGCGCCACTGTCCTAATCATTGAAACTCTCGGCAGCGCTGACCTGTTCAGCCGTGGCTACCATGTAAGTGCGTTGTTCGACACGGTGCAGGACTTGAAAGTCGGCGACCGGGTTAAGATGGCCGGGGTCGAGATTGGTCGCGTAGAAAAAATTGAGCTCGCCGATGAAAAAGTCAGCGTCACGATGAAGCTCAAGCCCAACGCCGGCGTAAAAACCGACAGCAAAGCCATAATTAAATTTACGGGCCTGATGGGTCAGAATTTTGTCAACGTCTCATTCGGCGCGCCAGGTTCGCCCAAGGCCGAGGAGGGCGCGGTGCTGGAGACCGCAGAGCAACCGGATTTGAGCGCCATCATGGCCAAGTTAGACGCCGCCGCCGGCGGGATTCAGAACCTCACCAAAAGCTTCACCGGCGACAAGATCGACAACCTGCTCGGGCCGCTCACCGACTTCATCAAGCAGAACAGTGCGCCCATTACCGCGACCATCGCGAACGTGAAAAATGTCACAAGTCAAATTGCGGCCGGGCAGGGCACGGTCGGAAAATTGATCTATGACGACACCCTTTACAACACCGCGCTATCGACCGTAAGCAATCTACAGGACACAGCCACCTCGGTTCGCGCCGTGGTGAGCAACGTGAGCGCTGGACAGGGCACGATTGGAAAGTTGCTGACGGATGAGACACTCTATCGCTCCACGACGGCCTCGATGACTAATCTTGAATCCATCCTGATCAAAGTAAATCAGGGTCAGGGCACGGTAGGCAAGCTGGTGAACGACCAGGATTTCCTGAAGAACGCGAAGCTTTCACTTCAGAAGCTCGACAAGGCAGCGGATGGACTGGAAGATACGGGTCCGCTGAGTGTCATCGGCATCATGGCAAACCAGGTCGGGCTGTAAACGACGGGAAATTGTTAGGGATGAAATCAGATGACTCCGGATTTACTTCATCATTCTTACTTACATTTCAGGCCAGCCCGAGATTTTTCACGACCTCAACGGTGGAGTGAGCCTTGTTAAGCGTGTAAAAATGCAGGCCGGGTACACCGGCTTGTAGTAGTTCCTGGCACTGGCGCGTGGCGTATTCGATGCCGAACTTCAGGGCTGCGTCGTCGTCGGTGCCAATCTCTTCAAGCTTCGTCCGCAGCGCTGGCGGAATTTTTGCGCCGCACATTTGCGTGAACTTAACAATCTGCGTCGCGCTCACGATAGCCACAATGCCCGGCACAATCGGCACGCTTACACCTAGTTTCTGCGTGAGATAATCACGGAATTCAAAATAGTCCGCGTTGTTGAAAAATAATTGGGTAACCACAAAATCCGCACCCGCTTCGACTTTTTCTTTCAAGTGCTGCCAATCCGCGTGCTTACCGGAGTGACAGGCAATATGCCCTTCGGGGAAGCCTGCAACGCCCACCGAAAAATCGCCCAGTTCGCCAATGAATTTTACGAGCTCTGCGGAATATTCAAAGCCGCCGGGTGTGGCTTTGAATTCGCCGCCGCCAGGTGGGTCGCCTCGCAATGCGAGAATATTTTTGCAACCAAGCGCGCGGATTTTTTCCAGCAGGCTGCGGACTTCATCGCGGGTGTGGTTGACACAGGTGAGGTGCGCCAGCGTTGTGAGGCCATGCTCGCGCTGAAGGCGATCCACAATCATCAGTGTCTTGTCGCGGGTGCTGCCGCCGGCACCATAAGTGACGGAACAAAAATCCGGGCGCGTGGCGAGCAGGGCTGGCAGTTGTTTTTCAAACAGGACGCAATCACCCTCTTCAGTCTTGGGCGGGAAAAATTCTAAGGAAATGACAGGCTGATCGGTCGTCTGCCCAGCGGCGTAGATGTCACGGATAAATTTCACTGACTTGGATAATACCGGATGACGGAGAAAGATGAAATGAAAAGCCCCTGCCGGTAAACCGGCAGGGGCCAAGAATTCTAAATTAGATTAGAATTTGTAAACCACGTTAGCATAGATACCGTAGGATCCGGCATAGTCAACATAAGCACCAGTCGGCAGGACGTAGCCGATTGCACTGGCGTAATCGCTTTCGATAACTTTGTCATAGCGGAATTCCAATCGAGAGGTGACATTGGCCCAGAGGTCATATTCGACGGTTTCCGTGAGGGAGATACCTTCGTCGCTGCCTTGGGAGGCACCGCTCTTGGCGTCAATTTCCCAGAATTCACCACGGGTGTTAAAGCTTAGCTTATCTGTGGTCTTAATGGTGTTATAGAGACCAAAGATATAATCATCAGCATGAAGAGGTCCAGCCGGGCTGGGCGTTGTCGTTCCACCCAAGTTTTGAACATAGTCGAAGGCGGCACCAAAGGTGACATCCTTCCACGGGCTGTTCAAAGTGGCACCTAGGTAATAGTTGCCTTGATTACCACCTTGGGAGCCGCCAGTGCCTTCTTGGCCACCAGCAAAACCGTAGACTGCCCCAGCGTAGAAAGCGGAACCGGAGGCCCAACCCCAGCTGCTAGGAGCGGTAAAGGTCGCAGAACCCAAGACGGTCTTGTGCCAAGGGCTGCCATTGCTCGTGTTATAGTTGTTGCGTGTGTTGATGCCACCACTAAGGGTATTGGCCACGCCAGCGTTGAATGACAAGGCACTATTGACCGTGTAGCTCGCTAGGACGCCGGTGTGGGTGGTTGGCTCAACCGCCCAAGCCCAGGAACGGGTATAGTTGGGATTACTGGCCGAATCGAAAGATTCATAGCCGATAACGGTGTTAAATTGACCGATTTTCCAGTCAATGCCGTTACCTACCGGCGTACGCAACGTGACATAGGCCTGAAGAATACCAAAGTCAGAAGGATTGCTGGATTTACCGTTGGAACCTGTAGCCAAATCATAGTTGACGGCGTCCGGGCCGAAGAGCAGGTCGGCTTCATAGCCGGAGGCCCATGGTGATTCGTCTTCCGCCTTGCTGATAGAGAGCTTCACGACGTCAAGGTTGAAGCCGTTCGCTTTGCCACTCTGGAGCGGGATGTTACCAGCGGGTGATTCTGGCACGTTAGCATTGCCAGGCGTCAACTGCCAGTTGGCAGAAGCGCTAACATAGCCGCTGATGATGGTGTTTGAGAGCGCGGTTTGAACCTGGCTCAGTTTCGGTGCGTCGTCTGCGCGGACGACGGAAGCCATGCTGACGGCTCCGACGGCGGCGAGACCCAATGTCCATTTATTAAACTTCATCTGTTCCTCCGATGTTGTTTGGTTTGTTGTTTGACTGCGTTAAACGGGATAAAAACAGTTTACCCCAGCACCTTGCAGGTGCGTTTAATTGCAAAACTAAGGAAAAAACCGCCCGTTGACAACAAAAATATTTCGGATTGCTGTTTATTTAATTGCTTGAAAACTAATGGATTGCAAAAAATCAGTGTTTAAAGTCAAAATAAAGCGTGGCTTTTTTCAAGGGAAAATCGCTTCCGGCTCGCCGAGGAAGGAGTTTTAAAGATTTATTAATTTTTCCAAGCTGTCAGCTTGGAACAAATCGTGCTAACACTGATGGCATGCGCAAGGATTGCACTTGCAATTCCGCCATATTGAATTATTCACGAACACAGGTATGCCATTATTTGCCTACACCGCCAGGGAAACGGCCACCGGCCGCGAACTTCGCAACACCGTCGAGGCCGCCACTGAACAGGCCGCCATCGCCGCGTTGCTCAACCGTAACCTGCTCGTCGTTGAGATTCGCGAGAAGGCTGCCAAGCGCGGCCAGACGCAGGGCGGCAAGGTGTCGCTCAATGATTTGGTCGTCTTCACGCGCCAGCTCGCCACCATGATTGACGCCGGCATCGCCATCGTCCAAGCGCTGCAGGCGCTGGGTGACCAGACGCCGAATAAGGTCATGCGCGACGTTATCCGTGATGTCTGTTCGCGCGTGGAGGCCGGCGAAAGTTTTTCTGAGGCGCTAACCCGCCATCCCAAGGCATTTAATCGCCTTTACGTGTCCATGGTGTCCGCCGGTGAAAAAGGTGGCTTGCTCGCGGAAATCCTCGGTCGTCTGGCCACCTATCAGGAAAATACTGAGCGGCTCCGTAAAAAAGTGAAGACCGCTTTGATGTACCCGACTGTGGTGAGCGTCGTTGCCGTTTGCATAACCATTTTCCTGCTCGTCCGGGTCATTCCCACATTTAAGGAAGTTTATTCCGGCTTTGGTGCCAAGCTGCCCGGTCCGACTGAATTCCTGATCGCCTTGAGCGAAATCGTCCAGCATTACTTGATTTATCTCATCGTCCTCGTCGGAGCTGCTGTGTGGGGCTGGTTATATTTCATCAAGACCAAACAAGGCCGCGATTTTTGGGACCGAACGCGCATCAAGCTACCCATCTTTGGTGTCATCGCCCACAAAATCTGCCTCGCCCGTTTCACGCGCACGCTCGCCTCGCTCGTACGTAGCGGCGTGCCAATTCTTGAAGTCCTGCAGATTGTGTCCCAAACCGTTGGTAACACGGTCATGGAAAAGGCCATTAAGGCCTCCGCCCTCGATATCGAACGCGGTGAAGGTATCTCTGCTGCGCTAGGCAAGCACCCGATTTTTCCCAGCATGATTATCCGCATGCTAAGCGCCGGTGAACAGACCGGTAACATTGATAACATGCTTGAGCGCGTCGCCGACTTCTTGGATGAGGAGATTGATACCACACTCTCCGGTCTCATGTCGCTCATCGAACCTTTGCTTATCGTATTCCTCGGCGTCGTCATCGGCGGCATGGTCATCTGTATGTTCCTGCCCATCTTCAATCTTGCCAACATCGTCAACGGCGGCCACTGACAATCTTAAAACCAAAACCGCCGGAAGACTTTTTCTTCCGGCGGTTTTTTGCAAAAGGTCTTTGTTGTGTTCCTTGTGTACTCGCAGTTCAAACTGAGACCGGTTTCGCGGGCTGCGGCTGGAACACTTTGATCTTCGGCCAGCGCATATTAATCTGCTCCTCAAACCACTTCCGCGCCGCATCATCGCCGTGGCCTAGCAAGATTGCGCGCGGCGAGACTTGCCCGACGAACTCTAACAAATCCTGCCGGTTCGCATGCGCCGTCAGGTCGAAATCCTGCATGTCACAGCGCTTCGTCACCTGGCCTGCGCTGGGGCTGAACACAAATGTCTCGCCTGCCTGCGCCGCCTTAAGATGTCCTGCCGGTGAATCCGGATCCGCATAGCCTACGAAGAAAATGCTCTGCTTCTCGTCGCCAATCATCCGCGTCGCCAACGTGTGCGCCGCCGTATTCTCGCTCATCATGCCGGCAGTGATGACAAAGATTTTTCCGCCCGTCAGCTTCATGCTGTCCGCCATGCCTTTTTCAAGCACAACCAGTTGCAGCGCCTCATTCAACTGCAAATTCGTGTGTTGCCGGTGCATGCGATGCGCCTCGATGTCGTAAATCTCCGTGAATACACGCCCGAGCCCCCCAATATAGATTGGCTGCTTCTTAAGTTTCCCTTCGCGCATCAACAGCGCCAGCAACGCCAGAATTTCCTGCGTCCGCCCCAGCGCGAACGACGGGATCATAATCGCGCCCTTCTTTTTTTCCGCCGCATGAATCGCCTCGACGAGGCGCTCGACTTCTTTTTCGCGCGTAAACTCTTTGGGCACCTCGCGATTGCCGCGCGTCGTTTCCATGATGAGTACGTCCGCCTTCACATCCTCGAACCGCGCACTTTTCAACAGCGTCTGGTCATGGAAACAAACATCGCCTGTATAAAACAAAGTCTCTTTTTTTCCGCGTAACAGAATACCCGCCGATCCCAGCGTATGGCCGGCATCAAAAAATTCCAGCGTCGGCGAGGGCTGACCCATGCGCGCCTTGTGATACGCCTGCCATTCCACCTCGCGATTATATTTGAAACCCTGAAAGTGCGGTGTGATCTCGTCCAGTTCGTCGTGCGTATAGAGCGGATATTCGCGGATGCCCAGCTCATCGCGCTGACGCGTCATCACGTTCACCGAATTGTGCAGCACCCGTTCCACCAGCAGATAGCTCAGCTCCGTCATCAGGACATGCGCCTTGGGAAATTTGCGGCAGGCCAGCGGCAGCGCACCTACGTGATCATGATGACAATGCGAGAGCGCGATGGCGTCCACATCAGTCGTGCCAGGTTTGTTGAACAGCGGCAAGGCTTCGCGCCCCTCGCGTTTCGGGTGCATCCCTGCGTCGAGCAAAATGCGATGGTCATCCAGTTCTACGAGCCACGCGCTTGCGCCGATATCCGTGTCTGGGTTCAAATTCGTTACATTCATGCCATCATTTCAGCACAAATCCATTAGACCACGAAGGAAAAAGAATTTAGAGCACCTTACAGACACGCCAAACGCGTGGCGCAACAAACAAAAACGGGCGGGTTTCATAAGAAACCCGCCCGTCGTGATTTAATTTATAATTTCGACCAGACCTTACGGTTGAGTGTAATAGTACTGTTGACCGTTGGTCGGCGTACCATTGGTATAATTATAAGTGCCAGATGGACCTTCAACGGCAGTTCCCACTACCGGCCAGGGTCGCGGTACTGTCAGATCATTCGTCGATAGGACCGAAATGTTCAATCCCGGGGTGTTGGTAAAGGTGAATACGAATTGACCGCTGCTCAACTTTACCCCGCCCAGACTTGAAGCAATCGGTGCCGGAATGTTAAACGCCGTTGAAGTCGTTCCCGTGAGCAATCCAGAGGTGAACGAGATGGTTGCACCCGTAACTGCTGAGGGGCTAGTCGCAATCAGACCTGCAAAGGTATTCGTCCCTAATACCGCTGCATTTGTAACGCCGCCACCCAGCGTCCATGTGCCGACACCAACTTGAGCAACAACATTCGACGTGGCTGTAGAAACCACGTTACTGTATTGATCTTCAATAACCACTATTGGTTGGATTGCCAGTACGCCGCCATTGACCGCCGGCGCAGCCGGCTGGGTCGAGATCGCCAATAAACTTGGGGTGCTGGCGCTAACTGTGAACGTGTTTGAATTCGTTGCCGTCAACGAACCGTCGGCGGCTGCCAGCGTCTTTAAAGCACCCGCAGTTGTCGGTTTGACGTTGCTAAAGGTGGCCGTACCACCGATGGCATTCACTGACAACGTGCTACTCACGGCAAAACCCGTGTTCGTGCTGGAAATGGTTACGCTGCTAGTATCGCCGGTAACCGTGTTTCCGTAGGCGTCCTGAACTATCACCGTCACCGACGGACTGATGGCCGCACCAGCCACGGTCGTGGTCGGCTGGTTTCCAAAGGCAAGCTTGCTGGCACTGCCGTTGGTAACCGTGATGTTGCTGGAATTTGTTACATTCAATGAGGTGCTGTTTGTGAATGCCATGGCAAATGCCAGTTTCAAGGTGGTCTGGGGCACCGTCGGAGCATGGAGCCCGCTAAACGTCGCCACCCCAGCTACCGCAGCATTCGTATTGCCGGACACCGTACCCGACCCTACTGCTGTGGCAATGATGTTGGTTGTAGCGGTGGTCACCACGTTACCGTATTGATCTTCAATAGACACAGCTGGCTCGGTGCTAAAGGCCGCACCGGCCCCAACGGTGGTTGACGGCTGCGTAGTCACCACCAACTTGTTTATCGCACCGGCATTGACTGTGATGCTGGTGGTGTCATTCACGGACGTTAGAGTTGTGCTCGTGAACGTCAATTTTAGTCCGGTTTGGGCCACCTGCGGGGCATTCACCTTCGTGAATTTTGCTACACCCTTGGATGCTGCAACCGTCAGTGTACCGCTTAACGTTCCTGAACCTGTCCCAACTTGCGCTACGACGTTGGATGTCGCCGTGGTCACTGTATTACCATAAAGGTCTTGAATCAGAACCTGCGGCTGCGTGCTGAAGGCGGCTCCTGCGGTGGCCGTGGAAGAAGGCTCGGTCCCCATCGCCAACTGGACTGGAGCGCCAGCTACTACGCTAATAGCATTGGTATCCACTACGCTTCCTAAAGTAGCATTGGTATATGACAGAGTCATTGTTTGTGAATTCGTGGGAACCACAAGCGCGCTAAAGGTTACAACCCCGTTGACCGATGTCGCCGTAACAGCGCCGGTCAAAGGTCCGGACACATAACCGCTGTTCGTAATCGCCGGCGCCACGGTATTGGTTATCGCCGTTACCACCACGCCGTTGTTGGTCACATCCACGGCATTATTTGCGTCTAATACGTAGATAATCGGCGGACTGGTAAAGAGTGTGCCTGCCGTATTCGATAGTGACGGCTCAACACCTACGCCTAAATGTGTCGCTGGGCCAATCACGGTTTGCACAATGCTGTTGGTGCTATAGCCCGTCGCAGCAATTACAATAGTTTCCAATCCAGGCGTGGTCAACAGGACGCCACCGGATAACGGTGGGTAAAACACCAGAGCACCGGCCGTATTGGTGGCATAGGCAGCCGTCGGCAACAGCGTGCCGTTTACCGTGATAGATGTGATGTTCGAGCGCCAAGTCCCGTCATCCGGCATGGTGACCGTGAAAGATGAACTTCCCGGATAGGCGGAAGTTGAAGCCGTGAGCACGGGGGGCGGAATTAGCTCGGTCGCACCCGCCGTCTGCTGCGGTACAAAGGTGAGACCTAGAATATTTCCGCCGTTGGTTGAGGTATAAATAGTATTGGTCGAAATAATGTTGAGGTTTCCAGAAACCACTTGGTCGGTTAGGCGGATAATCTTGTTATTCCCATTGACGTAGAAGAGATACGCACCGCCGCTGCCGTTCGTTGTTACAAACAATTGGTTTCCATTGTCCGTTACGGTAAAGGTTGAACCCTGTTGGACCCAATAGTAATCACCGGATATAGTTCCCGGCCCACCACTTCCATCAGCATTCGCTCTCATCGCAAACTTTGTGATAGCCCCGACACCAGTGGTCACGCTCTGATCCAGAACATAAAGGATGCTGTAATCATTTCCGTTGGTGGAAACTATGAAGAAATCCTGCATATAGCTGTCCGTAGGCGGGGTATCATGCCCCACATTGAAGACACCGTCCGGATTTTGAGAGTCGGGGTCGGGATCGTTGGGATTGGCCGTATAGTTCAAACCCACGCCGTTGGCATTCTTCTTATCCGAGAAGATATAAACCGAAGCCGTAGCCGGGCTAGCTACCTTGGCCGTTGCCACCCAGCATACGCCACCAAAAGACTTGGTGCTAATGTTGTTTTGATTATAGAGGTTGTAATAAAAATTGCCGTTATCTGCGATGTACAAGCCACCCTTATCATCGATGAGGTAATTCATGCTGTCCGGACTGCAGGCGGCGCGCGCCTGACTTCCACCTAACGAGTTGGACACGTATTTGCATGGCAAATTGAATCCATTGGTATAATCCAAAGTACCCACGCCACGATTTAGGTTAAAGGTTTCATCCGCCGTCGCCGAGCTGCCATCCGTATAGGCGGCAAATACCAGCTTGGTGCCGTTGTCGTTGAGCGTAAGGTGGCCGCCGGAAGCAGCGCTCGAAATACGCAGCGCATTCGTACCAGTGGCACTGACGGGAACAATGTTAACGGGGCTGGTTTGGCCAGCGAGTGAAGGTTTCAGTTCAATCACGCTCAACGTCGAATTTCCGCCCGCTGTGTCTGCTTGAAGTACCGCCAGATTGCCCGGCGTGTAAGCAACAGGTGGTTTACCGATGATAAAGGAAGTTGAATTTGTCGAAGCAAACCCTGAAATGAAACCAGTAATCTGAAAAGTGATGGCAGCATTCGATATCGCTGTTGTGCCAATCAGGGTCGCGTTCAAATCGGTGAAAGTACAAGAACCATTATAGATGGACTGCGTGACGGATCCACCCAAGGTCCACGTCGCCGGTGAATTACTGACCATAGCTACCACTTGCATAGTGGGGTAGGTGTTCGTGGTGGGATTGTAAAACTGATCTACGCACGTAAAATTAGGTTGGACCGTCAAGGTGCCAGAACTGGCCGACGGACCGGCAGGTTGGATATAATACAACGCTGAGAACGCACCGGCACCAACTAATTGAGATACTTTGGCACTGGTGAAATTAGTGGCATAGATGACAAAGTTATCCACGCCAGCAACGGTTAGCGGCGCTGGATTTGTGGCCTGTCCTGGACCCGCAGTTGGCGTAAAGACAATATTCGAGGGAGTAATCGTATAACTATTTGTCAACTTGATTCCATTGATGTAAATAGCGTAAATGTTCGTGCTCCAGCCCGGATTATAAGCGAACGTGTTGGTGAAGGGTTTATCCACCGAGGCTGACGGCGCGGGGGTGACCGTCGGCGCATAGCTGCCATTAAATTTGCCATTGACGGCCACGTTGTCTAAACGGCAGTTGCCAGAATTGTTATTATATGCCTGATAAATTGCATTATAACAATCCGCGCCCGTGGCGGCATTCACAATTCGGAAGGCAAAATGCGGATTGTTCGCCACGTTGGGCAAGCCGGTCAAATCCACAATGCAGTTATTGAAGAAGCTTGACCCCAAGTTGTTGAAGAACAAGGTTCCCGTTACGGTGTTAGCGCTGTAATTCGTACTTCCACTTAAAGTCAAAGCCGGGGAGGAACCAGAAGGAAGGTTATACATGATAAAAGTGGGATTCTGCGAGTAAGCCAGCGTGTTGGCTACATTGGTGCTGCCCCAGACTCCGCCGATGTTATTGGTGGTGTATTCCACGCACATTTTGGCCTCGCCTTGGGAAGTCATGTAAAGGTCGAATGACAGCATGATGTTTGTATATCCCGTGGTGTCCACGTCGAACTCAGCACCCTGGCTGCCAATCGGCTGAGTGGAAAGCCAGCCATTGCCTGGCTGACCGCGGATACGCCAGACATTTTGACCGGCCGTACCAGTGGAACTGTAAGGAGCTCCGTTCGGCGTCACATCCGGCGCATTGGAGCTAATGTTTTTACCGGAAGCAACCGTACCGAATAGCGTATTCGTCAAATTGAAACCAAAGGCAAAGGCGAACGAAGAGTTGACATTGGAGATGGCTGCCGCCGGATTAAGGTATGGGGCCGGAGTGCCAACCCCGTCAAAGGTCCAGTCCACGGCAGTGTCAAATGGAACACCACTGATAACCAAATTGTCAAACGTCCAATCACCGACGGTGGCGGTACCGCCATACTTACCACCTGTTGCCGACACCACGTTCGTACCGGTAGCAGCATTCACAATCCGGATGGCAAAATTGGGGTTGTTATCCGCCCAAGAGATGCCACTCAAATTGACGGTGACACCGTTATTCCAAGTTCCGCCACTATTCGTCAATACCAGATAGGTGCCAGCCACAATGCCATTGGTGGGATTCGTGTTCGTGGCGAGAATGCCCGAACTGCCCGCCGAGGTAATGTTGGCGTTAAACCAAGTCTGCCCATCCGGCGCGTATTGAACCTGCAGCAAACCTTCGGCGTTGGTGGCGGCATAAACGTCGAACGAAACCTGCACTTGATATACACCATAGGTGCTGACAGCGAATTGTGCACCTTGCGAACCGATAGCGCTATTGGTGCTCCAGCCGCCTGAGATATCCCAAGCATTGGTACCTACCAAAGTACCCGTGGAACTGCCCGGTTTACCCACCACCGTCCCAGTGGTCAGACCTACCAAGCTGGCCGTGCCACTATTGGTAGAGGCAGCCGGAGCACTGTTGGCTCCGGTTGATAGGTTATCAAACGTCCACCCCACGAGGATATTGGTTTGGGCTTGAGCTGCCGTCAGAGTGGCGAGCAACAGGGTGGCGATACTGGCTAGGTTTTTTAGTTTCATTTAATTTCGGTTGTTTTTGATTAATCGGAACGGGTCCTTTTCAAATTGAAAGGTAAGTATACCAACTTGGGTAACGAACAAATGTCGGCGGTGTCACAATTTGGTGACAAAGAAAAGCAGTGTGTTTTCCTCCTTAAAACGGACTCCCATATTTCAAAGATCCGACAGCACCCACTGATGCAGCCTGAATTTTGACTTTTCTGGAACGTAACATTTCCGACACACAAACGTAACCTGAAGCGGGCATTATCCCCGCCATGATAGTTACTAACAATAAGTCAAACTCAGTGCAGCCCGATGCATTCACGCTGATTGAACTGCTGGTGGTAATTGCCATCATTGCCATTCTGGCGGCGCTGCTGCTGCCCGCTCTATCCAAGGCCAAGGCCAAGGCGCAGCAAACGGTTTGTTTGGGCAACCTTAAACAGTGGGGGCTGGCTGCCACCATGTATGTGGACGATAACAACCAGACGTATCCGTTCCCAAAATATCAGTCGTCTTATGCAAGTACGGCCGACCAAGACACTCCCAATTGGACCGACATCTACTCATGGGCCCAGCCCGCCAACGGTCCGCAGGGTAACGACGTATGGTTCAATGCCCTACCACCTTTGGTGGCGAGCAAACCCTTGTATTACTGGGCTTCTGGCAATAAAACCAGCTTGTTTAACAGCTCCATCGGACACAACATTTTCACCTGCCCAACCACCATCGCCCAAGGATATGCTGCGATTGACGTGCCTCAGACACATGGCTGGATGTCTGCCACTGCGCGCCCACTTTTTTCTTTCGGCATGAACTCAAAGGCCACTGCCAATATGACTGCCGCCGCCGGTTTATCATCGGCCATACCTGCCAAAACCATGATGGTGGCGCACCCTTCTGCTTTTGTATTATTTTCCGATACCCGCAACCGGTCTCAGGAGACTCCTTATTACGCCGATGCACCTAATCAGTACCCTGGGGGAAATTCCATAGCGCTTGGCACGCCGCAATCCTACACCACTCGTTTCTCCTCGCGACACAATCTGGGCGGGCAAATCACCTTCAGCGATGGCCACGCCGCCTTCTACAAATACAGTTATGTCGTGTCTGATGGAACAGCCGTCTCCCCCAGTGGCCCTACCGCTGGCGTCACAGTTATTGCCGGCCATGATCCCGGTCGCTCAGACATCAATTGGGATATTCAAGGTTTTCCGGTCTTCAACTGATATTGAGCCAGCATTCCGAAGCTTGGTATAACAAAATATCCCTGGCCCTAGCTGATTTCGCTGCCAGTTAATATCAAACCGCCGAAACCATGACTGGTTCCGGCGGTTGACTTATTTAATTCCCTGACAGTTTATCAAAACCTCACATGCACATGTGGCTCACCGGGTCGCTCCAATCTGAAAACCCGGTCGAACCCCCAACTGCCTGGCCTTGGAGCGTGTAAACTACGCCCGGCGTTAAATTTGGAATCACGATTTTGCCCGCATGGGGTGAAATAATGGTCGCCACGACCTTGCCATCCGGCGTCAGCACCCGCACCAAAAATGAGGCCGAATTGGTCACCGGCGAGAGATTCGCAATAAGTTGGGTGCTGTTGCCATTTTCAATCATCAGCGTCGGCGTGGCTAGTTGCGATTGCGCGTGGTTGTTGCTGGTCTGGACAAAACCGGTGGAGAGTAACTTGGAAAGGGTTAAACCCGGACGGCTTTGGACATACGCCGCATTGAGGCGGAGCGCGTTGACTAAGGGTATACGCGCCTCGCTTTTGAGGGCGGTTTCCGTCTGCCCACCGATGGCGGAGGCGAGCAAGGCCGTGTGATAATTCACCTGCAAGATACCCATGGCCACCATCGATACCGGCGGTTCCATGAAAAATTCATTGCCGGTCATGCAGATGACATGGTTCGCAGCGAAGACGTCCAGATCCGTTTCGGTGGCGTAAGCGAAGGCGAGGGAGACGTGGAGGATATTATTATTCATGGGTTCGTGGTATGACTCACAGTGCGCATGGACATATCATTAGTCAATTTAAATTATCAAATACTTTTATAAAATGGATTTTATATTCTGAAAATGGTCGTTTTGTTGCCTAAAACCGGCTCCGTCCTCAGTCCAAGTGCGCAAATGTAGCCACAACTAAGCCTCCGTACGTCGCATCTAAACCTCCAGTTGTCACAAACAAGCCTCCAGATGGCTCATCAAAGCCCCCAGATACGACATTTGAACCTCCGTTTCTGTCAGCGAAGCCTCTAGATGGTGCATTTGAACCTCCAGTTGCTCCATCTAAGCCTCCAGTTGTTTCACCGAAGCCTCCAAATGGTCCATCGAAGCCTCCGTTTGTCTCATCAAAGCCTCCAAATGTCCCATTTGAACCTTCAGATGGCAGCTATTTAGGCCAGTCAAAAGCGAATTTGACGGATTCCAAGCCAAATGCCCGTGTTTTAGCGCAAAAGCGGGTAAATCAGCCGACCAAGGCAATCAGGGGAGCGATCTGGGTTCGGAAAATTGCTACGGGAAGTTTAAAAGATGGCTGTCCGACATGGATTCGCACCATGAATACCGCCTCCAAAGGGCGCTGTGTTACCATTACTGGATCCATTCGGCTGCTTGGCTTGCGAACTGCTTGTGGAAGAGTTGGCATCGGCCGCCGTTTGACCGGCACCATCCAGGTTATTGTTAGACTCTATGAATGGTATTTTTCGCAAAGGGAGCATTTTCTTGCTGGCACTTTCTGTATTCAGCTTTGCCATCCTGTGGAAACACGATGTGCAAAACGCATTTCATTATGACGCGGCGCATCTGCGCATGGGTTCGCCGCCGTTTATCTTAATCGGGCTGGCTTTTATCGCTTATCAATTAAGCCAGTCGTGTCCTTGGCGTCAGCGGGTCAAAGGACTGTTGCTGGGGGTGGCTTTTGCGCTCTGGGGCAGCGAGCAATTTCTGCCAGCCAGTTCCTGGCTTACCCTCATGGATGACATCGTCATTGGGATATTTGTGGTCGATTTGGGTGTAATCGTGGCTGGCCGGCTTTTCAAAAAAGAATAATCCGGCTCCCTTGAGGTTTTGTATCCTGTGTCTTGTTGAATTGTTTTTATCACGGTGACAAAATTAAATCAGAATTTGCGTAGGTGGCTCTTGTTGAAGACAGATTTTTGCGCGCTCTAAAATATATTTAACCCGTCGCTAAAGCCAAAGCCCCCTGATATTAAAGGGAATTTTAGCACAACCCCGCCTTGCCTATCCAGACACTGCGGCGTTTTGCATCCTTGGCACACACTCTGCTAAACCCCTGCTGACGGCATTTGTTTAACCGCCATATTTATGACTATCGTTGATTCAACTTTTTGCTTTCGCAAATACGACGATAGTTTTTATTTCCAACGCCTCACCCTGATTGACATCTGCTGCGGCCCGCCGGCGGTGCGCTGATTTTTATGCGTCGGGTTCTTCGGAGCCCAATTATTCAACTTAGTTAACCGAGCCGGTCGGCATGGATGATCATCTTTGCCGATGTAAATATCAGGATTGTTTTGAAAAATTCTCAAGGGGCAAACGTTGCCACCGTGCGCTGGGAGTCGCTGACCTGGGAAGAAATCGCAGGCTTACGCCGTCGGGGCGTAGAAACCTGCCTGCTTCCCATCGGCGCAACCGAGCAGCATGGCCCGCAGCTTGGCGTCGGCATGGACTCGGCAAACGCCGAGTTATTGTGCACCGCCGTTTCGCGGAATACCGGCGTGCCAATGTTGCCGGTGATTCGCTATGGGTGCTCGCTCGGACATTCGCGACGCTGGCCGGGAACGATTTCGCTCCAGCCGAACACGCTGGCGGAAACCGTCACACAAATCTACGACTGGATTTACGGCTGCGGTTTCCGCCGACTGTTCATCGTCAATGCCCACGTCACTAACGCCGCGCCGCTGCGGTGCGCGTTGGAAATTATTCGCAGTCGTTACGATGATGCGCTCGTCCGCTTGATTAATGTGGCAGAAATCAGTCCGCGCGTGCGGGCGGAATTTTTCGCCGACGCCGAGGATTGGCACGCCAACGCCGCTGAAACTTCGCTCATGCTCGCGCTCGCGCCGGAACTGGTGCGGCCGGACAAAATCAAACAAGCCGATGACGTGGATCGCACCGCTGACCTCGTCTTCACGCATCCGGTGAATCGCACCAGCAAAAACGGCGTCACCGGTATTCCCAGCCGCGCTACGAAGCGTCAGGGCGAAGTTCTCTTCCAAATGATGGTCGAGGATTTGACCTTACTCTTGCAACGCGGCAAAAAGGAAAAACCACCGTTGGGCCAAAGTTATTTTACTACCGTTAAATGAATCCAAAAAATAAGCCCGGTCAAAAAAATCTGGCCGCATTGCAGAAAAAATTATCGGCGCAGGGCGTGAAATATTGCCTCGGCGCGTATGTGGACATCCATGGCGTGCCGAAGGGCAAGTTTGTGCCGATTAATCACTTCGAGCATTTCGCCAGCGGCTCGGAACTATACACCGGCTACGCGCTCGACGGTCTCGGCCAGGCACCGAATGACGACGAAATTTCTTCCGTGCCGGATTTGAACCACATCATCCAGTTGCCGTGGCAGAAGGAAGTCGCATGGATGCCAGCGGACAATCATTTTCACGGCCAGCCATATCCGCTCAATTCTCGCGTGCTGCTTAAAAATATTTTGGCGGACGCAGCGAAGCTGGGTTTCACCTTCAACCTCGGCATCGAGTGCGAAATTTACGTGCTCAAGCAAAACGAGCGCGGCGAACTCATCGTTCCGAACGCTGACGACAATCTCGACAAGAGTTGCTACGACGTGAAGCGTTTCATGGACGTTTTCCCCTGGCTCGACGAAATGGTCACGACGATGAATGGCCTGGGCTGGGATGTTTACTCGCTCGATCACGAGGACGGCAATTCGCAGTTCGAGTTCGACTTCAACTACGCCGACGCGTTGACGATGGCCGACCGCTACATTTTCTTCCGCTACATGGCGAAGATCATCGCGGCAAAGCACGGCTTGCTCGCGACCTTCATGCCGAAACCGTTCGCGGACAAAACCGGCAACGGCGCGCATTTCAACATGTCGCTCGCGGACAAGCGCACGGGGAAAAATCTTTTCAAATCGGACAAAGACCCGCGCGGCCTCGGCCTATCGCCGCTCGCCTATTCGTTTATTGCCGGAATTTTACGGCATGGTCGCGCGCTGTGCGCGGTGCTGGCGCCGACGGTGAACAGCTACAAACGCCTGATACGGCGTGGGGCGATGAGTTATTATTCGTGGGCGCCGGTCTTCAATTCCTTCGGGACGAACAACCGCACCAACTCCATCCGCGTGCCGATGAATGGCGGTCGCTGCGAAAGCCGCAACGCCGATTCCGCGTGCAATCCGTATCTCGCCGCCGCGCTGGTGCTGGCCGCCGGCCTCGAAGGCGTGCGCGAGAAACTCGATCCGGGCGAACCGCATCACGAAAACCTTTACGAACTGTCGCCTGCCGAATTGGAAAAAATCGGCGTACAGGAATTGCCGCGCACGCTGGGCGAGGCAGTGGACGCGTTCGAGGCGGATCCGTTTGTCACAAAAATTCTCGGACAGGAATTGCGCGATGAATTCATCAAATACAAACGCGCCGAGTGGACGGAGTATCACCAGAGCGTGAGCCAGTGGGAAATCGACCGCTACGCCCGGCTGTTCTAAAAAATTTGGTCGCAGTAAAAAAAATCAACCAAACAAAAAAGGAAAAACATGAAACTGAAAAAATTAGTCACGATAGCGCTTGTCAGTATGGCCGCTTTGGCCGGAACGCGGGCGGACACCATCAAAATTGCCTACAGCGACTGGCCGGGCTACACCGTGCTGGAAGTTGCGAAACAAAAAGGCTGGTTCAAGGACGCAGGGCTAGACGTGGACCTCGTCTGGTTTGAGTATTCACCTTCGATTGACGCCTTTTCGGCGGGCAAGGTGGACGCGGTGACCATCGTCGCAGGCGATGCGCTGGTTACCGGTGCGAGCGGCTCTAAGAGCAAGATAGTCTGCCTGATTGATTACAGCGAGGGCAGCGACATGATCGTAGGCGCGCCGGGTGTAGATTCCATTAAGGATCTAAAGGGCAAAAAAGTCGGCGTTGAACTCACGCTGGTCGAACACGAACTCCTGTTGCAGGCGCTCAAGGTGAATGGCTTGAGTCAGTCGGACGTCACGCTCGTCGGCACTTCGACGGACAAGACGCCGCAGACGCTCGCGTCGGGACAGGTCGCGGCGATCGGTGCGTGGTATCCGATTTCCGGCCAGGCGCTCAAGCAGGTGCCCGGCTCGAAGAAATTATTCACCAGCGCAGACGCGAAGGGATTAATCTTCGACGTCATTGCAGTGAGTCCGACCAGTTATGCCGCGCACAAGGAGGCATGGGCCAAGATCACGGCGATTTATTACAAGTGCGTGGATTATTTGATGGATCCCAAAACCAAGGATGACGCCATTAAAATCATGGCGGCGAAAGTGGGTGCTGACCCGTCAGAATATGCCAAGAATGTTCCCGGCACGCATTTCCTGACTGTTCCCGAGGCCAAAGCCTGCCTGAAAAAAAGCGACGATATGCTGTCCATTTACGGTTCCATGAAGTTGAGCGACAAGTTCAACCTCGACAACGCCGTTTATAAGGAATCGCAAAAACCGGAGAGCTATCTCGTCCCCAAAATCATCATGGATTTGAAGTAAATACAATTCACTGCAAACCCCGCATCACATGGCCCAACACGATTGGCTTGGTTTGAAAAAGGAGCTGCCGCGCAAGCGGCAGCTCCAACTCACCGTCCTCTCGTTTGTGATTCCGTTGGTCATCTGGTGTGTGGTGAGCTATGTGCCGTGGGTCTGGCATCCGCTCATCCACATCACCGATCCGGGCCAGGTGGATTATTTCAGCGAAGGTCTGGACATTCCGCGCGCGGATTTTTACAAGGAGCTGGCCCAAGCGCAGGCCGCCGGACAACCGCTGCCGAAAGGTTATCTGGTCAATCCCGTTTATCTGCCCGCGCCGCACAAGGTTGCCTGCGCCTTTTACACCGCGTTCAAAACACCCCCGCGTTTGCAGGATGAACCTTGGTTACACCAAAGTCTAGGCCACAGCATCCGCACGATTTTCCTTGGTTTTCTTTTCTCATCGCTCCTCGGCCTGCCGCTGGGAATTGTCTGCGGCAGCTTCCGGTTTTTCGCCAAGTTGCAGGAACCGTTCATTGAATTTTTTCGTTACCTGCCAGCCCCGGCGTTTGGCGCGTTATGCGTGGCGATTCTCGGCATTGATGATGCGCCCAAGATTGCCATCATCGTCATCGGCACTTTTTTCCAACAGGTGTTGGTCATCTCCAATAGCGTGCGCAAGGTGGATCCGGCTTTGATTGAAGCCGCGCAAACCCTCGGCGCGTCCGGCTGGAAAATTGTCCGCTCCGTCGTCATTCCCGCTTCCATCACGGATATTTATACCGACATGCGCATCCTGCTCGGCTGGGCGTGGACGTATCTGATTGTCGCGGAAGTCGTCGGCACAATGTCCGGAATTACACTTTTCATCAACCAACAGGCGCGCTACCGCAATTTTGAAAACGTCTACGCCGCCATCGCAATGATTGGTATCATCGGCCTCTCAACTGATATGTTTCTCGCGTGGCTGGGCACCGTGTTGTTCCCATGGAAACGCAAAGGCGTACGCAAGGAACGCACCCATACAATTTTTCCGCTGTTTGACCGGATGCCGTTGAAGTCGGTGATAAAACCCAAACTGGAAGCCACAAATTATGTTGCCCAGTGAAATAAAACTTCCCGATTACCGCGAACTTGCGCCCTCCGTGACGGCGCGCTTCGAGAAAATTCGCCAGCGACCGGTAATCTTGAGTATCCGCGCTCTTAAAAAATCATTTGGCGCGAATGGCAGCACACACGTCGTGTTCGACCACCTCAGCATCAACATTCATCGGCGTGAATTCATCAGCGCCGTCGGGCCGTCCGGCTGCGGCAAGTCCACGCTCGCGCGCATCGTGGCCGGTCTGGACGAAGCGAGTGGCGGCGAAGTTTTATTGGACGGCAATGCGGTTACCGGCCCCGGCCCCGATCGCGGCATGGTGTTTCAAGGTTACACATTATTCCCTTGGCTGACGGTGAAGCATAACGTCATGTTTGGCCTGCGCATGTCCGGCAAAGCGCCCAGCACCGCCGACACCGAAGCGCGGCAATGGCTCGACATGGTGGGTTTGGCGAAGTTTGAGAACTCCTATCCACACGAACTTTCCGGTGGCATGAAACAACGCGTGGCCATCGCCCGCGCCCTTGCCAACAATCCGCGCATCCTCATCATGGATGAGCCGTTCGGCGCGCTCGACGCGCAGACGCGCGCCCAGATGCAGGCGTATCTTTTACAGATCTGGAAGAAAGTGGATGTGACGATTTTGTTCATCACGCATGACCTGGATGAAGCAGCGTATCTTTCCGATCGAATTCTCGTCATGGGCACAAATCCCGGAGGCGTGCGTGAGTTCATCGAAAATCCTGTGCCACGTCCACGGTCGGCGGAACAATTCATATCGCCGGAATTTCTCGCGCTGAAAAAACGGTTGGAGCACCACATTCATCCGCCGGTCGAAACCGAGGACGTTGAAAAATTGCCGATGATCAAACTTACGGAGGCTGGCGATGAGGTTGAGTGAAGCCATCCCTTCACTCGCCCGCTATCTGCCGCCGCCGCGTTTCCAATGGCCGGACGGCCAGCGTTGCGCCGTGATGCTTTGCTTCGATGTAGACGGCGAAACCACCGCGCTTGCCGAAAACCTCGCACTTGCCAACCGGCGCACACTCATGTCGCAATGCAGCTACGGCCCGCGCATCGGCGTGCCGCGTTTGCTCGGCTTGCTGAAACATCTCGATGTGCCGGCCACTTTTTTTGTGCCCGGCTACATCGCGGAACAACATCCGCAAATGGTAAAGGCAATTGTCGCTGCAGGACACGAAATCGGTTTGCACGGTTATCTTCATGAAAAGCTCGCGTATCTCAATGAAACGCAGGAGGAAGAAATCTTATTGCGCAGCCTAGAAATTATTACGCGACTTGCCGGCACACGCCCGGTCGGTTTTCGCGCACCGTGGTTTGAAATCAATCCGTGGACGCCCGCGCTGCTCACCAAACATGACCTCGCTTATTGTGCAAGTGAAATGGGCGATGACGTGCCGTATTTTCACAGCAATGGCCTAGTGGAAATACCCGGCCAATGGCTGCTGGAAGACTGGGAGCAATTTGCCTTCAACGCCGATCCCGCGTGGGGCGTCATTCCCGAAAATTGCGAAAAAGTTTTTGACCTGTGGTGGCGTGAATTTTCTGCGATGCACGATTACGGCTGCTGCTGCGTGCTGACGTTGCATCCGTGGTTGAGCGGCCGCCCGTCACGCGTGCAATTGCTGGAAGATCTCGTGAACGCGATGCGCGCCAAGGGTAAGGTCTGGTTCGCGCGCGGCCACGAGATAGCGGATTACTTTCACAAGCATCCTTCCGCGCGGCGCGAACTAGTTTTTGCCCAACCCGCCAACCAAATCGGCTGAACCATGCCTGTCACTGACGAACCACAAGTACGTGCCGCCATTGATTTGAATCTGCGGTTGAACGTGCCGCAAATTATTCCGCGCGATCCGGCGGCGGAATTGGCCGCGTTGCCCGCGTTGCTTGCCGACGTGCAGGCGACTGCCGACCGACCGCTCTCCGAGGCAACCACGTTGCCCGCCGCCGCCTACACTAGCGACGCATTTTACCGCTGGGAAGTGGATAACGTCCTGCGCTCGGAATGGCAATGCGTCGCACACGTTTCGCAGCTCACGGAAATCGGCGACTTCATCACGCTCGATTTGCTGGGCGAACCGCTCATCGTAGTGCGCGACAAGAGCGGTAGCGTGCGCGTGCTTTCGCGCACTTGTCCGCATCGCGGCATGGACATCATGCCTCCCGCTTTCGGCCACGGCCCGGCAGAACCGCGCGTAGGTCCGCTCGGTTCCGGCCACACGCGGCTTTTTCTCTGTCCGTATCACTCATGGACATTCGAGCTGGACGGCAAATTGAAAGCCTGCCCTGAGATGCACGAAGCCTGTGGTTTTCAACGCTCGGAATGGGGTTTACGCGAATTCCGCGCGGAAGTCTGGCACGGATTTGTTTTTGTCAATCTCGATGGCAAATGCGCGAAAACTCCCGGCAAACAATGGACAGATTTCGACACACATCTGGAAAAATGGTCGTCTCAGGATCTGGTCGTCGTGGACGCGCGCACTTGGGAATGTCCGTTCAATTGGAAGGTGATTGTGGAAAATTTCATGGAGTCGTATCACCACGTTGGCGCACATATCAAAAGTTTGCAACCGATGATGCCAGCGCGTGACACCTGGAGCGAAGTGGAACGTCCGCACAGCATCCGTTGCCATCTGCCTTACGGTGCGAAAGAACGGAGCGCCATCGCCGCCGCCGAGGCCGCCGGCGGGGCCCACGAAGTTTTTCCGCTCATTCCCAAGCTCGACGAGCGCTCGCGATATGAGTGGGGACTTACACTCGGCTTTCCCAGTTTGCTGCTGGCCTATGTACCCGACTGCTTGATCTGGTATCGCGTGCAACCCGAAGGGCCGCACAAACACACCTTGCTCACCACGCTGCTCGTGCCGCGCTCGGTCACACAATTGCCCGACTTTGCAGATCGGCTCGCTCGCGGCACGGCGGCGAGTGTTGGGTTTCATCTTGAAGATATGGAAATGTGCGTCGGGGTCCAGCGCGGCTACTATTCCGGTGGCTACCAGCGCGGACGCTTGAGCCATCTTGAAATGCCCATCTGGCTTTTCCAACGCTACCTCGCGACGCGTGCACGCGGCACCTGGCCGACGCTTGACCGCCCGGCTGCAGCCGCACAGCGCGATTAATTTTTTGCACATGACCGCCTGTTCAAGCGTTAGTGAAATTTTTTTGCAAGCCACGCCGGAAATGGTTTTTCTCGCAGGTGGCGATTTTCTCATGGGTGCGCTGTCTGGCGATAAGTTTGCCGATGACACCGCGCGACCAGTTCATCGCGTGAAAGTTGCGGCGTTTGAGCTGGGAAAGTTTCCCGTGACCGTTGGTGAATACCGCTGCCTTATCCCGAACCATGCGCCCGGCGAACCGGCCGATTGGCCGGTGGTGAACGTGAGTTGCGCCGACGCCGAAATATTTTGTGCGTGGCTCACGGAAAATTCCGGACGCAACTTCCGCCTGCCCACCGAGGCGGAATGGGAATTCGCCTGCCGCGCTGGAACGCAAACACCGTTTGCTTGCGGACATGAAATCACGCCGCGCCACGCCAATTTTTTTTATGCCGAAAACGGTGCGCGCATCGGTGCAGGGCGGCGCACGCCGGTAAGTAGTTTTTCAGCGAACGCGTTCGGCCTGCACGATCTGCATGGTAATGTTTGCGAATGGTGTGCGGACGCGTGGGCGCCAAACTACCACGGTGCGAGCCAAGGCGCCGCCGTACCGATTTGTGATGGTAAAAAGCTCCGCGTCATTCGTGGTGGAGCGTGGGATTATCTGCCGCGCCTGCTGCGCAGCGCATGGCGCGATGCGTTGCCGTCCGATACACGCCGCGACAATGTCGGCTTCCGCGTCGCGTGCAACGGCTGAAAATCATTTGAACAGCGCTTGAACATGGAACTAAAGATTTACAAGACACTTTGGGGTCACGCGGGCCCGCTTGACGACGTGATTGTTACGTGCCGTCAAAATAATTTTGACGGCGTAGAAGGTCAGGCGCCGGTCAGTCCCGCCGCGCGCCGCGAATTCAAAAACAAATTGGCCGATGCCGGCCTTGAATACATTGCCGAAATTTGCACGGCGGGCAGCTATGTACCCGACCGTTCCGCCACGATGTTCAAGCACCTCGAATCCTTCAGCCGGCAGGCGCAGACAGCGCTGGAATGTGCACCCAAATTTCTGACCGTCATCGCGGGTTGCGATGCCTGGAGCCGCAACCAGAGTATAGATTTTTTTGGCGCGGCCAGCATCGTTGCCGCCGAACTCGGCGTCACCGCAAGTTATGAGACGCACCGCAGCCGCTCGTTTTTCAATCCGTGGACGACGCGCGACATTTTGGAGGAACTGCCCGAATTGAAACTCACGTGCGATTTTTCGCATTGGTGCGTTGTGTGTGAACGGCTGATTGACACCGAGTTGGAAATTCTCACACTTTGCGCCGCGCGGGCGCATCACATCCACGCGCGCGTCGGCTACGATCAAGGTCCGCAAGTGCCGCATCCGAATGCGCCGATTTACGAAAAGGCTCTGACCGCGCATGAACGTTGGTGGCGGCAGATTTGGAGTAGCCAGAAAATGCGCGGCTACGCCACGACCACTATGACGCCGGAGTTCGGTCCAGATGGTTATTTGCAATCGCATCCGTTCACCGGCGAACCGGTCGCCGAATTGGATGAAATCAACGCGTGGATGGCACATCGCCAGCGTCGGCGGTTCGCAGAAAATAATTTTGCCACGGCGCCGGAAAACGGCCGGCTAGCCTTAAGATAAAATTTTATGTTCAAGAAAGTCTTGATCGCCAACCGTGGCGCGATTGCCTGCCGGATCATCCGCACGCTCAAAAAAATGGGCCTAGGTTCTGTCGCGATTTATTCCGACGCGGACGCAAATTCGTTGCACGTAGCGCAGGCTGACGAAGCCATTGCCATCGGCGGAAACACGGCGGCGGAGAGTTATCTGGATTTTGAAAAAGTTTTTTACGCTGCGCGCCAGACCGGCGCGCAGGCGATTCATCCCGGCTACGGTTTTCTGAGCGAGAACGCCGAATTCGCTGGGGCGTGTGCGAAGAACGGTTTCAAATTCATCGGCCCCACGCCACAGCACATGCGCGATTTCGGGTTGAAACACACCGCACGCGAACTCGCATTGAAACACGGCATACCGATGCTGCCCGGCAGCGGCTTGCTGGATTCGCTGGAACACGCGAAAGCAGAAGCCGCGCGCATTGGTTTCCCCGTGATGCTCAAAAGCACCGCTGGCGGCGGCGGAATCGGCATGCGCATGTGCCCAGATGAAGCGGCGTTGGTTGAGGCGTTTGAAGCCGTGAAACGCATGGCCGCGAGCGCCTTCAAGCAGAGCGGCGTGTATCTGGAAAAATTTGTCGCCACCGCGCGGCACATCGAAGTGCAGATTTTCGGCGATGACAAAGGCAATGTCGTCGCACTCGGCGAACGCGATTGTTCCGCGCAGCGACGGAATCAAAAAGTCGTCGAAGAAACTCCCGCGCCCGGTCTGTCCGAGGAGTTGCGCGCATCGTTGCTTTCCAGCGCTGTACGCCTGACGCGCGAAGCCGGTTACCAATCCGCGGGCACGGTGGAATTTGTTTTCGATGTTAGGGAACTGAAATTTTATTTCCTCGAAGTAAACACGCGCCTGCAAGTTGAGCACGGCGTGACCGAGGAAGTGACCGGAGTGGATCTCGTCGAATGGATGGTGAAGCAGGCAGCGGGCGAACTGGATTTGTCCGGCTTCATAACGCAACCGCGAGGTGCGTCCATTCAGGTTCGCCTCTACGCGGAAGACCCGAACAAAAATTTTCAGCCCAGCTCCGGCATTTTGACCGAAGCGAGTTTTCCCGCGAACGCCCGCATCGAAAGCTGGGTAGAACGCGGCTCCGATATTCCACCATTTTACGATCCGATGATCGCCAAGATCATCGTGAGCGCGCCGACGCGAAGCGAAGCGGTTACCAAATTGCAGGTAGCGCTCGCGGAAACCAAAGTCGCGGGCATCGAATGCAACTTGGAATATCTGCGCCAGGTCGTCGGCAGCGCAGAATTCGCTACGGGCGACATCCACACGAAATGGCTCGCGACGTTTCCGTATCGGCCCGCGACGATTGACGTCATCGAGCCGGGCACGCAAAGCAGCATTCAGGATTATCCCGGCCGCACCGGTTATTGGTCTATCGGCGTGCCACCGTCCGGCCCGATGGATGATTTTTCGTTCCGCATCGGTAATCAACTCGTCGGCAATCCCACGAGCGCCGCCGGACTGGAACTCACGTTGAGCGGACCGAAATTGAAATTCAATCTCGACGCCACCATCGCGCTCACCGGCGCGGAAATGGAAGCCGATCTCGACGGCAATCCCGTTCCGTATTGGCGCAGCATCCACGTCCGCGCGGGCAGCGTGTTGCGGTTGCAGAAAATCAAAGGTGCGGGCTGCCGCACATATCTCGCGGTGAAAGGCAGCTTCGATGTGCCGGATTATCTCGGCAGCAAAGCGACGTTCAGCCTCGGCAAATTCGGCGGTCATGCCGGACGCACCCTGCGCCATGGGGACGTGCTGCACGTGCATCGCATCGCGGAACCATTCGCGCCCGTGCGTATCGCGCCGGAAAAACTCGTGCCGAAATATTCCTCGCATTGGGAAATCGGCGTCCTTTACGGCCCGCACGCCGCGCCGGATTTTTTCACGGAAGAATTCATCACCACATTTTTCAGCACTGACTGGAAGGTGCATTATAATTCAGACCGTACGGGCATTCGCCTTAACGGGCCGAAACCCGATTTCGCGCGCATCGACGGCGGAGATGCGGGGCTACATCCCTCGAACATCCACGATAACGAATACGCCATCGGCACGATTTGTTTCACGGGCGACATGCCGGTGATCCTCGCGAAGGATGGCCCGAGCCTCGGTGGTTTCGTGTGTCCCGCGAGCATCATTAAGGCGGAATTTTGGAAGGTCGGCCAGTTGCGCCCCGGCGACACCGTGCGTTTCGTGCGAATGCAATTCGCCGATGCGCTGGCAACCGAACGCAACAACGACGAAGCAATCCAGCAGTTGAACGGTGAAAAATTTTCGCTCGCGCCGACGATCATCACGAAGAAATCCTTGCCGCAAAACCCCGCGATCTTGCACAGCCTGCCGGCGACGGCAAATCATCCCGGCGTGGCGTATCGGCAGGCCGGCGACAAATACATCCTCATCGAATACGGCCCGCTCGTGCTGGATTTTGCGCTGCGTTTCCGCGTGCATCTGTTGATGGAATGGTTCGCGAAAAATCCGGTTGCGGGCGTAATCGAGCTCTCGCCCGGCGTGCGTTCCTTGCAGGTGAATTACGATAGCCGCGTGATTTCGCCGGAGAAGTTGATCGGTATTTTGGCGAAGTCCGAAAGCGAATTACCCGCCGTTGAATCGCTTGAAGTGCCGACGCGTATCGTGCGGATGCCGTTGTCCTACGACGATCCGGCGATCCACACGGTCATCGAAAAATACATCCAAGGCGTGCGTCCCAAAGCGCCGTGGCTGCCGAGTAATATCGAATTCATCCGCCGCATGAACGGTCTCGACAGCGTCGAGCAGGTGATGAAAACGGTGTTCGATGCGAACTACCTCGTGCTCGGTCTTGGCGACGTCTATCTCGGTGCGCCGGTCGCCGTGCCGGTGGATCCGCGACATCGCTATGTCACCACGAAATACAATCCCGCGCGCACGTTCACCATCGAGAACGTCGTCGGTATCGGCGGCGTTTACATGTGCATCTACGGCATGGAAGGCCCCGGCGGTTATCAACTCTTTGGCCGCACGGCGCAAATCTGGAACACGCATCGCAGCACCAAAGATTTCGAGCAGGGCAAGCCCTGGCTCTTGCGCTTCTTCGACCAGGTGAAATTTTATCCAGTCAGCGCGAAGGAACTTTTGGAATTCCGCAAAGCCTTTTTGCACGGCCACGTGAATCTGGACATCGAGGAAAGCACGTTCAGTTTTCCGAAATACAAACAGTTCCTCGCCAACAATGCCGCGAGCATTTCCACCTTCCGCGAGAAACAGCAGAAGGCGTTCACCGAAGAACGCGAACGCTGGGTTAGAGATGGTTCCATCAACTTCACCAGCGCCACGGAATCTGCGCCGACCACGGACGAACTCGTCGCTCCAGCGAACTGCGAACTCATCGCGTCGCCGATCACTGGCAACATCTGGAGCGTGCTCGCGAAGGAAGGTGAACGCGTGGCGGCTGGACAAAAGGTTATCGTAGTCGAAGCGATGAAAATGGAAGTTGGCGTAGAAGCGCCGTTCGCGGGCGTTATCAAAAAGATTGCTGCGGCTCCCGGTAAACTCGTTAATGCTGGTCAGGCGCTGGCCATCATCGAAAAGGAAAACGCGTGAGCACAGGAATCTCCTTCGATATCGCCTCGCTCCGCCGTGCGTATGCCGAGGGCACGCTGACGCCGTTACAAGTGGTCGAGGAAGCCTTGCGCCGCATGGATGATCCGAAGCATCCGCATGTGTGGATCGAAAAAATAGGGCGCGAACAATTGCTCGCGCTCGCGAAAGCTTTGCCGCCGAAACCGACGCCGGAACTGCCGCTCTACGGCGTGCCGTTCGCCA
This sequence comes from uncultured Verrucomicrobia subdivision 3 bacterium, assembly GCA_903865745.1. Lineage (GTDB taxonomy): Bacteria > Verrucomicrobiota > Verrucomicrobiia > Limisphaerales > UBA11358 > UBA11358. The sequence continues at coordinate 10,465 of CAIPKV010000084.1, read as the reverse complement.
TCAAAGACAACATCGATCTCGCGGGAATCAAAACCACGGTCGGCTGTCAGGCGTTTGCGTTTGCGCCTGAAAAATCGGCGACGGTAGTGGCCAAACTCATCGCAGCCGGAGCGTTGCCGATTGGCAAAACCAATCTTGATCAGTTCGCGACCGGTCTCGTCGGCACGCGTTCGCCGTTCGGCATCTGCCAGTCGGTTTTTAATCCCAAATACATTTCTGGCGGTTCGAGTTCGGGTTCCGCCGTCGCCGTGGCGTCCGGCATGGTCACGTTTTCGCTCGGCACGGACACGGCAGGTTCCGGTCGCGTGCCCGCGGCGTTCAATAACATCGTCGGCCTGAAACCAACGAAGGGTTTGCTTAGCACGTGCGGCGTTTTTCCCGCGTGTCGCTCGCTAGACTGCGTTTCCGTTTTCGCCGGCAGTTGCCACGACGCGCAAGCCGTGCTGGATGTCGCCGCGGGATTTGATGCGGGCGATGCCTATTCCCGCGCATTGCCGAAATGTGCGCCGGGGATTTCGACTAATTTTAAGTTAGGTATCTTGCCGCTCGCGCAGCGCAAGTTTTTCGGCGATGCTGAAGCAGCGGAACTTTACGAACAAGCCATCGCGCAACTTCGCGACATTGGCGGTGAAGCGGTAGAGTTTGATTACACGCCGTTCGCGCAGGCGGCCGCTTTGCTGTACGCCGGACCGTGGGTGGCGGAACGTCGCTGGGCGCTCGGTGATTTTTACGAAAAGCACGGCGACGCGATGCATCCCGTCGTGCGCGAGATCATCGGCAACGCTAAGAAATACGACGCGGTGGCGACGTTCGATGCGCAATACAAACTGCAAGCGCTCGCGCAAATCGTCGCGCCGGTCTGGGAAAAAGTGGATGTGCTGCTGCTGCCGACGGCGGGCACGACTTACAAGATCAGCGAGCTGCTGGCCGATCCGATCAAGCTGAACAGCAACCTAGGTTACTACACGAACTTCGTGAACTTGCTCGATCTCTCGGCGCTTGCGTTGCCCGCCGGTTTTCGCAAATCAAACGGGCTGCCCTTTGGCATCACGCTGATCGGTCCCGCGTTTGCGGACAACGCGTTGCTGCAACTCGGCGCGAGATTTCATCAGGCGCTCGGCGGAAAAATCGGCGTCACTTCTATGAACATAAACGAACAACCGTTGCCAGTAAAAAAATCTCCCGGCATTTTGATCGCGGTAGTAGGCGCGCATCTGAGCGGCCAGCCGCTAAATCATCAACTGACCTCGCGCCGGGCGGAGTTCATCCGGCAGACGCGCACCACGCCGTGCTATCGACTGTTTGCACTGGCAAACACACAGCCGCCTAAGCCGGGCTTGAAACGCGTAGCGGAAAAATTGCCGCTTGGCATCGAAGTAGAAATATGGTCGCTGGACGACGCAGCGTTCAGTTCGTTCGTGGCGGAGATTCCGCCGCCGCTTGGCATCGGCACCTTGGAACTGGAAGACGGCACGAGCGTGAAAGGTTTTTTGTGCGAGCCTATCGGCTTGGATGGCGCGCACGACATCACGGAATTCGGCGGCTGGCGAGCGTTCCGCGCATCGTTGGCAAAATGATTTTATGACGACTAAGAGAAATTTATTCGAGGAACATTTGCCCGGCGGCGGGATGTGGTCATGGCGGTTGCGCCGGCACACGACGCTGCGCATCACGGATATAGAGGGCGGCGCGAACATCGGCTTGATGGCTTACAACGCCGATGCGCCGTTGGATCGCTTGAATCTGCCCGACACGCTTAAGGCACAATATACCGCCAAGCTCACGCGGGGTCACGTGCTGATGAGCGACATGGGTCACGCATTGCTGTCCATCACGGCGGACACCTGCGGCTGGCACGATCCGCTCGGCGGTCACGGTAACGCGGCGATGACGGAGAAAAAATTCGGCGGCGCCACCTATCAGGAAAAGCGCAACGGCTGGTATCGCAACGCGCACGATAATTTTCTCGTGGAACTCGGTAAGCACGGTCTCGGCAAACGCGATCTAATGGCGAACGTGAATTTCTTCAGCCGCCTTGAAGTGGATGCGGACGGCAAAATGAATTTTCATTCAGGCAATTCCAAGTCAGGTGCGTCCGTGGATTTGCGCGCGGAGATGAATGTGCTCGTAGTGCTGAACACCTGCCAGCATCCGTTGGATCCGAATCCCAAATACGCGCCGAAGCCGGTTAAGTTGACAGTGCTACAAACACCACCGCCGGGCGCAGACGATTTCTGCCGCAATTTTCGCCGCGAGAACCAGCGCAGTTTCATTTTGACCGAACGCCTTTTCCTCGGAGCCTGAATTATGAGTACATTTATTTTGACCGAAAGCAAACTTGATCCTGCACAAGCCGTTTACGATTTCAAGCTGTTGGCCGGCGACGGCTGGATGCACGAGATCAAACTCGGACAAACTTTTCGCATCGTCGATCTCGAAGGCAATCAGGCTGTGGACACGTTATTTTACAACGCACACGATATGAGTGAACGCTATTCAGCGCAGGACACGATCCGCGAGCAAGGCGGCATTTATCTGACGACAGGCACGAAGCTAATTTCCAGCGAAGGCAATATGCTTGCAACGATTGTCGCTGACACCTGCGGCCGGCACGACACACTAGGTGGTGCGTGCGCGGCGGAGAGTAATCAGGTGCGCTACGCAATTGACAAGCGGTTCATGCACAGTTGCCGCGACACGTTCATGCTTCAGATCGCGCACTGGGGAAGCGGCGTGACGAAGCGCGACATCACACACAACATCAATTTCTTCATGAACGTGCCGGTGACGCCAGAGGGAAAATTGTCGTTCGAGGACGGCGTGAGCGCAGGCGGCCGCTACGTCGAGTTGCGCGCGGAAATGGATTTGGTCTGCCTCATATCTAACTGCCCGCAGTTGAACAATCCCTGCAACGCCTACAATCCGACTCCGGTACGTTTGTTTATCTGGGATTGAGCGCTTTAATTTATTTATGGTTAGTTTTTTATCTAGTTCTTGCCGGCTCAGAGGTTTATGCGGGGCGACGAATTCTTCGACAGTTTTCTTAATGTCTTTTCGCTTCAGTAATGATGCGGCGGCGAGCAACGAAACCTAGCGCCCTGTTTTCTGATAAAATGATTGCAACCGGGCTAGCGCGGCTAGCGCATCACGATGCTTTGGCAAGACTTTTATGCACTGAGCTTTGAGCCTTTGGACAAATCTCGCACTCTTACATCCGCATGAGTTTTTGCCTCTGCCTATTTCGGGAAAGACTTCATCAAACGCTTCCCTGCAGCTTTCCTAGCGACGCTATTACAAGGGCGTCCCTTCGTCTTGCCGTAAATCACAGCAACTAAATCACCGTGTTTGTTGCGTTTGGAAAATTTCACATCTTAGGCAGGTTCAGGCTCAAAACCGCCGGTTATTGCGTCAAAACTGGGTCAGATACACAGTGGAAATTAAACTCATTGAGTAATTTGGCTGTCCGACATGGATTCGAACCATGAATAACGCCTCCAAAGGGCGCTGTGTTACCATTACACCATCGGACAAGCAGGGCAAAAACAGGCGACTTAACTTACCAAAGACCCTGGCCGCACACAAGGTCAGAAACGGCGTCAGACTATCTCCACCGGGCATTCCGGCAGCGCCTCGAGAAAGGCCTGGCCGTATTGCTTCGTCAAAATCCGGTTGTCCAAGACTACCACGATGCCCGTGTCGGTCTTGGTACGAATCAAGCGGCCCACGCCCTGCCGAAATTTTAGAATGGCCTCGGGCAAAGAAAATTCGCCAAAAGAATTTCCGCCACGCGCCTCGATCGCCTCGATGCGCGCCTCGATCAGCGGATGATCCGGCACCGCGAACGGCAGCCGTGTGATGATGACATTCGAAAGCGCCTCGCCCGGCACATCCACGCCCTGCCAAAAACTGTCCGTGCCAAACAACACCGAGTCCACATTGTCCTTGAAATTTTCCAGCATCGTCGAGCGCGGCGTGCCGGTGCCTTGCACGAATAGCTCCAGCTTCAGATTCTCAAAAAACGGGCGCATGCGGTCGGCAACTTCCTGCATGAGCTTGTAGCTGGTGAAGAGCACGAAGGCCTTGCCATGTGTCTGCTTCACGAAATGTTCAATCCAATTTTCCAGCGCCTCCGCGTAACCGGATTCGCGTGGGTCCGGCATTTTTTTTACCGTGAACAATTTCATCTGGCGCGCGTAATCAAACGGCGTGCCGACCTGCAACTGCGTCGCGGATTCGCAGCCGACGCGGCGGGCAAAATAATTTAATCCCGATGGCGGGGGCGTTTGCGTGCCACGTGGACTGGCGGGCTGACTTTGGGCTTTGGACTTTGGGCTTTGAACCGAAACGGCCAGCGTCGCGCTGGTCATGATGGCGCTGGTATCGGTCTCGAACAGCCGTCGCCGCAGAAATTCCGCTACGTCCACAGGCGCGGCATTGAGCGAAAGGTTGCGCTGCATTTTGCCGGTGCGCTCGACCCAGTAAACATGGTCGTCCGCTGCCTGATTCAAAAACTCTGCGACCTCCACCTTTAATTCGCCCAGCCGCCGGTTGCATTCGATAAGTTCCTGTCCGATTTCCTTGTCTTCGCTCATTTTGACCAGCTCGCTGACGGCTTCGCGCAGTCGTTGAATCGGCAGCGTGACATTGTCTTTCACAAGTTCCGCACGGCGGATGCGCAGCTCTTTCCATTCGCGCTTACGATCGCCGCCGCCGAACGAAGTTTTTTTTACCTCTGCCTGAATTTCTTCGCAGGCACTTTCAACATTCTCAAAAAATTTATCCGACTCGCTTAAGATTTCCGCGACGAGCTGCACGGCTTTGCCTTGGCGCAACGTGGCCAGCAGACCTTTTTCCGTGCGCGGATTCCACAGCCGGTTCAGCGAGTAGCGCACCTGCCCGCTCGACACGCTCAAGCCGATGTGCCGCGACGCCACACTTTCCATCGTGTGTGCCTCGTCAAAAATCACGAAGTCGTTCTTAAACAAAATGCCACCTTCCATCTCCTCGTCCACACCGCCGAGAAGTGTAAAAAATAGCGTATGATTCAAAATCACCACATCCGCCGACAAGATGCGGTTCCTTACGCGCTGAAAAAAACAGACGTCGTGTTCGCGCGCAAAGTCAGATTGACGTCCACAGGTTTTTGGCGAACACAAACCGCGCTCGGAACAAATTTGCGCCCAGACTTTCGGGTCCGGCTCAATGGAAAAATCCGACAGGCTGCCGTCTTTCGTGGTCTTCGACCACTCGTAGATGCGCTGCAATTCCTCCGCCTCGGACGACGTAAACAGGTTGCCGCTCTGTTGCATCGCTTTTTGCAGCCGCCGCGTGCAGAGATAATTGGCGCGACCCTTGAGCATCGCGTAACTAAAAGTTACCGGCTCTGGCAGCGCGGCCAAAACACCCGACAACATGGGCAGATCTTTTTCGGTAAGCTGCTCCTGCAAATTGATGGTGTGCGTGGAAACAACGGCTTTCTTCTTTTGCCCCACGGCAAATAAAATTGCCGGAATCAAATAGGCCAGCGATTTGCCGACGCCGGTGCCAGCCTCGACGGCGAGGTGCTCGCGATTTTGCAACGCCCGCGCCACGGCCACAGCCATCTCCTGCTGCTGCGGACGGAATTCAAAGTTTTTTGCCCGTGATAGAATGCCCGTCGATGAAAAAATGCTTTCGACTTGGGAAACTAAATCAGCGCTGCTAGGCTGGATTTCGGACAGCGAAATCATTTCAGCGGCTTGGTGCTAATAACTACTTTCAGTAACGTAGCTTTTCCAGGGGCTAGCGAAAGCTTGTCTTGTTTCACGTTGCCGGATTCCACACAGACCATGTACAGATGCTCGTTCGTGCCCCAATCCTCCGGCATCTTTTGGGTCGTCCATGGATTCCAAACAACGGTGGAGTTCGAATTAATTTTTTCGACGCGGATTATGCGTTTCAGTTTTTCATCACGGATTTCCACTGCCGCCGTATTGTTGGGATAAACGCGATTTGTTTCTTGCGTGATGCTCAGCGGCGCGCTTTCCGCCGGCGACCTTTTTCCACCGGCTCCGAAAGCGAAATCATCGAATGAAGCTTCTTCCAAACCAGTAAGGGTCACCGCACCAATGTCGGCTACGTGAAAATACGTGTGCAGGCAATTTTCTATGTCAACCGTCTCACCACAGGCCTCGTTGATGGCCACGAGTTCCATCTGCAATGTCTCACCTACGGTGACGACAAATTCCGTCCGCAGATTTTGCCAGGCTGCACGGCCGGAGATTTTTGGGAGCGCGAATTGCGCCGTCACCGTGCCATCGAGCGCGACAGCAGTTTTGACGAGCTGCCACTCGGCAAGCCGTACAAAGCCGTGCGATGGTTCGCCGTCGCGGTTACCAAACCACGGATAACAGACCGGCACGCCGCCGCGAATGGGTTTGCCGGCAGCATAATGACTTTTCTCACTCACAAAAATCAGTGGCGGCTCGCCGTTCTTCTGGAAGCCGGTGACATGTGCGCCATGCAGATAAATTTCTGCTGTGCTCCACGGCGTACTTATTTTGACGAGCGGTAGCTGGCTGTGACCATAAACAATTTCTACGCGACTTGGAATTTCCAGCCGCCGGAGATTTTCGGGGACGAGGTTGATTTCCATAAATTATTTTGGACAGTCTAGCGCCCAGCCTCGTGGACTTGAATATATTTACGGAACAAAATTGCGCCGAGCGGAGTTGCCAAGGCAATCCCGCCGACGATGACCCACATCGTCTGCGGGTGGCGCGCGCCAGTTTCCGGGCAAAAATTTACGAGCAGCCAGCCGGACAGAAATCCCGCGCCGCACTTTGCGAAGAAATACGGCAGCGACGTCATCGCCATATAGGAAGCCTCGCGACCTTTGGGCGCGATGGCGGCGGCGTATTCATAAAGGCGCGGCGACCAGAGCGCTTCGCCGATAGACAGACCGAAGGTAAAAAGGAAAATGGAAATGTAGAGTGGATTGACCGGCCCAGGGACATTGAGCCAATGATGGACAATCATATTGCCAAGCCAGCCGTCGGCCAGCGGCTGCAGCAGCGCCGGCGGCAGCGCGAGGAAAAAAACCGACGCGGCGGAAATCGCGCTGCCCACCGCAATCGCGCGGAAGGCAGATACCCGTTGCATCAGCACGCCACACAGCGGGGCTAGCACTAGTATTAGCAGGGAATTCAACATTGCGCTCACTTGGGCGAACGGTGCGTCCGGGCTGATCTCTCGCTTGGCAAAATCCGGAATAACGTAATCCACAAAGAAGAAAATCATCTTTACACCCACCACCAGCGCCATGAATAAAAGGAACCTCATGAACATTGGTTGCCGCCATAGTTCACCAAACAAGCGCGTCGTTGCCGCTAGCGGATTTTCCCCGCTGAGATTCTTGGTTTCCGCCGGTGCCACGCACAGGCCGTTTTCCGTCATCTCCACGCCATCTCGCAGGAAAAACCACGTCAGCGCCAACCCCGGCAGCGTGAACGCGACACTCCACATAATCATCACGCGATATGTTCCAATATTCGCTTGTAAACCCGGCACCTGCCAGCCACCGTTTTCACCGAGCACGTGCCGCAAATGGTCGAAGATTCTTGCCCCAATCGCGAAACCCAGATTCATCAGCGCATAATAAAGAGAGAAGGCCACCGACCGCTGCGCCGCCGAGGAATAACGTTTCATTGCCGCCGCCATCACCGGCGTCATTAACGCTAGACCCAGTGCCAGCGGCAACATACCCGCACCCAGCGCAATCCAGGTCGTGGCCGTCGCCGCCGCCATTACCAGCCGCGCCGAGATGCAGATGCTGAAACCGATGAGAAATGTCCGGCGGATGCCCACCGCGTCGGTGAGAGACCCCACGAGCACCGTGAACAGCGTCACTAACGCTGACCATACACCGATGATCACACCCCTTGTCTCGTCGCCCATGCTCATTTCAACTTTCAACCAACCCGGCAATACTTGGCTGGAACTCAACTTGTAAGCGATGTTCTCCAAGATGTAAGCCGCCAGAATAATCCACAACTCGCGTGGCGCGTGGCGCATCACTGTAAATTTTTTGAGAAATTCCTTCAGCTTGAAATTGGCGGTGTCAACAATAGACGGCATCGGTTAGGCGCAAAAATAAATCTTAGTAGCAAGCGCTGCGAGTTTTTTCAATTAGGCGCCATCCACATCGGTTAAAACTTTGCCATATTTTAAGTTTGAACACGACACCACGAAAACCATGTTAACTTAAACAAGGTGGCGCACTTTGATCTCGAAGTTGTTCAAAATAGTCTAAAGATTATCCTTTTCCTTTGAATCATCAGATATGGCTTCGCTTCCTTCTACTTCTTGAGAGCCATTCCTAAGCCAAATCAAAAGAATACTTATATCCGCTGGTGATACTCCTGATATACGCCCGGCTTGTCCAATGGTGCGAGGCCGAATTTTAGTCATTTTTTGACGCGCCTCTAATCGTAAGCTAGGGACCCTCCCAAAATCAAAACCATCAGGAATAATCTTATTTTCAAGATTTTTTGTACGAGTTACTTCAATATCTTGCCGGTTAACATAGCCAGCATATTTGATTGAAATTTCGATTTGATCGATTTCTTCTGGTTTAAGTCGTGAATTATATATTGGTAAATCAGCATAATTAACCCTAGGTCTTGAGAGAATTTTTGCCAATGAATCACCTTGTAAATAAGTTGTTTGTAGATTTTTTATCTCAGCATCTACGGCTGACTTTTTTGCGGAAAATTTTTGGTAATTTCGGGCAGGCAATAATCCTATTTCATATCCTAGTCGTGCTAACCGAAAATCAGCATTGTCCTGACGTAAAATCAATCGGTATTCAGCGCGCGATGTAAACATCCGGTAGGGCTCTGTCGTACCTTTCGAAATAAGATCGTCAATCAATACACCGATGTATGCCTGATCCCGACGGAGTATGATTGAATCTTTATTCTGCACCCGGCGGGCTGCATTTATTCCTGCCATCAACCCCTGAGCAGCTGCCTCTTCATAACCTGAAGTCCCGTTGATTTGCCCTGCGAGAAATAGATTTTTGCAAACTTTTGTCTCAAGTGAGGCCATGAGCTGAGTAGGAAAGGCAAAGTCGTACTCAACAGCATAGGCTGGACGTAAAATTTCAGCATTCTCGCAACCAATAATCGAACGTACCATGTAAATTTGTATTTCATATGGTAAGCTCGTTGAGAATCCGTTAACGTAAATTTCGTCAGTCTCAATTCCCTCAGGTTCTAAAAAAATTTGATGTCGCTCCTTTTCTGAAAATTTTACTATTTTGTCTTCTATTGACGGACAATATCGGGGACCAACCCCCTCAATAATTCCAGAATACAACGGCGACTTATGGAGATTTTTTTGAATTACTTCCGCGGTTTTAATCGTTGTGAATGTTATGTAGCAAGGCAATTGACAATTGATGCGATTCAAAATTGAATTTGGCGGATATTTAGATCTCGAATCGGATAAGCTTCCCTTTTGGCCGTCTAGGTGTTCCATGTGGAACAAATCATCTTTCCAAAATGAAAAAAAAGGTACTGGTTCATCTCCATACTGAATTTCTGTCTTAGAAAAATCAATTGACTTACGCAACAACCTTGGCGGAGTTCCCGTTTTTAGCCTGCCCAATTCGAGTCCTATTTCTTTAAGAGAAGCTGAAAGGCTCATCGCCGCAACGTCGCCCGAACGACCGCCAGATTGTTGGTTCGATCCAATGTGCATTAATCCGCGCAGAAAAGTTCCGGTCGTTATGATTAATGTCTTAGAAATATAAACAACTCCCAATGTTGTTTCTATACCATGAACTATTCCATCTTTGTATATTATTTTTGATGATTGCCCCTGTTTTACATCTAATTTTAGTTCGGTTTCACATATCCATTTCAGTCGGTGCTGATATGCCTTTTTGTCACACTGAGCGCGAGGTGCCCAAACTGCTGGGCCTTTTTTAGTATTTAACATTCTAAATTGAATTCCAGACATGTCCGTGTTTTTTCCCATCTCTCCACCGAGCGCATCAATTTCACGTGCCAAATGACCCTTTGCCAATCCGCCGATTGCCGGATTGCAAGACATTTGGCCGATGCTGTCAGCGTTGATGGTCAGTAGCATTGTTTCGCACCCCATTCGAGCAGCAGCCAATGCGGCCTCAACACCCGCATGTCCAGCTCCAACCACAATTACGTCATATTTTTTAGGATAAATGAACATTGATTAAATCTTATAGAAATTTAGTTTTTATAATAAGCTGAATTAAAATCAATTATTAAAGGGTAATCCATTCTAGGATTCCCCCGCAAGCCTCATGCTTGGACCCCGTTCATTAGACCACTTGTGATGAGACAGTTTCCGGTGGTTTCAGTTTGTTGTTTTGCTGCCACTCAAGGTTCCGGTGGAAGGCGGGCGTAGCCCGCCGGGAACCGGAACCTTGCTCACGCTGATTCTT
>CAIPKV010000083.1 GCA_903865745.1 uncultured Verrucomicrobia subdivision 3 bacterium | reverse complement strand
GCCGGGAGCGATTGAATGGCGGGCGGCGGAGCATCAGCATCGGAATGACAGAGGCACGATGGCGTGAACGATGCGCGGAGCAACCAGAGTGATTGAGTGAAAGGCGGGAAAGGCATGGCAAAATAATCGGCGAACGCCAACTCCCGCATGGAATCGCCAATGGTCAGACGCCCGTTGGAAAAAACAGAAAAGCCCGTGCTACCACGTCGGGCGGCACAGGCGGTGATTGGAAAACCCGTTCCTGCGGGCGCACTGCTGCCGGCATCATGGCCGCGTGAATGGACGCCAAACCAGCAAGTATTCAACGGCGGCGGGGACAGGCGACAGCCACGCTGATTTTACCGGCGCTGAAATTCTGGCCGGGTGGTCAATGACCGTTCCGTGAGTCTCAATTCCAATGCCACGGCGGCAGGCCGTTTTCATGCAAGACCGGCGGCGGGATGACGGGCGGCGGTGGCTTCTGCGGGCGCGCCGATGCCGCGCAAGCCTGCCGACCCGCACGGTAGCGGCGGATGAGAATGCCAAGCAAACCACCAAGCAAAAACGCGATAAATAAATTGTTGCTGCGATAAGGTCTCATTTTAATTTCTTTCCTTTAGTGCGCCGCTTTCGGATTTGCGTTTGTTTATTAGGCCGGTATAGGCACTGGAGTTCAACTTTGCCACCGGCTTCCTCCCATATTTGAGTCTTATCCCACCATACCCAAATCCGGCGGTTGCTCCCCACAAATTTCACACAGTAGCACCTTACTCCTGCCCGCTCTTCCCAAGCCTCGTCTTTCACATTGACGCCAAAGACGCTGACGCCTTTCAACCGCTCCGGCAGTTCCGTCAGGCCGGACGTGTAGAGGTCTATCCGCTCGATGATCCGGTGGAATAATGCCCGCAGTGCCAGCCGCGCCTCCCGCCCATCCGCCACAAGTAATTCCACTATTCGGCGCTGCTCCGCTTCAAGGCTATCCCGCGCGTATTGTTCGCGGCGATTCTCTTCCATCACCGCCGCCAGCTCTTTTGCCAGCCGGCGCGCTATCCCTTCCCGCTTGTGTATCTGCTCCATCACCACCACCGACGAATCCCCTTTTTCCAACGCCTTCACCAGATTCGTCAGCGCCCGGTCATTCTCTTGTTTCTCATTCTCCAGCAATGCCCCGCGCGATGGCTCCGCAGCCGGTTTTTCCGGCATCGCATCCATAAGGTTTAGCCCCGACATGTGAAATATAAAATGCTTCTCAAAATCATCGTATTTCATGCTCTCGCCTGACAACGGACGGGGGCGAGCGGGTTCTCCCCGTTCAATCGCCCGTTTCCGTTCCAGATAAAGCGGATCCACCGTCGCATAGTCGCTTTTCAGATAGGCATAGCCATTCTCCCTGTTCACCATTAAAAATCTCATCCGATAGTCAGGGTGATTGCCATCATAAATCAGCCCCGAAAACAGGTTGTTCACATTGCCCTGCGGCCCAGCGTTGAAGGTTTTGATTTTCTTGGGCTGAATGCTCTGCCATGTCGCCTCATCAATCACCGCCGGATAGTAGTTCTTGACGATTGCTCCCTCGTCCCGCTTCCGCCGTTGCAGTTTCAATTCCCCCACCAGCGCCCGCGATTTCACCATTTCCAGGATGTAGTTGTCCCGCCACCGCTGCGCCCATTTCTTGTCTTTGTAATTCTTGTCGCTCCCCCATGTCGGCACTTTTTCCATGTCCAACACCCGTGCAATCTCCCGCTTTCCTTTCCCCTGCTTCATCATCTGGATAATCCGATGCACGGTCACCACCCGCTCCGGCCTCACTTCAAACCCCGTCTTCTCCGCATTGACTTTCAACCACGGCGGGCAGTTTCCATTGATGATGCCCTTGCCCGCCATCGCCAGCTTCCGCTTTTGCTCGCACGCCGCACTCACCAACCGGCTCTTCCGCGCGCTCTCTTCATTGGCGCGCTCCATGATCACCAGCGACGTGATTAACGTCGTGAATTCGTTGTAGTTTTCCGCCGTGTGAAATTTGCCGTCCTCCAGCGTGACCACATCCACGCCCGCATTGATGATGCCGCCCAGCCTCGTGTAGGCGTCCATTGGCTTGAGGCGCGAAAACCGATCCCAATTTTCCACGATGAGCACCGACCCTTTCGGAATCTTGCCCGCCTTCAACGCCGCGATGAAGTCACCCAGCGCGCCCTTTTCAATGTTGTCGCCCGTCCACCCCGACACGCCCAAATCCGCATACCGCGTTTCGTTCAAATGCAGGTCGTGCCTCCGGCAGAATTCTTCCGTCTTTTCCATCTGCCGACGATAGGAATCCCCTTCGGCTTGCGCCGCGCTGCTAAAGCGCGTATAGCTATAACAATTACGTTTCACAAATGAATCGAATGATGTGTTCATGCTTTTTATCACGATTTGCTTGTTTATGCAAATCACACTTTCATTCGTGTTTCATCTGTGGCTAAAATGATTCCGCAATGGAATACGAAGCCGTCATCGGTCTGGAAACGCACGTCCAGCTCAAAACCAAATCCAAGATGTGGTGCGGTTGCGCGAACCAATACGGTTCCGAGCCCAACACCAACGTCTGTCCCGTCTGCCTTGGCCTGCCCGGCGTCCTGCCGGTGCCGAACGAGGAGGCCCTGCGTAAAACCGTGCTGACCGGCTATCTGCTTAACTGCAAGATTCCGCGCTACGCGAAGTTCGACCGCAAAAACTATTTCTATCCCGACGCCTCCAAGAATTACCAGCTCACGCAATACGACAAACCCAGCACGGCGAATGGTTTCGTAGAGTTCGAATTCAACGGCCTCGGCTCCGTCAATGGCCTTGGCAAAGTTCGCATCACCCGCGCTCACCTCGAAGAAGACGTGGGCAAACTCACGCACTTTGACCGCACCAGCGGCGTGGATTTCAATCGCGCCGGCGTGCCGCTCCTCGAGATTGTTTCCGAGCCGGACCTCACCGGGGCCGATATGGCCTACGCCTATCTCAACGCGCTCACCGAGATTTTGCATCAGGGTGGCGTCAGCGATTGCGACATGGAAAAGGGCATGGTGCGCTGCGACGTGAACATTTCCGTGCGACCCGTCGGCACCAAGGAGCTGGGCGCTAAGATCGAGATTAAGAACATGAACAGCTTTTCCGGCGTGCGCCGCGCGGCGGAATACGAAATCGCACGCCAGATCGAAGTGTTAAACAGTGGCGGCAAGCTCGTGCAATCCACGCGCCGCTGGGATGACGTGGCGGGCATCACCGAAGAAATGCGCACGAAGGAAAATGCGCACGACTACCGTTATTTTCCTGAACCCGACCTGATGCCGCTCGCGCCGACCGATGCCTGGCTGGCCGAGGTCAAGGCGCAGGTCATCGAGCTGCCGCTGGTGCGCAAGCTGCGGTTCATGCGCGATTACCAGTTGCCGGCAGGTGATGCGGAAGTGTTCAAGAGCAACGTCGCGCTCGGCAATTATTTCGAAGGCCTCGCCAAGCAGTCCAAGAATCCCAAGGCCGTCGCGAATTGGATCATCAACAACCTGCTCGCCAAACTGGCCGAGGCGAATAAGGCGGAAGCCGAGGAACAGGCGGCGCTGGGCATCGAGCCCGCCGAACTGAAGCTCACCACCCTTGCCGATTTGAAGTTTCAGCCCGAAGCACTGCTCGAACTCGTCGCGCTTGTTGAGGCCAAGACCATCAGCAGTTCCGCCGCGCAGCAAGTCTTTGCCGAGATGTTTGCCACGGGTAAAGCGCCCGTCGTCATCGTGCAGGAAAAAGGTCTGGCGCAGGTGAGCGACACCGGGGCGATTGAAAAGTTCTGTGACGAAGCCATCGCCGCGAATCCCGCGCCCGTGGCGGATTACAAGGCGGGCAAAGTTGCAGCGCTCAATTCGCTCAAGGGTCAGGTGATGAAGCTTTCCAAGGGCAAAGCCAACCCTGCGCTGGTGGGCGAAATTTTAGAGCGCAAGCTGAAGGGGTGAACGGAAGCGCGGCCGGGGACTGGGGCTAAACTGATTAAACTGATGCAACCTCAACCAGTGCCGCCTGTCAGTTTCCCAATAATGGGACACCGTAGCGGGAGTGGACGGTAGAAAAGAGGGTTTTTGGCAAAAAACGCGGTTTTTAGCCAAGAACTCTCAAAAAGGGTTAGTTCCCGCCCGAGAAGTAACGTCAGCTTCTCGAGAATGAACGGCAGATTCTTGAGAAGTAACCGTCCCGGGGATCGGTTCTGGACCGGTTCTGGACGGCTCCGGTTTGCGAACCGGCGGTGGCAAATGGGTAGTCAGTGGTGCGCGCGGTTTTGCGGTCCACATTATCCCGTGGTGGGGTCAGGGAGATTTCTTACAAAGGGTGGCACTCGCGTCGGGGGGCAAATTGAAATGGCCTTTGACAGCCGGGCGTAAACAAGTTACATACATTCTGCCATGAATCATACTTACACCATGCGGGAGGCGCAGGCAAACCTACCTCGGCTCTGCTCTTCCAAAAAACGGTTTGTGATTGCGCGGCGGCATCAGCCGGTTTACGTGGCCCTGCCGCTGGCGGAGTTTGATGCCCTGCTCGAAACGATGGAACTGCTCGCCAAACCGGCGGCGATGAAGGTGCTGCGGGCGGCCAAGGCGGGTAAGCTGAATTATCGGAAGCTGGATTTGGCTGATGAAAATTTCGGCCTCTGAGCAGGTGCAGGCGTGGCTGGTGGCATTGCCGCCGGAAACCAAGAAGCGGGTGCGCCTGGCCCTGCGCGGTCTGGAACATGGCAAGGGCGACCTCCGGGCTTTGCATGGTGAACTCGCTGGCTTCAACCGCCTCCGCATCGGCGGGCTGCGCGTGGTGTATGCGCAGTTGCCGGGTCGCGTCATCCGCTTGGAATACGCCGACAGCCGCGACGTGGTTTACGAAAACTTCCTGCGGATCATGGAAAGCCGGCTGGAGCGGAAGATTTGATTTTTGCCACCGAGGCACGGAGCACACCGAGGAATAAAAAATCTCTGTGAACTCTGTGCCTCTGTGGCTAATTTATCCGTCATGTTTTCATCCGAGATCAAATCCGTCCACTTCACTGGCATTTGCGGTACGGCCATGGCATCCGCCGCCGCCGCGATGCTGGATAAAGGTTTTACCGTCACCGGCTCTGATCAGAATGTCTATGAGCCAATGGCTTCCTTCCTCGCCGCCAAGAAAATCCCCGTCATGAACGGGTACGCGGAACAGAATCTAAAGCATAAACCCGACCTCGTGGTCATCGGCAACGCCATCTCTCGCGGCAATCCGGAGGCGGAATATGTCCTCGATCACAAGCTGCGCTATTGTTCACTGGCGGCGTTGCTGGCGGAGTTCTTCATTCGCGGCAAACGTTCCATCGTGGTCAGCGGCACGCATGGCAAGACGACGACGACGTCGCTCCTGACGTGGGTGTTCGAGCATAATGGCCTGAACCCGAGCTACCTCATCGGCGGCATCCCTAACAATTTTTCGCAGGGCGCGCGCTTCACGGACAGCGAGTGTTTCATCATCGAGGGCGATGAGTACGACACGGCTTTCTTCGATAAGCGCAGCAAGTTCATTCATTACCAGCCGGAGATTGCCATCATCAATAATCTGGAATTCGATCACGCGGATATTTTCGAGAATCTCGACGCGGTGAAGAAGACGTTCAGCCACTTTATCCGGCTCGTGCCGCGCAACGGCCTGCTGCTCGGCAATGGCGACGACGCGAACTTGAAGGAGTTGCTCAACGTGACGCATTGTCCGGTGAAGAAGTTTGGGCTGGGCGGCGATTACGCGGTGGGTGGTTTTAATCTCCGCTACGGGCCGACGGCGACGGAGTTCGAAATTCCGAGCTTTAAGTTTCATTTGAACCTGGTCGGCGAACTCAATGTGCGTAATGCGCTGGCGGTCATCGGCGCGGCGAAACATTGCGGTTTGTCGAATAAGCAGATTCAAAGCGCGTTTGACACGTTCAAGGGCATCAAGCGGCGGCTGGAGGTCAAGGGGATCGCGGGCGGCGTGACGGTGATTGATGATTTTGGCCATCATCCCACGGCCATCCGCGAGACCTTGCGGGCGCTACGCATCCGCCATGCAAATGAAAAGATCTGGGCGGTGTTCGAGCCGCGCAGCAATACGACGCGCCGGAAAGTCTTTCAGGAGGAACTGGCGGCGTCCTTCGCCGATGCCGACGCGGTGGTCATTGCGGAGGTGGCGCGGCTGGAGCAAATCGCGGCGGAGGAGCGCCTGAACCCGGAGCAGCTAATGGCGGACCTCAAGGCTGCCGGCAAGGCGGCGGCGTATCTGCCGGACGCCAACGCAATCGTGGCGCACCTGGCGCAGCACGCGCAGGGCGGCGACGTGGTTTGTGTCTTCAGTAACGGCGGTTTTGACGGGATTCACCCCAAATTGCTCGCGCGGCTCGGCCAGCGGTGAGGTCAAATTATTGGCACACGAGTTGCAGTCTTGGGCTCGTGGCAAGAAAATTACAACTGCGAACTGGGTCTCCAATGGATGCGGCGATTGCCGCGATTAATTTACGGATGGCGACGATTCAATTGGCCGGACAACGCGTTCCTCCGCGCGCTCGAAAAGTTCCGACGGTTCGTCGCCGCCTTCCGGTAACGATTTTCTCCGAAGTCGCGCAGCCGGTACAAATTAGGCAGTCGTACCAAAATCTGGGCAGCGTGGCGGTCAGCGAAATTCAACCGTCGCAAAGCCCGCGCGTTTGAAGAAGCTGAGCAGCTCCGCGCGGCCGCGCTTGTCTGCCTCCTCCAAAATCCCCGCATGGCGCGCCGCGCGCGCGAGGTCATCCACGGCATTCTGCCGCGCGGTCTGCTCCAGATTCTTGTCGAAAGCGCGCAGCAGCCCCGTGGTGTGGTCAATCACCTGGCTGGCCGAATCGTCGAGATAGGCGTCGGTGATCTGCGTGGGCGGGAGGTGCAGAGTGATGGTTCGGCCACTGATGGAGACGTCCTCGGGCTTGAGGCGTTTGAGATCGATGCCTGCCTTCACGACGCCTTGCGCGAGGAGCAGCACGCGGTTTTCGCCATACCACTTCACGTCTTCGAGCACGACGACCTTGTTCAGCACGTATTTGACGGTGACGAGGTCGGAGAGGGATTGGATTTCGTGGACCACGCTGGTGGTGTTCCAGAAACGCAGGCCGCTGGCGTGATTCAGCCAGCGCGCCGCGCTGAACGTGAGATAAAGCGCCAGCCCGAGCACGACGACCGCCGTGAGTGTCCAAATGAAATTACGCAATTGCCGCATGGGCAAAATGTAGTCCAACTAGGCGGATTGCAAAGCGGGAATAATTATCAGCCACAATTGAATGAAGGTGGAACGCAGCAAAAGGTGCGGGCTTAAACCAACTCAGCGCCAGCTCGCGAGAATCACGTCCGCCCGCGAAGTGCCGGGGTGGTAATAGAACATATTAACGGTGTCCGTGAGATTTTGCTGCGGCAGTTCCGGGATGGTGAAGTAATAGCCGGGGACTTCAGGATTGACCACGAGCATCGGATGGTAGCCTTCCTCGGCGGGCCATTTCTCGTTGATCTTGTTCCAAGCCATCGCAAGCGATTTGTTGCCTTTGCCGGGAACGTATTCGTGGCCGACCTCGGATACCTCCACCATGCAGCAGATGCGTTCATCCATCAAGACGGGGAAGACCCAGCGTTTGGCAGGCCGGAGGAGCGACTTGACCGGCTGGCCGCTCTGATAATTAGCCCGTTCAGATTCCGAAACGGTATAAACGGCGATCGGCGTTCCGAGTTTCGCGTTCGAAAGATAATCGCCCGCTTCAAAGCCGTAGGCGTCCGGGTACTTGTTGGCTAAATCCATCAGGTTGTCGAAGGCGGTCTGGCCAGCCATCACCAGCCGCTCCTGATCCGTGTGGACACGATAGGTGCGCTGTGCCACGGGTGCCGGCGTATAGGTAATCACCGGCGTCGCCATTGCCACGGGGGTGCGGGTGTAGGTTGATTGTTCGCTGGGAGTTTCGGTCGCAACCGGTGCCGTCGGAATCACCCTGGCCGCCTTCACGAGGTAACTTTCCACGGCGGTGATGCCTTCGGTCGCAACACTCTTCAAGGTCGGCGCAGCGGCGGCTTCGACAGACTGGACTGCGGTCGGGGCCGTAGTCAGGGCTGCGGTGGGGGCGTCAGCGGTAGGAGCGACGGGAGCGACGGGAGCCACCGGAGCGATGGGCGCGGCATAAGCAACGGGAGCAGCTGATGCGGTCGAAGCGCTTGAGGTAGTCGCAGCAACGGGAGCCACCGGGCTGGCCGTCGCCATCGGGAAGCCATGGGTAATCATCGGCACGGCTGTGTGATGGGTCATGGCATAATGATGTAGGAGAGACCAATAGCCAAAGACGGATAAGAAAGACGTAGCCGTGAACAGCCCGAGGTTCAACCATTTGCGATACATCGAACTCGGGCGGCTGAAGTTAGCCCCGGCGAATTGAAATTGAAATTTGAGTGGCATACCGATGTATTTATTTAACCGACCAACAAGTTTATCCAGCAGGTCCCAGGCCAACTAACCTCCCTCCGTGCAAAAAATCTTTTTACCGAACTTACCGATGTAGTAAATCCTCTTACTTTCCGCGAACTGTCCACAAACTGTCCGCCGCTGTCTCGCAATGGGACACACACCATTTCCCTTTGCGGGTGCGGCCATTTCCTTTAGTTTTGCGACATGTTCAAAGCTGAAGACCTTTTCGACCTGACGCAGACGGAACACGCCGCCCTTTTCGACGGTTGCGAATTTGCGTGGGAGGCCCTGAAGAAAATCGAAGCCTACCTCAGCAAGGTCGCGCCGCAAAATCCGCCCAAAAGATTTCCCGGCGCGAGTATCGGCCCGCGCGTTATCATCGGCGAAGGTACGGAAGTCGAACCGGGCGTCCTTATCAAAGGTCCGGCCATCATCGGCAAAAATTGCCAGATCCGCCACAACGCCTACCTGCGCGAAAATGTCATCATCGGTGACGGTTGCGTGGTGGGT
Source organism: uncultured Verrucomicrobia subdivision 3 bacterium (assembly GCA_903865745.1). Lineage (GTDB taxonomy): Bacteria > Verrucomicrobiota > Verrucomicrobiia > Limisphaerales > UBA11358 > UBA11358. The sequence goes on along the minus strand of CAIPKV010000083.1, from coordinate 17,416 downwards.
AATTCCTCTGAACTCAAGAACGCGCTGCTCTTCAATGGCGCGCAGGTGCCGCATTACAATTACATCGGCGACTCCATTCTCGGCCACAAGGCGCACCTCGGCGCGGGCGTGAAGGTTTCCAACGTCAAACTGTTTCCGGGCAACATTGAGGTGGAGGTGGACGGCGCGCCGCGCGATACCGGCTTGCGCAAGTTCGGTGCATTGCTGGGCGACGGTGCGGAAGTCGGCTGCAACGCGGTGCTAAACCCGGGCAGTATCCTCGGGCGCGGCGCGGTGGTTTATCCGAATGTTTTCTGGCGCGGCATCCTACCCGCGAACATGATCGCGAAGAATCAGGCGGAAATCGAAGTCGTCGTCAAGCGGCCGCGGGAAAGTTGATTTCACACTGCCAACAAAGGAGCGCACAACGTCTGGGGCAATCGTTTAACGACGAAGGCTTTTAGTCGGTAGGAACCGAAGGCCCTTATGGTAGGATTCACGAAAGCTGTTCGCGCCAGCGTGCCAGTTGCATCGCGACTTCCTTTGTGCCCGGAGCGCCGGTCAGATTCCGTTTCGCCATCGCCGTCTTCAGATTGAACACGTCCAGTGCGTCGTGGCCAAAGGTCTTATCAATCCCTTGCAATTCCGCGAGCGTCAGTTGGTTCAACGGTTTACCGGTTTTTTCGGCCAGCGCCACGACTGCGCCGACGACGTGATGCGCCGGCCGGAACGACATGCCTTTGTGCACGAGATAATCCGCGAGGTCGGTGGCCAGTAACGCCGGGTCACTCGCGGCCGCGGCGCACGCAGTTTGGTTAACCTTGGTGTTATTCAACATCGCGGCCATGAGTCGCGTGGTGGCGCGTACGGTGTCGGCGGTGTCGAAGAGGCGTTCCTTATCCTCCTGCAAATCGCGGTTGTAGGTCATCGGCAAACCTTTCAGCAGCGTGAGCAGCGACATCAGGTTGCCAAAGACGCGGCCGGTTTTGCCGCGCGCGAGTTCGGCGATGTCGGGATTCTTCTTCTGCGGCATGAGCGACGAGCCGGTGGTGTAGGCGTCGGCAATTTTGATGAAATTAAATTCTGCGCCGGCCCAGAGAATCACGTCCTCCGCGAGTCGCGAGCTATGCACCGCCAGCAGCGCGGCGGCAGCGGCAAATTCGACCACGAAATCGCGGTCGCTCACCGCGTCCATGGAATTTTGTGTGAGCTGAACTTCGCCATTGGCATTCACAAAGCCAAGCAGCTTGGCGACGAGTTCACGGTCGAGCGGCAGCGTGGAACCGGCAATTGCGCCGCTGCCGAGCGGGCAGACGTTCACACGCGAGTGGCAGTCCCAGAGGCGTTCGCAATCGCGTTCAAACATCTCGACGTAGGCGAGCAGATGGTGTGCGAGATAAACGGGCTGCGCGCGTTGTAGGTGGGTGTACCCTGGGATGATGACGTCGGCATTCTTCTCGCCAAGCGAAACAAGGGCGCGTTGCAGGCCCGCGATGTCGCCGAGTAGCGCGGTGATTTCATCGCGCAACCAAAGCCGCACGTCAAGGGCGACTTGGTCGTTGCGCGAGCGGGCGGTGTGGAGCTTCGCACCCGCGGGCACCCGCCTGGTCAGCTCGGCCTCAATGTTCATGTGGACATCTTCGAGTTCAGACTTCCACGCGAATTTGCCGGCGGCAATCTCCTTGCCGATTTGATTCAGCCCCTTGGTGATGGCGCTCAATTCGTTTTGTTTGAGGACACCGATTTTCTTGAGCATCGTCGCGTGGGCGATGGAGCCTTGGATGTCGTGCTGCCACAAGCGCCAGTCGAAAGAAATAGATTCGGTGAATTGCGCGACGTCGGCGGCCGGGCCGCCACTGAAGCGGCCGCTGCGGGAGACGGGAGATTTTTTGTTCATACGCTGGTCTGTTTTTAACGCAAAGACGTCGGGACGCCAAGCCGCAAAGATTTTGGCCTTTCTCCTGGCTGCTTTGTTCTTTGGCTTCGATGCGTTAGAACTGTCCCAAAAATCCACGTTGCCAGCGCGGCGCAGATGTGAAATGTTGGCGCCGAGAAGTCCATGAGCGAATTCAAATTTGCCTGCCCCGTGTGCGGCCAGCACATGATGTGTGACGCGTCGCATGGCGGCCAGGTCATGGAGTGTCCCACCTGCTTCCAGAAAATCGCCGCGCCGCAAGCTCCCGCAGCGGACGGAAAGTTCATCCTCACCGGCACCAAGGTGACCGAGCGAAAAATTTCCACACGCGGGTTCGACGCCGCCCCGGTCGCAGTGGAGACGGAAAAGAAGTTCCCCGCAGGCATCGTGATTGGCCTGATTGTCGCGGCGCTCGCGGTGGGCGTAGCGCTGTTTCTCTTCCGTGATAAAATCTTTACGCACGCCGCGCCCTCGACCCCCTTAAAGACGGTGGCTGCCACCAACGCTCCTCCGCCGCCACCCAAGCCCGTGCTTGTCGCGCCGCCCGCTAGCGACACGAACTGGATGTTGACGTTGGACGAAGCCGTGACTCCGGACGGACCCGTGGTCGGGCGGCTTCATGGCCAGGACTTCATTGCCGAGCGCGTGAGCTTCCAGAACGGCACGCTGACCTTGCGCGCTGGCACACGCGGGCCGGTGGAGTTTGGTGTGTTTATTAATTTCAGCGGCGTGCCGCCGGAGGCGCTGGCAGGCAAGGTGATCAATGTGAGCGCTGACACGGAGAAGGCCGCGCCCGTATCTGTGCGCTGGCAGGATGCCAGCGGCGCAGTGCAGAAGGGCGATTATAATGTCGGCTACGCGCTGCGGTTGGAATTCGGCGCCGTGGCGAAGAACCGGTTGGCGGGAAAAATTTATCTCTGCCTGCCGGACGTGGAGAAAAGTTACCTGATGGGAAAATTTATCGCCAATATCAACCGCCCGAAACCCAAGCCGGTGACCCCGCCTCCGGCAAAATAGGGATTAATTTTTCCTAAGGAGTGGCACTAGCGGGAATTTCTGCTGTCGATTCCGCCAATATTATTTAATCACTTATGATCGTTGAAATCATCAATACCGGTAGTGAACTGATGCTCGGCCGCGTGCTAAATACGCATCAGCAATGGCTTTGTCGCCGGCTCGCCGACCTCGGCCACGTCGTTACCCGGCAGGTCGCCATCGCGGATGAGGGGCAGGCAATCCAGTCGGCCGTGCGTGAAGCCCTCGGTCGTGCCGATGTGGTCATTACTACTGGCGGACTAGGTCCGACCTCCGACGATATCACGCGCGAACTCATCGCCGAACTGCTGGGGAAAAAGTTAATTGAAAACAAAGCCGTTTTAGCGCACATCGAAAGCTTCTTTGCGAAACGCGGTCGGCCGCGACCGATTAAGACTGACGTGGAAACTTTCGTGCCCGAGGGCGCGGAAGTTTTTCTGAACGCCACCGGCACGGCTCCGGGATTGGCAATGAAAATCCCATCGGCTTCCTCACAGTGGCTCGTAATGCTGCCCGGCCCGCCGCGCGAGCTGCGGCCAATGTTTGATGCTTCCGTTGTGCCGCTGCTCAAACGGGAATTTACGGATGAGATTTTTATTTGCCGAACCTTGCTTACGACCGGTATCGGTGAATCCCGTGTGCAGGAAATGGTAGAGGCGGATTTGCAGCCGCTGGTGATGCGCGGATTGGAAGTCGGCTATTGCGCCCGCCCTGGCGCGGTGGACGTGCGGTTGGTCGCCTGTGGCGCCACAGCGGAAAAACTCGTGGGCGAAGCCGAGGCAGTCGTGCAGCGGATTTTGGGAGAAAACATTTATGGCCGAGACGATGAGGAGATTGAGCAAGTCGTCGTGAAATTACTCGCGCAGAAAAAAAAGACACTCGCGGTGGCGGAGTCATGCACCGGCGGCCTGATTGCCAGCCGGATTACGGATGTTCCGGGCGCGTCGGAAGTTTTCCTTGGCGGCGTGGTGAGCTACGCCAATTTGGCAAAGGAAAAACTTCTCAGCGTGCCCGCAGAAACTTTACGGCAGCATGGCGCAGTGAGTGAGGCGGTCGCAAAAGCAATGGCTCTAAACGTACGGGAAAAATTCGGTACTGATTTTGCCATCGCCGTTACTGGTATCGCTGGCCCGGGCGGCGGAACGGACGAAAAGCCCGTCGGCACAGTTTTCATCGCACTGGCATCTGCGGGTGGCGTGGCGGTGAAAAAGTTCTTGAACGTATGGGAGCGCGCGACGTTCAAGCAGGTTACCGCGACTCAGGCGTTAGAGTGGCTGCGGACGGTTTCTGCTTGAGACACAGCTTTTTTGCGCTAGTTTCGGTAGATTATGTCCGTGCCCGCTAATCCTTTGGCCGAAGCTACCGCGACCATTTCCGAACTGGTTGCCGCCACGCCGGCACCTAAACGGCGTGGGACTCTGCTGATTGTAGATGATGAAGAGGGACCGCGCATGTCGCTCAAGCTGATTTTCAAGGATAGCTTTGATTTGTTGATGGCCGAGGACGGGCCGACTGCCATCGCGCTCGCGCAGGAAAACGACATTGATGTGGCCATTCTCGATATCCGCATGGCGGGCATGTCCGGCATCGAAGTTTTGGAAAGGTTGCGGTTCGTGCGGCCGAACTTGGAGGCCATCATGATCACGGCATTTGAGACGACTGATACGATGCGTCAGGCGCTCCGGCTTCGCGCGTGCGACTACATCAACAAGCCGTTCGACCTCGCCACCATTCGTAGTGCGGTGAACCAGGCGATGCAACGCCGCGTGCTCGAAAGCGAAATCCACAACAGCGCAGAGAAGGTCCACGAACTGCTTACCGAATTACAAAACCAGCGCGTTGAGGAACAGATCGCCCAGACGCGCGGCGACATTTACGCGAGCATCATTCACGATATCAATGGCCCGCTCTCGGTGAGCTTCGGCTTTGTACAGCTGTTGAACCGCAAGTTGAGCCAGAACTTGAAGCTGGAGGTTGAGGACTTGGAGTTCATCAAGGAGCGGCTGGGTTCCGTCGAGCGGCAGATGAGCAACTGCATTGAGATTCAACGGCGGTACCTCGGTTTTCTGCGTCGGCAGAGCGGCGATGCCATGTCCGCTGGCGTGAACCATCTGTTGCATGATTTGGAGCAACTTGTACGGGTGCATCCGAGTATGCAGGAAAATGAATTCCGCCTTACGCCTCTGGCTGGCGAAATTGGCGTCAAGATCAATGGAACGGACATCATCCAGATTTTACTCAATCTCACGGTGAACGCGTTCCAATGCACCCCCACACCGCATCGCGTAGAGATTGGTGGCGAGGTCCTGGTCGCGCCGCTCGACCTCACGCAATTCAAGGACGGCCAGCACGACCGGCTGCTCAACGTCGAGAGCATGGCAAACACTGCGCCGCTGGTAAAACTGTGGGTGCGCGACACCGGGCCCGGCATCCCTGCGGTGGTGCTGCCAAAAATTTTCGATCCTTACTTCACCACCAAGGGCCCGCGCCAAGGCACCGGCCTCGGTCTGAATATTGTCCAGCGGCTCGTCAAGGCGGCGAACGGAGCCCTGCACGTCCACACCGTGGCGGGCGAAGGTACCACCTTTACGGTTTATCTGCCGGGAGCGAATTTAGTCAAATAAATCTAACTAAAAAATCCCGCTTGGCCATGAAGCCAGGCGGGATTTTTGTTTTTGTGATTGGTTAGTTATCCAAATACTCGCGCGGATCGGTAACCTTGCCAGTCAAGGCGCTCGCCGCCACCGTGGCTGGCGATGCAAGGAATACTTGCGATTCCTTGTCGCCCATGCGGCCGGGGAAATTGCGGTTCGTGGCGCTGATGCACTTGATCCCGGACTTGTTGATGCGGCCGAATGTGTCCACCGGGCCTCCCAGGCACGCGGCACAGCCGGCGTTCTCGGTCATTTGCACCCCGGCGTCCACCAGAATCTGCCAGATGGTCGAGTTGCCCCAAAAAGTTGATTGCAAGTCATTGACGATGTCCGGGGTCGCGGGCACGCCGAAGGTATCAATCACCACTTTCTTGCCGCGCAGCACGCGGGCGAATTCCACAAAGTCGCTCGTTTTGCCGCCGGTGCACGAGCCAACGTAGGCGCGGTCGAGCTTGGTGTCGCTCATGTCCTTCGCCTTCTTGCGCTGACCTGGATCGGGATGACAAGCGACAGTCGGCTCAAGCTTGCTCAGGTCGACGACCAGCTCGTAGATGAATTTTTCGTGCTTATCCCGCGCGACCGGTTCGTAGGTGGACTTGGTGCCGTTCAATTTAACGCGCGCGTCCACGTATTCTGCCGTGCGCGCATCGAATTCAAAAATAGCGTTCTTGCCGCCCGCCTCGATGGCCATGTTCGCAATGGTCATTCGGTCGTCAATGGAGAGATTGCTCGCGCCTTCGCCATCGAACTGCATGGCGCGATACGTCGCGCCGTCGAAACCAATTTCGCCGATGCAATGGAGGATGATGTCCTTGGCCATCACGCCGGGTTGCAGTTTGCCTTCCAAACGGAAGTGCATGGTCTCGGGAACCTTGATGAGCAATTTACCCGTACCCATCACAAAACCCGCGTCAGTATTGCCGATGCCAGTGGCAAATTGATTGAATGCGCCTGCCATGCAGGTGTGCGAGTCCGTGCCGAACAGGATTTCGCCGGGTCGCGTGTGACCTTTTGCCGGCAGTGCCGTATGGCAGACACCGGCGTAGCGCGAACCGTATTGGCGCTTGAGGTTGCCCTTGGCGGCATCGAAGACCCAGTGGCCGTTCGAGTCATCAATCACGTCGTAGAAATATTCAATGCCTTGCTCGCGTGAAAAATCGCGAAGGATGTCCACATTACGGTTGGACTTCGAGTCGGCGGTGAAGATGTAGTGGTCGGGGATGATGACAATCTTGTTTTTGTCCCAAACTTTGGCGGTTTGACCAAATTCGCGTTTGAACACGCCGATGGTGCCCGGCCCGCAAACGTCGTGCGTCATTAGCACGTCGGCATTCACCCAGATATTATCGCCCGCCTGTACGGAAGTTTTGCCGGCGGCGCGCGCCAGAATCTTTTCAGTCAACGTCATAAGTCCATGAGCATAGCCGAGCCGCGCGACGAGTTCAACTGCGGCTTTGAGCGGGAACCAGTGCCAACGCCCGCCGCCGTTTAGTGGGCGCTTTAAGCGAAACGGGCGCAGGTTTTGGCTGCAAAAGTTGCGGCCTGGCATTGACTTTTGGCTTGGCAAATGAAAACTTGCAGTCCCGCGAATCCTGAATTCAATAGTAGGGTGGCGGAAAAATTCCCGTGGCTGAAAAAGACGATTATTTGCTGGACCTGCTGGTTGACCTTGGCTTTACCACCGCCGAAGTGGTCGCCAAGGCTCGCGAGGAGGCCAACGCCGCCGGCGTGGGGGCCGTTGATTTGTTGGTTGCCAACAAGGTCATTCGCCCCGGTGACGTGACGCAGGCAAAGGCCGCCCAGTTTGGCGCGGAAGTCGTCCATCTCGCCAACCTCAAGATTGAGGATGATGTCATCGCAATTGTTCCCCGTGATGTGGCCCGGAAATATCGCGTCATTCCGGTTTTTAAAAATGACGGCAAAGTGGCCGTGGCTATTGCTGACCCCTCCGACCTAAACACCATCGATTCCCTGACACATCTGCTCAACGCGGAAATTGAATTGCGCGTGGCGTCCGAACCGGACATCGAGGCGGCGCTGGGCAAGTATTACGGCGGCGAGAAAAAATCCATGGATGCGGGCATCTTCAAAGATGTCATGCAGGAGCTCACCGAGGAAAATGTCCACGTCGCGAAGATTGATGAAGTCGGTGAAGTGGAGGCCGATGCGCCGCTCATTCGGCTGGTCAACCAAATCATCGTGGACGCCTTCAAGTTGCGGGCGTCGGATATTCACCTCGAACCGCTCGAAAAGAGATTCCGCCTGCGTTACCGCATTGACGGCATGATGCAGGAGATGAAGTCGCCGCCGAAACGACTTCAGGCGCCCGTCATCGCACGGTTGAAAATTCAAGCCGGCATGGTTATTTCGGAGCATCGCATTCCGCAGGACGGCCGCATCCAAACAAAAATTGGCAGCAAGCTGATTGATTTGCGCGTATCCTGCCTGCCAACGAACCACGGCGAAAGCATCGTGATGCGTATCTTGGACAAGGAAGGTTTGCGGCTGGGCTTGCCGGAACTGGGATTCTTGAGTGACGACCAGGCGACGTTCGAGCGGATTATCGGTTTGCCAGACGGGATTTTGTTGGTGACGGGGCCGACGGGTTCCGGTAAGACGACGACGCTGTATTCCTGTCTTAATTTCATTAATCGACCCGACCGCAAAATCATCACGGTCGAGGATCCGGTGGAATATGTTTTGTCTGGCATTAACCAGGTTCAGGTAAATGATATCGTCGGGTTCACGTTTGCTGCCGCGTTGCGCGCCATTCTGCGTCAGGCGCCGAATATCGTGATGATTGGGGAAATCCGTGACATTGAAACCGGCTCCATCGCAATCAATGCGTCGCTCACCGGTCACTTGGTTTTCTCCACCTTGCATACAAACGATGCGCCCGGCGCGGTAACGCGTCTCGTGGATATCGGCGTGAAACCGTTTTTGGTGGCTTCTTCCACGCGCTGCCTGATGGCCCAGCGGTTGGTCCGGAAAATCTGCAAGAAGTGCATGGCACCCTATCAGCCGACAGAGCAGGAAATGCGTTCGCTTGGTCTGACGATGGATGAGGTGAAAAATGCGAACATCCAAAAAGGCCGGGGCTGCCAGAACTGCAATAACACCGGTAACCGCGGGCGCTTTGGCATCTTTGAAATTTTTGTCGTGGAAGACGAGGCGCGGAAGTTGATTTATGACCGCGTGCCGACGACCGTATTACGCCAGCGCGCGCGTGAAATGGGCATGCGGACTTTGCGCGAGGACGGCATCCGCAAGGTGCTGGCCGGACTAACGACGCCGGAAGAAGTCATCCGTGCCACAGTCGGCGACGATTCCTAATTTTTTATGTCTTACGCCATGTCAGATTTGTTGCAGTTGATGGTATCGGAAGGTGCGTCCGATTTGCACACACGCGTTGGTTGCTCGCCGACGATCCGCGTGCACGGGACGCTGCACCGCGTGGAGGGCCCAGCCTTGACGCCGGAGGCGTCCGAAGAACTAATGCGCAGCATTACCTCCGAAGAACATATTCAGCAAGTGCGCGAGCGCGGTGGCGCAGACTTTGCCTTTGCGTTCGGCGAGGCGGCCCGCTTCCGCGTGAGTGTGTTCAAGGAGAAGGGCAACTTCGGCATGGTGCTGCGTATCATCCCGAGCAAGCTGCTGACCTTTGAGCAAATCGGCCTGCCGGAATCCGTTAAGGAACTTTTGTTCAAGCCGCGTGGTTTGATTCTGGTGACCGGCCCGACTGGGTCTGGTAAATCAACCACGCTCGCGTCCATGCTGAACATCGTCAACGAGACGCGCGAGGAAGTGCATCTCATCACGATTGAAGACCCCATTGAGTATTATCATAAACACAAAAAAGCGCTGGTAACCCAGCGTGAAGTCCACGTGGACGTACCAAATTTTGCCGAGGCCATTCGCCGCGCGCTGCGCCAGGATCCGGACATGATTCTCGTCGGCGAAATGCGCGACTTGGAAACCATCGAAGCGGCCATCACCGCCGCCGAAACGGGCCACTTGGTATTCGGTACGCTCCACACGACGGGCGCGGCTAAGACGATTGACCGTCTGACGAACGCGTTTCCGACCAACCAGCAGGAAATGGTGCGCATCCAACTTTCGACCGTGTTGCAGGCGGTAATTTCGCAGCTATTGATTCCGCGGATTGATAAGCCGGGTCGCGTGGCCGCCTTTGAGATCATGGTAAATACGCCTTCAATTGCCGCGCTCATTCGCGACAACAAAACTTTCCGGATCCAGTCCGACATCCAGACGGGTTCCAAATACGGCATGGTGACGCTTGATTCGTGGTTGATTGACAAATATTTGCAGGGTTTGATTGCGCGCGAAGAGGTCATCAACAAGTCGCAGGACCCGACCACCATCATGGCCAAGCTCCAGGAACTTGATCTGGCGCAGGCGGTGGACAAGGGCGGTGGTAAAGCTGGTAAAAAATAATTTGTTTCATGGCTGAAGAAATCAATAATCCGTTGCTTTCCCTGTTGCAAGGCCAGGGGATGTTGGACGATCTCCAATACGAGGAGGTAGTCGGCGAGATGCAGCGCAATGCTGCGCCGGCCATCCAGGTGTTGCAGGATTTTGGCATCATGAAGCTGGAGGACATCCTCCATGTGGAGGCCACGGCACTCGGCACGGAAGTAGTCCAGTTAAAAGATCGTCAGATTCCCCCCGATGTGCTGGCGCTGATTCCGGCAAAGGTGGCGCAAATGTATAAATGCCTCCCGGTGGGGTTTGCCAACGGGACGCTACAGGTGGCCCTGGCGGAGCCGTTGGACCCCGCTAAGTCGGACGAAATTAATTTTATTGCCAAGCGCGACGTGCAAATCGTGGTGGCCGATCCGGCGGATATCCAGCGGGCGGTCGAGCGGTTATATGGTGAACAGGAGAACGAAAGTTTTGCGGAAATCCTCAAGGAACTGGGCGATGAAAAGCTGGAGCGTGTGGCCAAGGCGGCGGGTGATGATGTAAAAGCCGCCGAGGAACTCGCGAACCAAGTACCCATCGTAAAATTCGTAAATCTGGTTTTGCAGCAGGCGGTGCTTGATCGTGCGAGTGACATCCACTTTGAGCCCTTCGAGACAGAGTTTCGTATTCGCTACCGCGTAGACGGCGCGCTCTACGAAATGGTCCCGCCGCCAAAACATCTTGCTCTGCCGGTCGCCTCGCGCATCAAGATCATGGCGAACCTCAATATTTCTGAGATGCGGCTGCCACAGGATGGTCGTATCAATCTCGCGCTCGGCGGTCGGCAGATAGATTTGCGCGTCAGCACGCTGCCCACGGCGTTCGGCGAATCCATCGTGCTGCGCGTGCTCGACCGCTCTTCCGTAAATCTGGAAGTCGAGTCACTGGGGTTCCCGAAATATGTCTATGATTTCGTGACGGAAGTGATTCAGCGGCCGAATGGAATCTTTGTTGTCACCGGTCCCACGGGCTGCGGCAAAACGACGACGCTTTATTCGTGTCTACGCCGGGTGAATACGATTGACTCCAAGCTGTTGACCGCCGAGGACCCGGTGGAGTTCGATATTGAGGGCATTATGCAGGTGGCCATCAATGAAGCCCAAGGCATGACGTTTGCCAAGGCGCTGAAATCGTTTTTGCGTCAAGACCCGGATATCATCATGGTCGGGGAAATGCGTGATTTGGAAACGGCCCAGATTTCGATTCAAGCATCGCTAACGGGCCATTTGGTTTTGAGTACGCTGCATACGAATGATTCGCCCGGCGCGGTCACGCGCCTCGTGGACATGGGGGTGGAACCATTTTTGATTTCTTCGACGCTGATGGCTGTGCTGGGGCAGCGCCTTGTCCGCACGATCTGTAAAAACTGTCGCACCCCGTTTGAGCCCACGGAACAGCAGTTGTCGTTGCTCGGACTTTCACCGCACGATCTCGGCGATAAAGTGTTTCATTATGGGCGCGGCTGCTCAACCTGCAACGACACTGGTTACAAGGGGCGCAAGGGTATCTATGAGTTGCTGGTCGTGAGTGACGCTATTCGCAACCTGATCAACGAGCGTGCCCCGACCGTGGTGGTGCGGCAAAAGGCCGTGGAGTTGGGCATGGTTACCTTGCGCGAAGATGGCTTACGCGGCATATTCGACGGTGATACAACCATCGACGAAGTCGTCAAATACACCTGATTCAAACCTGACCCGCCATGCCAAAGTATAATTATGTGGCCCTCGACGCCCGCGGTGCTGAAACCAAGGGCAGTATCGAAGTGGGTAGTCAGAATGAAGCCATCGGCCGCGTGAAGGAAATGGGTTTGTTTCCGACTAAGATTGTTGAGGCCGATAAGGAAGATAAATCTGCGGGCAAAAAAACCAAGGCCAAGCCGGCCGCCAAATCCAAGTCGGGCAAAAAAGGCGGCGGGATGAACCTCAATATTAAAATCCCCGGACTTGGCGGCGGGGTGAAGCCGAAAGTTTTAACGACATTTACACGTCAGCTGGCAACCCTGGTGGACGCCGGCTTACCCTTGTTGCGCGGCCTTCGCGTGTTGGAAAAACAGGAGCGCAACGCCAATTTGAAGGGTATTCTTGCCCAGCTCTCTACTTCCATCGAAGGCGGCAGCACATTTTCCGAAGCCCTGGCTCAGCACCCAAAAGTTTTCAACCGGTTGTTCGTCAACATGGTCAAGGCTGGCGAATTGGGCGGTGTGCTGGAAGTCGTCCTGAAACGTCTCGCTGAATTCTCCGAAAAAGCGCAAAAGATTAAGGGCAAGGTTAAAGCGGCGCTTTTCTACCCCATTGCGGTGCTGATTGTAGCGGTGGGCATCATGACTTTGCTGATGTGCTTCGTGGTGCCGAAATTTAAGGACGTGTTCAGCGGCATGGGCTTTGAACTGCCGGGGTTCACGGTGTTTGTACTCTGGCTCAGCGATACAATTAAGAATAACATCCTTGGAACCATGGGTGCGATGGCTGTGGTGGTGGTTTTGTTTCTGCTCTTCATCAAGACCAAAGTTGGTCGTAACATTTGGGACCGGATTAAACTCAAGCTGCCCCCGACCGGGCAGGTGGTGACCAAAGTTTCCATTTCACGCTTTACGCGCACACTCGGTACACTCGTAAGTAGCGGCGTGCCTATCCTTCAGGCGCTCACCATCGTAAAGGAGACCGCTGGCAACGTTATCATCGCTAATGCCGTCGCCCAGATTCACGAAAGTGTCAAAGAGGGCGAGACCATCACTGCGCCGCTCGAGTCCTCGGGAGTGTTTCCGCCGATGGTTGTTAGCATGGTTGACGTCGGCGAACAGACCGGTGCCTTGCCCGAAATGTTGCTCAAGATTGCCGATAACTACGACGAGGAAGTGGACAACGCCGTCGCCGCCATGACCTCGCTGTTGGAACCCATTATGATTGTGTTCCTCGCGCTAATCGTTGGTAGCATCGTTATCGCGATGTTTTTACCGCTGATTAAGATGATTACCATCATGAGCGGTGACGATGGCGGCGGTCATGGAAAAGAATAACCCGGTCGGTTGCCCTTTATCGTTCCAAAACTTGACAAAACTCATGCCGTCGAGTAAATACATTGTAATCACATTGCATGGGCGAATTATTTACGTCTGACCCGTTATGGAGTTCGATTGGAATAACCCGCCTTTTGAGCTTGGTTCTTTGACCCAGCAGGAAATAGAAGAGTCGTTTGAAGATCCGTTTGCGGTGCGGCTGATGCCGGATACGCCAAGGTTTGGAGTGCAGGCGCGGTTTTTCAATCTGGGCATGACGTCGGGCGGTGTCGGGATATATAGTGTATATCGGACGAATGGCAAACAAGTGCGCGTATTGCTGGCACGGTTATTTGCCCCGGAGGAACGCTTCTTCTATCAGAAAAAGATGGATCAGACTTTGTCCTGAATGACTAGCCATAAAAATTGGGTCGAAACGGTCAAGTTTTGGTCAAATTTATGGTGCCGCTCGGTCAACCAGCTTCCGCAATTAAACGAATTTTAGCCGTGCAAACTTTTGCTAACTGGGAAGATGTGCCGATTTTCGACACCGAATCGGCCGAGGCGGCGTTTTGGTCCGAGAACCGCCCTGCCGTGCGTCTCATGGAATCGGCCGTCGCGGGTAGCGCGGATGCCACTGAGTCCGTGACCGTGACGCTGCGGTTTGATCCGCGGATGTTGGCGCGCATCAAGCGGCTCGCGCGGATGCGGTATCTCAACTACCAGAGCATGGTCAAGCAATGGCTCAGCGAGCGGATGGAACAAGAATTGCGCGAACGATGAAAATACGACTATGAAACAAATCGAAAATCGAAAATTCAAAATCAGAAATGTCCGGGCCTTCACCCTGATTGAATTGCTCGTGGTTATTGCTGTCATCGGCATAATTGCCGGCTTCACATTGGTTGTGCTTAAACCGGTGAAAGCCTCGCAATACAAAAAAGTCGCGACGGCGGAATTAAATCATCTGGAGACGGCGCTGGAAAATTACAAGGCCAAATACGGCGCGTATCCGCCTAGTAACCAAAATAACAACAATATATACACCTCGACCGGCAACGACCGCTCGCAGTTTAGCCAGCTTTACTACGAACTGGCTGGTACCACGGTTAGCGGTAACAATTTTGTGACGTTGGAAGGCAGCGCCTCAATCCCTATCAATAGCGTCGGGAAAGATGTGAAACAAGCCTACAACGTGGGTGGTTTTGTCAATTGCACCAAAGGCGGTGCCGAGGACGGGACGGCCGCCCAGAATTTCCTTTCCGGTCTGAGTTTCAAACAGATAAATAACGTGACTAACAATGGTGTGGGCAACACCTATATACTGGTGACCTCCATTGGTGGACCCGATGTCGAGTACCGTCCGCTGGGTGTTTCTGGCATGAACCCCTTCCGCTACGTCTATCCGGGCGTCAATAATCCTGGCGGCTACGACCTGTGGGTGCAGCTCGTCATTAATGGCCAGACCAACCTCATCTGCAACTGGAGCCGGCAGGTGCAGATCAACAGCCCGCTGCCTTGATATGTTTTTGAATGTCGCAATTCTGACACAAACTTTTCCGAAACTATGAACACAATCGTAAATCGTAAATCGCCAATCGTAAATCCCCCCGGTTTCACCCTCGTCGAAATGCTCGTAGTCATTGCCATCATCGGCATTTTGGCTGCCATGCTGTTACCGGCGCTGGCCGCCGCCAAGACGGCCGCAAAAAAAGGCCAGGCCAAAACGGAAATGAGTTCCATCGTCACGGCCATCGAGGGCTACGATCAGGATTACAGCCGGTTTCCCCTCATCAAGGCAGAGACCGATTATGCCGCGAGTCATACCAATATTCAGGGGGGTGATTTTACCACCGGCTACGTGCCGAATCCCCAAACCGGCATCTCTTGGCCGGCGGGTGCAGGCGGTAATTATTCTTACGAAAACAATAGTAATGTGGTCGCCATCCTCATGGATATGACGGTCTATCCCAATAGCAATCCGACGGCGAACGCCAACCATGTTTATAATCCGAAGCAGGTGAAATACCTCAACGCCAAACTTTCAGGCTACGACCCGGCGACGGGTGGACAGCCGCTGCCTGGCGTGGATAACGCAGGCATTTACCGTGATCCGTGGGGCAATCCCTATGTCATCACCATGAACACGAGCTACAACGAGCAGGGCACCAGCGACATTTTTTATAGTCTTCGTGAGGTTTCACAAAAAAGCGCGGGTTCCGGCACCGGCTACAATGGTCTTTTTAATCCCAACCCCAATCCAGATTCGGATAATTTTCTTTACCACGGCAAGGTCATGGTTTGGTCCGCTGGCGCCAACCGGAAAGTTGACAACCAAGACCCGGCCACCGACCGAGAAAACAAGGACAACGTTCTCAGCTGGCAGTAAGATGAAGAATCTGCGATATACGATTAACGCTGGCCGGATGCCGCCCCATCCCGTTGCGGACCGGACGCGTCCAATCGTAAATCATAAATCGCCAATCGCCAATGGTTTCACGCTGATTGAACTGCTCGTCGTGATTGCAATCCTCGGTATTCTGGCTGCGCTCTCTGTGCCCGCCCTCAAGAACCTCGGCAAGTCGACTCTCCAAGTCGGTGCGGCGCGGCAGTTGCTCGATGACATCGGTCACGCGCGGCAAATGGCCATCAGCCAGCATACGACCGTCTATATGGTTTTCGTGCCGGGAATCTGGAGCCTGTCGGCGAGCCAGCAGACGGCCGCATTGACGAACCTGTTAGATAAACAGTTTACCGGCTACAACTTCATTTCCTTACGCTCGGTGGGCGACCAGCCGGGGCAGGGGACGACCAACTATCTTGGCGAATGGAAGTCGCTGCCGGACGGTGCGTTTATCGCTTTGAACAAGTTCAACACCTATTATTACCCATATAATTATTATTTGATAAACGACACGGCTTCGGGCGCCAGCTATCAGATTTCATCGTTTGTCACCAACAGCTTTCCGTTTCCTGCCGCAACCAACATCAGTTTCATTTTGCCCTACATCGCCTTCAACTATCTTGGCCAGCTTGTGCTGAATGACACCACATCTTGGCCGAATCAATACGAATACATCCCACTCGCGCAGGGCTATATCACTTACGCCGCCAACCCCAGCACCAAGGCGTTACAATTTGCCGCGCCGGACGTCACGGAAAACCCGCCAGGCAACAGCACCAACTCAATGTTCGATCTTATCCGTATTGATGCGCTCACCGGTCGCGCTGTCCAGTTACAGCAGAAACTGCCATGAGATTTACGATTAATGATTTACGATTTGCGATGGCCAAGCCGCGTGAGCGGGAGCGTGCCTTGTTCCAAGACGCCGCGCGCCGGATTCAAATCGTCAATCGTAAATCGTCAATCGTAAATCAGCATCAGCAGGGTTTCACGATGATCGAGATTGCGCTTTGCCTGGCCATCATCGGCTTTGCGCTCGTGGCCATCATCGGCGTGCTGCCGCTCGGCATGAATACTCAGCGCGACAATCGCGAAGCCACCGTCATCAATCAGGACGCTACCGTGCTGCTCGAGGCCATCCGCAACGCGGCGCGCGGCGCGGACTACCTGACGAACAACGTCTATGCCATCACCAATTTCCGTGCTTACTATCAGGGCGGAACGATTCAGTCTTATCCCACCATCGGCTGGAGCACGTCGGATTATCTGACGAATGGCGCAGAAATTATCGGGCGATTGAGCACGCCGGAATTTACTTCAAACAATGTGCCGCAGGCTTTTCCACCTTTTAACTACGATGGCTACAGCAACCACATTGTTGCCTATGTCCGTTCCTTCAGCGGATTGGCCTCGGAAAAGCCGCCGCAGGACAATGCCATCATGGTTGGTAATACATTCACCTACCGCGTCTATTGCGTGAATTCGGCCGTGGCGTTTGACAAAAACAATGCCCTCGCCGGTTTTAGCAAGCAGCTCAATAACAATATGCATGAGCTGCGGCTGACCTTCCTCTGGCCGCAACTGCCCAACGGCAAGGTCGGGGCCGGTCGCCAATCCTTCCGCACCTCGATTGCCGGCCAATTGGCGTCGATTTCGACTAACGGGGTGTTGTTCTACTATAGCCCACAGTTTTTCACCAACGCGCCATGAACTTACCAACTGCAAACGGCCAATTGCGAATCCGCCCGGCGGCAGGGGAAGCGGTGCGTGTTGAAAGTGCGCTCTCGGTGGTCATAAACGCCACGCCGGTCGTCACAACCGTCGCTACCATTGCGACATCCGAGAGGCGAGATGCGACATCCGAGAGGCGAGATGCGACATCCGAGAGGCGAGATGCGACATCCGAGAGGCGAGATGCGACATCCGAGAGGCGAGATGCGACATCCGAGAGG
>CAIPKV010000082.1 GCA_903865745.1 uncultured Verrucomicrobia subdivision 3 bacterium | reverse complement strand
GAGTGGCAGCAAAACAACAAACTGAAACCACCGGAAACTGTCTCATCACAAGTGGTCTAATGAACGGGGTCCAAGCAGATCGCCGTCCGTGTCTCGCCGTATGCCGCTTGCTTCACCCCTCGCGGAGCCAGGTTTTGAACCAATCACGGTTTTTTTCCGGTGTGCATGGGGCATGACAGAGAAAGTTTCGGCGTTACCTGATAGCCGGGTCGCTGGCGTGACCCATGCCCTTCGTCGCGGGAAAAAAAGCGCCCCGAGACAGCGGGAATAGAAAACTTGAAAAAGCTGGCGGAGCAGCAAGCGGACTACGGTGAGACCTCGGAGGCGTCCCCTTTTCAACAAAAACGCGCCATGTCAAAAACACCAACCAAAAACCTCTAGCCTCGCAGAGTCGCCGAAGGCTCTAAGCTGGATAATTCTGACTCCCGTTGGTTTGGGTGCAGCGCAGCGGAAAACAAATCGGCGGTGGTCAGACTAGAATTGGTCTGGTCAGTGAGGGCGGACAGTTTTGTGAATGGAGCTCTGGAAGAAATGAAATGCAGTGGAAGATTAGCGAAATGAACAAAACTGGCCGTGCTCACGGCTAATGCCGATACCTTTGCCGTGGCGCAGCCTCGCGGCCTATTGTCATTTCTTGGGCGGGCAAAGCCTCGCGCCCCTCCCTATAGTACATGAATACATGGAGAAAGATTACGACTAACCATATTTTGTTATATTAATAACAAATAATGTTTATATATATGTGAATAAGTATTTCGTATTTTGTCTTGTCTTTCCCGCCGAGTAGTACGATAAACGTATTGTAATTGATTGTTCAGAAGTTTTGGGCGTTTTATTGGTTTGGGTATGAAAATAACAGGACAGGCAAATACGGGCAGACAGCCAATTGGGATTCTGGGCTGCCAGGTAAATGCTGTCTCCATCAAGGCCGCTAAGCTGGCGGCACTTTCGCGTTAAATCTCTCCTCATATGAAAACTATCACTATGGTCATCGTGTTGTTAGCTGCGGGCGGTAAAATTCTGCAAGCCCAGCCACCGGCAATAAATTTGGGTGGAACAGGAAGCCTGATTCTTACACCACCCGTCATGACTGCCGCCGTGGCGCAAACTAACGCGCTGGTCAACTCACTGGCCATGCAGCAATTTCAAAGAACCGCCGCTCAAGCTGCAAACGCCGCCTATCTGGCCAAAAGCAGTACCAACCAGACCTTGTTTCCCGGTATCGGGTCAAGTGTTGCATTGGGCGCACAGCATTTGAACCAGCCTGCTCTGGCTGGAATCCGTTTTGCGTTGGATGATTTAGCGTTGAGCACCCCATTACTAGATCTGAACTTTGGCGCGTCAGACTCTGCCAAGGTTGGCTTTGCCGCAATTGGGCTGACCGACAGTGACTTCTGGAACGGAATTACCTTGAACTGGCAAAGCTCAGCCACGATTAGCGATGTGGCTTGGGCGGATGGTACAAGTTCCGGCATCAATGTTACCGTAAACAATGCTCCTGGTGGTTGGGGAAATTCGACCGGCGACGGTATGTATGACTCCTTCATTTATCCTTGGGACGGAGGAAGTATTGCTGTGACCCTAAATAATGTTCCAGCGGGCAGCTATGATTTTTACCTTTACGGCCATAGTCAGTTACCATGGGACAACACGCAGTTTCAAATTAACGTCGGGACTTTTAACACACCGGTTGCGGAGACGCAGGATTCGAGCTATGCCGCGAGTTCTGATAACTGGGCGTCAGGTGTTCAATACGTGGCATTTACGAATGTCCCAGTGTCTTGCGGTCAGCCGGTAGTGATCACTTGTTCGCCGGGCGATGGGACGGCCATCCTCAACGGCCTCCAGATGATTTCGGATGATTCGGGTACGCCCATCATCGGCACGCAGCCCGCCAGCCAGTGCTTCTTTGTGGGCAGTACCGCAGCCTTGTCGGTTTCGGCTTACGGGGAGTCTCCCTTGAGTTATCAATGGCAGCAAAACGGAACCAACTTAGCCGGAGCGGTCAACGACACCCTGTCTTTCAACAATGTCCAGCTTGGTAATGCGGGAACCTACACGGTGGTGGTCAGCAATCCGGCTGGTTCGGTCACTAGTTCCTCGGCGGATTTGACCGTGCTCAGTGCCTACAGCGCGGTGCTTGACGTAAACATCGGCTCGGGCACAAAGGTGGGTTTTGCTGCCACCGGCCTTACGACCAATGACTACTGGAACGGATACGATCTTACCTCCGGTTCAGTCAAGCAACTGGAATGGGCTGACGGGTACACCAATGCCAGCCAGCCAATCACGATTTGCGTTTCGAACGCCCCGGGCGGATGGGGGAATTCGACGGGCGATCCCATGTATGACTCGTTTAGGTATCCCTGGGATGGGGGCAGTGTCTACATTTTACTAACTAATATGCCGGCCAACACCTATAATTTTTATCTCTACGGCCACAGCCAGCAGGCGTGGGACAACACGGTGTTTGAGATCACCGTGGGGACGAATGTGACCCCGGCGGAGGCGACTCAGGATTCGGATTTTGCCGCCAGTTCCTCCAACTGGGTTGAAAATGCACAGTATGTGGTTTTTAGGGGTGTATCGGTTCCGGACGGCCAGCCGGTATTGATTACCGGCTCACCCGGTGATGGCACGGCCATCTTGAACGGTATGCAGATTCTGCTACCTATGCCCTCCGACACCACTGACCGGGACGGCAATGGTCTGCCGGACAACTGGGAAATATATTACTTTGGTCATATCGGTTTAGACCCTAATTCCACTGACGGGCAGGGCAATACACTTCTTTATGACTGCAACAACGGTCTTGACCCGAATGTGATCAGTTTTACCGTTGAATCAGCCAATCAATACGACAATCTCCCCTTTGCCAACTTACAGCTTAACATTACCGCGGGCACACCGAGCTATTACGCTTTGGTGATCAACGGTCAGACAACCACCAACTGGTTGCCGTTTGTTTCCACCAATCTCACCGTCCCCCTAGGTTCTACGGATGGTGTTTATGATGTTAGTATCGGTCTACGCGGGCTACCGCCGAATGCGACGCAGACGTGGGAAAATTATAGCCTCACACTCGACACCGTGCCGCCAATGGTTACCATCACCAGCCCTAGTCTTGGTGGCGGCGTGGTCAAAAAACCTTATTTGCAGTTGCAGGGTTTCGCCAACAAGCCGCTGGCCAGTTTGTCGTATGATATTAGCAACGCATTTGGCTTGGCTACGAACCAAAACGCTTTTGTGACCGGACAAACGTTTGACCAGAACCAGTTTGATTTCACGACGAATTTTTTCCAAGCCTATGATGTGCCGCTGGCGACGAATGACAATTTTATTACCCTGTGTGTGACCGACCGGGCGGGCAACACGACAACAACCAACTTTGATGTGGTGCTGGATTATTCGGGCGCGACGAACCCACCGGTGGTCAACTTGATTTGGCCAACCAACGGCATGACAGTGAGCGGAAGCAGTTGCACCATCCAAGGAACGATGAGCGACGAGACGGGAACGATTGTGGCACAAATTGTGGATAGTGACGGCAACTCGAACACGTTGACGGGTATAGTTGAACGCAACGGGATGTTCTGGGTTGAGAACGTGCCATTAAACGGAACAAACCAGATTAGCCTACAAGCTGTGGATGCGGCGGGCAAGGTAACGACCACCAATTTTACCGTGATCAAAAGCGACGTTATTTTAACAATTGATAGCACTCCGACGGGGGTGGGATTGTATCAGGTCAGTGGTAGTGTAACTGGCACAGTGAGCGACCCGACGGCGACAGTGACTGTCAACGGAGTAGCGGCGACGGTGGACGCTACGGATTATGGTGACGGTTTATACAATTGGAGCGCAGACGATGTGCCGATTTATGGTCAGGGAACAGCAACCTTCAACGCCGTGGCGAGCGTTCCGGGACAAACGCCAGCCCTATCTCTGTTAGAAGTTGAAAAAGATGCGGAAGTGGTGATTACGACCTACCATGTGAGCAAGAACGCGAGCATTACGAACAACACGGAATCCAACTCCTATGGACGCACCAAGGATTACTACGCAAAATACGGGACAAACAGCGCTGGTCAGTGGGGCTTAACAAACTATCAGGGCACGTTGACGGAATTGTATCAATACCAAAACATCAACAACAGTAATGCGAATATGTGGCAGCAGAATACGGCGATATGGTCGGACTTGGGCGACGAGATGAGTGTGTCAAACCGAAATGGGACGAATCTCGTCGGTACGAGCTATAATTATCCATTCATCTATGACGACGATTATGGGCAATTCACCGGACTGCCAGATGAGGATTTGTGGCAGTATGGGTCGGAGGGTGAGGCTTTGCCGCAATGGTTCTATCATTATTGGGCCCTGAATGTACATCAGACCATCAATATTGGCGACTGGGTGGGTAACGTGGCAGTGGGGGCGCGGACGGAACTGACGCTATTCACGGGCGGGAAGTCGCTGGTCAACAGACAAAATTTAATCCAATTGCGATGCGGGGCGACTGAGTATGGGAACGTGTGGGCCGGTGCGACTTGGCCGAATTCGCCGTGGGTGGGCGCTCCGGCGTGGCCGATTAATTCAGGGCTAAGGGCATTGGGACGGAACGTGGGGAGCGACGGCAATCTGTGGGTAGCCTTGCCGGACAATGCGGCATTCATTTTGAACCTCTCCGCTCCTGCTCAACATTATGATGCTTGGGCCACGCCAACAAAATATGATTTGCGAGTGCATACATTGACGATGAATGGAAATGCCTGTCATTCTTTGGTAAGAGACAATGGCAGCGCATATCCTAGCGCAAACTGCTATGTGAGCCTAAGTGGTAACATATTGGCAGAATACCCTGCACTTTATGAATCACAGAGCTGGTATTCGCCTGCGCCACCGCCATATGGCTCTGCACCCACATTGGTTGGCGGCAATCAAATGATGGCTTCCACTGCGTTCACCGTGCTTTCTGGTGGCTCGGCGCATCTGCTCGTCCGTGGCGTGGCAACAGGCGGCGGGAATAGCTACACATTCACTGGTGAAAACGACTTAAGTTTTGGTGGGATTACAGACTGGACAGTGCAAACTACAGCGGACAATCCTATTCCTACCGCCATGGTGGACTATTATAACCCGCTGACCATCAATTGGAGCTATTCGGTGCCGGGATTCAATGGCTGGGTTGACGCGGGAACGACAGCATGTCCCATATATATCTCTCTTTTACCCCCAATAACCAGCGCTCTAAACCACACGGTCGTCCATCTGGCGTGTTCCCAAGGCCACGCCACCACGGAAGCCCAAGCTGTGGCGAATACTTGGGGGCAGTTTTCGGGTTTAGGTGTGACGACTTGGAATGGGCAAAAAATGTATTATTACAATCCATATGACAATAAACCGGCAATGCCACATGTGACGGGAGGCCCTACCAAAGATTCGCTTGGTGGACTGCTTGGTCCTCCTGATAACCCTCTCTTTCAGATCCCGCACAATGGAGACTGCACAGCTTGGACTGATTTTTTGATAGCATGTCTTGGCGTGAATGGAGTCGATGCTTCAGTCCAAGAAGTTCGAAAAAACAGAAAATATTTTGTTGTTAACAATTGCGCGTTTGTCCAAGAGTTACAAACTGGGAAATACAAAATTCCGCCTCCTCCTAGTCAGTCTCCACCGCCAAATGGGGTCCCTGGACAAAACACGCCGGCAAATAGCAGCCCAGCACAAAAGTTTTTTAATATTCACAGAATTGTTAAGTTACCGGCATCCTGTGCGTTGAATTGTTCTGCAATTTATTTGGATCCATCCTATGGCATTTCGGCCATTGATGCCTTGGATTATACCCGAAAGGCTATTGCCGGTTGGGAGGATCCGAATAATACAGATTCTAACGACAACTTTCCAGGCACCTACTGGATAATACAAACTAACGCGCCCGATGAATGCATGGACTTCTAACTCTAAATACACATGAATATTTTCATTCTCCGCATAATCGTCATTGTGGTTGTTTTTATATGTGATGTTCATTTGAACGTTAAAGCCTCAGATTCAAAACCGGTTCCACTGACGCAGGTTTTTTCAAAATCTGTTTCGACAACCAGCCAGGGTCGGTTGGTGCAAACCAATGTTTCAATCGTCACAGGTTCAACTGGAAACGACTCTATTCTCGAATATGGCTTGATAATTCCAGAACACAAAAAACCTAATTGGATAGAACAAATATGGTGCAGATACCCTCTAAAAAACTGGGCGGTCGTGAGCCAAACCAATCCAGTAGAGTCCTATCTGACATGGCAGGAAGAGTTTCAAATTTGCATCACAAAATTACCCGAACCGCTTGCTCCTCAAAATCAATCTGGTTTCGGTTGTGGATTTGCTTCGTCTTGGTCGGCAGATCATTTCATCAATTTGAAGGACTATGAAATATGGCAAAACGCTCCCACCAACAGCGATGAGAGCGAAGTCACCCTGACTTCTGTTTCAACAAACCTCGGCTTAACCTTTACAGCCACCAACAAATTGGGGGAGCAGTTGAAATTCGTTAAATCCAAGGATGGCTGGCACGCCTTCGCTGGAACCAATGAAATACGCCGGCTAAAAGTCAGCCCGATTGACTGGGGCATGTTTGCGGAAACAGATTGGTTCCCGAGGGCATTGTATACAAATACACTTTCATTTAAAACTGCCACCGGCGCATCTGTAAAAGTGGATGTATCCTTGAAGCCAAAAGGAATGGGCACCCTGTGGACATTTCAACTGTATGAGACAACCAACAGTGGCAATAAACTGTCACGCCCCGTGTGGGAGACCAGAGTTGCTCCAATTGATGATCACTGGCATTTCACCATCGTCGAAAACGGGAAGAACACTGGCTATTATCTTTGCTGGACGGATTTGCGTGGCAGGCTTTGCTTAAGTGCCATCACCAATTTGTGGCCGGAGGCCAAATATATTGAAGACCCAAATGTGGGGCCGTTTTCCTATCCAAAAGATATTTCAGATTTGTGTGGTGGGGTGGATCACATCATAGACTTGCGGCGGTTTGCGGATGGAGAGCGCTTCTTCAAAGGCGGTGGCGGCGTGGCCTCGGTCAGTCAGGAAAACAATGTCCTCACCCTGAACGTCACCAATGCCGCTGGCAGCAAGTACACTTTTTCAAATCAGGACGGTCAGTGGCACGCCTACGGTTTCTGGGGAGAAATCAGCCGTATTAAAACCAATCCCTAGCGCTGCATTAGTAACGCGTTTGAATTCTATCGCCACTTTTCCATAATTCTGGTGTTGAATGTTTGACATTCAACTTGAACTTTTATGGCAAAATCTCAGGGCCACAGCATACGCTGTTTGGCCGCTTTGTCCCCATGCTGGAAGCACTGCGTCTGGCGGTGTGCCGGGCGGGGGAACAGCCATTGCCAGCGGTGCAATTTGCCAATCAACTGCCAGAGTGGGTTCACAAAATTGCTGACGAACTAACCTGCACGGTTTTCAAGGGGATTGTCAACATGGCACCCCGGAACAAAAAATACCATGCGCGAAAAGCCGGTCAGATAATCGGGCTGTTGATCCGTGTGGCTATTTTCTATTGGAAGGACGTAACTGCCATTTTGGACCGCGAGGGACTATCCAAACTGACGCCAAGCCAGAAAGAAAATCTGGAAAAGTTGACGGGCTGGGAAGTGGGGATGACGCAGGCGAGCCATTTGGCCGGAAAGCCGATAATAACCAAGACCCACCTCATTCGTTTTCTCAAGCGCCGTGTTTACAAACATGCCATAGACACAATTAAAGTCGGCTGGGGGTTGATAATATATGCATTGCATCAGCCGGTGGAAGATGTCCTTCAGTTTTTGACCGGGCTACCGGAAGGATTCAAAAGCTTTTTGAAAACCGACGGCGAGTTTGCCAAAACTGGTAAGCGCACAGAGATTTTCTTCGTCCTCCTCATGTATTGGCCCGAAATCGAGGAAATGCGACAGGCCAATCCGCCCTTGGGCAAACCCTACGTGCTGGCCTGGCTAGAAAAGCAGGAAGGCAAACAACTGATCGCATCGGAACACGCATTTAGTGAGCTTTGTAACGACATTACCTTAGATTTTGGACTCACCGGCCATCCCTTCAATCGCCCCGAAGTTCAAGTGTAGAATCGATTTTTCGGCCATTCGGTAGATGCCCCTCACTGGATATGTAAAAGTGAGGCGTGCTTAGAGAATCACATTCAAACCATACGGCTACCAAGCCGGTCCTTGCCCGCTTCCTGGCGGTCAATCTTTCCCATTACTTTCCCCATCGTCCGCGTCGGCGGCGGGGTGTCCGTGCAGCTATGACGCAAAACAAACAACAAACAAACGAAAGGTAATGAAATGAGACTGAAACTGTTAGTACAAACGCAGGAGTTCCAAAACTGGCCCGCCACGAAAGACCGGCCCGCGTCCACCAGCCATAATTTGGTTTGTGTGGACATGTCGCAACCGGCGGATGCCCGGATGACGGAATCCATAAGTTATCGGCTTAAGGATGAGGAGATCCCGAAGTATTGGGACAAGGCGATGGACAAGGTCATCGAGGTCACCTGTCGGCGCATTGCTCATAGCAAGGCGGGCAAAGCCTCGCTGATTGGCGAAATCGTCGAAACTCAACCGGCGGCGAAATAAACCGGTATGGCAAACAACCCTCGCGCAGATCACTTCTGGAAGGAAAAACTCCAGAAGCGCGAGCGGTTTGCCGACTTTGCTCATACGCTGGCGCGGATAGACTGGCAATTCTTCACCACCCATACATTCAAGAATCCCATGCCTCGTTTGTCCGTCCAGTATGATATGTACTACCGTTGGTTGTATCAGGTGAGCAAGGTCAGCAAAGTTCCCTATGGCCGTATTCTCATGGCGTTGCGTGGTGAGAACGGCGAACGCGGGGGAAGACACCACTTCCATAGTCTGCTTGGGGGTGTCGCTACGTGCAACATTATGACTCTCCGTTCGGAAATGATGCGTTTGTGGAAGATCACAAGCGGCAATGCGGACGGAGACTTCCGTATCTATGACCGCTCCCTCGCCGGAGCCGATTACGTTTGCAAGGCGCTGACCGGGGCAAACGAATACGAGCTGAACAAATACTCGTTGGCGGAAGAGACGACGCTGTCCAAGTCAGTGTTTCGAGTCGTGAGGACACTGGATGAAATGGCTGACAGACGTTGCGGCAAGCTCAATCGAAAAAACGGACAGGTGCCGAACGTGACGGGGCATAAGCTGCTGGTGCAACATGGTTCAGGCGTAATCACACGTCCTGAATCCGCACCGGATGGACTTCCCGGCAGTAGTAGGCTTTGAGATAAAACTGTCTCCATTGTTGCGGGCATGGTGATTCATGCGCTGGCTTGCCCCGGATAGCCGGGATGTTGGCGCGAAAGGTGAACATCGAAAATCCGCCGTGGATCAATGGAAAAACGGCTTAACGACTTGGCCGATTGAGACATTACCCCAGGCAACTGGGACCCGGCAAGGCCTGCCCACCTGCCCGCGCGCGGAGCGCGCGGGCGGGTGGCGGGCCGGACGGGATAGCTTGTAGATGAACTATGCCCAAAAATAATTGACGTTTTACGGAAATGACAGCGGTTTGATATGCGCGAAGACCAACACCAATTTCTGATGCTACTGGGGCAGTTGCCCGCCCGCCTGACGGCGGAGCAGGCGGCTTGGGTGTTGAACTGCCAGCCGCATGACATCCCGGCGCTGGTCGCGGCCAAGCTGCTCAAGCCGCTGGGCAACCCACCGGCTAATGGCATCAAGTATTTCGCCGCAGTGGATTTGCTGGAAGCCAGCAAAGACCGCCAATGGCTGCAACGGATGTCGGCGACGATTTACCAGCATTGGCACAAAAAGAACACACGCGGTAAATTGCTTCCACCAATAACCTTTCCGCCCGAAGGAAAGGTGCGCGACAGCGATCCAGTCAGCGCGAGCGGGTGACGAGTCCAGAGGCCACGCCTCTGGCGCGGGGTTTGGGGACGGCGGTAGTCCCCAAAAAGACAAAAAGCGGTTGAGTTGTTAAGACTCAACCGCCGTTTTATTTTCAGGCGTTGACCACCAGTGGCGGGCTGGCCATTTTCCGTTCGCAATCCTCAAGGCTCGGCACAATGATGACGGCTTTCTTGGCGTAGGCGCGATGCACGGCCTTGCTGTCGTGGCCCAGCGCGGCCTGTGCAAACCGTTCCGACATTCCAACCGTTCTGGCGCGTTCCGCCCATGCGTAGCGGTAGCAATGCAACGTCACGCCAACCACGCCAGCAGAGCGGCAACGCCGGCGGAACCGGCCCGCGCGGTCATTGGCCAGCAATTGGGACAGCTTCGGGAACAGTGCGCCGGTCGTCGGCAAGTGGCTCAAGACGGTTTCCAGCTTCTTGCCGACGGTGAACTGTGCCAGTGAGCCGGTCTTTTTCCGAAAATAGGAAATTGTCCGGGTCTGCCAGTCAATGTCCTCGGCTTTGAAGTTGGCGGCGTCCGCCTGTGCTGCGCCGGTTTCCCAAAGCAATTCGAGATACAGTTTCCATTCGGCTTTGCGCTCCTTTGCCAAAAGGCTTTGGTGTTCCTCTAGGGTGATGCCGCGCCGGTCTTTGGGTTTGTATTTCGGCCAGAGATTCGGCGCGACAATCGGGAGGGCAATCCAGCCCGCGCTCAAGGCCAGATGATGCAACCGCTTCAAAAAGCAGATGGTGGAGGTCTTGGCGCATTTGAATACGGCAAAGAAATCATCGGCGGTCGTTTCCAAAAGTTTCTTGTGCCGCAAGCCGTTCAAGGCGGGTGACTTGAAAGCCGTCACGAACCGTTCGCGGCTGCTCTCTCTGCCGCGCGTCTGTAACTGGTGCATTACCGTCTCCCAGGTACGCTCGACAAAGGCGGGGTCGCTGGCGGTCAGGTAGGCGCGGGCAAGGTGCAGGTTCAAGACCGGCTGGCGCTGGGCTTCGTTGCGGGCGTTGAGCAGGCTGCGCGCCTCGGCCTCGTCCTTGGTGCGCAAGCTGGTTTGCTTGCCAGTGGTGGAGTCTTGGCTATAGAATACGTCACCGCGCCGGAACAGGGTGTATTTGGTTTTCATATGCATGGGTCTGAATCATGCACCAGTTACGTCGCAAACCGTTAAGGTGTTGTGGGCGAAGTTTCGGCGGAGTCCGGCGAATGCTGGCGAATGGTGATTCCATCCGCCGCCTTGCTGGCACTTCCACTGACAGTGGCCGTCCATCGCATCAAGAAACCCAATTTTTATAAGGGCTTTGACAACTTGATGACAGATGAAACACAGATGGGCGGGCTGAATTAAAATTACCAGCGAAAACAACCACGGCGCGAAGAACCTTCTTCGCGCCGTTTTGGTTAGGGGTATGAATACCTGTAATTACCAACAGGCATTTGCTCAAGCGTTTTGCTTGGTTGGCTTGCGGTGCAACAACTCATGGTCAGTGTAAGTGTACGTGAATTCCACATAATCTGAGGACCGTGCCCACAAACGACATCTGGCAAATCTGCCCGTCGAATTCCAGTGTGCCGCAAAAGTCAAAGTCTGGCCGTCCCACTTGGTTTCGAAAACATCCGCCTCTTCGCCGTCTTGGCCGTCAACTGCTCGCACCACAAATCCATCGCCTTTTGATGAAATACAATACTCTACGTCTGATGAAAAACCATCAGCGCACACCCACGTTCCGACCAAGATGTGCTTTCGGGTGCTTTTCTTTTTGTTCTGTTTTTTTGGCATAGCTTGTTATGGCGACCTTGTAGGGAGTTACTCCGTTGCTTCTTGATTCCCACCGTAAAACCGTCCCTCCCGCTTGTCGATAACTATCTGGCGCAGCCAACGGGCCAAACCACGCCCCAATAAAAACGCCGCCCCGCTTAGCCGGGACGGCGCACGCTCCCGCCGTGGGTCAGCTCACCCGATTATGGTGGCACTAACCAGGTCGCTCATCGGACCCGTCTCATCGTGGGTATTCACCCAGCAGCCGCAGTAATAAACCGCCTTCCCCGCCTGCGCCCCCGCAAACTGCGCGGCGTGCGGCGAAGTCGAAGCGACGCCATGCAACGCCATTTCGCTGATGTCCAAAGGCGCCGGCCCGCCCACCTTGAAGTAAACGTTGCAACCCTTCACGCCCGCCGGCTTGACCGTGGAGCCGGGCGTATTCACATCACAGATTACGATGGTGTGCGACTGATGCTGGCCGTTGACCACCGTCAACTGCGGGGCCGTCGTCGGCACCGCGGCGCGCGTATGCGTGCCGGTGGTGATGTG
Organism: uncultured Verrucomicrobia subdivision 3 bacterium; assembly: GCA_903865745.1. Taxonomy (GTDB): domain Bacteria; phylum Verrucomicrobiota; class Verrucomicrobiia; order Limisphaerales; family UBA11358; genus UBA11358. The sequence goes on along the minus strand of CAIPKV010000082.1, from coordinate 4,846 downwards.
GATATTCATGGCGGTGCGCATATCATCCGTCGTGTCGGGGTTCGCCTGGATTTGGCGCAGGAGCGGACGCAACACGGCTTCCAGTTCCACGCGCGCCTCTTTCTTCAAAGACACGGCGATGCTCGTAGCCGTGGCTGGGTTGGCCACACCCGCGTAAGCGGTCTTCCACACGGCGACCGCGTTGGCGAGCGCCAGCATTATGGCGGCTTTGATACTCATGGTGGTGCCATTCGTCGCGATATAGGCGGCAAAAGGTATCACCCAGTTGTTCAGGTCAATGTCTTTGCGGGGGATGGGATCTTGGTTCATAGTTTAATTGTTGTTGTCTGTTTGTTTCGGACGGTTGTTTGTTTGTTTTTTTACCATAAATTGTGTCTTTCAGGTGCAACGGGCTGTCACACAGGCATTTCCCAACCTAGCCCCAACGGCGGGCAACCCTTTCCAAGCCGTGCGGAAGAGGTTCCGCGTCGCGTGTGAGGGGTTACGCAGCCTGCGTGAGAGGTTCCGCGTCACGCGTGAGGGGTTCCGCAAGCCGTGGAAGTACTTCCGCGCGACGCGTGAGGGGTTACGCAGCGCGCGTGAGAGGTTCCGCGCCGTGCGTGAGGGGTTACGCGAGCCGTGGAAGTACTTCCGCGTGACGCGTGAGGGGTTACGCGCGACAGCGGAGGGATTAGAAATGATGCGTGGGCAACCACGCTTGACGGGGGCTAAATCCTGATTGATTCGAGATTGGCAACGAGTCAAAGCCGCCGAGTACAAACTTATGGGTGGGCGTGCCTCTGTAATCCAGGGATTGACCCCAGCCGGAGAGTGGCTGGAACGGGGCACACCTTCTGTTATGCGAACGCTGGGCGCATAGCAAATTATATTTTGTCTTTTAATTTCAACCGGTTCCGCAGTCCACCCCGTCTCGCGTTTATTATCCCTTCAACCAGCCAAGCTCGCCGCGCGATATTATATTTCAGGCTGAACGTTTTCGGCTTCGCCGCGCTCTATGATTGCGGTTCAACGGTTCGTGAGTATTATTTCCCTGTTTCGACATGACTATTTTGCGCTATATCCTCGTGGGCCTGGAAGTGGTCCTCCTCTTTAACCTGCTCATCGGGGTCCACGAGCTGGGACATTTTCTCGCCGCCAAATGGCGCGGCCTCAAGGTGGAACGCTTCGCCATCTGGTTCGGTAAACCCATCTGGAAAAAGAATATTGGCGGCGTGGAATACGCGCTCGGCTGGATTCCCGCCGGCGGCTATGTGTCCCTCCCCCAAATGGCCTCGATGGAAGCCATCGAAGGTAAAGTGGATGCCGAAAAACCCGCCGAACCCCTCCCCCCGGTTTCGCCGCTCGACAAAATCATCGTGGCCTTCGCCGGACCGCTCTTCAGCTTTATGCTGGCGTGCGTGTTTGCCGTCGTGGTCTGGCAGGTCGGTAAGCCGAGCGTGGAATCGGATAACTCGACGACGGTGGGCTGGATCGACCCGACCGGGCCGGCCGCCAAAGCGGGGCTGTTGCCGGGCGATGAGATTATCTCGGTGGACGACCATCCGGTGCATCATTTCGCGGCGACTTCGGCGGATAGCGTGACGTGGCGCATTGTCACCAGCACGGGGCCGAACATCGCCATTCGGTATCTGCGCGATGGCAAGGAAGCGACGGTTTTTGCCGTGCCGTATCATGCGCCGACCAAATGGTATGAGCGCCGCGCGTTGCGGAAGATTTTGATCACCTCGGCGGCCAAGGCGGATATCGCTTTAATCGCGACGAACAGTCCGGCGGCGCTGGCCGGTCTGAAACCGGGCGATGAGATTATCGCGTTGAACGGGGTTAAAATTTATAGTCCCTTCGCTATTGACTCGGCGCAGGAGGCCATGAGCAATAGCGTGATAACTCCGCTCACGTTGACGGTGCGCCGTGGCAACGAACAGTTTGATAAAACCCTGCTGCCCGTGAAACCGCTCCAGCCGAAGGATTCGTTTCCCCTCCTAGGCATCACCGCGTGGCAGGGTGATACGAACACGACCCTGCTCTATCCGAGCCCAGCGGAACAGCTCGAGCAGAGTGCCGGACAGATTTTCAATACGTTCGGCGCGTTATTTTCCAAGAGCGAGATTGGCGTGCAACAGCTCGGCGGGGCTGTGATGATTATCCGGGTCTATAGTAACTTGTTCCAAGACGAAGACGGTTGGCGACGCGTGCTGTGGTTCAGCGTGATTCTCAATGTCAATCTGGCCCTGCTCAATCTGCTCCCGTTGCCGGTGCTGGATGGTGGCCACATCACGCTGTCGCTCATCGAGTGGATTCGTCGTCGGCCCGTCCACGCGAAGATTCTGGAGAAAATCCAGACGGGCTTTGCCGCGCTGCTCATTACGTTCATGATATACATCGCTTTTTTTGATACCGGCGACTGGTTGCGCAGCGCCCACGCCGACCGTGAGGTGCCCATCGTGTTTTCGCCGCAAGCCATTAACGTTGATCCGGGTCAAGCCAGGCTGCCGGATGCGACCAAATAAATTGCCATCAAGTCATTTATCATGAACTACTGCGAATCTCCCTACTTCTTTAAGCGTCGCGCGACTCGTGAGATTGTCATCGGCGATCCGGCGCACGGCGGCGTCATCATGGGCGGCAACCATCCGGTGGTGAAGCAATCCATGATCACGTGCGACACGATGGATACGGCCGCGAGTGTGCAACAGACGTTGGACCTCGTCGCGGTGGGCTGTCAGATCGTGCGCATCACGGCGCCGACGGTAAAGGACGCGGCGAATCTTCAAAACATTGTCGCGGAGCTGCGCGCGCGGAATTGTTGGGTGCCCATCGTAGCGGATATTCATTTCAAACCGGAGGCGGCGCTGGAAGCGGTGAAGTGGGTGGAGGTCATCCGCGTGAACCCGGGTAATTACGCGGACTCGAAGAAGTTCGCCATCAAGGAATATACGGACGAACAATATCTGTCGGAGCTGAAGCGCATTGAGGAGAAGTTCACCCCGCTGGTGCTGGAATGCAAACGCCTGAAGCGGGCCATGCGCATCGGCACTAATCACGGCTCCCTAAGCGACCGCATTATGAACCGCTTCGGGGATTCGCCTTTGGGCATGGTGGAGAGTGCGTTGGAATTCGCGCGCATCTGCCGCCAGAACGATTTTCATAACTTCAAGTTCTCGATGAAGTCGAGCAACCCGAAGGTGATGATTGAATGCTACCGTTTGCTGGTCGCCCGACTCAATGAGCTGGGCAGCGATTGGAATTATCCCATCCACCTCGGCGTCACGGAAGCCGGCGAAGGCGAGGACGGTCGCATCAAAAGCGCCATTGGCATCGGGTCATTGCTGTGCGATGGCTTGGGCGACACCATCCGCGTCTCGCTCACGGAAGATTCTCCCCACGAAATCCCGGTGTGCACGGACCTGCTCGCGCTCATCCCGAAGCTGACGAACCGGGAGGTGCGCCTGACGGATGGGGATTTCCCCTTTGACCCTTTTCATTTCGAGAAACGCGCGACGCCGGAGATCGAACTCAATGAGCACATCAAGTGCGGTGGTGAACAGCTCATCCGCGTCGTGGTGACGCGCGCCACTTGGGATAAGGTGGCCCCGAAAATCCGCCCGAAGGACGACGTACGGCCGGAGGCGGTGTACGAAGACTTGAACGTTGCGGAACTGGATCCGACGGAGGACTTCGAAATCAATTGTGAGACTCAACTGGTCACGGTGAAGGACGGCGTAAAGCTGCCGGCGATCACCGCTTTCCGTCTGCTCGCCGAGAAACTTAAGCGGCTGGGACGCAACAACCCGATTCTCTTGAAGGATTGCATTAACTTTGAACCCGTACCGCTTTTGCCGAACATCGCCCTGTTGCAGGCGGGCGTCGTGATCGGTGCGCTTCTGGCGGATGGCATTGGCGATGCGATTCTCGTGCGCGGCGAGAGCGGCGCGGGGTTGTCGCTGCGCTTGGCGTATAATATTTTGCAAGCGGCGGGCTGTCGCTCCTTCAAGACGGACTATGTGGCTTGCCCCAGTTGCGGCCGGACGCTGTTCAATTTGCAGACCGTAACCGCCCGCATCAAGGCGCGCACGGAACATCTCAAGGGCGTGAAGATTGCGATCATGGGCTGCATCGTGAACGGCCCCGGCGAGATGGCGGATGCGGATTTCGGCTACGTCGGCGGCGCGCCGAACAAGATTAATCTCTACGTCGGCAAGACGCCGATCAAGTTCAACATCCCCGAAGCCGAGGCCGTTGAACGCCTCGTGGACCTCATCAAAGAACACAACAAGTGGGTCGAACCGGAAGTGAAAGAAACGACAAGCCACGCATAAATTGATTTGCCGTTGGCGCGAAGTCTCCTGCTGACTTCGCCTTTGGAAACGTCTGACAACTTTGTTGGTAATGAAAAAACCCCGAGGCCGAAGCCCTGGGGTTTGGAATTGACAAACTAACGAGCAAACCAGTCTTACTGGAGCGCGTGCGGCGGGGTGAGCGTGCTCAACGTGCAGGTCGGGTTCGTGCCAACGTTACCGCAGGCATAGGTACCACCAGCCGGGCACGGAGGAATGCTGCCGTTAGAGTTCAGCTTGATGTAGGGCGTGAGGTCGCTCGGGTAGCTGATGGTCGCACCGGTGGTCTTGCCCTTTTCCAACGCGAACTGGTTGGCCGCCGCGTCAATCTGGCGGAGGTTGTTGATGCAGGCGTTGGCCTGTGAGGTGGAACGAGCTTTCACGAAGTTCGGAATCGCAATCGCCGCCAAGAGGCCGATGATGGCCACGACAATCATGATTTCAACGAGGGTGAAACCCGCTTTACGGATGTTTTTGGTCTGTTTCATTTGTGTTTTTCTTTCTTTTTTTTT
>CAIPKV010000081.1 GCA_903865745.1 uncultured Verrucomicrobia subdivision 3 bacterium | reverse complement strand
TCTGCCCGCTGGTCTCCGCCTCCCGCAGGATGCGGATGATTTGCTCCGTCGTATGATGTGTCTTCTTCATGATGGTTTTCTTTTCGTTACCCGAAAACCATCCCATCCTCAATGGCCTAGTTCAGAGGGGCCCAATCACCTGAAATGTTGATGTTGTTGTTCGCCCATATGGTCAAAGCGGTATTTCTCAAGTTGGCGTAGGATCCTGTGCCCCCAAAAAGCGCATCACCCCAGCCCGTGAAAACACCGTTAGCTGATACGGTGATGTTAACGGTGGTGATATTGGTGCCAGTGGTGTCATATAATGGTCCGAAGGTAAAGGGGCCGTAGCCGTTGTTACCCTCAGTAAGGGGATTCCAGTAGTCGCCGGACGAGCCGACCGGGCCCGGCCCCACATACGCGGTTAATCCAGGCGGTGCAAGCGCGGCAGTCGGCCCGAATTGGGCATTAATGAGCTGCTGGGCCGGACTGCTGAACGTGGCCAAGACAAGGAACGCCAGCGTCAGCGCAAAACATGTTTGAGGCAGTTGGATTGATTTCATTAATTTGATCGTTATTTATTGCTTTTCTACAAAGTCGAGACTTTAGTATATTTTCTATAAAATATGCCATCTGACAGCAAATTGCTATGGCATCTTTGGGGGGCAACCGTGATCCAGGGTGGAACCATGCAACTGGCAGGCACTGGCACCGCCGGACCCGGCATTCTTCTCACAGTGCCATCACCCTTATGGCATGGGGCAAACGCAAGCGCCTAAAGGATGGAGGATTTGAGTATGATGAAATCAACCAAGTCACCAACAGAGTCATCACTTGCCAGAGGGCTAACAAACAACTCCGACATGACTGGCCATGGAAGCATTTGGCAAAAGTCTCAAAGCGGCACCTGAGAAATATTTTATACCACCGGATATCATCAAGAACAGACCCGCATTTAGCGAGTTTATCAGCAATCGAAGGTCATTGCTGGCGACTAGAGTGTCATCCCTTCTTCGTAATGGTGAATGATCAAAAATGAGGATTCGAGAGCATCAAACCGATGAAGGCACACAAGAGACAAAATTGTTGCCACCATGGCCTTGCTGCATCTTTGGGGGGGAGTAATGGTTGCCGCGGGATGGGTCGGTGACACGGTTTGGGCATGGCCTTGGGCGCGCGCTTAGAGATCGGCGGCGGCGGCGCGGTGCTGACGGCGATGGCTGGCCAGAAGATGGCGATGGGGAGTCGGAGGATATCGCAGGGTGTTATAAACGGGTTTTCCTAATAAAAGTGACAATGAGAACTCACATGGCCGGGCGAAGAATGTGATAGTTTTGTGCAAATGTTTCGTGGGTAGAATCGTTGGCGACAGTCGCTTGGGTGGCCGGATCCGGCCCGTCAATAATGGCGATCTGGATGGTTTTGGATTGCAACAGCTGCGCTAGGAGCGCGGGGTCATTGCGCACGCCGATGCGATCGCCCAACATACTGGTGGCGACAACCATGATCGACGGGTGATCGGTGCCAAGGCGGGCGTAGTCACCCGACGCCAGCAATGGCGCGCCCACCAGCGAAATCACCGCCCCCGCTCCGGACGATTTGTCCAGGGCTCCAAAAAAATCAGCCGCCGTCAAGCCCTGTCCATTCATCATCATGGGATTTCCCACATCGGCCTTCACGGTCACAATGGTGATGCCGCTCTTTTGGAGAGCACTCCGCAAAGCCTCCTCGGTGGTTGACCCTCCCGCTGCGGGGCCGCCGCGGACAATGATCACCACCTGTTTTTTTACGCCCGCCACGCGGACGGTTTCTTCAGCGAGCACTTTGCCCAAGGCCTGGCTGGGCTCCAGCAAGGTCTGTTCCTTACTGGGTTTGCAGCCCGGAACAAAGAGCAGTGGAAGCAAAGTTAGTCCGGCGACACAAATCCGCCCAAGCAGGCAGTGGTTAAGCCGGCCATGAGATAACGATCCGGTGGTCATATAGTTTCGGTTGGCTTTAGCATTAATCGGGTGCATTTTGGTAGTCATAAGAATCGGGGATTTGAGCGGTCGTGTATCCACCAGCAAATGATCCTAAGGCTGGATTGTAATATAACTTGATGCCCGCAGCGTGGCCATCCACGAAACTAACATTGTTGCGGACATCCTTGGACGCTATAAAAATCTTTTGATGCCAGGATATGGACCAATGAATCCCCCATTCGGACACGGACCAGGTGCGTGAGGGATGTTTCACAAAAGTAAACTTGGTGTTAAGCAAAGTGCTTGCAATACTGCCGTTGTTGTTGGGACAGCCATTGTAGACATAGCTGTTATAATCCCAATTGTAATCAGTGTATAGTGGCGTTGGGTAGTTGCCGGGCCAGCCAACATCCCTGGGGCAGGTGAACACCGGCGTATTGCTAAAGGTGTTAGACGGCACACCAGCGTAGGATTTTATCAGTTCCTTATACCACCAATGGACGGCTTGGTAGGGTGCCGGGGTGCCTGGATTATATGGCACATTGAGGACAGTATAGCCGCTGGCAGCGCTGCCGCTGGGGGTTTTGTCGCCAAAATCATTGCCATACATGATCATCGACAGGTTCAACTGTTTGAGATTAGCCAAGCATTGAGTTTGAACCGCCTTCTCCTTGGCTTTCGACAAGGCCGGCAATAACATCGCGGCGAGGATGGCGATAATGGCAATAACCACCAGCAGTTCAATCAGAGTAAATCCAGTCCGGAACCTCAGCGGCGGCCAGATTGGGATTTGTGATGGAGAAGCGCCTGTTTTCATGGTCATTTATTTAGGCTGGTTTCATTTTAAAAATTGAATTTTCAGCCAAGTTTTATTCCGGACACAGGCCTTAACAGTGCGCATTGCTTGCCCCCGGATGAACTGTATGGCCAAATCGTGTATTCGCCAACGGCGGCGGTGAGAATCATGGCTTTCCCTCCGTCCGGGCCAGCAGGATCGTCACGCCGCCAGCCGGAACTTTAACCGTGATTTCGCTGACGTCCTCATGCTTGTCCACCTTCAGGTCTTCACTGGTTAGCACATTTTTGACATTGCGAATCGATCCGCGAAAACTGACCCGCACACTGCACTCATCACCGGGATTGGTCAAGATGGCCGCCAGGCCTTCGGAGCATTTCAGGCCGCGAAAAAACACGCGCTTTGCATCCGTCGTCGCGGACACGCTCATTTCGCGGGTGGCGGCGCGGGCGGGCGCAGCCATCCAGTCGCCCGCCTGTGAATCAGGATGGCGGTGATAGCCCAGCGTGAGCGCCGTGCCATAGAAATATACCTTGCCCTTGCCATAGTGTTGAAGCGTCGCAACCGGACGGCCTTGCGCATCCTTCGCCAGAACATCGGCACCGCACAAGGTCAGCGGCAACCGCATTTCATCGCCTGCCTGCCGGTCCTGTGGCGTCAAGGCAAAGGCTCCTTCCGTCGGTAAAATATCTTCCACCTTCACGCCAAAAACATCGGTTAGCCCGCCGGGAATTTCCGGGCGCACCTGGCCATATTCTTTTTTCCAAGCGACCGGACCGTCGGCCCACACAGTGCCGCCGTCGCTCACGAATTTTCGCAGAGCGGCCACGCAGTCGTCGTCTATGGCATAACAATAGGGCAGGTAGAGCACCGCGTAGTGGTTCACTGCTCCGCTCTTCAGATCGTCCTCGTTGATGAAGTCCACCGGAATTTGCCGCTCACACAGGGCGCGATGGCAGCCGAGCAACGAGAGCATCACGCGGTCGTTGCTGTGGTCAATCGAGCCGAGCACGAGGTTTTCACGGTTGTAGAGGATGGCGACGCGGGCCGGCAACGGTTCGGCGTGGTTCAGGAAGGACGCAGATCCCGCCAGCGCCTGCGTGAACCGGCTGACCGCTTCCGACCGGGAAGTGGTTGAGCCGTCGGCGTTAACCAATCCCCACTCGCCGCCTTCGCGTCCGAAGCGTCGCGGATTCCAGCACCAGAAGTTCACGCCCTTCGCCCCGGCCCCCACATCGTCCCACAACCAGCGGGTAAGTTCGTCCGCCGCAGGGTTGAATTGCCTGCCCGACAGTGACAAACCAGCTTGCAGTTCCGTGATCCACCACGGTGCTCCGCCGCTGCCGCTGCGCAACAAATCGGTGATGAAAGCCATGCCGAGGTCAATGTCCTCGGTGCGGTATGAACCCAACTGCCAGCTCACATGAATCGTCGTGCCGACAAAATCAAGCACTTGTTTCTCGGACCATAGATCTGCACCCGACGCCGGCATATTGTCGGCCAGCGCGGACGGATGCGCGTGAAGCGGATGCTTGGAGTCATACAGCCGGACCTGGTCGCGCACCCAGGCGAGCTGGTCAGTCTGGAGCTGGATGCGGAACCATTTCCAATCCACCGCCGCCACATAATCAATCCAATAACCATTCAACTCCTCCGGTCCAAAGTTGACCTGGTCGAAACTTTTACTGGGCCGGAACCAATGGCGGTTTAAGTTGTCAAGGGAACCATATTTTCGGTGAAGCCATTCGCCAAACTGGTGCACTGTTTCCGGATCAAAGCTTTCCGCCAGACCCGCCGGTTCGTTCTCCAGTGACCACGGGCCTTGCGCCGGATGATTCCGGAAATGAGTGACGACCTGTTTAATGTATTCGGCCCCGCGTTCCTGAAGGTGAGGCGTGCTGAAGATCGGCAGCTTGGCGTGGTAAAAGGGCGACTGGCCTGCCCAAGCGGGCGGATCCTCCGGACAAAGCGTTGCCAACATGGAAATGCCATTGGCCGCTGCCGCCTGGTAAGCTTCATCGTAAAGTTCGAAAGTCCATTTGCCCGGCTGGTGTTCGATATGATCCCAAATGATAAACACCCGGGCCACGGTCAGGCCGGTTTCCCGCATCCGGCGGAATTGAGTCTGGATTTCTTCCGGCGTATAGCTCGGGTCGAGGAAAATTTCCGCGCCCATTTGCACCCGATCGCGCAAGGCAGCGAGCGAATCCAGCGGCCTGTTGGTGGTCGGCACCTCCGCTCCCTGCGCGCATACCTTGAAAAAAGACTGCGTCAGCAGCAGACTGACCGCCAGAAGCCATCCGAGTTGTTTCGTTGTGGTTTTTATATTATTTTTCATGGTTTGGACAAAATCTGACCGGTGCCGGAATGAATGATTACGGTGGCTGGCGACAACTGCTCGGCGCTGGCCGTCAACCGGATTTCCCCAGCTTCCTTCGTGGACTGGATAATGACCTGCGCCAAGCCGTTGAATGCACTGCGCTGCCAGTCCGCCGTCACCGGGGTTCCATCGATTGCCACACAAACGCCTTGGCCGATGCCGCCGGAAGTTTCGGCGCATTTCACCATGGCCGAGACGGTGTTGATCCCGGCATGGAGAAAATTTCGCACGTTGAAAGACAGCGCTGATGCCTCATTGGTCGTTTGTCCCACCAGCGTGTCGTTGACATACATCCAGCCCTCGCCGCGGATCGCACCAAAGCGGATGAGCACGTTCGTTGTCTCCAGATCCGGGTCAGACACGAACAGGCGGGCTTGGTAACAGCCCGTCTCGCCCGCATGGATCGTGTCGGGTTCGCCGCCCACGTCAACCACCCTCTCCGTGGCGATGCCGCTGAAGTTCTCTAGCAAATTCGTATTTGCATTTGTCGTGAGAATGTTTCTAAACCTCCACAAGTTCATCGAGCCGGAACGCGTGGCGGGCTGGCCGAGACAGACATCTGATTCGTGACAACTCGGGTCACCGTTGCCAACGCCGATGATCCGCCCCGGCCCGCTCAACTTGAAATGCACCAACGAGTTTGCGGTCGGGACAATTCGTCCGTTTGCATCCGCAACTGAAACCGTGACGATACTCAAGTCCGTGCCCTCCGCCTGAATGCTGGAACGATCGGGAGCAAGCCGGATGGCCGCAGGCTGGCCGGTCGTTTCCGCTTCAGTCTTGGCAATCTGTTTGCCGCCCTTGAATCCTTTGGCGCTCAAAACACCAGGCGCGTATTTCACCTTCCATTCCAGCCGCGAGTTTTTCTTCATCGTCTGCCGGCCGAGGCTCTGGCTGTTCAGAAACAATTCGACTTCTTCGCAGTTGCTGTAAGCGCGCACGGTGATCTCCCGACCTTCCTTGCCGGGCCAGTTCCAGTGCGGCATGAGGTGCAGCACCGGCTGGTTACCCCAACAGGACTGGTAGTAATAGTAGATGTCTTTCGGGAAACCGCAGGTGTCCAGAATGCCGTAATGCGAACTGATGTTTGGCCAACTGTAGGGAGTCACTTCGCCCCGGTAATCGAATCCAGACCAAACGAAACCACCGCTCAACCAAGAACGTTCGGCGAAGAAACTCCACCAGGCCGCTTCCGGATTGTAGGCGCTGAGATAACCGCGCGCCGCGTCATTCTCATAAATGCCGCGCGTGCAGGTGTCGCTGGCCTGTTCAGTGCCGATATTGGGCTGGTCAGGATGCTGGTGATGATACTCATCCATCCCCGGCCCGACGTTGTAATTCCAGCCGCGCACATCAATGACGCGGTCGACGCCTTCCCACTCGTTACCCAGATTGACTGCGCAGGTCGCGGAACGGGTCGGATCCAGCCGGTGTATCAAACCCAGCATTGTTTCCGCGATGCGGCCTCCGGCGGGAGTATTCTGGATTCTTTCCTCGTTGCCGAGGTTCCAGAGAAAGACGCTCGGGTGATTGCGGTCGCGACGGACCAACTGCTCCACCCGCGCCAGATTTTCCTCACTGCTGTCAAGCAGACGGTTCTCGTCCATCACCAACATGCCCAGCCGGTCGCACGCTTCGAGCAGCTCCGGGGTGGGTGTCCCATGAGCCGGACGGTAGGCGTTGCAACCCATCTCCTTTAATTTGGCGATGCGGAAATACTGGAGCGCATCCGGCAATGCCACGCCGACTCCGGCATGATCTTGATGGTTGCAAGTGCCTTTTATGACATAAGGTTTGCCATTCAGGAGAAAGCCTTTTCCAGAGTCAAACGCGATGGTGCGGATGCCAAATTCCATTTCTTTCCGATCCACCGTTTTGCCGCCGTCCTTCACCGTGGTGACCAATTTGTAAAGTTTTGGAGATTCAGGCGACCACAAATCGGGATTGGCGAGCGTAGCCATGTTTTTGGCATCATCATTCCCCATCGGCCCAATGTTCAGAGATTGCTTGATTTTGGCAACCGACCGCCCTGCCGGATTGAAAATTTCATGGCTGACCACGGCCTCGACCGGATTGGTTTGGAGGTTTTGCAGCGCCGTCTCGATGCGGATTTCCGCCGATCCTTTGGGCACATTGTCTTTGAACCGACTGTAAACAAAAATGCCATCCGGCGGGATTGCCAATGGAGCGGTTTTCTCCAGCCAGACATGGCGGTAAATGCCCGCCCCCTCGTAATACCAGCCCTCAAATTCCGTCGCATCCACGCGCACAGTCACCACATTGTCACTCCCGCACCGGGCCACATCAGTAATGTCAAAACGGAAGCTGTTGACTCCGCTTTCGTGGTGTCCGATGCGAAAGCCATTCACAAACACAATGCAATCGCGCTGCACGCCGTCGAACTCCAGCCACAGCCGTTTCCCGGCATCCTCCTCCGGAAGATGGAACGTGCGCCGATACCAGCCGATGCTGTTCCAAGCATTCGTGGCCGGAAACAGAACATCGCGGGAAGCGGATTCGATGCCGCGCGCAACTTCAGAAAGCCGGGTGCGTCCCAAAGGTTTGAAACTGTGATACGGCTCGGCCGTGGAATCGAAGGGCATTTCCACCGCCCAGTCATGCGGGAGATTGACCGTCCGCCACGAAGCATCGCAAAACGTCGGATCGGCCGGGCCATAGCAAAGGCCGGCGCTGCTCAACCGCTGCGCCGTGCCCCAGTTGTCGCCTAGATAAAATTTCCAGCCAAAATCCAAGAGTAGCTTTTCACGGACGACTTCACCGGCTTGGAGCCTATTTGCCGCAAGCAACAGAATACCCAATGACAGCAACATTACTTTTTTGAACATAGAAATCGCATTTTAATTTTAATCCGTCAGGTTTGTGCCGGACGGCGAGCCATTCAATGGAATCATCGGTGGCTTAATGGGCAAGCAAGCGCAGAAAGTTGCCTTGGGCCGTTAATTCAGAAATAAATTCATCTCCAGCTTTGGTTGCCATCATTTTTTGATCCTGAATCACGCGTGTCCGGTTAATTGAGTAATGCGGTTTCCGAATAATTTTCCATCTGAATTCGAGTGGCGGCGTCAACCCCTCAACGCCGCCACCCATCCACCCAAACCGGAACCCCAAGCACCGGTCTTGATGACGGGAACCCAAACCCAGTCCACCCGAATTACAACCAGAATACTGTCCCGGTGAATTGTCAATAAAGGTCACCGCTGTCGAACTTCCCGTGGATGTTTTGCAGGAACTGGTGGTGCCGGCCCTAGTAATGGTATTCCAGGTCTCGTTTCCGGCGGCGTCAGCACCGGCCCCCGAATAACTGGTGGCGCAAAAGTTGACGGTCTGGGCGTTGGCCTGGCTGAAGTATCCCAGCATCAAGGCGATGAGTATCAGGATTTTATTTTTCATAGGTTGGGTGTCGATTTTCTGTTTTTTCTGTATTTGCAACGGTTTTTAGCGCCCTGAAATCAATTCTGATGATTTCAAAAATGGCTATTGAGTTGAATTTCGCATAAGCGTCGTAAAAGACGATATGGCATCTTTGGGGGGGGTGAAATTACGATTTGCGATTTACGAATTACGATTTTAAAAAAACCTTACTGGAGCAATACCCGGTAAAACCTCTGCTGATACAAGATCACGGCGTTGCTATCGGTGTAGATGAAGGGTCCGGTATCCGTGAAGACGGGAACCCAACCGCCCCCATTTGCCAGATTGGTGCTGACCTGCACCACAAAGCTACCGCCGCCGTTGGTAATGCTGAAGCTCAGGGTGCCGCCGCTCACGCCGAGCCCAACAAGACTAACCGTTGAGCCGCCGTTGCCCACCTGCAAAGCCCCGGCACCCGTGATCAGGCCGGGATTGCGGCTGGCATTGTAAATCCCATCGAGCTGGAGAACGCCGTTGAGGTAGAGAGCGCCGACCCGATTGGTGCCCGCAAAATTCAGGTTCAACCCGCCGGGACTCGCCAGCCGGACGGCCGCATTGGCATTGAGGCTGGCGGTGTTCAGTTGCAGGGTGCCATTATTCACCGTGGTGTCCCCGGCATAGCTGTTGTAGCCGCCTAGAATCAACGTGCCAGCACCATTCTTGGTCAGGCCGCCGTTGCCGGAAAGCGTGCCTGACAAAGTGACGGTGTTGGCCGCCGTGTCAAACGTGACCGGACCGTTGGAGCCGGTCAGGTTCACGTTTAACGAAGACGCCCAGCTCGCAGATGCCCCGACCGTTCCGCCACCAAGGTTTATGCCATAAGTGCCGCTGCTGGTCGTGATACCGCCAGACCCGATGTAAATGCTCCCGCCCTTGAGGGTGTAAATTCCGCAGCCTGACCACCCCAACCCGGGAAGTTGCAGTGTATTGACATTAGTAATAACGCCCCCGACCTGATTCACCACGCCCGTAATCACCACGCCACCATTGCCAAAACCGACGGACAGGAAATCGCCGTTGAGGTTGAGCAGCCCGCCGTTCATGTCGTAGATGGCCTGCGTGCTGGGATTGCTCGACGCGCCGACAAAGAGATACGACTGGTTGCCCGGATGGTAGTTAAAGGTGCCGCCGTTTTGGATCACCGTGCCGCTGCCCCCATCGCGGCCGATCACGAAATTGTCGGCAAAGTTTCCGTTGACCGTGAGCGTCGCTCCGTTCTCAATGTCGAGCGTGCCGTTGTAGGCGGTGTTCGCATTGCCCAGATAGAAATAGCTGGCACCCGTCCCGCTGATGGTGGTGTTACCGGTAACTGTGTTGGTGCCGCCATTGACAATCAGTCCGGCGAACGAGTTTGTGCCGCTGAGTTTCCATGTGCCCGTGCCGCTCTTGGTGAGCGCGCCCGCGCCCACGATGTTGTTTAAGATCTGACCATTGCCGATGCCGGTGAGGGTAAGGCCGGTGTTGTTGGTAATGTAGCCATAGCCCGATGTCCAAAAGTCCCATTCACTGCCGGCACCGGAGGCCTTGAGCGTGGCTCCGCCCGTTCCGATGGTGAAAATGCGGCCACAGCCGTTACCATTGGTGGCCGCGCCGCCGAGATATTCGAGGGAGCCGCCGTTGATCACCAGCCGACTGGCACCAAAGTCTAGGTAGCCGAGGTCGCCCACGGCCCCATAGGTCCAAGCATTGATCTGTAGTGTTGCGCCGCTGCCAATGGTCACGGTCGAGGCACCGGTGTCGGGACCGTAGAGCATGCCGGTCGGGCCGATCTGCAATACTCCGGCACTAAGGGTGGTGTTGCCAGTGAACGAATTCGTGCCCGCGAGCATCAATGTGCCGGAACCGCCATCCGTCAAGGCACCCGATCCTGAAATAACGCCCGACAAGGTCTGGGCGGCAGAACTGTTATAGCTGAACGCGGTGCCATTGATGGCGATGTTCCCGGCATAATTGCCGCCACCCAACTGGCCCGAGCCGTTAATAAGCAGCGTGCCCGCCGAAATGGTCGTGGGGCCGGTATAGCTGTTGGTTCCGGCGAGGGCTTGCGTGCCGGCACCATTCATGACCAGACCGATGGCGCCAAACGTGCCGCCGCCTTGAATCTGGCCGCTGAACGTCGAAGTGCCGCTCCCGGGATTGACCGCCAGCACGACGGGAGTGCTGTTGCTGTTCACAATGTTGCCGCCGCCGGCATTGCCGCTATCGGAAATTGCGGCGGCCTGTTGGCTGAGTCCGTTGAGGTCAAGAGTGGCGCCGGCGGCAATTTGCAGCGTTGTGGCCGTGGGCAGCGCGTTCCCGTTGGTGACGAAGAAGTTTTCAGCCATCAGATTGGCGACTTCCGCCGCACTCAATGCCCGGTTGGCGATCAGCAAGTCGTCAATCCAGCCCTTGAAGTTGGCGTCACCGATCGTCTTGCCCACCACGAAATTGGCGGCACCGACATTGGGCGGTGTCGGCGTCCTCTGGCCCACGTTGGCTCCGTCAATGTAGAGAATCTCAGTGGTTCCATCCCAAGTGGCGACGACCGAGTGAAAATTGCCGTCAAACAAACTGCCGCTGGCCATCGTTCCGCCGAAGTCATTGTTCCACCAGTAAGCCCAAACGCCATTGGTGCTGCCGTTCAACCGCAGGTTGTTGGCTTGATTGTTGGCCGGGTTGCCCCAACCGATCCAGCCACCTTTCAACGAACATCCGGTGTCAGGCTTGATCCAGGCGGCAATGGTAAAGGGGCTGTTGTTGGTCGGGACGCCGGCCGGAAACCCGGCGGTCGTCAACGTGCTGTTGCCGTCGAGATACAAGGCACCGCCAAACTGGCCGTTGTTGGCGTAAATGGGGGTGCCAGTGGCAGTCACCAGCGTGTTGCCATTGCCGCTGCTATCCAACCCCAAATTCGTGGCATTGTTGAACGTGTAATAGGCCTGCGCCGACGCAAGTATCCCCTGCCCGGTGGTGCCGGGGCCCGCCAGTTTGACCGTGCCACCCTGAATCGCAGTCGCGCCGTAGTAGCTGCTGACGTTGGACAGCACGAGCAAACCGCCGCCATTCTTGACCAGATTGCCCAGACCAAAGATCGGGCTTTGGATGACTTGAGTTCCGTTGGTGGCGTTGATGGTGGCGTTATCACTGATGAAATCCAGGGCGCCGCCACTCAAAGTGGCTGAGCCGCTGCGAAATTCCAGACCCGCAACCTGCTGCGTCCCCGTGAGGCTGATCGAGTAGCTGCCCGTGGCGTCGCTACCGGCGGCGAAGGAGGCCACCGAATTTGGAATCCAGGGAACGGTCGCGGCCGTGCCATCGGCGGCAGTGTTCCAAGCCGCATTGCCGCCCCAATTGCCAGACGGGGCCGGACCCCCGGAGCCGGCGGAAGCCCCATTTAGGTCCCAATACACGGTTCCGCCTGAAGGAAACCAGGCGCTGCTCAGGCCATAGACATCCAGTGACGTCAAGGCGGCCGCCCCGCCCTGCACCGTCAAAGAAAGCGGCTGGCTGCCGGGGCTGGTAAGGTAACAACTGGTCATCACCACCGCCCCGTTGTTGGCAAACACTTCCAGCGAACTGACGTCCACCAGCACGCGCAACGTGATCTGGCCGTTGACCGGGATCACCGTCGCCGTCTGCCCCAGGGCTGAAAGCTGTTGCGCGGCGGTGTTATACTGAATGGTGTTTCCACCCACGGTGAGATTGATAGCCGTGGCGTTGCTGGGGGCAAACTGCATTTGGATGTCAAACAGTCGGCCGCCCAATCCAGCCAGCAGATTCGTGCCGGGATAGAGCACCTGGCTGGACCAATGGTTGGTGTTCCGGCGCAGGTTGGCCACCTCGCTGACCGGCAGCGCATAAAGTCGGGGCCCGCCGGCCGTGCTCTTGAGCTTGATTTCCTTGGGGATGGACATCTGCTGATTAAAGGGCATGCCCGGATAACACCAATTACCACCGTTATTCATCCAAGTGATATTAACCCGCCGCCCGTTCGGCTCGCTGTTCCAGGTTTGGCCCGCGTAGGAAGCCGAGCCATACTCATATTGCAGCACACCGGTTTGCGGAGTGAACGTGGTGCCATTAAAGGATCCCACCATGTAGGTGCAGTTGGCGCAGGTGAATATCCACAGATTCGTCGAAGAATTGCCATCCAACGTTATCGGATAGATGTCCGGACACTCGGCCCCGCCCGGAAATGTCAAGGTGCTTAATTGCGTCCAGTTTTTGAGGTTGGACGAGCCAAAGATCCCAAAGTTGTTTCCGCTGAGATAGAGCGCCATTCGCCATTGACTGGCCGGCCCATACCAGAAGACGCGCGGATCGCGGTTTCCGGAAACAATCTCGTTAATGACGGGAGTCGGATACTTGGTCACGGTCTGGCCGTTGTCGGTGGAATAAGCCAGCCCCTGGCTGGAGGTGTTGCCGTTATACGTGAACATGCAGACCAGGGCATTGGCTCCGAAGCCCGCGGTGTTGTTGGTGTCAATCACCGCCGAGCCAGAAAAAATGGTGCCGTTTCCGTCCGGATAGATGGCGGGGGCGAGTTCTTGCCATTGCACCAGATTCGTGCTGATCGCATGCCCCCACGTCATGTTTCCCCAGACTGTGCCGTAGGGATTGTATTGGTAGAACAGATGATAGATCCCATTCTGATAGACCAGTCCGTTGGGGTCGTTCAACCAATTCAACTGGGAGGAAAAGTGGAACTGCGGGCGATAGAGTTCCTGATAGAGGGGTGTTGTCTGGGCCGGCGACAACACAGCAAAAAACAGCGCGGACACCAACAGGGCGAGGCGCTTTTTCATGTATTCCATGGCATTTTATCCGAGCTTTGATCTTGAATTGGTGAAACATAGCTCAATGCGATTTAAAATGCCATGGCATCTTTGGGGGGTAGGCGAAATTACGATTTACGATTTACGATTTACGATTTACGATTTACGAGTTAACCAGACGAATCCTTCCAGAGCGTGTGCAAAAATAGGACTAAGGGACTTGGAGATTTACTGCATAATCACGCCGGCAATTATGTAAGATTTTCATTCAGAACTACTTTCTAAAAAGAATGAGGTTCACAAGTTGCAATGTTCTGGGTAAGGTTTCGGGCAGCCCCCCCCCAAAAGATGCCATTTCCATCTGCCATCGCGAAAGATATCTTTTTTAAAACCTTTATAGTAATTTGAATTATTCCGTGACGATTCATCTCAAGGCACTCCTGCTCGCCGCAGTCTGCCTGCCAACCACCATCGCCGTGACGGCCGCCGAAACTGTCTCTCTGGAACCGCTGCTCAACGAGATGGTGGATGCCGAATCCATCGCTCGCTGGCCGGCGCAGGATTTCGCCTGCAAGCAGGCGAGCAGTTATGAGCGGGCGAAAATCGCACCCGATAAACCCGGCTGGTTTGCGAACAACGACCACACCCAATACATTCGCTCCGAAGACAACGAAGGCCGGCAGGAGCTGGTGATGATGGAGGCGGATGGGCCTGGGGCGATTGTGCGCTCCTGGCTGACGGCGGGTGGCGACAAACAAGGCGTGATTCGCGTCTATCTCGATGGCGTGCAACCGACCGCACCGTTGCGACTCGGAGGGTTAACTCCAGTAAAAGGCAAGTTTATTCTCAGGGCCGAAGTGACCGGAGCTAATCCCGCATCGAAAGGTGCGGGGTATTTCTTTGGACTGGATGGTGTGAGTTTAGAAAAGCCATGAAGATGAAACAAGCACTCACGATTTACCGCGACTTGCAATCGCTGGCCCCGGTGATTGAAAAATTCAAATCTAAAGCCACCGTCACCGCGTCAAGCCGGCCTTCCGGCCTGTGCGGGTTCGACGGTTTCATAGATACCTTCGTGCGGCTGCAAATGCCGGCCTCGATGGCCGAGTTCGGCCCCAAGGTGGCCGCTGCCGCCGGCATTGCGGCGTCGTATCCGGTGCGGCATCTCGGCGACAAGTTTGGCGGCAACGGCCCGCTATTCGCCGCCGCGCTGAACGACATTCACGGCGGGGTGATTGATGTCACCTACATCGGGGCAATGGGTAGCGGCGAAGTGTTGCCGATATATCAGGAAGCGCTGGGCGGGAAAACCAAGCGCCTTTACACGCTGGCGAAGCCGGCGCACACGACCTGTCTGGAATTCACCGATGGCAAAGTCATGTTGTGCGACATGGCCGCTTGCGCGGACGTGACCTGGGAGCGCGTGCTGGAATGTGTCGGTCAATCCGCGCTCGACGCGGAGCTCAAAGCCGCCGCCTTCATCAGCGCCGTCAACTGGGGCAAGCTACCTCATGCCGGACCGATTTGGAGCAATCTAGCCGCGCGTCTGGCGGAACTCGGCCAGCCCGCCAAGGAAATTTTCTTCTTCATGGATCTGGCCGAGTTTGAAACCCGGCCGCTGGCGGATCGTCAGGATTTGTTGGCGCGGCTGCCAACCATCACGCGCCAATGCCACACGCTATTGTCGTTCAACTTGAAGGAAGCGTGGCAGATGGCGGAAGTTTTCGACGGGAAATTCCACGGGCGGAAGGATGCCAATTCGGTCGCGGAACTGGCGGCATTTCTGCGCCGTCAAATTGACGTGGACCGCATCATCATTCATCCCAACGACGGCGCGGCGTGTGCCAGCGCGGCTGGCACAGTCTATGTGCCGGGACCGTTTTGTCGCGAACCGCTGATCTCGACAGGCGCGGGCGACAATTTTGGTGCCGGTTGTCTGGCGGCGGCAATGAAGGGGCTGGACGACGCCGGGATCATTCTGGCCGGCAATTGTGCCAGCGGCCATTTTGTTCGCTCCGGCCGATCAGCTTCCTTTGCCGATATGACAAATTTACTGGAGATGTGGAGCGAGGGAACACTCGGTGGACGGCTTTAAAAGAGCGTATAAAACAACAAAACAAGAAAAACAAGAAAGGAAAATATGTGCAAATTAATCCTGCTAAAATCAAAACCACAGCGTGCGTTCACGCTCATTGAACTGCTGGTCGTCATTGCCATCATTGCCATTTTGGCGGCGATGTTGTTGCCGGCCTTGTCCAAAGCCAAGCAGAAGGCCAGCGCTATTGCCTGCCTGAATAATCTGAAACAGGTCGGGCTGTTCATGCAGCTCTACACCGATGACAGTCAGGATGTTTTCCCGCCGCATCGGGATGGTATTGCGAATCCGGCCCTCCCGGCGTTGAACAATTGGTGGGGACCACAAATTGTCACTTACGGCGGCGGCGTGTCCAACTTGTTTATGTGTCCGTCCATCAAAGGACCCCAGAAACTTCCCAATGGAACGGTTTGGAATTGGGCGTTTGACCGCTATCTCGTTGGCTACGGCTACAACTCCATGTTTTTGGGGCTGGACTATACCGCGCATGGCAATCCTACCACTGTGACAGTAGGCGGAATTACCTTCACGGGCACCCGGGCGTTTAAGCGTGGGAGTGTCAAGAAACCCGTGGACAATCTGGTGATTTGCGATTCGGAACCAGAAAGCAATGGGCAATGGAGTTCTTCTCGCTGGTGGCCGTTGGCTGGTCAGAATACGGGCGGATACTACAGTGGTGTCTCCATGTCCCGTCACAGCCTGCGGGGGAATGTGGGCTTCGTGGACGGGCATTCGGAATCGCGGAAGGACGCGGACATCAACCCGCCGGTGAACCCGCAGGGAGCCGGGGCACAGGGATTGATCAATTCGCGTTATTGGGATCCGCTGCAAGCGGCAGGCGATCAGTGATTCAAGGAGTGCAAGGTTACGCCAAGTCGTTAACTTTTCGCTGCTGGAAAAAGCACGAAATTATTAACTAGACTTAAACCGAACCATCATCATCAACTCAACACCGAAAAATAGTTTTTAGAACCTCCCTTTTGAAACACAAAAAATGAAGCGCCTTCTTATCCCTCTTACCGCCTTGCTGCTGGCACCGCTGGCGGGGCTTTACGCCGCCGACGACATCGTGCTAGCCGACTTCGAGTCCACGACTTACGGCGCGTGGAAAGTGGAAGGCGGTGCCTTTGGCACTGGGCCGGCACACGGCGCGCTCATTGGCCAAATGATTGTCGAAGGCTTTCTGGGCAAGGGGTTGGTTAACTCGTTCAATGGTGGCGATGACGCCACCGGCAAACTCACCTCGCCGCCGTTCAAAATCGAGCGGAAGTTCATCAGCTTTCTCATCGGTGGCGGCGGATACGCCAACGAGACGTGCATGAATCTGCTCGTGGATGGCAGGGTCGTCCGCACCGCCACGGGACCGAACACGTCGCCCGGCGGCACGGAGAAACTCGAACCGACGGGTTGGGATGTGGCGGAGCTTGCGGGGCGGCAGGCGGTGATACAAATTGTGGATCAACGCAAAGGTGGCTGGGGGCACATCAATGTGGATCAGATCGTGCAGACGGATGTGAAGCCCCCGGTGGCGCCGGTGCTGGTGGCTTTGGAAAAAACACTGACGGTGGATGGCGACTATCTCATTGTGCCGGTGTCGAATGCGGCGAAGGAGTCGAGCGGCAACATAATCTTGCTGGGCATCTACGACGGCGACACGCTGGTGCAGAATTTCACGGTGGGGCTGCCGCAGAACCATGATGCGGCATGGCTCGCGGCATATCCGCTGGAGCACTTCGGATTGAAGGGAAAGCAGATCAAGCTCGCAACCGCGGATGGCCAGAAGGTGCCGGAGTCCTGCCGCGCGGCTTTTGATCGCATCAAGATCGAATCGGCATCGGAGGCGCTGGCGGCGGATGATTATGCAAAGCCTTACCGGAATCAGTTTCACGCGAGCACGCGGCGGGGATGGAACAATGATCCGAACGGCATGGTTTTCGCCGGCGGCAAATTCCATCTCTACTATCAATACAACCCCTTCGGCATCGGTTGGGGCAACATGCACTGGGGTCACCTCGAGAGCACCGATCTCATACATTGGCAGGAAAAGCCCATCGCGCTCTATCAACGCACGACAGGAGATGCGGCGTGGTCCGGCGGCGGCTTCGTGGATCACCACGATACTGCGGGGCTGGGGAAGGACACGCAATTCGCCGCCTTCACCAGCACCGGGCGCGGCGAGTGTCTCGTCTACAGCAAGGATGGCGGACTGACTTTCTCCGAGCTGCCGGAAAATCCCGTCGTGAAACACCAGGGTCGCGATCCCAAAATCCTCTGGTATCAGCCCGAGCAGAAATGGGTGATGGTGGTGTTTGATGAATCCCCTTGCGCTGAAACGGCGGCGGTGCCGCCCGCCAATGAAAAGATGCGGGCCAATAACAATCTCGCTTTCTATGAATCGAAAAACCTGCGGCAGTGGACACGCGTCGGCGCTTTCACCGACTCCGATCGCGGGGCGGTGTATGAGTGTCCGGATATGTTCGAGCTGCCGGTTGCCGGCAACCCCGGCGAGTCCCGCTGGATAATACAGGCCGCGCAGAACCGTTATTTCATCGGCCAGTTCGACGGTAAAACTTTTCACAAGGAGTCCGGCCCGCACGGCACTCAGCACGGCGCCTTCTACGCCGCAGAGACGTTCAGCGATGTGCCGGACGGTCGCCGGATTCAAATCGGCTGGGCGACTGCGGACCCGGACGGCTACGCAAAACGGTTTCCCGATCAGATCGTGAGCCAGGGTTTCACGCTCGCGCACGAGCTGACGCTGCGCGAGACGAAGGACGGCTTGCGCGTCTTCTATACACCGGTCAAAGAACTCGAAAAACTTCGAGGCGAAGTGCTCGCCGAAGGCAAAGACCTCACGCCTGTGCAGGCGAACGAACTGCTCCAGAAGTGTCAGGGCGAGTTGAGCGAAGTGCTCATCGAGTTTGCCGCTGCCGGGCCGAAACAACTCGTCGTCAACGGCATTGACGCCAGCTTCGATGGTCGCAGCGCCCGCATTTTCACCG
Organism: uncultured Verrucomicrobia subdivision 3 bacterium; assembly: GCA_903865745.1. Lineage (GTDB taxonomy): Bacteria > Verrucomicrobiota > Verrucomicrobiia > Limisphaerales > UBA11358 > UBA11358. The sequence goes on along the minus strand of CAIPKV010000081.1, from coordinate 40,284 downwards.
ACCGCACTTTCAACGAAATCTACGCCGACGATGGCATTTCCTACGAACTCCGGAAGCGCCCGCTCAATGGCTTTGACTCCACCGAAACAAAGCTAACCGCCGCCGTTGGCTCCACCATTCGCTCGCTGAAAGTCTTTCGACTGAAATCCATCTGGGACCAGAAATAACGTATGAATTCGAGATTCAGCTTATCAAGGATGGCGTAGGCGATAGAAGACCAATCCGGCCGTGTTCAGTGAGACGGTCGTTGTGGTTCCCGCCATGACACCGATGTTCACCCAGTTGGTGCTCAACCCCACATTCAGCGCATTGGTTTGCTCCTGCAAAATCCAGGCCGCATAGCTAACTGGCCAACTCAGCGTCATTTGGCCGCCGCCCACGCTATACGTGATGTTCGTGGGCGTGCTGGGTATCGTGGAAGCCACTTGCAAACTGCCCACACTCTGCCAGTAATTTGCCATCAGGCCAATCGGCAGGCGACTGGAAAGAACCGGTTTGCAGACGGTGCCGTTGGTCCAGTTGGTGGGATCATCGGTGGACGCCGTATCCACGATGGTCTGGACAGGGTTGCCGCCGACGTCCAGCAGTGCGAAGGCAAAAAATTGGGGGGGGGGTGGCTTAAACCCATATCCGGATTTCAGTGCCGGCTGGTTCGAGGCAAGCAGTGAAAAATTAGCGGCGCAGGTATTTTACGACCGCCTCCGTCCGGGAGCTGACGTGCAGTTTCTGGTAGATGCTCCGGACGTGCTTGCGCACGGTGTCGAGCCCGATGCCCATGCGCTCGGCGATTTCCTTGTAACGAAAGCCCTCAGCCAGTAGTTGAACCGCCTCCTGCTCGCGCTGGGTCAAGGTTTCAATGCCGGCATCCGGCCGGGCGAGGTGTTTAAAGTAATCGCCCACCTTGGCCGCCATGTAGGGGGCGAGGGGCAGGCCGCCCAGACAGGCTTCCTGCAGCGCTTCCAGCATCTTCGGGCCGGGAGTGCGCTTGAGCAGATAGCCGTTGGCGCCCGCCTTCAGGGAATCAAATAGGAAATCCTCCTCGTCGAACGCCGTAAGCATCACCACGGGCAAGTTGGGCAGCAAGGTCTTGATCGCGCGGACGCACTCGATGCCAGACATGCCGGGCAGGCGCACGTCCATGAGGAGCAAATCCGGTTTGAGCCGGGGCAATTCCGCCAGCGCGCTTTCACCATCCGGAAAGGTCCGGAGGCAGCGGAAATGTTCTGACTGGTTGATGAAATCGCCCAGCGTTTCGCGTAACCGGGCGTCATCCTCGACCATGCACACCTGCAGTTGGTCAGTCTTAGCCTTGGACGCGACGACGTCTTTCGCGACGGGTTTGTGGCGGTGCGGTGCGGACATAAATCAAATTTTTGGAATGGGCGGACGGGCGGCGAGGGGAATGTGCATTTTCAAAGTAGTGCCCTGGCCGGGCTGGCTGATGACTTCAAAGGTGCCGCCGATTTCTTCCAGCCGCCGGCGCATGTTCTGCTGGCCGGACCGGTCCGTCTGGCCGCCCGCCGGGTCGAACCCGCGCCCGTTGTCGCGGATGCCAATCTGCAGTGTGTCGGCGTCCAGGGCAATGCGGATGGCGACCTCGCTGGCCTGCGCGTGTTTGAGGATGTTGGTCAACGCCTCCTTATACGCGAGAAACACGTTGTGGCGCAACTCCGCCGAAACGACGCGTTCAGGAATCTGCGGCGGCGCGGCGAAGGTGTAACGGCCGAGAAGATTTTCCAGCAGTTCATTGGTGCGGCGGTGGAGATACTCGATCAGCTTGAGCAGCGTGTCGTTTGCCGGTTTGACGGCCCAGACGATGGCGTCCAAGGATTGGGCCATTTCCCGCGCGGTGGCGGCAATGTGCTGGCTGTGCCTGCGAACCGCTTCCGGCCGATCAGCCGAACGTCCGGTCAAATCTCCCAGAAACGCCACCTGGGTGACGCTGGCACCCAGGTCATCATGAATGTCGCGCGCGATGCGGGCGCGTTCGTGGTCCAGCTCCCGCTCGCGCTCCAGCACGGCCAGTTTGCCGCGAGCACGGCGGCGCTCGAGGTTCCGCACCAAAGTCACAGCCACGCCCACCACTGCCAGGCCGGAGACCACCTTGAACCAGACCGTCTGCCAAAACCACGGCAGCACCACGAAGGCCAAGGTGGCGCCGGCGTCGTTCCAGACTCCCTCATCGTTGCAGGCGATAACATGGAAGCTGTAATCACCCGGCGGCAGGCTGCTGTAATGGGCCGAACGCTGTTCGCCGGCGTCGAACCATTTGGTTTCCAGGCCTTCGACCCGGTAGCGAACCCGCACTTTTTCCGGCGCGGTAAAACTGAGGGCGGCGAACGTGAACTCAAGACTCTGGCGACCCGGAGCGATCCGGATGGGGCTCAAGGCGGGCGGAGTAATTCCCGCCGACGCGGCGGCGGCCGGCAACGGCAGCGACTGAACTATTTGATCCACTTTCATCGCCTCAATGATCACGGGCGGCGGGCGCGGGTTGCGGGTCAATCCGGCGGGATCCAATCCCACCACTCCCTTCTCGGTCGTGAACCAGAGCTTTCCTTCATCGTTCCGCCAGCCGGCAGGCTGGGAGCCGACGGAACATTGCAGGGTCGGCAGCCCGTCGGAACGATCATAGTCGAGGCAATTGACCTCGGAAACATCTCTCCTTACAAAGGCATTCAACTCGTCCAGTTTCATCCGAAAAACCCCTTTTGGCGAGGTGGCCCATAGCCAGCCGTGGCCGTCCCCCATCAGGCAGTAAATCGCGTCTGCTGGCAGCCCGTCACCCGTGGTCAGCCGCACAAACCGGCCATCCTTGAACCACACCAGCCCAGTCTGGGTGCCGAGCCACAACGCCTTTTGATCATCGGCATAAATGGTCCAGATTGTGTCACTGCCCAGACCGTCAGCGCTATGCCATGAGCGCCATTGGCCGTCTTGGAAATGATAAAAACCCTTTTCTCGGGTTCCCACCCAGACACCGCCCGCGCCATCATCCAGAATGGCGCGCACCTCCAGCCGGGACACGCCGGCGGGCGGATGACAAGCTTCAAGGTGGCCGTTATTCCAGAGGTAGAGACCCAGCGAATTGCCAAACCAAATGCGCCCCAAGTGATCCTCGTAAATGACGCGGGCCTGCCACCCAATGTCACTGAGGGCAAACGGCGTGGCGAAAACGCCGTTGGTGAGCCGAAAAACCCCACGGATTTCCGTGCCCGCCCAAACGCGACCCTCCCGATCCGCCAGCACGGACATCACTTCGCCCTTGGAACCGCCCGTCGCGAAATCCAAGTTGCCGTCCCCGTCTCGCCCCGAGGTGTAATGGGTAATACGATTGGATTCCACGCCAACCAAGCCGGCACCATAGGTGCCAACCCAAATGGTGCCGGTCTGGTCTTGACAGACCGAGACGGCGGCGGGTTCAGCCGCCTCAGGTGAGGTGCGGACCACCGAGAAACGGCGTGGCCGCACCCGGGCCAGACCCCCGCGATCCAGTGCCACCCAGAGATTGTCCTCCACATCCAAGCACAAGCCAGCGATCCGGTCGTTGGGCAAACCCTGCGCCGAACCAACGTGCAGCAGGTGACCATCCGGGGCCAACCGCCAGAGACCTTCACCCGCAGTGCCGAACCATAGGTTGCCGCGCTGATCTTCGCAGATGGTGCTCACCGGGGTTTGGAATGGCGGCCAGTCCGCGTCGGCTTCCGCTACCCAGTCGTGGTTCCGCCATTGACGCAGCCGACCGTTGGCGCTGACCCACAAACTTCCGTCTTGGCGGGGATAAATGTGGTTCACCGCTACCGGGAGCTCGCCGGCAGTGGGCCAGATCCGGACAAACCGCTGGTTTTTCCAAACCCACAAACCCTCGTCCGTGCCAGCCCAGACCCGGCCGGCCGCGTCTACAGTCAGATCATTGCAACGCAGATCGGCCAGCCCCGGCGCATTCGTGAATGGCTCGAATTGATGGTTCGTCAAACTGCCTTCCAACCAGCCTGGCCGGAAAAACCAGACCACGCCCTCGCCATCCATGACGGCACTCCGTTGTTCCTCGGCGGGCAGATCCAGCACGCGCATCGCTCCCGGCCGGCCGCAGGCGACGCGGCCGGCCATAGTGAGAAAGAGAAATTCATTCGTGCGCTGACCGAGGTATTTAACCACCCAATCCTCGTCCAGGCGCACCGGAAGTTCGCACGCAAAACGCCCGGCGCGAAACGAGCTTAAGCCACCGTGATGAGTGCCAATCCACAGGGTGCCATCGGGCGTGGTGAACAAATGATCAATCCAACTGTCCGCCAGTTCGGGCGTGTTTTCAGGATTAAACACCGTGAATCGTGTGCCGTCGAACCGCGCCAGTCCGTTGAAAGTGCCTATCCACAGGTAACCTTCCCCGCCCTGAATCACGTCGGTCAACAAGTTGTGGGGCAGGCCGTTTTCGGTCTGCCAGGTTTGCACAACGAACGGAGAAGATTGGGCGGCTGCAACCATTTGGAAAGACACCGGACCAGCAAGCCCAAGCACCAATGACGGCAACACAAAAAGACGTCCAACTCCAAGAAATGACAGTTTGCAGGACACTAGCCAAAATTTAGCAATCACTTGCAATGGAGTCAACCGGAAGCAAGGCCACAACCCCTCAAACCCTGCGATTGTCAATCAGTGTTACCAGGTCCTAAAGCGTGGTCAGGGTTTATTCTGAATCTGTGCCAATTTTTCGAGCTGCGTCACTTTTCCGGTTGCTTTTCCGGTAGCGGTATAATCAAACTCGGACAAGCCCCACTGGTCACGCCACGCCAGTTCCGGCAGACCGTCTTGCCAACGGATCGGGAGCCAGACATAGCGACCATCAATCGCATTTTGGGGCCGCCAGAGGTCGGCCATGTAAATAAACGCGCCGGGATGATCCGCCACCGGCAAAACAAAAGTGCTCTGCGTGCCATAGGACACCGAAATTTTATCCTGCGGCCCGTGCCATGGGTTGCCCACTTCCCGCCATGGTCCCCAGATGGAATCCGCCACGGACAGCCGCCCGGCGTTGGGCGACCACCCGGTGCAGTGCGAGGAAAACAGGAAATATTTTCCTGCCGACTTGAACAGGGCCGGGGCCTCATTGAAACCGCCAGGAAGAACCCGGACATACCTTCCAGCCGTTTTCAAATAGTCCGGCGTGAGTTGTGAGATGTGCAGCGTGCCGTTTTCCTCGGAGGCGTAAATCACATAGGCGGTCTCATCGTCGTCCACAAACAAGGTCATGTCCCGCGCCATCTGGCCCACGGCAAAATCACGGCGGTAAATAATGTTGGTGGGGTAGCCGGGATAGGGGCCGCCATCGGTTTTGATTTTATCCAATTCCGGGCGATCCTCCGGCCCGACGGGATGATGGGTGGCGAGGGACGTGTTCATAGGCCACGCCCCGACATCCGGACGAAACGAACCGATATATCTATAGGGACCAGTGGCGGAGGAAGCCACGGCCACGCCACAGCGTGCGCTGGCGTAACCTTTGCCGACCAGCTCCAGATGAAACCACATTACAAATTTTTTGGTCCTTGAGTTGTAAACCACCTTGGGACGTTCGATGATGCTGCCGCGGCAGATGTCCATGTCCGGCCGGTCGGCCACTTTAAGGGCGATACCTTGATCCTTCCAACTGGCGAGGTCGGAGGAGGAATATACGTGGATTCCGACCTGGGCGGTGTTACCGAGATCGCCGGCCACCTTGTGTTCCCCAAACCAATAATAAGTTCCCTGATCCGGCATGGTGCCGGGCATGAACAGCACGCCGCCGCCGTGGGCATTGATAGGAACGTTGTGATTGTCAAGCCACAAGGCGGCAGGGCGAAAGGCTGGGTTCCCAGATTTATCCACGGTCTCCCCCGCACGGGCAGCCAAGATGATACCGCAGAAAATCAGTCCCGCAAGCAATAGCCGTTCGATGTGCGAGAAACTGCACAGGGCTCGAATGTAATGTATATAAACCGTCATGATTAAATGGACTTCATAGCCATTCTACGGCTGGGGGCAACAAAGAGCTATGGCATCTTTGGGGGGGTAGAGTGGCAATAGTTGTAATTTTTCAGCGATTTATAGCCAGGTTGAAACAATTGGTGTGCGCCGGATTAATCGTAAAGCTTTAACCATTTTTCGGATGAAACGAACCATCCACACTTTGCAAAACACGGTGGTGGTATTTGACATTTTCCATCCTATTGCTTACCCGCGCCTGACGTGGGGGATTTATCGCTGGTCAATAATTTCGGTTGGTGAAGTTGATCTGTGAAATATGGGAATAAACCAGTTTGGCGATGGCGGCGGCGCCTTCCGCATTGGGATGAACCCGGTCCGGAAAGAGTTGCGGTTGATCCTTTAGCGGCGTGTAGAGATCAATTGCCCCGAGTTTCATCGTGTCAACCAGGTGGTCAATGATTTTAATTTCTTCCTGCTCTGAGGTTTCGTTGATGCCGTAATTGCCGGGTTCAGGCACTGGCGTTGGCCGACAGATATAAATCCGGGGCCGACTGGCAAGATTCTGAAAAGCGTTCACCAAGTTGGTGTAGTCCCCGGCAAACTCGTCGTGGTATTTCCAGTTAAACGGCTTGGTATCGTTGGCCCCCAGCAGAATGATGACCACGTCCGGCTGAAACGCCTGTGCGCGTGTGAACGCGTCATCATTGCAATAGGGCCAATCCCCCTTTCGCAACAGGGTGCGGCCCCCCATGCCAAAGTTGCCCACAATCCAATTGGTGCCGAGCAGAGCTTGAAGCTTTTCCGGATAGGCATTGCCTAAGACGGGACTTACGGTAATGCTGTCACCGACGCAGGCCACCCGGACCGGTGAAGCGGGCGCAGGAGCGGTGGCCGGTTCCGCACTGGCTGGTGACACGAATGCCAGGACGGAGAGGCCGACAAGCAACGGCATGGATTGTATTTTCATTATTTTGTTCTTTAGTTTCATATGAATGGATTGAAAAGTATCTTCATGAGTCTGCCATCGCCATGGCATCTTTGGGGGGTAGAAGCGCCAAATTACAAATATTACCAGCCGGGATAAGCTGGACTGCTGCCATCAGGCTCCGTAGTATGCCGAAACCAATCGGCCACTTCGCTTTGACCTAGAGTTCCCGCCGCAAAATACTTACTAAACGTGTAAGGAACCGGTTCTTTGCCGATTCCCTTCCAATTTTTGATCTCGGCATGACCATCGGCAAAAGACATTCCGCCGGACAAGCCATGATAGGTGGCCGGATAGTCAAGAATTTGCAAAGCGTTGTTCAGGTTGGGCACAATTGCCATGGCCATGATACCGTCGTTGATGGAGTTATCATCCTCGTCTATTGTCACATAGAGGTTGGACGGCCGGGACATTTGCGACGCCTTGGTGTAAACTTTGAAATAGGGAATCGTTAAGTTCCAGCCCATGCAGTGACTCATGGTAATGCCTCGCAACATGTTTTTCTGGTTCCCGGGACATTTATAGACGCCAATGGATTTGATGTAAGGGAAGAGTAATCCGTTTTGTATCAAGGCTGCGTTGGTGGTATCGCTGAGAGTTTGCATGTTTCCGCCCACCCATGAATTGTTGGTGGTGCCGTAACCAATGTTTCCCACCAATTTATTTTGGAAGTCGTCCGTATAAAGCAGCCACCCAATCGCGAGCTGTCTTTCATTGTTGATACACGAGATGCACTGTGCCCTTTGTTTGGCTCTGGCCAAGGCTGGCAACAGCATCGCGGCCAAGATGGCGATGATGGCAATGACCACCAGTAACTCGATCAATGTGAACCCTCGGAATCCTTTCTGTGCGTTTGTTCTTCGTTTTTTTTCGCTCATATTTGCTTCCTGTTAAAAGGGGCGGGAGGCGTGCCTCCCACCCCTTGAACAATTTTCCCAGATTATAATACCAACTATCAGGTCAGTATTGCAGCCGGTAAAACCGCTTGGGAGCAGTGGTTGGAATCGGCACGCCTGCCGTCACGCCGGTGGCCGTCGTCCACGGGCCGGTCACGTTGTCAGCTTGCAACAAGGTTCCCACGCTCCAATTTAGAATCAGCCCGGAACCAGTATGCGACCAGTTCAAGATTGGAACCCCGCCCTGAACCAATTGGATGCCATTGAAATCGGCCTCGCCAGCGGTCAACGGGGGTGCCGTTTGGTTGATGGTTATGTTACCAAACGCATCGGGCATCACGTTAGTGAACTGCACATAGTTTTGGCCCTCGATGAAAGCATCGGGGTCAGTGCCGTTGTTTTGGGCGCTGCTGATGCCGTTGTGTGCGCCGCCGCCATTGCCTGCCCCCAGAGAAAAGGTGCCACCACGCCAGCTGCCATAACCACCCTGGGCATAAATATACAGGTTGTAAATTCCGGGCGGGACATTGTTGTAACTGTAGGTCAGCGTCACGCCGTGGGCGAAACCGCCGAGCATGTAATCGGGATCCGTGGCCACCGGCGGTCCGCCGCCGCCGAACCAAGAATAATATGAATACGCGCTGAGAGTGAACGTGGTCAGGGTCGGATTATTGCTGGAATCGTTGGCCAATCCACTCGCCATGCCACCAGCCGGAAACGTGTTCCAGAAGGGTGTGCTGGAAGGATCAGTATAGGCACCCTGACCGGCATAGGCTCCGAGCCCCACAGCGTCTGCGCTGAAGTTGACCGCAACCCCCGATGAATGGGCTGTGGAAGGAGCCGCCACCCCGGTCAGTGTCACGATGCTGCTCGTCACCGAGCCGTAGATGTCCGAAATCACCACCGAATAATTATTGGCTCCGACAATGGCGGTGGCGGTATAGTTGGCATTGGTCGCCCCGGTGACCGGCGAAGAACCCTGATACCATTGGTATGACAATGGGTCACCAACCGGCCCAATGGCCGCCACGGAATAAGGTGCCGCCTGGTAACCAGCATAAAGCGTCTGGCTGGCAGGTTGGGGTTGGGTCGTAATCAACGGCTTGGTAATCGCGGCGGCCGTCCACACCAGTTGTGCGCCATTGAAATCGGCCTCGCCAGCATTCTGCGGGGGTGCCGTTTCGGTGATGGTGATGTTACCATTCGCATCGGGCACCACACCATTGAACCGCACATAGTTTTGACCCTTGATGAAACTATTGGGGGCTTGACCGGCATTAAAGGCGACGGTGACGCCACCATCCGCGCTGCCACCATTCGCGGCGGCCAGCGAGAAGGACCCACCGCGCCAACTGCCATCACCACCCTGGGCAACGAGATACAGGCTGTAAACGCCCGGCGCAACATTGTTGAAACTGTAGGTCAGCGCGGAGCTGTGGGCAAAGCCGCCCAGCAGGTAATACGGATCCGTGATGGCCCGGGTGGCACCACTATACCAACCATAATAGGCATACGGGCTGATAAAGAAAGTGGTAAGGGTCGGGTTGCCCGTGGAATCAACGGCCACACCGGAATAAGAACCGCCACCCGGGAACAGGTTCCAGGTTGGAGTGCTGGTCAGGGGATCGGTATAGGCACCCTGACCTTGATAAGCAGCACCAAGGTTATCCTGACAGAAGTTGATCGCGAACGGAGCGCTGATCGTTGGCAAGGCCGTTCCCGTTAGCGTCACTACGCTGCTGGTAACGGAACCGGCGGTCCCGGTGACCACCACCGAGTAGCTGTCCGTAACCCCGTTTGCAGCGGTGGCCGCGTAACTGGCATTGGTCGCGCCGCTGACGGGCGCAGCATCTTTATACCACTGATAGGTGAGCGCATCGCCAACGGCGGTGACCGAATAATCAAACCCATTGCCGACATAGACGGTTGCGGAGGCCGGCTGGGGCTGGGTGGTGATCGCCGTTATGTTCTGGGCGCCGGTGACCTCGGTCCAATTGGTGCCCAGGCGGATTTCGGTGAGCGCCTCGCCTTGAGGACCCGCTGCGGAAACGCCCAATTGATCATACGCCACACCCATGGCGCCAGTATAGGTTGCCTCCCAAGCGACACTGCCCGGGGTGAGATCCACCAAGCCGCCCGTGTGGGCGACCGGATCATAAGCATAGTGTTTCATTTTGACCGTGACATTGCCCGCCCCGTCGGACGTAATCTGGGCCACGACAAAAACCAAGGAGGTGCCAGATGTGCCTTCCCACGAGGAGGGAGCACCGACATTAGCTGGCAAACCATTAAATGGCGCTGTTGTTAACGGACCGCCGGCGTGAACCACGGCGGTGCCATAGCCGGGACCCATGTAAATAGCCTCGTTATTTGCCGTGCTGCTAATAAACACGCTCATGTCATAATTATTAGCCGTATCGTTGAACAGATAGCTCAAATAATAAGTTCCGGCCGCACTCAGGTTCAGCGGGGCGGACAGGGTGCGGTTAGCGGAGCCCCAATCCCATGATTGGCCGGATTGCGCTTCCCCGCTGGGCGCGGCAAAACTCACATTATTTGGCCAGCCGTTGGCGAAATTGCCGCCACCGGGGACGCATTGGAAAGAGGTGCCACTAGCCCCGCTGGCGCCCAGAACCCAGTCGGCGGAGAAGCCGGACCCGGTGGAGGGTGTTAAAGTGGTGATGTCGCCGCTTGTCCCGTTGGTGAACGGTTCATAGCACAGCAGTGCGCCTTGACTGTTGGAGGCAGTCAGCGCCAGCAGGGCTGCAGCCGCCAGAGCGGTGTTTCTAAATGATTTGATGGTTTTCATTTTTTTAGTTTGTTTCGATTTTTCAACGAATCCGAAGCCGGAACAATAATAGGTTTAATTTGATTGATAGTTACGGCTGATGATTGAAATATTAACACAGCCCCGTCGCTTTGAATATGGCATCTTTGGGGGGGGTATCGGATGCCACCCCTTCACCGCGTTGGTGCGGCGGGCAATCGTCGCCGCGCCATTCGTAACGGCGGGTGAAGCGGCCCAGATCGGTGCGCGAAATAACTTCGCAGAACTGTTGATCAAAGGCGCTCAACGCACCGAGTTCCGCCGTGAGTGCGGGGAAAAGTCGAGTTGAAGGTGAAAAATGGTGATCAGGGCAGGCGGCAGAACCGACGCTCCGCCCACTTTCTCGTTCAAACAAATCAAAGACATTTCCCCCGCAAATCCGGGTTTTCAAAGAACCCATTGTAAAATGAATTTTGCAGTTAGCTGGCGTCCGTTTTTTCCACAACCCAGCCCGGTCAGGGTTTTAATTCCTGACCGGGCAACTCTGCATACCGGAATGTCCCGCCGACCAACTCAAACATGCATCCCGATAAGCCCGCCGCGCAACGGACTGGAATGTGCAATCGCAACTCGCCCGCTCACTGATTGGTTACAGCCGTGCGATAAAAACTCGCCTGATTGGTAAAGCTGCTGCTGAATTGGAACAGATTGTTGCTGAACGACGGCGGCAGGTTGCTGATCGTGATCCAGGCACCCGAACTTAAATTAGTGCTCTGCTGCAACAGGTAGCGGTAGCCCGCCAACTCAGTGAACGACAGGCCAAATTTCCCGCCCGCACTGCTGTTTGTCATCCACGGCGCCTGTCCGGACGTTGCAGGCGCGACCATCAGCAGTTGCGCGGCGCTGCTGTTGGTGCCGCCCGCGCTGTTGGTGACGCCCACGGTATAGCTGCCGCTGTCGGCCGCCCGCGCGTTGACCAAGGTCAGCAGATTGGACGCGCTGCCGGTAAACGTGGAGCCGTTGCCGGTCGCCCCGTCGTTCAGATTCACATTGTTTTTACTCCAGCGATAAGTGGGCGCGGGTGTGCCGCCGGCGGTAACGCTCAACTGCACGGTGGCACCCTGCGGCACAATCTGGCTTTGCGGCTGGTTCGTAATGACCGGTGCCACGGCACTGGGCGGCAAACTCACCCAGACTAGTTGCGCGCCGTTGAAATCCGACTCGCCGACCGACGACGGAAGATTGGTTTCAATGATGGTGATGTTTCCATACGCATCGGGCACCACGTTGGTGAACAGAACATAGTTGTTGCCCTCAATGAAAGCATCGGGGTCGCCGCCAGTGTTTTGGGCACTGCTGATGCCGTTGTGGGCGCTGCCGACATTGCCTGCCCCCAGAGAAAAAGTGCCACCGCGCCAACTGCCATAACCCCCCTGTGCATAAAGATATAATTTATAGATTCCGGGCGGAACATTGTTGTAACTGATGGTAAGCGTCGGGTTGTGGGTATAGGCAAAGCCGCCCAGCAGGTAATCAGGATCCGTGGCGACCGGTGGTCCGCCGCCGCCATACCAATAATAATATGAATACGCGCTGAGAGTGAACGTGGTCAGGGTCGGATTGTTGCTGGAATCGTTGGCCAACCCACTGGTCGCGCCACCACCCGGAAACACGTTCCAGAAGGGCGTGCTGGAAGGATCAGAATAGGCACCCTGACCGGCATAGGCACCAAGACCGGTCGAGTCCGCGCAGAAATTGATGGCCACACCATTGGTCAGCGCACCCGCCCCTTGCCCGACCAGCGTCACCACGCTGCTAGTCACCGAGCCACCGCTGGTGCTGACGACGACGGAATAATTCTGGCTTCCCGCAACGGCAATGGCGGTATAGTTGGAACTGGTCGCACCGCTGACGGGTGTGCTTCCCCGATACCACTGGTAGGAAAGTGGTAGCGTGCTGGCCGCCGTGACGGAGTAATAAACCGGGTTGCCAACATAGGCGGTCGTCAGCGCCGGCTGGGGCTGGGCAGTGATCACCAACGCACTTGCATAGACCAGTTGCGCGCCGTTGAAATCCACTTCGCCCGAGGACTGGGCGTTGGCAACTTCCGTAATGCTGATTTTTCCGGTGGCGTCCGGCACCACGTTGGTGAATAGGACATAGTTGACGCCCTCGGTCAGCGAGCAGTTGGCGCCGGCGATGTTGATGGCAGTGTTGACGCCCTGATCGGCCGAGCCGGTGGTGGCGCCGGCCAGCGAGAACGACCCGCCGCGGCCACCCCACGCACCGTTCTGCGAATACAGGTATAGATTATAACTGCCGGGTGGGACGTTATTATAGCTTAAATTGATCGTGAAAGGACCGGAATTGGCCGCCGCGAATGACCCCAGCATAAAGCACGGATTCGACGGGGTCGTGGAGCCGTAATTGCTGGCCGTGCCGTTATTGCCGCTGATGGAGAACGTGGCCAGCGTCGCGCTGCCGGCGGAATTCTTCGCCGTGCCACTGGTCGAGCCGGAAACCGGCAGGGCGTTCCAGTTGGTGTTCGCCGTTAGATCACCATAGGCCCCCTGGCCCTGATAGGCACCATTTGGACCCACCTGGTTGAAGTTGACGGTAAATCCGCCGGCCGGCTTGGTAAACGTCTGCCCAACCAGCGTGACCACGCTGCTCGTCACCGAGTTGCCGCCGCCGCTGACGGTCACAGAGTAAGTGTTGGTCCCCGCGACCGTGGTCGCCGTGTAAGCGGCATTGGTGGCGCCATTGATCGGTGACGCTCCTTGATACCACTGGTAGGCAAGCGAAGACCCGAGCACCACCACGGAGTAATTAACCTGGTTGCCAACATAGTTGGTCAATGCTGCCGGCTGCGGCTGGGTGGTGATCGTCATCGGCGTGGAATTGCTGACCACCACCGGCCCCACAACGGTCCAGCCCGACGCGGTGCGGGGCGCAGTATTCGCCAGCGCAATGTCCACACTGTTGCTATTGGCAGTATTGACCACTGCGACGCCCAGATAGTAGTTGCCATTGACCACCGCGCCAAAATTATTGGTGACCTGAAGAGTGTAGGTCTTGCTGTTTCCGGAAGACCAATAATTTTGCATGATGTCCGTGGGGATGCCTCCTGCATTTGGCGGATTGTAAGCCGTCCCGTTGGTCCAGTTCGAAGGGTCGTCGGCGAGCGACGTGTCCACCACGGTCGTAACCGGGTTGCCGGCGGCATCCAGCAGTGCATAGGCGAACTTATACTTGTAGTTCCAGGGCTTCAGGTTGTTGGGCAGGACGCCCACGCCCCAGTTCTGCACTGTGGCCTGCAGGACGACGTTTGAGTTAGCCTGAACCGTGCCAGGATAGCTGACCGAATTCACCACGAAACGGTAGCCGCCCCAGAGATCGAACAATTGCTGGAAAACCGGGATGCAATTATCAGAGACATCCGTATGCATATACAACCTCTGTGAAAGGAAGTAAACCTGATCGGCGGGAGAATTCAAATACGAGGCGGTCTCGGCCACGAAGGGTTTGCCGGGAAACCCGGCACGGATGTCGTTTTGATCCGGGCTGACGGGAACATACGCCGTGCCCAAACCGTCCCGGCGCATGCCGGCGCAGCCCGTATTGAAGCACCAACTCGCCATTTGCGAATCGCTCCAAGTGCCGCTGGGATAATTCATCAGCAGCGGAATCTTGGGAAGAGCGTTGGTCCAGGTGGTCATCAGCCAAGTCATCGTCTGCTGCAATTGGGCGGTGCTCAAGGACTGGTCGCTCACGTTCCCCTCGCCCCAGGAACCAAAGGTGGTGGCATCCACATACATGACCTTGGACGGGTCGTTGAACTTGGCACCGAACGCATTGATGAAGGTCGCGTATTTCGCCTGGAAGATTGGACTCGTGATGTCGGGATCAGCCAATCCGGAGTTGGGATCCGAATGAGACGGCACTCCGGCATCGAACGCCCATTGAGGCGTGGACAGCATTTGTCCAGGATCCGTGCTGACCACATAAATCCGAAAGGCCACCTTGATTCCGCGAGCCCAAGCCCCCTGACACATTGCCATGAAATTGGTGTCCGTGTTCCAGACATAGACGCCTTCCTGCGGTTCCATGTAAGACCAAATCACACGCAGGTAAAGGGTGGAGGCATAGGGAACCTGCGGCGCACTGACTTGACTCCAGAACTGGCCGGCATTCTGCATGTAGTTAGACATGCTGGCGGCGAATTGATTTTCATAGGCATAAAGGGCGAAACCGGTGAACGGATTGCGAAAGATGCTGGTAGTGTCCATGGTGAGCTGGTTGGTGATCACACCCGATTGCAATGTGATGGTCGCGGCGCTGCTGTTGGTGACGAGGCTGCCGACCGTGACCACCGCCCGATAACTGCCCGCATTCGTGCCCTGGACATTGGTGGTGGTCAGCGTGCTGGTGGTCACGCCCAGAATGTTCCCGCCATTGGTCAGGTTGACGAAATTGCCGCTGACATTCTTCTGCCACTGAAACGACTGGGCGCCGCTGCCGCCGGATACGGCCACGGACAAATTCACGGTGCTGTTCGTGGGCACCACCTGGCTTTGCGGCTGGGTGAGACTGAACGGCACCGCCTGAAGCTGGAAGCCACACATCTGCTGTTGGATGTTGCCGGGGTTGACCACGCCGATGGTGAGATTGCCCGCGCCATCGGTAGGCACATTTGTAAAAATACAATACTGGTTCCCCTGATCCCACGGCACATACCATGCCTGGTCTGATACTATGGTATTTGTTATACCGCCGGCGGAAAGCGTGCATTGGCTGAAATTGCCCCAGGGACCGGTGAAGCAATATAGGTTATACGATTTGGTGTTATCCAGACCATGGACAACGATGGCGTCCGGCTTGAAGAAACTGACCGTCTCCGCAACCAAATAACTGAAGGCACCGCCGTAGTTGCCGCCGCTGGCGATGTTCCATTCCAAGGTGTCGGCGGTATTCGTGCCGACCTGCACCGTCACCCCCGTTTGGATGCCGCCGGCATCAAGGAGCGGGCCGGTGGTTTGCGGACTGGACGTGTAGGTGCCGTCCGTGGTGATGCCGAATGCCACTTGATTCCAGAAATCCCCAAACGAACCGGCTACAGGACCCGCCCCAGAATAAGCCCCAACGGGATTGATCGGGCCGAGGGCGACATTGATCAGGCCGGTGGACGGAGTGTTGGTAGGTGTGGTGGTGTTGGCGACATCGGCCCAAGTGGTGCCCAGGCGAATCTCACTGAGTTCTTGGTATTGGGTTCCGGCCGAAGAAATCCCGAGTTGGTTGAAAACCCCAGAACCGGTGACCGTGCCAGTGTAAGTGGCATCCCAGACCGCGCTCGCGTCCGAGGGATCGACGACGGCACCCCAGCCATTCACTGAATCAAAATAGTAATGCTTTACACTAACAGTCATGTTACCCGCCCCGTCGGTCACAATTCGCGCCACCACGAAAATCAGAAAGTTGGCGTTGCAGCCTTCCCACGGAGTCGCCGTCGCGCCGTAATTTGGCAGGCTCCATGGGGTCGTGGAACTATTTCCCACCGCGATTACGTTGGCTCCGTTAAGGTCGCGTCCCACATAAATCCGGGCCGCGTCGTTGGTGTCTCCCAAAAACACGCGGTTATCGTTGTTGGCAGCGGCCGAATAGGCGGTGCTGGTGCAATAATCATGCATCAAAAAGCTGATGAAATACGTTCCGGCGTTTTGCAAGTTCAAGGGCGTGGACATCGTGCGGGACAGACTCGTCCATGTAGCCGTCGAACCGTATTGCACCCGCCCGCCGCTGGGGTTGGGAAAGAAGATATTCCGGGGCCAGTTGCCCAGCGGACCGGAGACGCGGGTGAACAACCCGCCGCTGCCGTTGCTGGAGGAACCTGTCCAAGCGCCGCCAAAGCCAGTGCCCGTGGCCGTGGCCTTGAGCAGGTTGGTCGACAACCCGCCGGTGGGACCGAACGGCTCATAACAGAGCAGCGCGGCGGAACCGCGGCAGAGGCTGAGAGCCAAAAATGCCATTGCCAGCAGGGCGACGTATTGACGGGGCTTGATGTTTAGTTTCATGTCTATGAGGTTCGGTTTTGATAATGACTGATGCCGATCAATGCAAATCTATGCGTTTCTGTGAATTTGATGGTCGCAACCTAACGCAACTCGATGGTCTGCGCTATGGCATCTTTGGGGGGGTGGCGTAAATTTACAATTTCATCATAATGCAACTATGAAATCCATTTCTTCCATGTCTTCATCGGGCCTTTTGCGGTCCGGCTTCGTTATAGGCTTGCTGCTGTGGCTCGGATCGCCGGTTGAAAATTATTCCCGCGCCGCTGAGGCGGTCAATCCCATCGAAGCGCCTTACATCCTCACGCCGAATGTGCCGCCATCCCCGCGTATCAATGGTGCGCGCGTCGTCGGCTGCCGGCCTGGCCACGATTTTCTGTTTGCGATTCCGGCCACCGGCGAGCGCCCGATGACATTTGCTGCGAAAAAGCTTCCCGCTGGTCTGACGCTTGATGCGGCCACAGGAATCATCAGCGGACAAATTTCGCAGCGCGGCGAATTCATCATAAAGCTTTCCGCAAAGAACGCGCGCGGCACGGCGAAGCGCGATTTGAAAATCATTTGCGGCGACCAAATCGCGCTCACGCCGCCGATGGGCTGGAACAGTTGGAATTGTTTCGCGGATTCCGTCAGCGAGGACAAGGTCAAGGCTGCCGCCGACGCAATGGTTCGCAGCGGACTCATTCAGCATGGCTGGACTTATATCAATGTGGACGATTTCTGGTCGAAGAACCGCGACTCCACCGACCCGACACTGGGCGGGCCGGGCCGTGATGCGGAGGGCCACATCGTGCCCAATCCGCGGTTTCCCGACATGAAGGCGCTCGGCGATTACATTCACGCGCGCGGTTTGAAGTTTGGCATTTATTCCTCGCCGGGGCCGTTCACTTGTGGCGGCTGCATCGCGAGTTTTGATCACGAAGCACAGGACGCGCAGAGTTTCGCGAACTGGGGCGTGGACTATTTAAAATATGACTGGTGCACCTACAAGCCGGCGATGGAAAAGATTCGCGGCACACAACCCGATTTTTCGGGCATCAAAAAATTCTGGGGTGACTACGGCAATCCGCCGCGCGAGGAATTAATGCGCCCCTACGTTGTGATGCGCGCCGCGCTTGACCAGGCTGACCGCGACATTGTGTTCAGTCTCTGCCAATACGGCATGGGCGACGTTTGGGAATGGGGCGGACAGGTCGGCGGCAATTGCTGGCGCACCACCGGCGACATCAACGATTCGTGGGAAAGCTTGACGAACATTGGCTTTGCGCAGTCCGTGCCCGCTACATTTTCCAAGCCGGGCAATTGGAATGATCCCGATATGCTGATTGTCGGCAAAGTGGGCTGGGGCGCAAACCTGCATCCCACCAAGCTAACGCCCAGCGAACAATACACGCACATCACCCTCTGGTGTCTGCTGGCCGCGCCGTTGCTGATTGGCTGTGACATGACTCAACTGGACGACTTCACGTTGAGTCTGCTCACCAACGATGATGTCTTGGAAGTGGATCAGGATCCGCTCGGCAAGGCTGCGTCGCGCGTCGCGCAAAGCGGCTCGACCGAGATATGGGCCAAGCAGTTGGAAGACGGCTCGTATGCGGTGGGCTTGTTCAATCGTGGTGCGACCGCCACGGAGGTCGCGGTGAAATGGAGCGACTTGAATTTAAAAGGCGCGCACAAAGTCCGCGATCTCTGGCGGCAAGCGGACTTGGGAAAATTCAGCGGTAGCTATCAGGCCACAGTTCCCAGCCACGGTGCGGCCTTGGTGCGGGTGTGGTGAGCGCAGATTTTCAGTCCGGACATAATGAAAAAAAACTTTTCTCTGCTGGCGGCAATGCTGGCCTTGGCCGGAATCGCGTCGGCCGAACTGGTGACGGTGCGTCCGTTGGACACGGGCGCGGCGCTGGAGAATCCGGGCATGGGCTGGGTGTTCCATCATTACGACAATTCCATCCGGCAATACGGCCCGGTGCTCGGGCCGGCCTACGATGGCCGCGATTTTCCTGGATTGACCGTAGTGTATCTGCGCCTGGCTTGGTCCTATCTCGAACCGGTGGAAGGGCAGTTTAACTGGGCCATTCTCGACACCCCGATCCAGCGTTATGGCGCCGTGGGAAAACGCTTCGCGTTTCGCTTCACCGTTTTTGAAAGTGATCCTCGCGCCGGCACGCCGGATTGGGTGCGCGCGGCAGGCGCACAAGGAAAGGACACCGTGACGGATGGGAAGAACAACTGGGAACCGGATTATGACGATCCCATCTTCCTGGCGAAGTTGCATAATTTTCTTAACGCCGCCGGGCGTCGCTACGCCGACAATCCGAGTCTGGCGTTCGTAGATGTGGGCACGCTCGGCATCTGGGGCGAAGGCCATTTCAGTGGCACGAACTACGGCCTTGGCACCTTTCGCCGCCATCTCAAACTGCATCGGCAGGCGTTTCCAAAGGCACTGCTCGTCGCCAACGACGACTGGACCTACCATCCGTTGGGAGCCGGCGTTTCTCCCACTGCGACGATGGAACTGGCGCGTGAATTTGGCGCAACATTTCGCGACGATTCGTTGTGCGTCTATTCCGATCCGAAATCTCCTTATTCTGCGCCCCTGGCTCAACCCTTTTGGCCGACAAATCCCGTCATCATTGAAATGGATCACTACAGCGCAACCAAGAAAAACAAAACCTGGGGCGATGGCAGCCGTTACGCGCAAGCGGTCGAAGATTATCACGCGAGCTACATTTCCATTCACGGCGACCCGGTTTTGTTTCTCAAGGAAAACACGAACCTGATCGCGCAGATCAACCGGCGGCTCGGCTACCGTTTGAATCTGGTCCAAGCGACATTTCCAGATTCAATGGAACGCGCCGAAGGATTGCGTATCGAATCCCAATGGCGCAATGTCGGCGTCGCGCCGTGCCTGCCGGGCGGGCATCCGGCGTGGTGGCTTGTCGATGCGCAGGACAACGTGTGCGCGGTGTTGGTAGATGGCGAATGTAACGTGCGCAACTTATCGCCAAATGCAACGGGCACAAATTCCATCGGCATCTGCCAACATCTCATGGTTCTGCCGTCCGGCCTGAAACCTGGCGACTACGAACTGCGCGTTTCGGTGGGAGACGCCAGCGGCACGCCGCAGATTGCGCTGCCGTTGGCGGGTGATGACGGTCGCCACCGCTATCGCATCGGAAACATCAGGCTGCAATAGTCGTCGAGAGAAATGTGGCGGCGATTGGCCTGATCAACTTGATTTACAACCTAGCTCGCTACGAACAAACCAACCACGGGAGCCTTCCAATTGAACTAAAGAATGCTATCGGCCTCTTTTTACATTGAGCACATGCATAAATTTTCCTCAAACGGTTTTGAGTGCATTGAGGGCAAAATCTATAACCCAAGCATCTACGCATGTCGTATTAGCGGTGCCCAAGCCCCCCCCAAAGATGCCATATACACCTGCTATCACGCGCCGTATATTTCCAAAGAAATCAATGAAAAACATCAACAACCGCACAAATGCCTTTCAGCGCGGATTCACGCTCATTGAACTGCTGGTGGTCATCGCCATCATCGCCATTCTGGCGGCGATGTTGCTGCCGGCCTTGAGCAAGGCCAAACTGAAAGCCATCGGCGCTCAGTGCCTTAACAACAACCGGCAACTCTCGCTCTGTTGGAGCATGTATGCCGATGACAATAGGGACGGTGTCGTGGACGCCATCGCTGACGACGCAACTCGTCCGGCTTGGATCACTGGCTACCTGACCTATACGACACCCACAACTCTGGATTTTGGCAATCCCAGCAATTGGAATCCCGCCACGGACTTGTATAACAGCCCTCTTTGGTCCTATGCCGGCAAAAGTGCCGGGATATTCCGGTGTCCGGGGGACAAGCGGACAGTCTCCGTGCAGGGCAAGGAATATCCCGTCGTGCGCAGCATCTCGATGAGCCAGGCGTTTGACACCACATTCTCCTGGGTGCTTCCATGGAAGCTTTACTCCAAAAAAACGGCGATTGTCAAACCGAGCAACACGTTTGTCTTTGTGGAAGAGGCTCCCAACAGCCTCAATGACGGCGGCTTTGCTGTGGCATGCCCCTCCGCCTTCAACAGCGCGGGGGTTGCCACGCCAAGCACGGCGCAAATACCGGATTTCCCGGCAACTTTTCATGGCAACTCCTCAGCCTTTGCCTTTGCCGACGGCCATTCGGAAATTCACCGCTGGATTGGCTCCACGATAGCACATTGTCCTTTTACTTCCACCTTCAGATCGACCTATATTGCCGCAGGGGATTCAGGTAACGATGTTGTCTGGTTGGCTCAAAACACTTCCGTGCCGTAATGAAGCTCCGTTGTGGACGGGCAGATTTGAGATGCTATGTCACCCCGGAAAACTACAATGGTAGCCTGCAGTAGTTGACGGCAGCGCTGCCAGTGCCCTCAACAATGTTCAAGGCATGGCGAGCAAGTCATCCTATTGGGCCGCACGCGCAGGCATGGGGCGGCTGGGCAGGCTGGATTATTTTTAAAAACCATGCTGATTTACCGTCTCAAGAACCATTTATTGAGTGATGTTTATGGTCTGCTTTATATCCAAACTTATGACAAGAAATTGGCGCAGGAGTTTTCCGGACCGGCGAGTTATCGCAGGGCTTGCCATGTTAGCGGGCCTTTGCGTGTATCAAGGCATCACCCTGGCCGGAGCCGAACCAGCGTCGCCGCCTGAGATGCTGCTTGACGGCAATGATTGGACCGTTGCCGATTTCGATCCCGGACTGGGCGTCACGCAAAAGGCGTTTGCCGATGGATATCCGGCGACGCAAGCGATTGCCGCCATGGTTCCCGGCGACGTGCATTGGGATTTGGAACGCGCCGGCAAATTGCCACCCTTGTTTTACGGCGAGAATTCAACGGCAGAAAAAATCGGCTGGGTCTGGCGGAAGGAATGGTGGTATCGAAAGAGTTTCCGTGTGCCTGAAGCCTGGCAAAGCCGTGAAGTGAGGCTTCATTTTGACGGCGTGGACTACGAATGCGAGGTCTGGCTCAACGGACAACGCTTGGGCCGGCATGAGGGGGCGTTCACACCTTTCGAGTTTGAAGTTTCCAAACAACTGCGCTTGGGTGAGGACAACATCGTGACGTTGCTGGTGCACCAAGTTCCCGCGAGCCTGGCCGGCGCGGACTCGCCGCCGCCGGAGTTTCGGCCAGCGTATTCTCATACCAAGGGCGAGAGCGAACTGGGCTGGGACTTTGCGCCAAAAATCATGAATCTGGGGATCGAGAAAAGTGTGAAATTGATTTCCGACCGGGGTGCATTTCTTTTTCAACCGCTGGTTTTTTCAAAACTATCGCCGCCCTATGACAAAGCGGAATTGCTGACCAAAGTGGAAGTCCAAGCGGATCATCCGCAGACGCTTGAGTTGCGCTATCAGGTGCGCCCGCTCGTTGGCGGAGCCGCAATGCTTACGGCGACACAGCGGGTGGAGGCCGGAACCTCTCCGCGTCAGATTGATTGTTCGCTCGAATTGCTCAAGCCGGAACTTTGGTGGCCGCACGGTTATGGCGAACAACCGCTTTACGCCCTGGAAATCACCGCGCGGATTCCCGGTTCCACAAATGAACTACATCGCGTCAGCACCCAGTTCGGTGTGCGTGACCTGAAAATGCTTCCGAATCCGGCGGTGGCGGAAGACACCAATTACTTTGATTATGACGCCGGTCTAGCACGGCCGATGCCCGATCCGATGCCGGACCGGCGCTACCTGATGCAGATCAATGGGCGGAAAATTTTTGCCCGAGGCGGGAACTGGGTGCCAGCGGATTCACTCTACGGCCGCCCGGACCGTTCATTCTACGAGCATCTGGTGCGTTCGGCAGCCGAGGCTAATTTTAATTTTATCCGTCTGTGGGGCGGCGGCGTGCTGGAGAAACCGGATTTTTACGAGCTTTGCGACCGTTACGGCATCTTGCTGGATCAGGAATTTTTCTGCGGTGGCGCGCGCTTCAACGCGCCGGAAACCGACGAAGCGCTGGCCATCGCCGCCAAGGAAACCCGCGAGTTGCTGCCACTCTGGATCAATCACCCTTCGATCGTGCGCTATTGCGGCGGCAACGAAATGTATCTGGACAAGGAAAACAGCCGGCAGATGGCCCAGTTGCGGGCGATCTGCAACGAGGTGGATCCCACCCGGCCCTTCTTTGATCCTGATCCGATCATCACGGCCCAGCGGCACGGCGAATATGAATTTCTCTATCCCCGAAATTATTTCATGTTCAACCAGGGGCAATACCGGTTCAGCGGCCCGCTCAATCCGTGCGAATGGACGGAATACGGCGTCGGCTGCCTGTCCTCGGTGGCGACGTTGAAATCCATCATTCCCGCCGACGCGCTCTGGCCGATGGGCAGAAAAAATTCAGTCTGGCGTTATCACAAGGCTTTTGGGGCGGCGGTCACCGATGATAACTGGGCCGGATTTTCAGGCTGCGAAAGCCTTTTCGGCAACAACCTGCCGGACTTGGACACCACGGTGCGTTGCAGCCAATACACCCAGGCCGAGGCGCTGCGGTGCGCGTGTTCGGCGATGCGTCGTTTCCGCTGGCATCGCAGCGCGTGCGCCATTTGGTCTTATAACGAACCCTGGCCGAACGCCGCGCAGGGCTGCATCGTGGAATACTCCGGGCAGCGCAAGATGGCCTACTATTATATGAAACAGGCGTTCGCGCCCGTTGACGTGATGGCCGTCTATAACACGCTCGAAGCTGAAAACGCGGGCACTTGGGGGGCTGGCCTCAAGCTATGGGGCCACGATGGCAAATTTCCAGTGGAACTTTGGGCGGTGAACGATCACCAAAATGCTTTGACTGGCTACCGTTGCCGCTACCGCGTCTTTGACCTGCAAGGCAAAACCTGGCTGGACAAGACCATCAGCGCGGAAGCACCGGCGGAAGGTTCTTTAAAGTTGGGTGGGATTGACTGGACTCCGCCCTACGACCTGACCGGCAACATGGCGCTGCTGTGGGTCGAGCTGCTCGACGATTCCGGCCAGGTGGTCGCCCGCAACTTTTATCCCTTCGGCATCAGCCTGCCCGGTGCCACCCTGCCCGGCCCACTGGCCGGATTGCTCAAGGCACCGGCAACGAAACTCGCGGCCAAGGTTTCGGGGCTTTCGACTGGGACGGACGGAGCCAGGGATTTTTCCCTGGAAATTAAAAACACCGGTGCCGCTCCCGCGCTGATGGTGACCATTGACGAGCCGCCAGCTTCCGAAAGTCTGAACAACTCCTATCCGGCCGGGCGCAACTATTCTGGTTTTGAGGACAATTATTTCTTCATCCCGCCGGGTGAAAGCCGCACGGTTAAAGTTTCCCTGCCGGCAACTGCACCCGGAACGATGCAGATCAAGGCTTGGAATTCTGATCCGGCGGGAATCACCGTTTATAACTAAACGGAAGAATCAAGAAATGATAAAAATGAAAAACATAAACTTGTGCCTTCTCACCCTGGCCATGATGACAGCCTGCGCCCCAAGCCGGGCGGGCAGCGAAACTAATTTGCCTGCCTGGGCCATCGGGCCGTTCGCGCGCGTGCAACATGGCCAGCCGGTCATCAGCCCGAATACCAATACGACCTTCGACTGCCCGTTGAGCAAAGCACCGGTGCATTGGGAAAAAGACTGGGTCTATAATCCAGCCGCCATGGTTCGGGATGGCAAGATAGTCGTGCTTTATCGCGCCCAGCAGGGTCCGGGCAACAGTTGTTCGCGCGTCGGCTATGCGGTCAGCGAGGACGGCATCCATTTCAAAAAGGATTCATCGCCGGTGCTGTTTCCGCAGGATGATTCGCAGAAAAGCTGGGAATGGGGCGGCAGCGACGCCTACGGCGGCTGCGAGGATCCCCGGCTGGCCGAGTCGCCGGACGGATTTTATGTGCTGACCTACACCGAGTATTGCGGAAGCAAATGGCGCCTCGGTCTGGCGGTCTCAAAGGATTTGAAAAACTGGATCAAGCTCGGTTCGCCCTTCGCCGGCACCAAATATGAAAACGCGGAATACAAATCCGCGTCCATTGTCACCGAGGTCAAGGACGGACGGCTCGTGGCAGCGAAAATCAAAGGCAAATACTGGATGTATTTTGACATCCAAGGCACGAAGATGGCTACATCGGAAGATATGGTTCATTGGAAGCCGATCGAAGACGACAATGGAAAACCGTGCGAGGTGATGCCCACACGCCGGGGATTTTTCGACAGCGGCCTGGACGAAATCGGCCCGCCCGCCGTGCTCACCAAGAATGGCATTGTGGTTTTTTACAACGGCATGAATGCGACCGGCGACGACCGTGATCCGTCCCGCCCGCCGGGCATTTACTGCGGTGGCCAGGCGTTGTTCGATTGGAACGATCCGACCAAACTGATTGCGCGTTTGGACCAGCCCTACATCGAGCCGGAATTTCCGTGGGAAAAAACCGGACTTTACAAGGAAGGCACAACGTTTACCCAAGGCCTCGTTTTTTTCAAGAACCAGTGGTTCGTTTATTTCGGCTGCGCGGACTCATTCGTCGGCGCAGTCGTCGCGCCCGCAACCGATACCAGTCTGCCAGCCAGCAGCCCGGACGCTGGTGCGCCGGTGTTTCACCAGGACGGAACGCTGGTGTTCGACGGGAGTCAGGATGGCTTCGTCTCAAACAACGTGGCCGGTCTGCCGGTGAAAGCAGGCGATTCGTGGACAATGAATTTTTGCGCCTATATGGACAATCCGCCGGCCAACCCGATTATTGCGGGCTTCGGCAGCGGCAACGGTGACACGCCGGGCGCGCAGCGGTTTATTGTCAGGATTGACAAAGGCGGCATCCGCTTTTGGGGGCACGCGCTTGACCTCGATTCGGGCACGCCCTTCGACACTGGCAAATGGCAGATGTTGACCGTCACCTATGACGGTGAAACGCAAACGCTGACCCTGTTCAAAAACGGCGAGTCGATCCTGTCGCAGTCAGCCACGTTGGCTGATGCCGAACCATCGGTCAAAATTGGAGGTGCCTCCCCTTGGGGCGGAAGTCGTTTTGCTGGCAAGATTAAAGATTTTTCGATTTGGAATTCCGTGCTTCCCGCCGAGACTATAAAAAAATTGAGGGCGAAGGCCGGTTTGCTGGCGACGGCCGAATCTCATCCGGCTCCACATCCGGCACTCAACTTGTCGCTCCGCGACAAACCTGCATACGACAACCATGACGTGGTCGTTTCCGGCGCGACAATCTTGGCTCGCCTGGCAAACAACGGGAAAGTCTGCGAACTCTGGTCCGGCATGAGCGACATCACCCGCCGCACGCCGATCTTTGTGGAATTTTCCGGTCGCCCGAAGATTCAAAAAAACGGCGCGTGGCTCGATCTCACCACGCTGCATTACCGCGACACGGATTCCCGTCCTGGCTGGTTGCATTTGGAATCGGAAGATGGCACGGTGACGTGCGAAATCTCCGCCAAAAAGACCGCGCCAAAAAGCCCGGTCTTTCTGAAATACACTTTCACGGAGCCTGTCAATTTCCGCTTCGTCGCGCAATGGAAAAATCCCGAATTGATCCAGTTGAAACGGACCGATGATGACGCCGGACTGAATGATTTTGTAGCCACCTGGCGCTGCTGGCGGGATCCGGAATTTCCGTTAGACAAAATTCCCGGCCCGGCACTGACATTGGCCACTTGGCCGGCGGGGAAAACCGTCCGCTGCGATGAACACCAGACCATCCGAGAAATTTCTTCCACCCGCGAGGTCGTGGTATGTTTTGACGCCACTGACAGCGCTCCACCAAAGGGGAAAAATTATGTCGAGGCTTGGAAATCTTTGCTGGGCGGCTACAAGGACAGCGACGCTGAGCGAAACGCCGATCGCGTTCAAATTACCACCGGCGACGGTATTTTGGACCGGTTGTTTTCCGACTCAATTGACGCAGTGGAATCACTCCAGTTCGCCAACGGCGTGATCGAGGCTGACCCGTTCAACTATCGTGACGCCTGGGTGCGCGATGGCGGTTACTCGACGCTGGGGCTGGCGCTCATCGGAAATTTTAAGGGAGCTGACGCCTTTTTTGATTTTTGGGCGGCACAGCCCGGCTTCGGCTGGGTCGGCGGCGAGGACGAGGCGCAGCAGGGCGAAATCGGCGTGCTCGCACTCTGGTATTATTCCCGATTGCGGCCCGACGGAGACAGTTTCCTAAAAAAGCATTGGGATTATGTGGAGAAGGTTTCCAATTACATGCAGAAGCGCGTCGCGGACGAAGGTATGTTGGATCTTGCGGACGAATGGATTTCTTCCGCCCCCACCAAAGCAACTTGGCCCAACGCGGAGGTCTATGCTGGGCTGATTGCGAGCGCCAAAATTGCCAACAAACTTGGTCAGGTCGACCAGGCACAGTCTTGGAGTGAAGCCGCCACGCGGCTGAAAGAGAAATTTGACGCGACCGCCTACGACGCCACGCTTCTGCGATTTATTCCGTATGCCCCCGGCAAATACCGGAATGGCCATGAAGGCATTGTGGACACGCGCGCGGACAGCGGAATGTTCAATTTAGCGCGTCTGGAAATTTTCGGGAAAGGCGAAGGAATCGTGACCGCAACGGATCCCCGTTTTGCCGCCACGCAGGTGTCCATCGCCAAGTTGCTCGAAAAACCAACGCATTTGATCGGCCGATTTGATGCACTGCCGGGCAGTCCATCGTTTCCGGAAGGGCAGGCCGCTGAGGCTTGGCCACTGGGTTCAAGCTGGGCGGCGCAAACGGAATGGTTGCAAGGCCGGACTGACGCGGCTTGGAATCACTTGCAAGCCCTGGCGCAATATCGCGCCAAGTCGGCCGGCGGCAGCAATTATCTTCCGGAACGCTGGGATGCCGGCGGGAATCCGGCCAATCCAATCCTCGTCTGGTCGCATGGCGAGTTTCTAACCGCGATGGTTTTATTAACCTTGGGAGTCGATCTGGAGCCGGCGGATGCCGATTTGGGGCTGGCACCGAGCCTGCCGCCGGGAAGCGATCACGCCACCGTTAAAAATTTCCGGTTTCAAAATTGGCGGCTGGATTTCGATCTCACGCGCGACGGCGACCATGTTTTGGTCAGAGTAAAACCTCATTTTCAAGGCGACGGAAAAAAGACGTTGCGAATCGCCTTGCCCGGCCAAAAATATCTTTCGTTGAAACCGGAGAAAAGTCAGACATTTTCAGTCAGTTCAACACCATCCAAGAAATAAATAAAACCATGAACCTCCCAACTCCAACGATGGCGAAAATTCCCGGCAAAGCATCCGCCGTGCCTCTGAACGGCCGCATTTTTTTCTGGGCCATCACCTCGGCGCTCGCAGGCTTTCTGTTCGGCTTCGACACCGTGGTCATCTCCGGCGCGGAGCAGACCATCCAGAAACTTTGGGGCTTGAGCGCGGGGATGCACGGCCTCGCGATGGGCTCGGCGCTCTACGGCACGGTGTTTGGCGCGCTTTTCGGCGGCTGGCCGACGGACAAATTCGGCCGCAAGAAAACGCTGCTCTTCATCGGCGTGCTTTACATCATTTCGGCGGTTGGCTGCGCGATTGCCAACGGCGTGGGAGTTTTTATCGTCGCGCGCATCCTCGGCGGTATTGGCATCGGCATCTCGACGGTGGCTGCGCCGCTTTATATTTCCGAGATCGCGCCACCCGCCCATCGCGGGCGGCTCACGGGCATGTTCCAGTTCAACATCGTTTTCGGTATCATCGTCGCCTTCGCGTCAAACGCCGTCCTCGCCCGCGTTGCGGGCGAGGACGGCTGGCGGTGGATGCTCGGCGTGGCGGCGATTCCCTCCGTGATTTATGCCGTGATGTGTTTTGGCCTCCCAGAAAGCCCGCGCTGGCTCATCACGCGCAAAGGCGACCGCGCCGCAGGACTCGCCGTGCTGAAACTCATTGAGCCGGAAAAACCGCAGGCGGAACTGGAAGCGCACGCGGATGAAATCCAATCCGCCGCGCGTCCCGAAACCAAGACCTCGGCGAATTTTTGGACCTGGCGTTTGCGCGTGCCGATTCTGCTGGCGTTCTTGATCGCTTTCTTCAATCAGCTTTCCGGCATCAACGCCGTGCTGTATTTCGCGCCGCGCATTTTCGAGATGACCGGCCTCGGCGAAAAAGCCGCGCTGCTGCAATCCGTTGGCATCGGCATCACGAATTTGATTTTCACCTTTGTCGGCCTGTGGCTGATTGACAAACTAGGCCGGCGCACACTGTTGTTCATCGGCTCGTTCGGCTACATCGCGTCGCTGGGGCTGACCTCGTGGGCGTTTTTCACGCAGCACTACGCCATCGTGCCGGTGTGCATTTTCGCGTTCATCGGCGCGCACGCCATCGGTCAGGGCGCGGTAATCTGGGTTTATATCTCCGAAATATTTCCGAACCGCCACCGCGCCGAGGGCCAAGCGTTGGGCTGCGGCACGCACTGGGTGTTTGCAGCCGCGCTGACGACATTTTTCCCACAACTGGTCACGACCTTCGCGCCAGGCTATGTGTTTGCATTTTTCGCGTTCATGATGGTGTTGCAACTCGTCTGGGTGAAGACAATGGTGATTGAAACCAAAGGCGTGCCGCTGGAGGAAATGCAACACAAACTGGGCATCGATGCCTGAATTAATTAAATGCAAACTGACATGGGCAATTCGCCAATCATCTATCGGGACGTTCAAACGCTGGCCGAAGTAATCGCTTAAAAAACCATGCCCACCATGCCCGCCACGACGACGCAAACCAACACCGGCAACGGCGCGAGCTATCGCGGCTCGTTCGCCATCATGACCTCGCTTTTTTTCCTGTGGGGATTCATGACGGTGTTCAATGACATCCTCATCCCGCGTTTCAAGGAAGCCTTCACGCTGACCTACTTCCAGGCGATGCTGGTGCAATTCGCGTTCTTTGGCGCTTACTTCGTTGGCTCGCTGATTTATTTTCTCATCTCCATAACCACGGGCGATCCCATCGCCAAGCTCGGCTACAAAAACGGCATCGTCATCGGCCTTTTGATCTCCGCCACGGGTAGCGCGTTGTTCTGGCCGGCGGCGGTGGCGATGTCATATCCGATGTTTCTCATGGCGCTCTTCATCGTCGGCCTCGGCTTCGCCATGCTGCAAATCGCTGCTAATCCCTACGTCACCATTCTTGGTCCTGAGAAGACGGCGTCGTCGCGGCTGAACCTCGCGCAAGGTTTTAATTCCATCGGCACGACCATCGGCCCGATCATCGGCGGGTTTCTCATCTACCAATACTTCGCCAAGACCGGCGCGCACGGCGCGGATTCCGTCAAGCTGCCGTATCTCGCATTCAGCATCGTCTTCGTGGTGCTCGCTGTAATTTTCTTCTTCATCCATCTGCCGCACATCGGCGAAGGGCAGATTGAACGTGGTGCTGGCGCTTTGAAATATCCGCACGTCGTCCTCGGCGTGATCGCCATCTTTATGTATGTCGGCGGCGAAGTGTCCGTCGGTAGTGCCATCATCAACTTCCTTGGTCAGCCCACCGTCGCGGGACTGACGGCGGTGGAGGCGAGCAAATACGTTTCGCTCTATTGGGGCGGATTGATGATCGGTCGCTTCATGGGCGCGGTAGAATTGAGCGAGATGAAGCGAGCAAACAAGCAACTGCTGCTTATCGTCATTCCGCTGCTGGCGTATCTGCTGCTCTGGGCGGCCAAGAGTTATCCGATGGATGCGCTGCAAAACCATTCTGTTGGCGACATCTTTTCGCAATGGGGCGAATCGTTCCGGGCAAACTGGTCAGTCTTCAAACTCTATCTACCGTTCATCGGGCTGTGCTGGGTGTTGTTCCAGTTTGGCAGAGGACTGGCGGGTCGCACACTGACCATTTTTTCGCTGACCGTCGTTGCGCTACTACTCACAGCCATCTTGCTCGGCGGCAAAATAGCGATGTGGTGCGTGGTGGCGATTGGCCTGTTCACTTCTATTGGCTGGTCGAACACATTTTCGCTGGCACTGGAAGGGACGGGCAATCTCAAAAGCCAGGTCTCGTCGCTGCTGGTGATGGCGATTCTCGGCGGGGCGATTCTGCCGCCAGTGCAAGGCTTCATCGCGGATGCGACCAAGAATCTCCAACTGTCTTTCATCGTGCCACTGATCGCCTATGCCTACGTCGCGTTCTACGGCGCGGTGGGGCACCGAATGGGACGGCTGAGCGATAATCCAGCGCGTTGATGTTTTCGTGAAACCCGGAAAATTTTTATTTGGCTCGCAGATTCTATGGCTGTCGCGCTAACAATTTTTGCGTTCAGTGACGACGCAATACGATGAAGAACATGGCAAAACCAATTCTCGCCTGTGACATCGGCGGCACGCGCATCAAGCTGGGATTGGTGCGCAATAACCGCTTGCTCGCGCAGGCTGAAATTGACGCGGCTGCCCGCAGCGGGTTGGCGCTGGCGCTGGAGCGGATTGCCCGCGCGGCTGGCCCGCTCTGCCGCAAAGCGGGCGTAAAAACTTCCGAACTTTCCGGTTTTGGCCTTTCGTTTCCCGGCATTATTAAGACGCGCAGGGAGAAAATTCTTTCCACACCGGCGGGAAAATTCGATGACGCCAAATATTTGGACGTGCCGCGAATCGTCAAAAACCTGCTCGGATTACCGACCCGAATTTGCAACGACGCCAACGCCGCACTCGCGGGCGAATGGCTTTGGGGTGCGGCGCGGAATTATCGGAGCGCGGTGATGATGACGCTGGGCACGGGCATCGGCGCTTCGGCAATCATTGAGGGCGTGCCGTTGCGCGGCCAGCACGGTCAGGCCGGCTCCCTCGGCGGGCATCTTACCGCCAACCTCAACGGACAAATCTGTCCTTGTGGAAATATCGGTTGCGCCGAAACGGAAGCTTCAACCTGGGCGCTGCCGGGTCACGCGCGCCGGTATCCCGGTTTCCAAAAAAGCCGGCTGGCCCGCGTGAAAAATTTGGATTACGCGGCGGTGTTTCGCGTCGCGGCCAAAGGCGACCGGGTGGCGATAGAACTGCGCAACCGTGCCATCCACGTCTGGTCGGTTGCGCTGGTAAATTTGATTCACGCATACGACCCGGAAATCGTTGTCATCGGCGGCGGCATCATGCGCAGCGCCGACCTCATTTTACCGCGCGTGCGGCGTTACGTCACGAAACACGCCTGGACGCCGTGGGGCAAAGTCATTATCAAACCCGCCGAGCTGGGAAACACTGCCGGGATGCTCGGCGTGGCCAGCTTATTTGCTGAAACATAATGAGAAAATCCAACTACGAAAAATTCCCGTTCGTGGCCGTGCCTGACGGCGCGAATGCCTGTGTGGCGGGTTGGCCGGGCATTGCCGCGCGGCTGAACCGGGCCATCGCCGACCGTGCCGCCAAAAAAACCATCCTCGTGGTGGAGTGCTATCCCGGCGTGGACGTAGCGGTGGTGCTGGACGAATTGCGGCAACGGCTCACGCCCGCGTTCGTCGTGCGCGCCAACGAGGCGCTGCTCCCGCCGGAAAAAGCTGACGCGCTCGTCGCGCCATTCCTCGGCGACGACGATCCGGTGTTCGGCTTTCTCTCCGACCTGACGCTGCCACAGTTTTTTGACGCGGACCGGTTGCGTCAGTTTCAGGCGCAGGTGGAAAATGCCGGCGATGGTTTGATTCTTGTCGTTGGCTGCGGCGCATCATTGATTTCGCCGGGCGATATTTTGATCTATGCCGATCTCACTCGCTGGGAAGCGCAATTGCGCTTCCGTCGCAACGAAAGCGGCAATCTCGGCGTCGAAAATCAATCGCTCCCCGCGAGCCTGCAATACAAGCGGGCCTTTTTCGTGGACTGGCGCGTGGCCGACCACTGGAAGCGCCCGCTCATCGCGAAGTGGGATTTCGTCCTCGATACCAACAATCCGCGCGAGCCGAAGCTCGCGGACGGCGAGGCGGTGCGACGCGGCTTGCGCGAGGCGGTGAAGCGGCCCATTCGAGTAGTGCCTTTTTTCGATCCTGCACCCTGGGGCGGCCAGTGGATGAAGGAAATTTGCGACCTCGACCGGAGTGCAAAAAACTACGGCTGGTGTTTCGACTGCGTGCCAGAGGAAAATAGCTTACTCCTAGGCTTTGGCGATTTGCGGCTGGAAATTCCTGCGCTTGATTTGGTGTTCGACCAGCCGCACGCGCTGCTCGGCGATGCCGTTTATTCGCGCTTCGGCGACGAGTTTCCCATCCGCTTCGATTTTCTCGACACGATGGGCGGCGGCAATTTGTCGTTCCAAGTTCACCCGCTCACGGAATACATTCGGCGGCATTTTGGAATGAGCTACACGCAGGACGAGAGTTACTATCTGCTCGACGCCGGGCCGGCGGCGAATGTCTATCTCGGTCTGCGCGATGGCGTGGACGCGGCGGCGATGGCGCGCGATCTGGAAATCGCTCAAGTCGGCGGCGCGCCTTTTCCGGCGGAGCAATACACGAATAAAATTCCCGCGAAAAAGCACGATCACTTTTTAATTCCCGCTGGCACGGTGCATTGCAGCGGCGCGGAATCCATGGTGCTCGAAATCAGCGCCACACCTTATATCTTCACCTTCAAAATGTGGGACTGGGGTCGGCTCGGTCTTGATGGCCGCCCGCGCCCGCTTCACCTGAAGCACGGCCTCGCGAACGTGCAATGGGAGCGCACGACGGAGTGGACCAAAAAAAATTTAGTGAACCGCTTTGAGCCGCTGGCCAACGGCGACGGTTGGCGCGAGGAGCGCACCGGTTTGCACGAACTGGAATTCATCGAGACGCGCCGCCATTGGTTCACCAAGATAGTTTCGCACCACACCTTCGGCGGTGTGAACGTGCTGAATCTGGTCGAGGGTGATGAAGCGGTTGTCGAAAGCCCGGACGGCGCATTTGCTCCATTCGTTGTTCACTATGCCGAGACCTTCATCGTCCCAGCGGCAGTCGGGCACTACACCATTCGTCCGCACGGCTCGTCCGTTGGCCGAGAGTGCGCCACGCTGAAAACATTCGTTAGAACTTAGCTACCATGAATCATCAAAAAACTAAAACTGGGAACGCTCTGCTTTTGGTCACGCTCGTCGCCGCCACCGGCGGTTTTCTGTTCGGCTACGATACCGCCGTCATCAACGGTGCAAACCAATACCTCAAAGCCCACTTTCACCTCAACGCCACGCAGGAAGGCATTGCCGGCGCGAGTGCGATTCTCGGATGTATTCCCGGCGCGATGTGCGCGGGATTTTTGAGCGACCGTTTTGGCCGCCGCAAAGTGCTCTTTGCCTGTGCGATTTTGTATGCCTTGAGCGGACTGCTCTCGGCAATTCCCCGAACCTTCACCGAGTTTCTCGCGGCGCGGTTCATCAGCGGCCTTGGCATCGGTGCATCCTCAATGATCTGCCCGGTGTATATTGCGGAACTGTCACCGGCGGCCAAACGCGGACGGCTTGGCTCGCTGTTTCAACTGGGCATCGTTTTGGGAATTTTTCTAACGCTGTTCATCAACGGGCGTATCCAAGGCCTCGGCGACGAAGTGTGGAACGCTGCCAGCGGATGGCGCTGGATGCTGGGGGCGGAAATTCTGCCAGCGACCTTGCTGGTGACCTTGCTCTTTTTCGTGCCGGAAAGCCCGCGCTGGCTGCTCGGCGCGGGGCGCGCTGAAGAGGCGCGCCGCATTCTGGAGAATGTCGGCGGTTCGGAACACGCGCGGCAGGAAGTTGCGGCGGTGCAGGCAGTGCTCGGAGAAGAAGAAGGACGGTTTGCCGAACTCTTTCACGCGCGTTTCCGCAAACCGCTGATTGTGGCGGTGCTGCTGATGGCGTTCAGCCAGTTCAGCGGCATCAACGCCATCATGTATTATTCCACCAAGATTTTCGCCACCGCCGGTGTGGGGGTGAAAGATTCGTTCACCTCCTCGGCGATCGTGGGGTTGGTGAACCTGCTGTTCACCTTTGTGGCGATCGCTTTTGTGGACAAGGCTGGACGGCGCGGACTTTTGCTCATCGGCATGGCCATTCAGGCGCTGGCGCTGGGCGCGGTAGGCTGGATGTTCCACACGGGTTGCAACGGCCTGCCGCTGCTGGCGGCAATTTTGGTGTTCATCGCCGCATTTGCGATGGCACTGGGCCCGGTCCCATGGATTTTTTGTTCGGAAGTCTTTCCGACGAAAGTGCGGGGACGCGCCATGTCGCTGTCCACTTTTACCATCTGGACTTCCTGCTACATCGTGGCACAGACATTCCCCATGTTGAATGACAATCTGACCATCGGGCCCGCCAAGACATTTTGGATTTATGCGCTGTGCAGTTTGGCGGGATGGATATTTGTTATCATGTCCGTTCCGGAAACCAAGGGCGTGCCGCTCGAAGATATGCAACGTCAGTTCGGCATTGATACCAGGAATTTTTGAGCAAGCCATCATGAAATTCTTTTCCGACTGGCTCTTGTTATCCATCGCCGCACTTTCGCTTCAGCCGGCCGCCGATGCCGCCAGTTTGTCGTCGTATTCCAAACCTTGGCGGCCGCAATTTCATTTCACGCCCGCCAGCGGCTGGATGAATGATCCCAACGGCCTTTGCTTTTTTCAGGGCAGCTACCATTTGTTCTATCAGCATTCTGGTGAAGGTCTGCCGAACGGCGGTGCGAGTTGGGGACACGCCGTCAGCAAAGATCTCGTGCATTGGGAACACTGTCCGCCGGCTATCACACTCGACGAGAAGGGCGCAATCTGGTCCGGCAGCGCGGTGGTGGATAGGAGCGACACAAGCGGATTCTTCGGCGGCAAGCCGGGGCTGGTTTGCATTTACACTTACATGAACCCGGCTGAAGGCGATCGCCAGTCCCAAGCCATCGCTTACAGTGCGGATGGAAAAACTTTCACAAAATACCAAAAAAACCCCGTGTTGCCCCAGTTGCGTTATCAACCAGGGCAGCCGGACGACGAGAGTTTCCGCGACCCAAAAGTTTTCTGGCACGCGCCGACTAAACGCTGGGTGATGGTCGTTGCGGGCGGCACGGTGCGGATTTATTCCTCGCCAAACCTGCGCGACTGGACTTTGGAAAGCATCAACAAAGACATCAACACGGAATGTCCTGACCTGTTTGAACTGCCCGTGGAAGGCGTGGCCAAGGAAAGCCGCTGGGTTTTGAGCGGCGGCGGGCGCTGGTATTTGCTCGGCAGCTTCGACGGGCACAAGTTTGTTCCCGAGGGGAAGAAGCAGCCGTTTAATTACGGCCACGATTTTTACGCATCGCAGACCTGGAACGACCTATCCGATGACCGCCGTATAATGACCACGTGGCTCTATAACTGGGATTACAACAACTGGCCGACAGAACCGTTTTCCGGAGGCTGCATGACCTTGCCATACGAATTGAAATTGCGGGTTGTTAAAGACGGGTTGCGCATTTTCTCGACGCCGGCAAAGGAAGTCCAAGTGCTGCGCGGCGAGCTACAAAGCTGGGTGGACAAGACGATTACGCCGGGATCCAATTTGCTGGCAGGCGTTTGCGGCAAGACGTTGGAAATTGAAGCCGAATTTGAAGTTACGCCAGGCGCGGCGAGTTTCGCCTTCAAAGTGCCCAGAGGCGGCAGCAATCAGACCGTTATCGGCTATCGGTTTGCCGAGAAGAAAATGTTTGTGACTCGCTCTGGAAGGTCGGACATCAAGAACTTCGACCGGACGGATGAAGAGCCGCTGCCGCCGCAAAACGGCTGCGTGAAGTTGCACATTTTTCTGGACTCCAGCAGCGTCGAAGTTTTTGGCAACGACGGCGCGGCGGTCATCACCGACGACATTCTGCCCGACCCGCTGTGCGATGGGATCGAACTTTTCGCTGAGGGCGGCAGCGTAAGGCTGATTGCACTAAAAGCATGGCCGCTTCAAAGCATTTGGCATCAACCATGAATTCCGAAATACAAACCATACAAATGAATAAACCTTACCCACCGAAAAACATTGATGGCCTCCCTCTCAACTCACAAACCCGGCGCGATTTTTTAAGACTATCCGCCCAGGCCGCGACCGTCGCCACGCTGGCCGGCGGTTTGCCGCTGATTGGCCGCGCGGAGAATAACGCACCGGATGCGGATGCGGATAAACATGGCCTGCTGCGCCACCGCTTCGGCGTCAATTACGTTCCCTCGAAGCATTGGTATTATTGTTACAACAACTGGAATCTTTCCGACATCAAGCACGACCTAGACCGCATCGCCGAAATCGGCGCGGATCACATCCGGCTCATGGTGGTGTGGCCATGGTTTCAGCCGAATGCGAATGCCGTCAGCACCGCGCATCTCGATCGGCTCGACGAGCTCGTCCACGCGGCAGGCCAGCGGCACATTGACGTGCTGCCGTGCATTTACACCGGCTGGTTGAGCGGCTTTCATTTCAACCCAAATTTCTACGATCAGGAACCGTTTTACACTTCGGAAAAATGGGCGGCGGCCCAGACGCTGTATTTGAAAGCGCTGGCCGGGCGCATGAATGCGCATAAAAATTTCCTTGGTTTCGACATCGGCAACGAAATCAACTGCAACTGGCAGGCAAATCTTCCCGACGGCGATGCGTGGATGCACCGGGTGTTGGGCCAGATGAATGCCGCAAGTCCAGGCCGCGTTCATGTCAATGGCGTGGACAACGGGCCATGGTTCGAATTGAACACCTTTTCAGCAAAAGCGTTGGTGGCGGAGCAGCCCATTGTGGCGTTGCATTGCTGGCCGTTCTGGACGGGTGCGGGAAAATTTGGCGGGCCGCTGGACACGCCTTACACACATCTCGGCGCGGGCATGGCGGCGCTCGCGCGCAGTCTCGGCGGCGACCCGCGCAAGCCGATGTGGATGGAAGAATTCGGCGCGTGTTCCGAGGAGATGCCGGAGGCCGACATCCCACGCTGGCTGGAGACCAGTATCACGCAGGCCATCCAGAACGGCGTGAGTTGGTTCACCTGGTGGGCCAGCCACGACGTGAGTCGCGAATATGAATTCCATCCGTTTGAATACGGGCTCGGTTTGATGACTTCGGACAACCGCATCAAGCAACAAGGTCTCAAGTTCAAGGAACTCGCGGAACACTATCGCGGCAAAGCCGTGGTGATTCCAAGTGCTACCTTGCCGCCCCCACCCAGCGCACGGACGCATGACGCCACTTGGAAATGGCTGCTGGACTGGATGCAATCGCAGCAAAAATAAAATCCAATGAAAATAATAAACTGGCCTTGCCTCGATTTGGTGGACAGGAGCTGTGTAAATGTGTGAGCTAGGGCAACACACATGAACGACCCAACTTCTTTAAAACTAGTATAAAGAAAGTGCGTAATCGTTTAGATATCAATTTTAACAAATGCATAAATTCCAACGTCCTTTGAAAACAAACATTTCATTTTTGATTGCAATGCTCGCAGTTGCATCGGTTGATTCTTCGTTGGCGCAGGACGCCCAATTCGCGCCTGACGCCATTGGTTCAGTGAAGGTTGATCGCGGAAACAGTCCGGAAGTTGTGTTCCATCAATTGAACGACTACAGGCCCTATATCGCAGGAGGCCCTGTTGTAACAGTTTGGCTCGGCAAACGGGTCGCACTGGTGCTGGACGGCGAGAAGCCCAACCAACGCGACTCGCAAGTCATGGCGCGCATCTGCGCCACATTCGATGCCATCTTTGACAGCTATCAACGCATCATCCAGCGCAAGCCGAAACTGGATGCCCCGTTGATGGGGCGTATCCGTATCGAAGTTTCTTCCCAAGTGGGCGGAGGTCTCGCCAATCATGGACAGCTCGGCGTGGCCGTCGGCACCGGATTTTTCAACGGGCTCTACAATCGCGTAAAAGAGGGCACGAACACCTACGATCAGGTTTTTTTCTATGAAATCGCCCGCAATTATTGGATGCCTGACATGAATGACAGCATTGACTACCGCACCTCCCAAGGGCCGGATGACTGGGGCTGGTGGACTGTGGGATTCAACAATGCCATGTCGGTCGTAATGTCAAAACAGGTGGCAGGAATTGATGACATGTTTTACTTCGGTCAAAATGGCCGGTCATTTGCAGCGGGCATGGAGGCGAATCTTGAGGAGTATTTGGCGCATCCGGAAAAATATAACTGGGAAAACTCATGGTGTGTCCGGCTGCTCCCGTGGAAGGCAAACACCAGCCTCAACGACCTCATGACTGGCTTGCTGCTCCGGCTCGAGCGCGAGCATGGTGGCGTCGCGTTCATTTCCGCCCTGTATTGTGAGATTCCCCGGCAGCGACCGCTGCCAAAAGATAAATCGGACTATCAGGCGGTGCGCGACAACTTCTATGCTGCGGCCAGCCTGGCAGCCAAGCAGGACCTTTGGAGTTTTTTCACAAACGATTTGCGGTGGCGGCTTACTGACTCCGTCCACAATCGCGTGAGGCATGAACTTGGATTAGGAATGCAATGAAATCTGTTTGCCCATTCGGTCAACCATCAACAACAACGCTCAAAACTGAATTAGTAGCACTATGAATAAAGCATCCGCTCCTGAAATGAATCGCCGCCAATTTGTCTGTCGCAGCGCGCTTGGTGTGGCAGGTGTGGCATTGGCCGCCAGCTTGCCGGATATCGCTTTCGCGGCCAGCGGCAAAAAAATCCCCTTCGGTTTGCAGCTCTGGTCAATTCGGGATCAATGTGCCAAAGACCTTCCCGCTTCGCTCCAGACAGTTTCCAAGATTGGCTACAAGGGCGTTGAATTTGCCGGCTACCATGGACGCAGCGCCGAGGAACTCCGGAAGCTGCTCGACGAAAACGGGCTGGTTGCCTGTGGCAGCCATACGCCTTACGAATCCTTCGCCGCCGACAAGCTTGCGGCCACCATTGAGTTTAACCATGCCATCGGGAACAAATTCTTGATTGTCCCGTGGATGGAAAACGAGACACGGCAAGAGTGGCTGGAGAAAGCCAACCAGTTCAATGAACTTGCCGACAAGCTTAA
Organism: uncultured Verrucomicrobia subdivision 3 bacterium; assembly: GCA_903865745.1. GTDB lineage: Bacteria > Verrucomicrobiota > Verrucomicrobiia > Limisphaerales > UBA11358 > UBA11358. Next base: position 674 of record CAIPKV010000081.1, on the reverse strand, counting down.
GCCGCATGGCATGAAAATCGGTTATCACGCCCATGCCCATGACTTTGAAAAGTTCGACGGCGAAACGGCTTGGGATATTTTCTTCGGCAATACCAAACCGGAAGTGATCATGCAGCTTGACACCGGCAACTGCTGTGAAGGTGGTGCTGAACCCGTGGCAGTGCTCAAAAAATATCCAGGACGCGCCCGCACCATCCACATCAAGGCTTATGGCGGCGGGCCAGATTCGGTTATCGGCGAAGACAAAGTGGATTGGAAAGGGGTTTTTACCTTCTGCGAAGGACTAGGCAAGACGGAGTGGTATGTTCTTGAGCATGAAACTGCCAAGGACCCGTTCGATGCCGTTAAACGGAGCTACGAGGCCTTGAAGAAAATGGGGGAAGTTTAGCCCGAAATCGGAGCTTGTATTGAATCATCTTAAAATTTATGGGTTCATCCGAGAAGTGTGAGTTTACAAGGCCGCCTGTGAACATAAATGGTGCAAAATGTCGTAAACTTTATTTGCATTGAACCAAGTCCACTTTCACCATGAACCCATATTTCCCAGATTAACTTTGCAAGCTGAAGTTATTGACCTACAATAAAGCCGCATAAACAAAGGCTTTCCTCTATGTTGAAACAACAAAAAACGGAAAAACCAGCGGGTGCAGGCAAAAAAGAGGCTCTGCGGGTGG
>CAIPKV010000080.1 GCA_903865745.1 uncultured Verrucomicrobia subdivision 3 bacterium | reverse complement strand
GTGACGAAGCGTTGCGCTTCATCCGCCCACAGGATGAGCAAATTATCGGTGGCACGTTCTTCCTTGGGCTTGTCGAACCGGCGCAAAACGTGGGCGTAAAAAAGCATTTTGAGAAACGTGTTTATGTAGCGGCGTTCCATCTGGAATTTCTGCGGCATCGCCACGCAAATAATTTTGCCGCGATCAATTTCCCTGAAGTCGAAACTGTTCTTGGCGTCGCCAAACACCTCAATGACATCGGGCGTCAAAAAAAACTGGAGATAATTGGCGATGGTTTCTTTCACGCCGCCCATCTGCTCGGCTGGCTGTCCCCGATAGCGTTCGGAAAAATGTTTGATGAGAGCTTTGTCGCGGTCAGTGGGGTAATCGGTCTGCATCTCTCCCAACACCTCATTCATCGTATTGTCATCGAGAAGAAAATCACGGACGTTGAACAAGGTTGCTTCCATCTCCAAGCGCGCCAATACTTCGAGAGCCAAGCCGATGTGCGTCTGCGCCTGACTTTTGAAAAAGGATTGCTCGGCGCGTTGTCCCAAGCTCGTCACCGTGTCCACGACGAATTTTGCGTAGGTGGAAGGCGGGATGGTCGGGTCGGAAAGCAAATTGAAAGTGTGCGCCGGTTTCCATTTATCCGGCGGATTGTCCGGCCTGACTTGCAACAAAATCAAATCGTTCTGGCGATGAAACTTTGCCGCCATTTCCACAAGCGTTTCCCAATACACGCCCTTGTCGTCAATGCAAAGCCCGCCCCAATTCGGATCGTTTTGGAAAACCTGAAAGAGCAGTTGATTGATGCCGGAGCGGGTTTTGCCAGAGCCAGTGTCGCCGGTGATGAGCCAGCCACGGCAAAAATCTTCGCGTGTCCATGCAAAGCCTTTCAGCCGGACGATAAATTTGCTCTTGGTGATTTTGTCTTTCGCAGTAACAGCATAAGCCGCGATGGCGGCGAAAATGCCCGCCACAAGGAATGAAGCCGGCCTTGCTGGATAGAAAAGTGCGCCGACTGCCAGCAGGAATGACAGGCCAGCCGTGATGTAATTTGCCAAACGCATAATCAGAACAGAAATTTTCCAATCAGAATTCCTGCCAAGAGCGAAGCGATTGCCACGCAAAGAAAAGCCATGGCGCGACCGGCGGAAAGTTGTTTGGTGATTTGGGGGACGCTGCGAATTTCCTGCTTCAGCTCCCGCGCCTCCTTTGAAAAGTCTTTGGTCAATTGCGTCAGCGTTTGGAGCGAGACACGGACGGTAATCAACTGGATGGAATCCGTATCTGGCGGTATTTCAATTTTGACGTTCTGGAAAAAAATCTTCAGCAGTTCCAGCATCTGCAAAACGGAGTCGTCGTCCCGAATTCCGTTCTTGCGCCGCCATTCGGAAACCGCCTCGTCAAAGCTGTTCTTTTCTTCGCTCACAAAAAGGAGTCGCCGGATTTTGTTTCTTTTTTCGGCTTCTGAATCTTTGGCGGTGGCGGCAATAGCATTCCGCGCACGGTTTCCAGTTCGTCATAAAACTTGTGCAGCCAATTTTGAAGGCGTCCACGGTTGAAGAAATCAAAGGCAGGATTTTTGATGGCGGCGGAAATGGTCAGGTCGTGCTTGTTCAAATCGGCGACGATCCAATCATAAAGTTTCGGCATGGTGATTTCCTTGGCTGCTAGTTCGCCCATCAGCCGTGTTCGCGTGGCGCTGCGTTCGTAGTTGGCGAACCGTTCCGACAACACCTCATTTTTGACAACCAGGTATCGGGCATTGTGGTTGAGCCGGTCGGTGATGTTGCGAATTTGCTCCAAGCTGTCGGTCTCGTGGTTCACCGGCATGATGAGGTTCAACGACGCGCCAAACTGTTTGAGCAAATCAAAGATTTGCACCTCGTCAAAATAATCGAGAAAAATGTCGGTCGAGGCCGCGCGGCAGTCCATGACAACCAAATCCGTTTTGTCCAACATTGCGAAAACCGAATCAATGTCCGTTGGGTCGGCTATGTTAAGAAACCGGGCTTCGGGATGGAAACGCTTCAGCGTTGAATTTTCGTTGTCGGTATCAACGGCGATGTGAGCGAGGTCGTTGTCTTTGAGATACTGAACGAAATTGACAGCGAAAAAACTTTTGCCGACACCGCCTTTGCCGTTGATGACAGCATTGAATTGTTTTTGCATAAATTGGGTTAAAGGTTTTTGGAATCGGCGATGCGTGGGCCAGGCTTGCGTCGTGACCACGGGCCGGGGATAAGTTTGCGTTGTTCCCGCAAGCTCACTTGGATGCTTTCGGACGGTGATTGTTGAACTGGCGAAATTTTCAGCGGCAAGATTTCTTTCGCGCCCGCGTTGCGCTGGCGAACCGCCTTTTGGCCGATCACTTGACGGCAAAAGCGATGCACGGTGTCTTTGGAAACGGTGACTTTTACGTCTTCCAAAAGTAGGCGGATGTCATCGTAAGACGCCTTCCGTTCCAAAAGTTTTTCGATTTGCGGTTTGAACGGCAGCAGCAACGCGAGCTTGCGCGGCAACTTGGGCTGGTAGCCGTTGGCAAGCTCCTTGAAGCGAATCTGGCTGTCCTCGGATGGGCTGCTATCGCTCATAAATCGTCGGACAAGAATCGGATAATTTTCGGACGGAAATCGGACGAGCTTCCAACGCATCGCCGCCAGCCTTCGGATAGTGTTCGGACGCAAAAGTTCTAACGACAGTTAGAGGTAAGGCGTGCCATGAAAAATGACGCTTCAGCGACGAATTCATCTTTTCATGTAAGCTGATTTCCAGCGGTCAGGTTGTAACGAATTCATTACAACTTTTTCGAGCGGGATGAGCTAAAAAGTGGATGTGCTGTCCACCAAGACACAATGCAACCTGAACAACGCGGAAAAATACTTCAAAGAGCATCTGCAACTTGGCGATTATTACAGTCAGGAAAACATCGTGTCGGGTGAATGGGCTGGAATCGGGGCAGAACAGCTTGGGCTTGTAGGCAGGGTGAAGCAGGATCAATTCTTGAAACTCTGCCACAATCAGAATCCACAGACCGGCGAATTGCTGACGCAACGGATGAAGACGACGCGATGGGATTCGGACAAAATGGCAGAGGTCGCCAATCGCCGAGTTTTTTATGACTTCACCTTTTCACCTCCCAAATCAGTATCTATTCAGGCGTTGATTGCCGATGACAAGCGACTCTTGGAAGCACACAGTCGGGCGGTGCGAATCGCGGTGAATGAACTGCAACACTTCGCCGGAACACGAATCCACAAGGGTTTGAACATCTCGGAACGGCTCACCGGCAATGTGGTATGCGCCACATTCCGGCATGACACTTCACGCGCGCTTGATCCACACTTGCACACGCATTGCGTCATGTTCAACGCCACGTTTGACGCAACCGAGCAGCGTTGGAAAGCACTTTCAAATTACGAAATGCTGCAAGCGCGGAAGTTTGCGGAGAATGTTTATTACCACGAATTCGCCCGCGATTTGCGGCAGTTCGGCTACGAGATTGAAAACAAGCCGCGCGGCGATTTTGAAATTAAAGGCATATCGCATGAACTGCAATCGCGGTTCTCCAAACGGCACAATGAAATTGACGCCAGCATCGAAAAGATGCTGAAGGAGAAGCCGGAACTGGCGAAGGGCAATTTGAAGGAATTGCGCTCGCAAATCGCGCAAGCGGAGCGGAGCCGGAAAATTGAGGGAATCGCATTGCCCGAACTTCAACGCCTGTGGGACAGCCAGCTTACAAGCGAAGAAAGGCAGTCCCTGCGAAAGCTGGCTCGCCAGTCAAAGACGGCGTTTCAATCGCCGTCCGTCACGGCGCAAGCCGCGGTCCAGTGGGCGGAAGAACATTTGTTCGACCGTCGCTCGGTCGTCCGCGAACAAGAAGTTTGGAGCGCGGCTTTGGAGCGCGGGCGCGGGTCGGAATTGACGACTGACGACATCAAGGGGGCAGGACGGGAACGCGATTATATCCGCAACGAACACGCGCCGTCAAAAATCACGACGCGCGAAATTTTAAGCTGCGAATGGGAAACCGTCTGCCTCGCCCGCGACGGGCGGGGCAAATTCGCGGAGTTCAATCCATTTCACAACATTTCCGCCGGACTCATGCCGGATCAGCGCGCCGCCGCTGAATTGATTTTAGGGTCGCGTGATTTTGTCACGCTGTTCTGTGGTGGCGCGGGAACGGGGAAAAGCCACACGCTGCGGGAAATCGGCAACGGTTTGAAAGCTGCCAGTCACACTTCCTACGTCATCGCGCCGCAGCGCCAGCAAGCTCTCGACTTAAAAAAGAGTTTTGCCGATACCCAAACCGTTTCGGAATTTTTGGCGAAGCGGCGAATAATTTCCGGCGCGGTGGTGATTGTGGATGAAGCCGGACAAATCGGCGGAAAGCAGATGCACGAACTTTTGAGTTTCGTGCAAGCGAATGGCGGGCGCGTCATTCTGTCCGGCGACACGCGCCAGCATGGAGCGGTCGAAGCCTCTGACGCGCTGCGCGCCATTGAGCGGTATGCCGGTCTGGAAGCCGCACGGTTGACAAAAATTCGCCGGCAAAACCCAAAAGCGGGCGAAACGAAGTCCGAGCGGAAGCGTATCAAGCAATACCGCGCAGCGGTTCGCAAGGCGCAGTCCGGCCAATACGACGAATCATTCGACCGCTTGGACAAACTCGGCGCGATTGTCGAATGCCGGACAACCGACGAGCAACGCGAGCGGTTGGTCTCCGATTATCTAACGCTGGCGGAAAAGAAAAAATCCACCGTGATTGTTTCGCAGACGTGGGGCGAGATTCACGAAATCAATGAGCGGATTCGTATCGGGTTGCGAAGCGCGGGGTTGATTGACAAGGCCGACTCGACGGTTACAGCGCATGAGCGGCTGGATTTGACGGATGCTCAAAAGCGCGACAAGCGATTTTATCCGGCCAACGCGGTGATTGTGTTCAACCGCGAGACGAAGGATTTCGCCAAAGGCGAAGTCGCCACGTTGCTGAAAGCAACGCCGACGCATTTGCTGGTTCAAACGGAACGCAAAATTCAGCGAGTCCCTTTCAAGCTGCTAAACCGGCTCACTGTCTGCCAGCCGGTTGAAATGACGCTCGCCAAAGGCGATCAACTGCAACTCAAGGCCAATGCGCCGTCACTCGACGGCAAGGAACTGATTAACGGCGAACTGGTGACGGTTGCGGGCGTCAATCGCAAGGGACAAATCCAACTCAAGGACGGACGAGTCCTGCCGGAAAATTATCGGGAGTTCGTGCGCGGTTACGCGATTACGTCCTACGGCTCGCAAGGCAAAACCGTCGAACACGTTTTGTTTTCGGATTCGTCGGTGAAGGCCGCGACGAACAATCAGCAATGGCTGGTCACGATTTCACGCGGAACGCGGGCGGTCAAAATCTTCACCCAGGACAAAGCGCAGTTGCGCGAGAACGTCGGTCGCTTGGGCGACCGTGAACTGGCAATTGAATTTGCCAAGCAGGATTCAGCGCAGGCGCAACGTGTGCCGCCGCCAGTTCGCAAATATATCGCCGGATTGATTCAAAACCGTCGTGCAGAAACGGTTCAACAAAAAATTGAGAACATTGATTTATGGAAACACAAACAAAGCCCTCAAATGACGCCGCAACGGATTCGCGGACAAAGAATCTGACGTGCTGGCGCACGGCCACAAATCCACAATGCTTGCGGGTGGAAACCGTCAACGAGATTCATTTGTTTCCCTATGGCTATTTTCAGCACGCGAAATTCATCCGGCAAAATGGCAAGGATGCTGTTGAAATCCAATTTCAAGACCGAATCGTCATGGTTAAAGGAAAAGGTTTGGAACCGCTGTGCGATGCGATGGAACGGCTCGCCGTGGAACGCATCAAAACGTGTCCTGAAAAATATGGGGCGATTGGCAGGAACGAAGGCGTGATTGAGGACATTGAAATCAAGCAACGCGGCAAAGAAAATTGACCAATCGCCGCTGACGATTTTTGCGGACAATTCGCAATTACAATTATTACCATTGCCCAAAATGCCAATCAGATTGACACCGCTAAAACGGCCTCAACTGTCGCTTGATACCTTCAGGGCGCTTTGCGCCGCCACGACTGAATTTGGCTCGCTTGCCCCGTGGGAATATATGTGCGACACCGCCCTGTTCGGCATTCAAGGCACCGGCAAAGTGCGGCTGGGTTCCGTGCTGGGCAATGATGGGGAACCGTCTCCCTCCGGGCTGTTCGTTCACCGTGGCGAACTCGGCCTGCGCTGGGTGATGGCGATGGTTTTTGGCGGCCAGCAGAACAACGACGACCCCAATTTCGTGTATGGCGATGATGCTTTGTTGGCGGAGCTCGTCGCGCACAATAAATTGGAACAGCATGACATTGACCTCTTGAGTCAAATTGGTTTCCAGCCATTGGCGCATTCGCAACGGGCATGGCCGAAATTTCGCAGTTATCGTCCGGGGGCGATACCGTGGTTTTTAGAACAGGCCGAAGCGGATTTGCTGTTGTCAGACCTGCGGGTGGCCATCGCCTTTGTGCGGCTTGTCGCGGGAAAGAAGGATTTGTATGACAACTGTGCGGACAACGAAGTGCCTTTTTGCCCAAAAAACGCAACCGACGCCATGCGGATTGAGGATCTTGACTGGCAAAAACTGGTGCTTCCTCCTGAACCTTTGCCGGTCCCTGTTTCACTGTCTGCATCTGAATTGGCCGCACTTCACGCGCTGCCTCAAGATGCCAGGCTTTCTTTGGAACTGGATTGTTTATATTCCCCCGGTGGCGTGGATGAGGAACCTCGTCCACATTTCCTTTGGATGGGCGTCGTGGTGGATGCCCGCAAAGGAGTTCTTCTCGATTCGGCCATGGGCAATAGCCAGACTCAAAAACCTGAACAGGTTGCAGCCCGCTGTTTGTTGCAGGCCATGACCAAACTGAAGTGCCGACCAAAGGAAATTCTCATGTCCAGAACCGGCTTGGCATTTGCTTTGGAACCAATAACCCGCTCGCTGGGCATCAGGACATCGCATCTCGCCAAGCTGAAGGGAATAGACAGAATTTACCGGCGGATGATTCGCAGCATGGATTTGAATCGCTGCTAAAAATGTCGCTGTCTCCCGCGATAGCCTAAACCGATAAATTTTTAACAAACAACAGGATGATTGTTTTGCCGTAAATCAAATGGATCGGAACCGCAGTTTTCTAATTCCGCATCGGGTCGTTGCCAAAATCGCGTCGCCTTTCAGAATATAGGCGAAGCGTATGTGGTTGACCCGGATAATCCCATGCTTCGTTAAGCAACCACTGGATCATTTCCGAATCACGGTTTTTCAATGCGGGGAAAAGACCCGTTTTGCAGGTGCTTAACGCCATAGCCAAATCAACACCGTAACTCAGGCGCAAATATAGCATCGTAACCTGCTTGTCTGAAAGCGCGGGCCAATTCTTGGTCTTGGTAAATTCGCGCACAGCTTCGTCAAGTGATTCACGGGTTGCTTTTTCAAGGCGCTTGAAAGTGTCCGCCTTTTTTTCTCCAATCCGGGCAAAATCGGCGACTGGCCTGGGTTCAATGGCCCGCCGTTGCAAATGCAGAAAATCGCTTAATTCACGCCATGTCATTTTGAGAAGTCTAGCCTGTAACGAACCCCACGTCCATTTTACTTTGCCACGATGCAGCTTGGCAAAAAATCGGGAACGCGTATGCTGGTTGAACTTTGCGCTCCCGTAGCTCAAATGGATCAGAGCGGCCGTTTCCTAAATGGCAAATCACGGTTCGATTCCGTGCGGGAGCACCACTTTTTCCAGCCAAATTTCCACCGGATTCCGAGTCTGAAATCTGATACCGCATCTGATACCATATTGAGTTTTTAGATCAAATCAGAACCAAAAACAACAAAAGGTCAGACTTTGAAAGCTGCCGAAGGAAATGAAAATCAGTCAATAGAATCAATGAGAAAATACGAGAACCAATCAAAACAAAAATTCGGAAAAAATGCTTGCGCTGATTTAGGAAACGCGGGCTCTATCCATTTGAGCTATGGGGTCGCCTAACGCTGAAACCCTAGCAAGCCGCCCAGACTTTTCAAGCCGCGCGACGGACTTTTCAATGTCGCGCCAGCAGATAGTTTTTGAACTTCTCGTAGTCTGCATCCATCCGGTCGTAGTCCTCAGGCAATTGGATGGCCGCCGTCATTGCTGGCGGTACGTCGGGTGGCCAGCCAACCACCTTTTCAACTTCATCAGGGAATTTCGCCGGATTCGCCGTCTCCACAATCACCGCTGGCGCATCGCCCAGCGGTTCCACGGCGTTCCAATCTAGAAAACCCTGCCACGCCACGGCCCCGTGCGGTTCGAGCAACAGTTGAAACCGGTTCCAAAAATCCCGCACCCCAGCCACCGTACGCTCGTCACTGATTGAAGTGGAAAAAATATCGCGGCGCATGGCCACCAGATCGGGCTGCTTGGAGATTTTTCCCGTCTCGTCCATCTGCCCGCCATAGACCGCGACGAGACGCGCGAGATTGCTCGGATGGCCGACGTTCATCGCATTGGACAATGAGTTGCGCGACGGACAAATCTTTTGATAAATGCCGCTGGCGAGAAAATTGGGGAAGGCGTCATTGTCGTTCACAGACGCGATGATCTTTTTCACGGGCAATCCCATTTCGCGCGCCACCACCGCACCCATCATGTCGCCAAAATTACCGCTGGGAATGGAAAACACAATCGCTTCGCCCGGCTTGGCCACGCGCGACGCCGCATAAAAATAGTAAACACTCTGTGGCAGCAGCCGGCCGATGTTGATTGAGTTCGCGGACGACAGCGAAATATGCGCCAGCGCGGGGTCGGCGAACGCCCGCTTCACCATCGCCTGACAATCATCAAACTTCCCGTCAATCGCCACGGTGCGGACATTGTCCTTGAGCGTCGTCATCAACTTGCGCTGGCTCTCGCTGACCTCGGCTATCGGAAACAGCACGATGACTTGGATGCCCGGAATTTTGTGGAACGCGTGCGCCACCGCCGCGCCGGTGTCGCCGCTGGTCGCAGTGAGAATGGTAAGCTGTCTGCCTTCCTCGCCAAGAAAACGGCCGAACATCCGCGCCATCATCTGCGCTGCAAAATCCTTGAACGACGCCGTCGGCCCCTGATCCAGTCGCATCAATTGGACGCGGTCATAAATCTTTTCCAACGGGATGCTAAAGTTGTAAGCCTCGCGACACATCGCGGCCAGTACATGATCAGGGATGATGCCGGGGGTGAATTTCGATAGCACACGAAAGGCAATCTCGTGATAAGGCAAATCCGCAAACGCGGCAATCTCAGCCGGTGTCAGGCGCGGAAATTTCTCCGGAAAATAAAGTCCGCGATCCGGTGCCTGGCCAGCCAGGAGCGCCTCGCGCAGATTGACGGCGGGCGACTGCCCGTTGGTGCTACGAAAAAGAAGCGGCATCTTCAGGCCTTTTGAAAGTCTTCCACGCGGATCATCACGGGCTTGCCCTTCACCGTCGGCAGCTTCGCGATTTTCGCGAGCGCCTTGGCGGCCACGCCATTGGTCGCGTAGTGCAGCATGAAGATGAGCGGCACACTTTCGCCTTCATCGCCTTCCGGCTGGATGACGGACGAGATGCCGATATTCGACTGACCAAAAATCGTGGCAATCTTCGCCAGCACACCCGGCTTGTCCACGACGTTCAAGCGGACGAAATATTGCGACACCACTTCATCAATGGAAGCCACCGCGCCAGCGCATTCGTGGGGAACGAACGCCGGCAGCCGCTGCTTGGTGGCAAATTTCAAATCCAACACCGCATCCGCCAAGTCGCTCAACACGGAGCTGGCCGTGGCGTCCTTGCCCGCGCCGCGACCGTAGAACAACGAGTCGCCCACGATATCGCCCTGCACGAACACCGCGTTAAACACGCCGTTCACACTGGCCAGCACGTGCGCGTTCGGCACCAGCGTGGGATAGACCGAGACCTGCACATTGCAACTATCCGCCAGGGTTTTCACCGTGCCAATCAGCTTGATGGTGTAGCCCAGTTCGCCGGCGTATTTGATGTCCAGTGCACTGATGTGGCGGATGCCTTCGACAAAAACCTGCTTCGGTTTCACCCAGAAGCCGTGCGCGAGCGAGGCGAGAATCCCAATCTTGTGCGCGGCGTCATGCCCGTCAATATCCAGGTCCGGCGGCGTCTCGGCGTAGCCCAGTTTTTGCGCGTCCGCCAGCACGGCGCTAAAATCTGCGCCCTCCAGCTTCATGCGCGTGAGGATGTAATTGCAGGTGCCATTGACGATGCCGTACAACGCGTTGATGCGGTTGCCGACAAAACCCTCGCGCAACGATTTGATGATGGGAATACCCCCGCAGACGCTCGCCTCGTAATAAAGATTCGTGCCGTATTTTTTGGCGGCGGCGAATAATTCCTCGCCGTGCGCGGAGAGCAGCGCCTTGTTGGCGGTCACCACCGGCTTGCCGAGTTTCAAGGCGGCCAGAATGACTTCGCGGGCGATGGTGGTGCCGCCGATGAGTTCGGCAACGAGCTGGACTTCCGGATCAAAGACCACTTCGCGCCAATCGGTCGTGAGCAGGCTGGCGGGAATCGTGGTGGCGCGTTTCTTCTTCAAGTCGCGCACGGCGACGCGATGCACCTGCACGTTCGCGCCGATGCGCGAGGCCAGGAGCGAGCCGTTCCGCGCGAGCGCTTCGAAGACGCCGCTGCCCACGGTGCCGCCGCCGATGATGCCGAGGTTAATCTGCTGCATAAATGAGCGCACAGCTTGCCGCGAAACAACGTGCGGAACAATTTAATTTTGAAGCCAGAAACACTCCGCGCGAATGCGCCTGCGGGCCAAGTCTTTGAAGGTTGCCACCAACGCCAAGCGCAGAAGGCGTAGCCGCTGAGAAACCTCAGGCCGTGACATTGACCTTCACGAAGTCGGTGAGCAACCGCGCCCAAGGATGTTATTCCGGGTCGCATACAGGCAGACGGGGAGCGGCCAAGCGCTTGGAAGATGGCCGATGGAATTGGGGAGATTGGAAGAAACGGTTACACGGGCAAAACGACGTTTTTATAGGTAAGCAGTTGGTTTGCAGACTATTGATTAGGATTTGATGGTTAAAAATTAGTCTTTGGGAAAGATTCCCTAAGACTAATGGAAAGTTCTCTAGTACTAGAGAACAATTCCCTAGTGCTTACGGAAAGTTCCTTAATACTAGGGAAAAGTTGGCTAAGCTTAGCCGAAAGTTCCCTAGTACTAGCAGAAAACTCCCTAGTCTTAGGGAAAAGTTCCCGAAGCCTAGGGAATGAGTGGCGAAAGCTCAAAAATCCTCCGGAAAGACGGGCGGTCGGCGATTGAAGGCTAAAGAGTTACTTGAAAGTATCGGGAAGCCTGCGCGGATGACACCGACATTCGCTCGGATTTATCCGTTCCGTATCGGTAATGCCTATTAGCTAAACGGCTTTTAACCGGATGTTTTCAATGCCCGACCGGAGGTCTATTTTGAAGCGATTAGCGCAGCCGCAATCTGTTGACCGATTTCTTCCAGCGCCCGCGTTTCGTCCGGCGTGTATTCGTACTCGCGCCGCGTGCCGATGCCGAGGGTACCCACGATTTCATTGCCATGACGGATGGGCACACACAGCGCGCCGCCGACGCCAGTCTGCTTCGCACCGGGTTTGGCGAAGCCGCTGGTGTCGGTCTGTAGGTTGCAGAGGGTCACGGGCCGGTTTTGCGCGACGGTCTGGCCCGCGATGCCTTTGCCGACGGGAATGGTTTTTACGACGTCAAGCAATTGCGGTGGCAGGCCAACTTGCGCAACGAGGTGGAGCAATTGCGTCGATGCCTCCAGCCGGTGCAGCGTGCCGGTTTCGGAGGAGAACTGTTTCAGGACCGCGCGCAAAACATTTTCCAAACGAACCGCAATTGCCTCACTTTTTTCCAAGTGCGCGGCAATTTCATGATTTAGTGGGTTCATACGGTTTTGCCACTAAAGTAATGCCGGAATATCAATCTTTCCAAAGTCCCCAAAGCTCTGCCGCCGATGAAAAGGCGGAGGGAAAGATCTTCGGTTCGAATTTGCATACTAATTTCCTTTCACGGAATTGAACATGGCACCCAGCATGTAGCCGAGCCACACGGCGATGAGGCACAAGAGGACGGACAACAAAATATTGCCACCGGCATAGAGCCATTCGCGATTTTGGGCGAGCCGGAGCGTCTGCAGGCTGAACGACGAAAACGTGGTGTAGCCACCGCAAATACCAATCATCAAGAACTGCCGGATGCCGGGTGAAATCAGCACGCGCCCGTTAGGCTCGGCGTACGCCGCAAAGATGCCGATGAGAAACGAGCCGGTGACATTAATGATGAGGGTGCCCCACGGGAAGGTCTCGCCGAAGCGCGCCGAGATCAGGCCGTTGAGGCCGAACCGAGCCACGCTGCCAAGCGCGCCGCCAATTGCCACCCAAAGATATGCGAGCATAAATTCGCCGCAAATCTTGGCCCTGACGATGCAGCAGCGCAACCGAAATGCACGGGCGAGATGGTCCGGCAACAAATTACGAGAATTTACCAAGTCTCATTGGAAACCGAGTAAATCTTGAAATCAGTGGTTTTGCCGACCGCACTAGCTCATTGGAACCCAGCCCGGGTTTCAAAAATAAGATATTGATTACCATTGGTTTGTAGCTTGATAATGAACGAAGTCGAAACTTCCGCGTCTTACACTTGTTGCCTATAGCAACGAACATCATCAACCAAAACTTATGAAATTTCATTTACCACTCAAAACCCTGCTAGCCCTGACCTTGGCCATCGCCGTCGTCGGTTCCGAAAACCCGGCAAGCGCCCAGTCGGCTCCCGCCACCAGCAGTGCGTTGCCCGCCGGCATTCAGCCCGGCACACCGACCGCCGAAGTCGTCAAGCTCGCCCAAGCTGGCGTGGATACCAGCGTGATCATGAATTACATCAACAGTTGCCCGGGGGCCTTCAATGTGTCGGCGGACGAAATCATTTCGCTCACCGATGCGGGCGTCTCATCCGATATGGTGAACGCCATGATCGCGCATGATAAGAATTTTTCCGCCGCAACTCCGCCGACGGCAGCGCCCGCCCCGGCCCCGGCTGATACGGCGGCAACCACTCCGCCGCCAGCACCCGTGACACAGGCTGATTTTGACAACACGCTCTCGCCTTACGGCCAGTGGATTGTGGTGGAGGGCTACGGTCGCTGCTGGCGGCCGACGACGGTGATTTATGATTCAACCTGGCAACCGTACTGTGACCGCGGTCGCTGGGTGTATACGGATAGCGGTTGGTATTGGGACTCGGATTATTCCTGGGGCATTACGTTTCACTATGGCCGCTGGTTCAATGTGCCGAACTACGGCTGGTGCTGGTGGCCGGACACCGTCTGGGCGCCGTCATGGGTGACCTGGCGTTCTTCTGGGAGTTACTGCGGTTGGGCACCGTTGCCACCGTTCACGGTCTATCAGCCGGGTATCGGCTTCATGTATCGCGGTTCAAGCGTAGCTGTGGGATTTGATTTCGGATTATCCGCCGGCTGCTTCACCTTTGTATCCGTCGGTAATTTCTGCCAGCCGCATCCGCGCAATTACTGCGTGCCACGTCCGCAGGTCACACAGATTTATAACCAAACCACCATCATCAATAACTACAATTACGATTCCCACAACCACACCATCATCAACCATGGCGTCCCCGTCGCGACCATCGGCGAGGCGGCCCACCGGCCCATCCAGCCCGTCAGCGTGGGTAGCCTTGCCAATTCGCCCAACCATGGCTGGCCGGTCAGTGAACCGAACCGGAACTCAACCTATTCCAACCCGGGTTCACCTGGCAGAGCGACCACGTTTGGCGGTGGCAACGAAAACAATATTAATGTAAACAACCATGTCCCTACGCCGCGTAATGAAAGTGAGAATTATTACAACAACTACAACAATCACCAAAACAATACCTATAATAACGCTACTGGGCATCGCCCACCGTTTAACCCGCCCACCCAGCCGCAGAACCGCCCCATTGAAACGGCACCAGCGGGTCACCCGCAAAATTACGGGGCGCCGACTAGTTCCCAGAACCAACATCAGTCAGGCTGGTCCGGTCACAATAATTACAACGCGCCCAGCCAAAACCAGCCGGCTAATGGCGGGGGCCGAACTCAAAATTAACTAGGGCTAATCTGTCCGCTCACAGATTTAGGCAACGCCGCGACATTCCTGTCGCGGCGTTTTTCCTTTTGCCTACTGGCGCGCGCTGGCAACCTAGTGGCGTGGGCATTTCCCGGCAACAATTTGAGCAGATGCAGCAGCGCCTTAACGGCAAACTGGCGCGCCCCGCTCTAGTTCCCGCACCGACGAGCCGGCGATTGTCGCCCATCACTCAAATCATTTTGGGGGTTGACCCATCGGTACGCGGCACGGGTTATGGCGTCATCCGCATGGAAAAGTCCACCCTGGTCGCGCTCGCGCATGGAACGATTTCATGTCCGAAAGACTGGGAGCGCTCCCGCTGCCTTGCCAAAATATCCCAAGCGCTCCGCGACGTCTTGCGCGAACACCAGCCGACAGTTTGTGTGGTGGAAGGATTGTTTTTTGCGCAGAACTTGAAGACTGCCATCATCATGGGTGAAGCGCGCGGCGCAGCGATGGCAACAGTTGCTGAAGCCGGACTGGACATCTATGAAATCGCCACGCGTAAAGTGAAGCAGGCAATCGTCGGCTACGGCGCGGCGCAAAAAATCGCTGTCGCAAAAATGGTGCAGCGGATGTTGAACCTCGCCGAACTGCCCGCACCCGATGCGGCGGACGCACTCGCGCTGGCACTGACACACGCGCAGGAAAATTCGCGGCATGGTCTGACACCGCTGAAGAAAATATAATTTTACACCCGAATGATCACTTTTCTCCAAGGCAAACTGGTCGAATCACTGCCCACACAGGCGATTGTGGACGTGAACGGCGTTGGCTACGAAGTACTGATCCCACTGTCGTCCTTCGATAAACTGCCTACCCCCGGTGGCGACGTGAAGCTGCTCACCCAACTCATCGTGCGCGAAGATGCGCACATTCTCTACGGCTTCGCGACCGTGGTGGAGCGCGATTTGTTCCGATTGCTCATCAACAACGTGAGCGGCATTGGCCCGAAGACGGCGTTGAATATCTTGAGCGGCATGAATGCGGTGGCCTTTCGCGGCGCAGTCGCAAACGGCGACGTAAAATCACTCTCGCAAATCTCCGGTGTCGGCAAGAAAACTGCCGAGCGCATCGTCGTGGAATTGCGCGACAAGATTGGCACGGCGGGCGCGCTGGAAGCAGCCAGCGCGAAACATTCGCTATCGCCCGATGACCAGAAAACCAACGACGCCACGCTCGCGCTCATGGCGCTGGGCTTCAAACAAGTCGAGGCGCATGATGCCGTACGCGCCGCGCAGACAATGCTCGGCGCCAACGCCACGGTGGAACAACTCGTGCGCGCTTGCTTGAAAAAAGGCGCATGATGGCCGAAGTCAATTTGCAACCCCAGCCCCCAGCCACCAGCCGCCACGCCCGGATTGTCGGTGGTGTGGTCATCCCGCATCCGCCGAAATGGCATCAGCGTTTACTGGCGGCACTGATTTACACGGTGGCGCAGGTCATCACCGCGACCTTAAGGTTCCGGTTGGAAGATTTATCCGGCTATTTCTCCGATGTGCCGCAGGAGAAAATAATTTTTGCCATCTGGCACAACCGCCTTGCGCTCGCCTTACTTTTGTATCGCCGTTACGTTGCCCGGCGCGACCGCCAGCGTCGGCTTGTAGCGCTGGTCAGCGCGAGCAAGGACGGCGGATTGCTGACCGGTATCCTTGAAATGTTCAAGGTGCAGCCAGTGCGCGGCTCCTCTTCACGGCGCGGCGCGCAGGCACTGCGCGAGATGGTCGCGTGGGGCCGGCGCGGCCACGACCTGGCCATCACGCCCGACGGCCCGCGTGGTCCTTGCTATGTTGTACAAGAAGGCGTGATTTCCACCGCGCAAATGACTGGCATGCCCATCGTGCCGGTGACGTATCATCTCAACTGGAAAATCCGCGTGAAAAGCTGGGACCGTTTTCAAATCCCCCTGCCCTTCGCGGTCTGCACGGTGACGATGGGCAAAGCGCTGCGCGTGCCACGCGATACGGATGAGGCCGGTCGCGAAAGGCTAAGGCTGCAATTGGAAGCGGATCTGCGCTCTATTACGCGGGATTAGACCATGATCGCCCGTGTCAGCCTGGAAATCGCGCTGCGAAAGGAATTTGACTATTCAATTCCAGCAAACCTCGCCGGCCAGATTGATGTCGGCAGCCGGGTGCAGGTACCGTTCGGGCCACGCAAGATTCTCGGGGTAGTCACCGCCGTCGCTGAGGAATCCGGTCACGCGAATCTCAAACCCATTCTCAAAGTCATCGGTGCCCAGACGCTCGTCACCCCTAAGGTGTTGAAGCTCGCCCGTTGGATTGGCGAATATTATTGCTGCGCGCCGGAAATCGCCCTGAAATCCGTTTTGCCCGAGGCCGTGCGCAAAGAGGACGCGCGCTGGCGCGAAAGACTTTTTGTACGGGCGCTGCCATCCGTCGGTGAATTTCCTAAACTGCCGAAGCGACAACAGGAAATCTGGAATCTGCTCGAGGAGAGGCGGGAATTGCCGCTGGCCGAACTGCTGGAACTCACCAAGACCACCGCCGCCACGGTTCGCAAGCTGGAAGATCGCGGCTTGGTGTCCATCACGTCCGAAGTTTCCGAACGCGACCCGTATGCGCGGGAAACCATCTTGCCGACGCAAAATATCGTACTGAATCCAGCTCAGGCGGTTGCGCTGGAGAAAATCAATGCGGCCATGGACCAGCGGCATGATGAAGTAGAACCCGCGCCGACCACTGCCGCCACTTCAACATTCCTACTTCACGGCGTCACCGGCTCGGGCAAGACGGAAGTTTATTTGCAGGCGCTGGCGCACGCACTGGAGCAAGGCAAGGGCGCAATTGTTCTGGTGCCGGAGATTTCGCTGACGCCGCAGACCGTTGAGCGATTCAAGGCGCGTTTCAGTTCCGGCAAATTGCAGACGCTGGTTGCCGTCTTGCATTCGCATCTATCCGCCGGTGAACGGCACGACGAATGGCATAAAATTCGTCAGGGGCGTGCGCGCATTGTCATTGGCGCGCGCTCGGCGATTTTTGCGCCGGTCGAACCGCTCGGCCTCATCATCGTGGACGAGGAGCACGAGCACACTTACAAGCAGGAGGAAGCGCCGCGCTACCATGCGCGCGATGTGGCCATCATGCGCGGGCAGATGGAAAACGCCGTCGTCGTGCTGGGCTCCGCCACGCCTTCGATGGAAAGTTTTTACAACTGCAAGCGCGGCAAATTCACGCTGCTGGAAATGCCGGAGCGCGTGGACGACCAGAAAATGCCGCAGGTCCGCGTCGTGGATATGCGGCAGGCGATGTACAAGGAGAAAGGTCCGCCGCTCTTTTCGCCCCAGCTCAAAGAGGCCATCACGCAGCGGCTCGAACGCGGCGAGCAGACTATATTATTTTTGAACCGGCGCGGCTATTCGACTTCGCTGCTGTGTCCGAAGTGCGGCTATGTGGCCAACTGCCCGAATTGCAGCGTGTCACTGACGTATCATCGCATCGAACAGAAACTGTCCTGCCACATCTGCGGTCACAACGAACGAGTCCCGCTCGTCTGCCCGGAGCCCAAGTGCAAAAATCCCGCCATCCGGTTTGCCGGCACCGGCACGCAGAAGGTCGAGGAAGTACTGGCCAAATTATTTCCGAAGGCGCGCGTCAAGCGCATGGACGCCGACACGATGAAGCGGAAAGACGATTACCGCCACGTCCTCGGCGATTTTCGCACCGGCAAAATTGATATCCTTGTCGGCACCCAGATGATTGCGAAAGGGTTGCATTTTCCGAACGTCACGCTCGTCGGCATCATTTACGCGGACTCGGCGCTGCACCAGCCGGATTTCCGCGCGGGCGAGCGCACGTTCCAACTGCTCACGCAGGTTTCCGGCCGGGCGGGTCGCGGCGATGTCGAAGGCGAAGTATTCGTGCAGGCATTCACGCCGTTTCATCCGGCCATCCAATATGCGCGCCGCCACGACTTCGTGGGTTTCTACGAACAGGAGATTGAATTCCGCGAACAACTGAAATATCCACCCGCCAGCCGCGTAGCGCTGCTCACGCTCAAAGGTCGTAACGAGGAAAAGGTAAAGTTCTCCGCCGACCACTTGAAACGTGAGTTGGAGAAAAAATTAAAGTCGCTGAAAGATTTAATTATCGCCGGGCCGGCTCCCGCCCCGCTGTTACGTGCAGAAAACTTCTACCGCTACCAGATTATGCTGCGGACGCGGGCCATGAGCGCCTTGAGCCGTGAACTGGCGCAGATCATTCAGTCGCTGACACAGCCGGAGGACGTGACGCTAGCCGTGGACATCGATCCCGTGAGCTTGAGCTAGCAACCCGAAGACTCGGTCGACCCGCACCCGCCCGTCAAGGTCGCCACCGGACCATTCGGCTATTTCCCCCAGTCCTTTGGCTAAACTGCTGGAAGGTCTGGCTAAACGCACCGATCATCTGGGCATTCTGCTGGATGACCTGGCTAAACTCCCCGATGGTCTGGCTATATTGCCGGGTCACCTGGCTAAACTGCCCGATGGTCTGGCTAAACCCACCGGCCATCTGGCTAAACTGCCCGATGACCTGGCTAAACCCACAGATCATCTGGCTAAACGCACCGATGATCCAGCGCCCGCCACCAAACTACCGGCCACACCCCTTAAGCAGCCGTATAAACAACTCCATAACAACGCAATGTGTATGAATCAGACGTTCTGACGCCGTCCGGTCAGCGATGCCGCCTGAATTTAGCTTGGGCGGGCGGCGTTTCCGAACCTATTGATGACTGCCGGTGGACTTGATGAGAGCGATGCGGCGGGCGTATTCCGCCTCCGAGACTTCGCGCGGGAAGGCTTGGCAGGTCTGCTGGAAGCCGGGGAAATTCCAAAGATTCGGGAAATCGCGGCATTGTTGCGGCTTGACGGCCTGCACAGAACAGTCGTCGCCCTCCAGAAAAATGCAGCCACCATCCGGTTTCTCCAGCAGCGCCAGCCCGCCGCGATCCCAGCGCAGCCGCGTGAATTGCTGGATGAAGTCCGCCTCGCTCAGGCCCTTGAACGCGGCGAGCCGGGTGATTTCCTCATTCGTCAGACGCACCTGGCCCGGCCAGCGACAGCAGGCGGTGCAACGCTGACATTCGTAAAAAATCGGCATGGGCGAGTCCGGCTGCGGTTAGACTTTCTTGATTCCGCGTTGCCACAAATCGAAATAAGACAGCGCAACGACGACAAGCGAGTGGCCGATTTTTTCATCGGCAACGAGCTGCGGTATATCCGCCACCGGCACGAGCAGCGTATTCAAATCTTCGCCGCTGTCGAATTCCACCGCGTGTTGCAGCCGGCAGTTTTCGATCAGCACGGTGAAGGTGGTATTGCTCAAGATGGCGGGATTGGAGTGAATCTTCCCCAGCAGACGCGCCTGCTCACCTTCGTAGCCGGTCTCCTCGCGCAATTCACGCACGGCGGTCGCTACCGGGTCGGTCTCGTGCGGATCCATCATGCCGCCCGGAATCTCCAGTTCGACGGTGCCGGAGCCGTGCCGGAATTGCTGCACCATCACGAGCTGCTGATTGGGCGTGAGGGCAATGACGTTGACCCAGTTGACGCTGTCGAGCACATAGAAGTCGTGTTCCTTGCCGGTGCGCGGATTGATGCAAAGGTCGGAACGCAGCTTGAAGATGCGGAAATCGCCGACGGGTTTGGAGCTGATTTTTTTCCAGGGAGTAATCATTTTGACCTTACGATTTATAATTTACGAGCGGCACCGTTTGATGCGCGCAAATCGTAAATCGTAAACCGCAAATTCAAAACCCTTTTTCCTTGGCCGCCCAGCCCTGGCGCATCAAGCCGAGCAGATGTTGCAGGGCTTCCTGGTAGGTACGGCCCTTTTCGGCGGCCAGTTGACGGGCGCGCTTATCAAGTTGCGCGGCCATCTCGGGAGATTTTTCGGCGGGGCAGCCAAAGGCAACCAATATTTTGGCGAGCTCGGGGATTGCTACGGACTGGTTTTCCAAGCGGAAAGAATATTTGGCGGGCGCGGGCGGCTGACCCGGCCCGGCTACTTTTTACCGTGCTCGCGGATGACGGCGAGCATGGCGTCGGCGTCGGAAGATTTTTCGAGGGCTTCGCGAAAATCTGCCTTGTGCAAAAGTTTGGCGATATTGGCGAGCGTGTGGAGATGTTTCTGGAACTGTCCCTGCGGCACCAGAAAGAGCATGACGAGCTTCACAGGCTGGTTGTCCAGTGCATCGAAGTTCACACCTTTGCTGGAACGGCCCAAGGCACCGACGACTTCAAAAATCAAATCCGTCGAGGCGTGCGGTATGCCAATGCCGAAGCCGATGCCCGTGGACATTGAGGTTTCGCGCTTTTTGACGGCGGCGGTGACGGCGTCGCGGTCGGCGGGCTGAATCTTGCCGGTAGCCACGAGATTGCCGATGAGCTCGTCGATGGCTTCCCAGCGGTTGGTCGCTTTGAGTTCAGGCACGATTTGTTCGCGCCCCAAGATGTCGGCTAAATCCATAACGTGTGTGAGGATGAATCCAAAGGTGGTTACATTTCAAGAATGAATTACTGATTTTTTACCCATTCAAAGCACCCGTTGCAGCCAGTGAAGGATTTTGCCGGTGGCTTCCAGCCACCAACCGAGCGAATTGAGGATGCCGACGCGCGCCGTGAGCAGCGGAATCCCCAGTAGCAGCACGCTGATGTTGCCAAGAAATATCACCACGGCGGAAAACAAATAGCCCTGCCCGGTGATGTCCGACTGCCGGGTCTGCAAGACATGAAATGTCAGGGTGACGTGAAACGCGTACGCCGCCCCGACGCACAAATGAAACCACACAAGGTAGCCGTGCCAGTTCCAAATCAGGTTGCCGAGCGCGAATCCGCCGACGACCAGCGCGACATACAACGGGAAAAAATACGGCGCCAGCGCGATGAGAAAATTCGTCTTGGAGATAACGACATGGCCGCCGGAGGACGCAACCTTCATTTTTTTCACCTCGCCACCGAACAGCCAGGTCCACAGCGCGTGCGTCAGCTCGTGGCCGAAGACGTAAACCCACATCGGCTTGGGCAGCAGACAGAAAATAATAATCCAACAGGCGGCCCCGCCAAGAAACGGAACCCAAGTCGTATCGGCGCGACCGCAGGCTTGCAGCACTTTCAACAGCGCCATACCCGCGCCGCCGCAAACCGGCAGCAGCAGGGCGGCGATGATGAATTTAAGCCACTTCGGCACACGGAAAGATTAGCCACAGAGACACGGAGCGCACAGAGGAAAAATAAAGCTCAGTGCGCTCGGGGTCTCGGTGGCAAAAATGTCTTTGAAGTTTTTTGAATCAAACTAAAATCCGCGCGATGACACAAAATCAAGTCCTCCAGATTTTTCGGGACAGCGGCGCGCTGCTCGAAGGCCATTTCATTCTTCGCAGCGGATTGCACAGCCGGCAGTTTTTCCAATGCGCCCTCGCGCTCCAGCAGATGCCTGACGTGGAAAAACTCGGCGCAGCCCTCGCCGCCAAATTAAAACCCCTCGGCGCCGTCACCGTCGTCGCGCCGGCGATGGGCGGCCTCGTCATCGGCCAGGAAGTCGCGCGGCAGCTTGGCGTGAGATTCATCTTCGTTGAAAAAGAGGAGGGCAAGCTCGTCCTCCGGCGCGGCTTCAAGATTGCGCCCGGCGAAAAGATTCTCGTCGTCGAAGACGTCGTGACCAAGGGCGGCCGCGTGCAGGAGACCATTGATATCGTGCGCGCCAACGGCGGCACCGTCGCCGGCGTGGCAATGGTGGTGGACCGTTCCAACGGCATGGTAAATCTCGGCGTGCCGACCGTCAGTCTGATTGCGCTCCAAGTCGAGACCTTCGACCCCAACCAACTTCCGCCGGATCTCGCCAAAATTCCGGCCATCAAACCGGGGAGCAAGTAATCCGTCGCCGAGAGTGGCCTGACCGGCACAGATGGTCGCTTGTTTACCAACGTTGAAGGGCTAACCTTCGCGCTGTTATAATGCGTCGGTTGCGCCATAAAAACTGCGCCACGCCCTGTTGCGGTGTGCCACAGTGTCGCAAGTGGCACACCTCTAGACTTCTCTAGCCATTGGACTAGCTTCCACTTCAGCCTTTATTTACAGCGATTTCGTTACTATTTAGCCGTTTGGCATGATCCGGCATCTTTATTGCATAGGATACGTCAGCAGTTAAACCGAAAACCATTTTTACGCACACAAATTTATGGCTAAAGTATTAGGCATCGACCTCGGCACCACAAACTCCTGCATGGCCGTCATGGACGGCGGAGAACCGCTGGTGCTGGAAAATTCCGAGGGCAAACGCACCACGCCCAGCGTCGTCGCCTTCACCAAGGGCGGCGAACGCGTGGTCGGCGATGCCGCCAAACGCCAGGCCGTTACCAACTCCCGCAACACGATTTATTCCATCAAGCGCTTCATGGGCCGCAAGTTTGATGAAGTTGGCGAAGAAATTAAGCGCATGCCTTACAAAGTCGTGAAGGCGTCCAATGGCGATTGCGCCGTGGAAGTCGAAGTCGAAGGCAAAGCCAAGCAATTCTCGCCACAAGAAATCTCCGCGATGATTCTTGCGAAGCTCAAAGCCGACGCCGAAACGCGCCTGGGCGAAAAAATCACGCAAGCCGTCATCACGGTGCCCGCTTATTTCAACGACTCGCAGCGTCAGGCCACGAAGGACGCCGGCCGCATTGCCGGTCTCGAAGTGCTCCGCATCATTAATGAGCCGACCGCCGCGTCCCTCGCTTACGGTCTCGACAAGAAGAAGGACGAGAAGATTGCCGTATATGACTTGGGCGGCGGTACGTTTGACATTTCCGTGCTAGAAATCGGTGACGGCGTGTTTGAAGTAAAGGCCACGAACGGCGACACGCACCTCGGCGGTGACGACTGGGACAATACGTTGATGGACTGGATTCTTGACGAATTCAAAAAGGAATCCGGCATGGATCTCCGCAAGCAGCCGGACGCACTCCAGCGTATCAAGGAAGAAGCCGAGAAAGCGAAGATCGCCCTCTCCAGCTCGACCACTTACGACATCAATCTGCCGTTTATCACGGCGGATGCGACGGGCCCGAAGCATATCCAGAAAAATCTCACGCGCGCCAAAATGGAGCAGCTCACGGACAGCCTGTTCGAGCGCACCATCAAGCCCGTCACCGCCTGTCTCAAGGACGCGGGTATCGAAGCCAGCAAGATTGACGAACTCGTGCTCGTCGGCGGCATGACCCGCATGCCGCGCGTCGTCGAGACCGCGCACAAGCTCATCAACAAAGCCCCGCATCAGGGCGTGAATCCTGACGAAGTCGTCGCCATCGGCGCCGGCATCCAGGGCGGCGTGCTCAAGGGCGAAGTGAAGGACGTGCTCCTGCTCGACGTCACCCCGCTCTCGCTCGGCATCGAAACGCTCGGTGGCGTGTTCACCAAGCTGATCGAGCGCAACACCACGATCCCCTCGCGCAAATCGGAAATTTTCTCCACCGCCAGCGACAGCCAGCCCGGCGTTGAGATCCATGTGCTCCAGGGCGAACGCCAGTTTGCCCGCGACAACAAGACCATCGGCAAATTTAATCTGGCCGACATTCCGCCCGCGCCGCGCGGCGTGCCGCAGATTGAAGTGACCTTCGACATTGACGCCAACGGCATTTTGCACGTCGGCGCGAAGGACCTTGGCACCGGCAAGGAACAGAAGATCACTATCACGGCCAGCAGCGGGCT
>CAIPKV010000079.1 GCA_903865745.1 uncultured Verrucomicrobia subdivision 3 bacterium | reverse complement strand
GACCGCCAGTTACAGCTATGATTTGGGGCCGAATGGCTATAATGCGGTCGGGAGTGTCGGAGGAACGAGTCCGGCGACAAGTCCGGTGGGTTCGTTTGCGCCGAATGGCTACGGGTTATACGACATGGCGGGGAATGTGTTAGAATGGTGTGGGGACTGGTATGGCACGCCGTATGGTCAGCCGACCACAAACAACCCAACGGGAGCGGGGCCAGGATCGGGCTCCCGTGTGTTGCGCGGCGGCTATTGGTTCGTCTACGCCGACGTCTCGCGGTGCACCTATCGCCAAAACAGCTCCGACCCGAGCAGTGCCGCCGACGACATTGGGTTCCGTTGTGTGAGGGGGCTTTAGTTTTTGTTCTTTTTCTCGGTTGCGGGGCGCATGCGCGTCCCTCAAACCAGAGTCAGCCCGGTTTAGCCCTGAAAACTGTCCCGTTTGTGGTATATTCGCAGAAAGTGTTGTGAACCAGCCAGATTGCCGTAATACAACCCCTCAACAACCATCAAACATGCCCGCTTGTTGCATTACAAACGTCGTTTGTAATGTTACAAGCGCCGTTTGTAATGCTACAAACGTCTTTTGTTGATACGCAAGCGACGTCTGTAATGCGACAAGCGCCGTTTGCAACGCAACAAGCCACGCGCGTCATGTCACAGACGCCGCTGGTTGACACACAAGCGGCCCCTGTTCATACACAAGCCACGTTTGTTGCTATACAAGCGACGGTTGTTGGTACGCAAACGAAGTTTTTCACTAAGCAATCGAGGGTTTTACGACCTAAAATCGCCGCTGAATCACCGGCTGGGTGACGGTACAGGTGAACGATTCTGAGAGGAGACCCGGACCGGTCAGGTCTTTAGCTTTTGCACGACGGCGGCGACGATGGAATTGACGTCCCAGCTCGGGGCGGCCGCCTTGGCCGGATGCGCCCGGCGCACTTCGCATTCGCGCGCAGCGTCGGCATATGGCCAAATTCATCGAGCGTGCGCTTCTGCCATTGGATGCGTAGGCCGCGATGCGTCTCCTCATAGCGCTGCGCAGTGGCGACAAGCGTCGGCAACGCACGACTATCATCCCAAGCAATACCGGTAAGTTGAACGGGCTGACTCATATTATTGGCGGACGGAAACGTTTTGGCCATTGGCCGCGGAGGTGCAGGCGGCTTCGATGATTTCCATCGCGGCCAAGCCAAGGTCGCCGGGCGAACCGTTGGCGGCCTGACCGCGAATGGCATCGATGAAATTCAAGGCGGGGGCGGGCGCGGGATAAATCTCCGCTTCCGCGAGCGGCGGATACACGGTGCGTTGATCGTTGAAATCGATGAGGGTCATGGAGCCGCGCCAAAGCTCGAGTTGCACGATGGCCTTGGTACCGAAGACACGGACTTCGTAATTGCGCTCGGCGAGTGGTGTCGCGCCAGTGCTGGCCAGTGAGACGAGCGCGCCGTTTTCCATGGTAATCGTAAGGGCGTTGTAGATGTCGTTTTGCGAACCGTCGCGGTCGAACCGGGCAAAGACCTCCACCGGACGGAGACCGGTGAGGAAGGTGAGGTAAGCGGCCGCGTGCGATACCTGACAATAGATTTGGCCACCGCCCGCGATGGCGGGGTTGTTGTAGGAGCCGTGGCGCGGTTCGACATAGACGTCCGCCAGACCGTGCGTGGGCGAGGTGTTGATGCCGCGCAGCAATTTGTCGATGGGGTTGGTCATCAACACCGAGATCATTTTGATTTGGCCCAAGGCACCGGACTGAATAAGCCGGCGCGTCTCGATGCCGTGCCGGGTGAAATGCCAGGGGCAACTGATGAGGAGCTGAAGCTGCTTGGACGCGGCCAATTCCACGAGCTCACGCGCTTCGGCGGCGGTGAACGTCATGGGTTTTTCAATTAACACATGACGTCCGCTCTGAAGCGCGGCCTTGGCTTGCGCGTAGTGGACGTTGGGCGTGGAGGCGATGATGACGGCATCCAATCCGGTCAGCGCGAGCACTTCATCCACGGTGGTGCAGGCATGTTGCGCGCCGAAATCGCGCGCGATTTTTTCCGCTTTGGCGCGTTCGCGACTTTGCACGGCGACGAGTTCGGCCTGCGCGTGCGAGCGGATGGCAGGGATGTGAGCGAATGTCGCCCACCAGCCTGCACCAATCACGCCGACGCGAATCTTTGCCATGGGAAGCGTTAGTTTAGCCTTTGAAGGGGGGCCAGCAAACTGCGTTTCAGTTCCACGCTGAAGATGGGCTGAATGTCTGTGCCCGTGCCGACGGAAAGATATTCCGCATACGGCGAATTGGTATTGGCCATCATGAAATGATAATTGTAAACGCTCGCACCATGCGGAATGACCGGCATGTCATAGGGCTTGGCCATCGCGGCAACCCAGCGGCCCGGCGTGATGCCGCCCATCCATTGCATGGCAGTACCGCGCGCGCCGGTGTCACCGGATTTGGTGGTATAGAGTTTGATCTCAGTGATTTTCACAGGGAAAGTGAGAGGCCAGTGTCACAAGCTTCGGGTCCGGCAACAAGGGAGAGAATGACAAATCGGGTGGATAATTTGCCAGAGCCGGGATTTGCCCGACGGCACAAACCTTACGTGCGCCGCAGGCAGCGCTGACGCCATTGACTCGGCGTGAAGTTGAGTTTCTGCCGGAACAGGCGCGAGAAATAATGTTCGTCATCGAAACCGGTCTGCGCGGCGATTTCTTTGACCGTAAGCTCCGTCTCGGCAATCAGGTTGCGGGCGCGGACCAGCCGCAATTCCAGCAGGTATTGGTGCGGACTCAAGCCGGTGTGCGCAGCGAAATGACTGCGGAACCAACTGTAGCTGACGCCGAGTTCCCGCGCTAAAAGCTTCATATCGAGCGGCTGGGCGAAGTCATTTTGGAGCCGGTTGATGGCCAGTTCGATGGCGCTGGCGTTAAGCGGCCCGGCGGCCGGTGAAGTCTGTTTCGCCGAATAATAAAGGCCGATTAGATTCGCGGTCGCCCCGGCCAGAATTTGCTGCAGGGCCGAACGATTGGCGCGAACCGATTGCATCATCTGGCTGAAGGTCAGTTGCACGACATCCTCGGCGTGGATTTTTACGACCGGCTTTTGCGGCGAAATGAACTTATGTTTCAGCCAGCGACGAACGAGATCGCCATCAAAGCCAATCCAATGCTCGTGCCAGCCCGTTTCCGCATCGGGCGCATAGCGATGCCACACACCGGGGAACAGGAGGAACGCATCGCCGGGTTCAATGACGGCGGAGAACTTCGGCTTGGATTCAAATTTGCCACGGCCACTCGAAATATAGACCAGGGCAAAGCTGTCGAGGATGCGGCCGTGCCGATGGTCGAAAGCGAAGTTCTTGGGATGACCACCCGGCGGATAAACCGATTGCGGCGCGATGCGTGATTCGCCCACGGTCGTGGTATAGAGGCCCCAATTCCGATCGCGATCGCTCACGGGAAAATAGCGGAAGCTGGACGTGGTACTGGTTCTCATGCGGCCCCAAACGATATCTAAAAGAGGATAGGCCGAAAGACCAAGACGGGTCGATGCTTTTGTACCCGCCGCATAAAAGTGAGTCGGACCTTACCCCATACTGATATGCAAACTTTGCTGACTGGCAGGTCTCTGGTGGGTTCGGGCAGCAAAAAAGGCGGACAGATTGCTCTGTCCGCCTCGTTCCTTATTCGCAATGCGAAGGATTAATAGCGATAGTGTTCCGGCTTGTACGGGCCTTCGACCGGCACGCCGAGATACTCGGCCTGTGACTTGGTCAGCTTGGTCAGCTTCACGCCAATCTTTTCCAAGTGCAGGCGGGCAACTTCTTCGTCCAGTTTCTTGGGCAAACGATAGACGCCGATTTTGTTCGTGTCTTTGTTCTTCCACAAGTCGAGCTGGGCCAGCACCTGGTTGGTGAAGCTGTTCGACATCACGAAGCTCGGATGGCCGGTGGCGCAACCGAGGTTCACGAGGCGACCTTCAGCCAGCATGTAAATGCTGTTGCCATTGGCGAAGGTGTATTTGTCCACCTGCGGCTTAATGGTGAGCTTCTTCACGTTCTTGGCTTGGTTCAAACGGTCCACTTGGATTTCGTTATCGAAGTGGCCGATGTTGCAGACGATGGCCTGATCTTTCATCTTCGCCATGTGTTCGAGCGTGATGATGTCCTTGTTGCCAGTGGTGGTGACGTAGAGGTCAGCGGTGCCAAGCGTGTCTTCGACGGTCGTAACTTCGAAGCCTTCCATCGCCGCCTGCAAGGCGTTGATGGGGTCAATCTCCGTGACGATGACGCGGGCGCCAAAGCCGCGCAGCGAGTGCGCCGAGCCTTTGCCCACATCGCCATAACCGCAGACGACGGCGACTTTGCCGGCGACCATCACGTCGGTCGCGCGCTTGATGCCGTCGGCCAGCGATTCGCGGCAGCCGTAGAGATTATCAAATTTGGACTTGGTGACGGAGTCGTTGACGTTAATGGCGGGCACGAGCAACTTGCCCTGCTCCAACATCTGATACAGACGATGCACACCGGTGGTGGTTTCTTCGGAAACGCCCTTCCAGTCTTTGACCACTTCGTGCCAGAAACCGGGACGTTCTTTCGCGACGCGCTTCAAGAGATTCTTGATGACGGCCACTTCGTGATTGTCGCTGGGCGTGTTGACCCAGGTATCACCGTTTTCCAGCTCGTAACCTTTGTGGATGAGCAGCGTGGCGTCGCCACCGTCGTCGACGATGAGTTGCGGGCCTTTGTTGCCGGGATGCGTGAGCGCGCGAAGCGTCAAGTCCCAGTATTCTTCGAGCGTTTCGCCCTTGTGCGCGAACACCGGAATACCAGCGGCGGCAATGGCGGCGGCAGCGTGATCCTGCGTCGAGAAGATATTGCAACTGGCCCAGCGCACGGAGGCGCCGAGTTCGACGAGGGTTTCGATGAGAATCGCCGTTTCAATGGTCATGTGCAAGGAACCGGTGATGCGGACGCCCTTGAGCGGCTTGCTGGCTCCGTATTTCTTGCGGATGGACATCAGGCCGGGCATTTCGTGCTCGGAAACCTGAATGGTTTTGCGGCCCCACTCAGCGAGTGAAAGGTCGCGGATGGCGTAATCGGCCTTCGCCGCACCGTTCTTGGCGGCGAGTTTCGTGAGCTTGGCGCGGGACGGAGGTAATTTAATGGTAGCCATAATGGTATTTCTTTTTGGTTAGTTTAATTTCAGGGCACGTTTAAGGTCTTTGACTTTGTCGGCTTTTTCCCAGGTGATGGCCGGATCGGTTTTGCCGAAATGGCCGTAGTTGGTGGTTTTGGAATAAATCGGACGGAGCAAATTCAACTGCTTGACGATGTTCGCCGGCTTGAAGCTGAACACTTCGCGCACGGCCTGCTCAATCTGCTCATCGGTGAGGCCGTTCGTCGCCGTGCCAAACGTGTTGATGCACACGCTGACGGGTTCGGGATAACCGATGGCGTAGGCGAACTGAATCTCCGCACTGGTGGCAATGCCTGCGGCCACAATGTTCTTGGCAACGTAACGGCCCATATAGGCCGCACTGCGGTCCACCTTGCTCGGATCTTTGCCGGAGAACGCACCGCCGCCGTGCCGCCCCATGCCGCCGTAGCTGTCCACGATGATTTTGCGGCCCGTCAAACCGGTGTCGCCCTGCGGTCCACCGACCACGAAACGGCCGGTAGGGTTGATGAGGAACTGCGTCTTTTTCGTAAGCAGATGCTTGGGCAAAACTTTCTTGATGATCTGTTCGATGCAAAATTCCTTGATGGTCTTGTGCTTTACGTCATGCGCGTGCTGTGTGGAGATAACGACGTTGGTGATGGCCACCGGCTGGTCATCCACGTATTGCACAGAGACCTGCGATTTGGCGTCGGGGCGCAACCAGGCAACCTTGCCCGTCTTACGAATGCGCGTGAGTTCCGCGCCCAACTGATGAGCGAACATGATTGGCGCCGGCATCAGCTCGGGGGTCTCATTGCACGCATAACCAAACATTAAACCCTGATCGCCGGCACCCTGCTCGGCGGTGTCTTTGCCTTCGGCGGCCTTCGCGTCAACGCCCTGAGCGATGTCCGGCGACTGCGACGTGATGGCGTTCATGATCAAAACTTTGTCGGCGTGAAACACGTCGTCATCGTGCGTGTAGCCAATCTCGCGGATGGCGTCGCGCGCGATCTGGTTGAAGTCGAGGCGAGCCTTGGTGGTGATTTCGCCGCCAACCACGACGAGGTTGGACTTGCAGTAAGTCTCGCAGGCGACGCGGCTGAACTTGTCCTGCGCGAGGCAGGCGTCCAGCACGGCATCGGAAATGGTATCGGCCACTTTGTCCGGATGGCCTTCGCCAACCGACTCGGATGAAAAGATGAAGTTCTTGCTCATAATATTAATTGTGTGTTTTGCGCCAACAACATATTGACGTATCAAGATAGGATGATATAAAGATTGCGGAGCGCGTCAAATGGAATTTCAAAAAAAGTTGCGCGCATCCAAACGAACATGACCTCCACCCTAAAATCACTGCGCGCCCTGTCCGACCCGACCCGGCTCCGCATCGTCGCCCTGCTGGAAAAAGACGAGCTCTCGGTCAACGAATTACAGGAAGTCACGCGCCTCGGCCAGTCGCGCATCTCCACGCACCTTGGCCTGCTCGCCGACTGCGCGCTCGTAAAATCCCGGCGCGACGGCAAACGCACTTTCTACAAACTCAATCCGCAGGCGGATTCCGTCGCCAGCGAATTCATCCAACTCGCCATTCGCGGTGCCAAGGAACTTACTGAACACAGCGGCGACCAGATTAATCTCAAACGCGTCCTCGTACGCCGCAAGGAGCAGGCGCAGGTTTTCTTCAATCAAGTCGCTGGCCGCTTCGACCGCGTTTACGGACCGGGTCGCTCCTGGCAGGCCTTCGGACATCTGCTGCTGCGGATGCTACCGCCACTCGTCGTTGCCGACCTAGGCGCTGGTGAAGGTTTGTTGAGCGAACTGCTGGCGCGCCGTTGCAAGCACGTCATCGCTGTGGACAACTCGGAAAAGATTGTGGCCTTCGGTGCCGCCAAGGCGAAAAAGAATCACCTTAAGAATCTTGAGTTCCGTCAGGGCGATTTGCAAAACCCGCCCATCGAGGCCGGCAGCGTTGACCTGGTAATCTTGAGCCAGGCCTTGCATCACGCGGAGAATCCGGCGGCGGCACTGGTGAGCGCGGCGAAGTTATTAAGACCGCATGGCCAAATCCTCCTGCTCGACCTGCTCAAACACAACTTCGAGAAGGCGCGCGAACTCTACGGGGACCGCTGGCTGGGCTTCGCGGAGAGCGACCTGCACCGCTGGCTGGAGGCCGCCGGATTTAAGAGGATCGAGATCAGCATCGTCGCCGCCGAAGAACAGCCGCCGCACTTTCAGACCATCCTCGCGAGCGCGGAAAAGTAATCGGCGCCTGCCACATCAGCCGACAATCAGGTTCACCATCTTCTTCGGCACGATGATCACTTTCTTGATGGCTTTGCCAGCGAGGAATGGCTGCGCCTTCTCCGCCACCTTGGCTGCCGCCTCAATCGTCGCATTGTCCGCATCCACGGCCACCTTGATGACATCGCGGAACTTGCCGTTCACCTGCACGGGAATCTCAATCTCGCTCTCGACGAGCAATGCGGCGTCATACTTGGGCCACGGCGCATAGGCAAGGGACGTCGCCACTTGACCGAAGGTGGCATGCAACCGTGCCCAAAGTTCTTCTGCGACATGCGGTGCGAACGGCGCGAGCAACTGAAGGAAGGGCTTCATCACGGACAGCGGTTTAGTCTGCCACGTCATCGCCTCATTAATGAAAACCATCATCGCGGAGATGGCCGTGTTAAAGCGCATGCCGTCCAAGTCCTCCGTGACTTTCTTGATGCAGGCGTGCAGCGCCTTGAGTTGCGCGGGTGTGGCGTGCTGATCGGTGATGCCGCCATCAAGCAGGATTAAATCCAAAAGCTCTCCCCGCTGGGACGGTTCCGCCGTGGTCTCAGCCTGTTCAAAAGCCGTTTCGGATTTTTCATCAACGAAGAGACGCCAGACCCGGCCCAGGAAACGGTACACCCCCTCGACGCCTTTGGTATTCCAAGGCTTCGTATCCTGCAACGGCCCCATGAACATCTCATACAACCGGAACGCATCCGCGCCGTATTCCACCAGCACATCGTCAGGGTTCACCACGTTGCCGCGCGACTTGGACATCTTCTGGCCGTCCTCGCCGAGAATCAGGCCTTGATTGACCAGCTTGTAAAACGGTTCCGGCGTGGAGACATAGCCAAGGTCGAACAAAACTTTATGCCAGAACCGCGCGTAAAGCAGATGCAACACGGCGTGTTCGGTGCCACCAACATAAAGATCAACGCCGGCCGCTTTACCATTTGACGCCATCCAATAATTATCAACTTCCTTGCCAACGAAGGCTTGCGCATTCTTCGCATCCGTGTAGCGCAGATAATACCAGCAGGAACCGGCCCATTGCGGCATGGTATTCGTTTCACGCACCGAGCCATCGGGCAAATTGAGCCAATCCTTCGCGCGAGCGAGGGGCGGCTCACCACCAGCCGTGGGCTTGTAATCTTCCAAGGTCGGCGGCAACAACGGCAACGAACTCTCCGGCAGCGCTTCGTGATAGGATTGACCGTCCGGGCCTTTTTTCCAAACGATTGGGAACGGCTCGCCCCAATAACGCTGGCGGCTAAACAGCCAGTCGCGGAGCTTGTAATTAATCGTTTTCTTGCCCAGACCGCGCGCTTCAAGCCACGCCGTAATTTTCTTTTTGGCTTCGGCGGTGGAATTACCATCCAATGAGATTTCTAAATTGCGAGACCTTCCGTTAATTCCTTGCATCACAAACGGCAAAGTTTGCCCATAATACAATTCTGGGTGAAGGAAATATCGTTCCTCCAATTCGTCATAATTAGGATTCGGGCCATCACCGGGTAGCTCCAACATAAAATTATCGCCATATACAGGGCGAACTACTGGTTTAATTGGCAATTTGAATTTGCGCGCGAATTCAAAATCTCTCTCGTCATGTGCTGGCACAGCCATGATTGCGCCAGTTCCATAACTGGCGAGAACGTAATCGGCGATCCAAATTTGCACAACTTCGCCGTTGACTGGATTAAGCGCGTAGCCACCAGAAAACACACCTGTTTTTTCTTTTGCCAGTTCTGTTCTTTCCAAATCACTCTTTGTAGTTGCGAATTCTGTATATCTAGTGACCTCGATGCGTCGATCATTTGTGGTAATTTGGGGGGCTAATTTATGCTCCGGCGAAATGACAAGATAAGTAGCTCCAAATAGTGTGTCTGGACGTGTAGTGAAAACCTTAACTTTTTGAAGCGAGTCTTCGAGCAAAGTTGAACGATTATTTAATAATTGTTCATATAATGTTCGAATCGCCTCAGGCTTTCCAATGTAGCCCGACGGAATCACATAAAAATCTACCTCCGCGCCTTCGCTGCGGCCAATCCAATTCCGCTGCATTTCCTTGAGCGAATCGCTCCAGTCAATGGTATCGAGATCCGCCAGCAATTTCTCGGCGTAAGCAGTGATGCGGAGCATCCATTGGCGCATCGGCTTGCGGATGACCGGGAAGCCGCCAACTTCGCTTTTGCCGTCGATGACTTCCTCATTGGCCAGCACCGTACCGAGTTCCGGACACCAGTTCACCGGTGCTTCGCTGACGTAGGCAAGGCGCTTGGCATCGCGATAGGCGCGTTTTGCGTCTTCGGTTGTGCAGTCGCTAGGAAATTCAATGGTCTCAACCGATTCCGCCTTATTCGTCTCCGGATTAAACCACGAGTTGTAGAGCTTCAGGAAAATCCATTGCGTCCATTTGAAATATTCCACGTCCGTCGTGGCAATTTCGCGCGACCAGTCGTAGCTGAAACCGAGGCTCTTAATCTGACGTGTGAAGTTGGCGATGTTCGCCTCGGTCGTAACCCGGGGATGTTGCCCGGTCTTGACGGCGTATTGCTCGGCGGGCAGGCCGAACGAATCCCAACCCATTGGGTGCAGCACATTATAACCAACCGCTCGACGGTACCGCGCCAGAATATCCGTAGCCGTGTAGCCTTCCGGATGTCCGACATGGAGGCCCGCACCGCTCGGATAGGGAAACATGTCGAGAATGTAAAACTTAGGGGGCAACTGCGTGGCGGCCACTTTGCCGGAAAGATTATGGCGCACGGCGAACGGATGATTCGCGGGAATCTCGTCATTCGGATTAAAGGCGCGGAAAGCCTGCTGCTGTTCCCAAGTTTGCTGCCATTTGGACTCAATCAGGTGAAATGGATATTGTCTGCGGCTGCTCGACATAGAACGAACAGTCTAAAGTCCAAAGCCCAAAGTCTAAAGTCTAAACTCGCGCACCAACCGGCAGGCATTGACTGTGGCCATCGGACTTCAGACCTTGGCTTGCCCCACCAGCCGCAACCCTTCGAGCGTCAGATCCGGTACCACGGCAGAAATCTCCGGCAACTTCGCCGCAATCAATTTTGCGTAGCCGCCCGTGGCGACCACCGGCAGTTTCTTCACGCGCAACTCGCGTTTCAACTGGCTAATCAACTCGCGCACCAGCCCGCGATAACCATGCACCGCGCCCGCGAGCATCGCCTCTTCGGTGCTTTTGCCAATGGCCGTTTTAATCTCGCGAATCTCAATCTTCGGCAGCAGCGCGGTTTTCTCGTGCAAATAATTCGTCATCGCCGCCAAGCCTGGCGCAATGATGCCGCCCACATAATTGCCGCGCGCATCGACCACATCGAAGGTGACCGCCGTACCGAAATCCACCACCACCACGGGCGTGCCATATCGGGCACGCGCCGCCACCGCATTGGCGAGCCGGTCCGGGCCGATGGAGTTGGGCTTGGGATAATCAATGCCCACACCGCGAACGGTCTTGGCATTTAATTCGAGCGCCTCGGTCTTCCAAGTTGCGCGGACAAATTTCTTAGCCAGCGGCGTCACGCGCGGAACCACACTGCACAACACCACGCTGCCAATCTCATGCTTGCCAATAAATTGTTTGATCCGCGCCGCCGCCCCACCCCCAAACCAAGCCAGCGTCGGGATGTCGCCTTGTTTAACGACCCGCGTATCGTCAGCCAAACCGAGATGCGTGTGGGTATTCCCAATATCGAATAACAAAGTCATTTCAGCCTTCATCCTTCTGCCTGCTTGATTTCTCCAAGGTCACGTCGCCGCCAATGATCCGTTCCAGATGGCCATGCTCGGTGCGAACCAGCAACGCGCCGTCATCGTCCAGCGCCTCGGCGGAGCCGCGAATAAATCTCGCGCCCATCTGCACCGATACCTGTTTACCAATGGTCAGACAGCCCGTCTCCCACTCATCCGCCAGCGCCGCAAATTTACCGCCGCAAATCCGCGCATAATCCGCATCCAGTTCCCGGATGATTTCCGTCGCCAGTTCGGCGCGACAGATTTCTTCGCCCGATTCAACTTTCAACGACGTCGCAATCTTCCGCAGTTCCGGCGGAAATTCCGTCGCGTCCTGATTAACATCCACGCCGATGCCGAGGATTATATGGCGCACGCGATCAACCTCGGCGCTCATCTCCGTAAGTATGCCCACGACTTTTTTACCATGGATGAGCAAGTCGTTTGGCCATTTGATTTCCGCCGCGAGCCCGGTGACGCTCTTAATGGCCCGACGCAAGGCGGTCGCGGAAGCCACGGTCAATTGCGTGCTCTCCTGCGGACTCAATTCGGGTCGCAGCAACACGGAAAACCAAAGTCCCTTGTGCGTCGGTGAAGTCCATTTCCGCCCGAGCCGTCCCCTACCCTTCGTCTGGGATTCGGCGAAAACCACCGCGCCTTCTTTCACGCCATCGCGTGCCAGTTTTTCGACAATGTCATTCGTGGAAGTGGTTTCTTCAAACACCCGGATGTCGCGGCCAATCACTTTGGTTTTGCCGAGACGCGCGAGCAAATCATCCGCGTGCAGCGCATCCGGCGAACTGACCAGGCGATAGCCAAAATGGGGTCCCGCCTCAATCGCATAGCCCGCCTGGCGCAATTCATCAATCCGCGCCCAAATGGCCGCGCGACTGATGGCTAGTTGCTCGGCCAAGTCCGCACCGGAAACGCCCTCGGGATTCGCGCGCAGAGCGGCAAGAATGGTGGCGTCGGTCGTCATGTTTCGAAATCCAAACCGATGTCCACCGCGCGCGCCGAGTGCGTGATGGCGCCCACGGATATATAATCCACCCCCGTCCGGGCAATCGCGCGCACCGTTTTCAAATTCACGCCGCCGCTGGCCTCGGTCTGCGAACGGCCCCGGATGATTTTCACGGCCGCCCGCAACTGCTGCGGCGTCATGTTATCGAGCAGGATAATGTCGGCTCCGGCCACGGCGGCCTGGGCCACCTGCACCAGCGTGTCGGCTTCAACTTCCACCTTCAATAACGGAAACTTCTCCCGCGCCCGCGCAATGGCGGCGGCAATGGCATGCGGCTTTTCATCACGGAGCGCCACCAGATGATTGTCTTTGATGAGAATCAGATCGAACAGGCCCATCCGATGATTCTTCCCGCCGCCGCACGCGACCGCGTATTTTTCAAAACGCCGCCAGCCGGGCGTAGTCTTGCGCGTATCCAGAATCTCCACCCGCGTGCCTTTGACCGCCGACACAAACTGCGCGGTCGCAGTGGCCACGCCGCTTAAGCGCTGAACGTAATTCAACGCCACGCGTTCCGCGCTCAGGAGGGCGCGCGACGAGCCGAAAATCTTCAACAGCGGGTCGCCCGCCTTCACTCGTTGGCCATCGCGGACATATTCCTTGAGCTGGATTTTTATGGACAGTTCTTGAAAAGCGATTTTGGCAAATTGCAGGCCGGCGACGGTGAGCGGTTCGCGCGCGCACATGTAGGCCGTCGATTTGGCATCGACGGGTACCGTGGCAAGCGTGGTCGCATCGCCGCTGCCGAGGTCTTCGGCCAGCGCGGCGCGGACAGCGCGGCGGATTTCAGGGACGGTGAGTACCACGCGGACAAGATGACTTCCGGCGCGAAAAGGAAAAGCAAAATTGCGCTTACTTGAAACCGGGCGCGAGGAATTCTTCGGAGATGCGGTCAAGCTCGCGCGCGGCTTCCGAGTCTGGCGTGGCGAGCAAGAGCAGCAGGCGCTTGTCCGAACGCACCACATAGCGCAGCAGTCCGTAACCAAACGCCCACGTGGACCAACGCGGATAAAACTCCGCAGCAATGAGCGGCGTGTGCAGTTCGCCAAATTCTTTCAACAACCGCTCAATTTTCTCCGGCGGATAAACGCGTTCATCGCCGAAGCCCACGCATTTGCCGTTGGGTTGGCGGAGGCCGCAGCATAGCATTCCCGGCACCGTGGGCAGGCGCACAAACCAGGTTTTGAAATCGGCTTTCATGCTTTTGCCGGATTGCCTACGCGCACAAAAATCATCCGGTCGGTGCGCGGCTGGAGGATGGCGCGGCCATCCGACATTTGAACTTCCACGCGGTCGAGCCGGCCGAGTTGCAGCGTGGGAATCAGCTTCTCAGCGCGTTCGGCGATGGCTTGCAGCAGCTTTATCCGCTCGGCAGCATTCGCACATTGCCAGCTATACAACTCCTCGCCCTCGGGTGAGCAGATGAGCATTTCCGTCGCCTCGCCATACGGTCCGCCCGCCGCGTCTTCCGCTCCCGTGGCCCCAGTCTTTCCGGCTTCAGCGCGTTGGTTGAGTTCTTCGCGCAGGCGCAACGCTTCGCCCAGCAGATATTCCCAGGTGCGATTGATGGTGCGCTCCGACGGTATTTCGTACTCGAGCAGTTCGAACGTGCCGCCGGTGAGGGTGAACAAGGTATTAAAGGCGCGTTCACCGGACTTATCGCCGCAAACCGCATGGACAATCAGCCCTTGCTCAATATAAATCCGGCCGAGCGGCTGCTCGTTAAAAAGTTCGATGATGGAAGAATTACCACCGACGCATTCCATCTGCACGAGGTCGGCCAGCGGAACGCCATGCAACACGCCTTTGACGCCCGGCGCACTTTTCCAATCCAACAGGTCGCAGAGCTGATCGAATACCGATTTCAAGCCCTCGGGTGAAATCGGTTTCTCCAGAAAAAGGTCAGCCCCGGCGGCCAGACTGGCGGCGCGGCTTTCCTCCGTAGCTGGGCTGGCCAGCACCACCTTTTTGAAATTACCCTGGGCCGGGCCGTAGCTACCCAAAAGCAACCCGACATCTACCACCGGCGAGTTCACCGCCAGCACGACCAACTGGATTTTTCCATGGTGCAACTCCTTCAGACCTTCGCTCGCATCGGTAGCGAGATGCACCTCCCAGCGATCATCGCTCAAGGCGTGAAACGCCTGTCCTGCCATGGCCAAATCATCGCAGTCGTCATCCACGACCAATACGCTGCGTTCGTATTTGGGTTGATTGGTTTGAGTGGCTTTGGCCATGAATAAAAATGTGTCGGGAAATTAATTTAGCGCGGCCAAAGCCATTTGCGCGGCCCGCTGAACCGCCAGATCCGCATCGCGCAAGGCGGCCGCCAGCACGGATTCCGCGGCGCGTTCGCGCAAACGCCCCAGGGCGGTCGCCGCCGCCACGCGCAAATCGCGGTCGCGGTCGAATAACAAATCCGCCAGCGCGGGCAAGGCCACGTGCGGCGCAACAAATTCGGTCTCCACCTCGGGCGATTTGACCTGCTCCGTGATTTGAACCGCATCCAGCCGGAGCTGTTCCAACAATTGCCGGGCACTGTAACGCACCCAATAATCCGGATGCGCCAAAGCCGATTGAATGGAGGGCAATGCCGCGCGCACTTGTTCCGAGCGCTCCCAGTTCGGGTCCAGTTTCCGCAGCGTCGAGTGCGCCAGATTGCGCACCGTACGTTCCACATCCATGAGCGCCGAGACAATGGGAACGACGGCGCGTTGGTCGCCCAGCTTGCCGAGGGCCCCGATGACGGCTTCGCGCACATCATGGTCCGGGTCATTCACTAAATCGCACAGGCCGGGCACCGCCGCCGGGTCACCGAGCGAACCCAAGGCTTTGGCCGCCGCGCGCCGGACATCCCAAAAAGTATCGGCAAGCACCGCCACCAATTCCGGTACCGCCCGCCGGCCACCGCAGCGCGCCGCCGTATCCACCGCGCCGGCGCGTACGCCGGAGTTGGGGTCTTTGAGCAATTTGATTACGGCGGAATAAGTCGTCGGGTCCGCGATGCGTTCCAAGTTATCGAGCGCGGCGATGCGCACGGCGGGGCTGTCTTTTTCCAAGGCTTCCAACATGGACCGCGTGAGGCGCGGGTCTTTGATTTGGCCCAGCGTGCGGACAGCGGCGAGCTGTTTGTTCGGCGGACCGTACCGCATCAGTTCCAGCAAGGGCTCGACCGCTTCCGAACCGATAGTCAGCAGCATCTGCAAATTGCCGAGCGCAAGAATCTGGTGAATTTTCTGAACATCCGTGGCCGGCCGCCAGCCGAGCCGTTGCAAACTGCGCGCCGCGACGGCCCGCACAATCTGATCCTGATCCCGCAGCAGCGGCACCAAGCAATCAATCGCCAGCGGGTCACCCAATCTACCGAGAGATTCGGAGGCGGCGGCGCGCGCCAAGGCCACCGTATCTTTGAGCATCTCAATCAGTGGGGCGGCGGCGCGACGATCTTTGAAAGCCACCAGCGCCTTGGCGGCGGCACAGCGCACCTCCGCATCCGGATCTTTCAGGACGAGGATGAGCAGGCCGATAGATTTCGGGTCGCCTTCACTAGCCAACCGTTCGACGAGCTCGAGCCGCGCCTGCGGTTTGCTCGTGCGCAATTTCTGATGAGTCCACCAAAGCATGTTAGAAAGTGGGTGTAAAACTGCCCTTAAACGTCACAAACATGACATAATTAGTAGCAATTATCCAGCCATAAACCATCATTCGAGACCGCATGAATATGGGATGAGGTCAACCCTTAGGGCACACCTGACGCTGGGTAACTAGAAATTGCCCTTAACCAATCAAGCTGGAAGATCGGAGTTAGCCGATGGCAACAAAGGAGGTTGACCGGTCAATGTTCCGCCCGAACCGACTTGCGGACGGCTCACAAGGACGTCTTTAGGTCAGCCAAAGACGTTTGTGCGGGACAAACAGACGTTCGTGGGTCAGCCATAGACGTCTGTGTCTCGCGTACAGACGTCTGTGCGTGAGCCATAGACGTTCGTGCCTGACAAACAGACGTCTGTGGGTGAGCTATAGACGTCTGTGCGTGACAAACAGACGTCTGTGAATGAGCCATAGACGTCTGTACGTGTATAAAAAACAACAGTTGGCGGACGGTAAATATGGTTAAGCCGTTGACAGCAGTGGGCTTGGGCCGAAAACGCGGTTTTTGGGTCGGGACAGACGCGAATTTCGCCAATTGGCACGATGGAAAATTTTCCCAGCTGATGGGAAGCGCCACCTTACCCCAGCAATTTCTCGAAGCGCGCGGCGGCGGCATCCCATTGCTCGGCGTCCTGCGGCGTAAACGTTTTCAATTCAAACGAATTCCGTACAATTTCCCGCGCGGCCGCGTGCGATGCCACATGACCCAAGGCGATGCCTTGAATCAGGATGTTGCCTAGCGCGGCACATTCGGTCGGCCCGGCGAGCACGGGAATTTTTAGGGCGTTGGCGGTGAATTGGTTCAACGTCGCATCTTTGCTGCCGCCGCCCACGATATGGAGCCGTTCGATCTTCTTCTCAATCAGCCGCTCGGTGCGGCGCAGGGTGACGCGATAAAAGAGCGCGAGGCTCTCGTAGATGCAACGCACGTACGCGCCGATATCAGCCGGCACAGGCTGGCCGGTGCCGCGACAGAAATCAGCAATCTTGCCAGGCATATTGTCGGGGGTGAGGAAACGCTGGTCGTCGGGGTCAATGAGGGAAACGAACGGCGGCGCGGCGGCGGCGAGTTTTTCCAATTCGGCAAATTCATATTTCTTCGCCCCTTTGTTCCAGTGCCGGCGCGATTCCTGGATGAGCCAGAGGCCGACAATGTTTTTGAGCAGACGCACGCTGTCGCCATAGCCAATCTCATTCGTGAAACCGA
The DNA here is from genome assembly GCA_903865745.1 of uncultured Verrucomicrobia subdivision 3 bacterium. Classification (GTDB taxonomy): domain Bacteria; phylum Verrucomicrobiota; class Verrucomicrobiia; order Limisphaerales; family UBA11358; genus UBA11358. The sequence continues at coordinate 89,856 of CAIPKV010000079.1, read as the reverse complement.
GCTTGCGGCTTTGGTCATTGATAACGGGGTGCGGCCATTCGACACCCATGAGGGACCAAGTGCCGGAACTAAGATAAGCCCAGTTCTCACCGCTCGCGGGCACCGCTGCCACCGCCGCGCCGGTGTCATGCGAGCAAGTCGCAACGACTTCGATGGGCGGCAAGCCGACTTCCGTGGCGAGATTTTTCTTCAAGGGGCCGAGCTTGGTGCCGGACGCGCAGATGGGTGCGAACAAGTCTGGGCGCAGGCCGAGAGCGTTAAACAATTTAGTCGACCAGGCTTTGCGGGTCGGGTTATAGAGCTGGGTGGTGCTGGCGAGGGAAACTTCATTGCGCGCGACCCCGGAGCAGAAGAAGTTAAAGGCGTCGCCGATGAGGAGGAGCCGGTGCGGCGGGGCCAGACGCGCGGGCGGTTCGGTGGCAATCTGGTAGATGGTGTTCAGCGTCATGAACTGAATACCGGTCTCGGCGTAAATCTCGGGCCAGCTGACTTTGGCTTTCACAAGCTCGGCACCTTGCGCGGTGCGCGCATCGCGATAACACCAGACAGGCAGCACGGGCAGGCCGCGTTCGTCATAGACGACATAGTCAACGCCCCACGAATCCGTGCTAATACTGGCGATGGGGAGGTTTTTGGCAGCCGCGATTTTGAGACCCGTTTTGAGTTCGTTCAGCAGCCGATCAAATTCCCAGTGCAGCGCGCCGGCGACTTTGGTGGCGCCAGTGGGAAAGCGGTGCAGCTCTTCGAGCGTGATTTTACCGTGGTCTAAAGTACCGAGAATGAGGCGGCCGCTGTCGGCGCCGAGGTCGCAGGCGAGATAGTAAGTTGGCATAGAGAAATTCAGGGGCAGTTTAAGCATTGGCGGCGCGGTGTCAAAAAGTTTGCCAACGCGCGTCAGAGGCGTATCGTGGTGCACGAAATTTATATGAGCAACCAACTTGACCAGCTAAAACAATTTACCGTCGTGGTCGCCGACACCGGCGATTTCGCCAGCCTCAAACAATTCGCCCCGCGCGATGCCACCACGAATCCATCCCTGATTCTCAAGGCGGCCCAGATGCCGGAATACCAATTCCTCGTGGCCAAGGCTATTGCCGACAACAAATCGAAGTATGCCGGCGCGGAATTGCTGGCGAATGTCCTGGATGATTTGACGATCCTGTTCGGACTGGAGATTTTGAAGATTGTGCCGGGGCGCGTCTCCACGGAGACGGATGCGAACCTGTCGTTCGATACGGACGCGCTGGTGGCCAAGGGCCGCCATTTCATTGAGCTGTATGCGAAGCACGGCATTGCGCGCGAGCGCATTTTGGTCAAGATCGCCTCAACCTGGGAGGGCATCCGCGCGGCGGAAATTCTCCAGCGCGACGGCATCAACTGCAACCTCACCCTGCTCTTCTCGCTCGCGCAGGCAGTGGCTTGCGCCGAGGCGAAGGTGAAGCTGATTTCGCCGTTTGTGGGCCGCATCATGGACTGGTATAAGGCGAAGGAGAAAAAGGATTTTGCGCCGGCGGAAGATCCCGGCGTGATTTCGGTGAAGGAGATTTATTCATACTACAAAAAGTTCGACCACGCGACCGAGGTGATGGGCGCGAGCTTCCGCAACGTTGGCGAAATCCAGGAATTGGCCGGTTGCGATTTGCTCACCATCAGCCCGAACCTGCTCGCGGAGTTGCAAAAATCCGAAGCGCCGCTCGCGCGCAAGCTCAGTCCGGAAATCGCGCGGGCCAGCCAGATCGCGAAGCTGCCCTTGGATGAGAAGAAGTTCCGCTGGCTCTTCAATGAAAACGCGATGGCCACGGAGAAGACGGCTGAGGGTATCCGCCTGTTCAATGCGGATGCGCAGAAGCTGGCCCAGTTTGTGGCGGCCAAGCTGTGAGGTAAACTTGACTCGCAGGCGCGGAGAAATTAGTCTGTCAGGCCGGTTGGTGGTCGTAGCTCAATGGTAGAGTCCAAGCTTGTGGAGCTTGTTGTTGCGGGTTCGAATCCCGTCGGCCACCCCATCTATTGCTTCAGGTTTTTGGGTTTCCCTCATTTTCCGGACACGTCGACGAACGCGGTAGAGTTATTTCGAAGAGGCTTTGGCAAAGACTTAAGGTAATCCCAAACTTGCCGGATTCTTAAGTGTAGGGCAATGACCGTGCCGCGAGGAGTTCGCGAGCACACCATAACCCGCATTGCAGATGCAACTCCTGCATTATTGCATCCTCATAGCTTTCATGATTCGTCTCAAAAAGCTTTGTTTTAAGAGGTAAAACGATTGGCATGGTTGATGCGTATTACCAATGCGCGATGAATCAAGCCATTGAAAAAACCGTAATAGGTCGAAAGCTATCAGGTAAACCGGCGAAACCACCGGTAATGGGCCTGCAGCCTGGCGACCTCAAGGAGAACGCTGAATTGTTCGCAAGTTTATCCGGTAAAGATGACCTGACCTACTTACGCCTGCGCTTCGGCAAGCGGGTTAGGTTCCACCCTAAGATTAGAGTTACACCTTCGGATTATGAAATTTAACGGCTAATTGCAGGACAATCATTGGTACATAGTAGCTGGGAATTTACGCAGCAGAAAAGCATTGATGACTGATCAGGAATTTTCAGCCAAACCTTAGTCGTCGAAACATTTTGGTAGTGACCTAGTTTAGGTGGCACTCATTTTAAATCTCAAAGCTCGGCTTGCCCTGCTTCGCTTCTTTCACCCGGCCAAACGAAAGTTTTTCCCAAACACGCTCGTGGAAATAATACAGCAGGACTTTCGTAAAAAATTCAACACTCATGATACTCAACGCCCATTTCAACTTATGAGTTATGAAATATGAGATGATGAGGGTATCAATGCTCCCGGTGATGCGCCAGGAAACGCCTTTGATCAAACTGCGGTAATGTTTGTCGGCCATGCGCGGAACCATAGCCGGGCAAACGGCGGAGTCAAACAAAGTTGAACGGGAAAGTTAAATCGAATAATCGTCTCCGAAGATGCGCACATTCTTAAGTTCCACAAAAACGTGCTCCCCCGGCTTGGGCGATAATTCTTGAAACAGTTCCTTGGTCAATTGCACGGCGAATAGTTCGCCGCTGTCGAGCCGCTTTAATTCGAGATTCGCCACGGGCCCAGCGGCATTGGAGCGGATAACCTGAGCCGTCAGCGCGGGGCCGCCCGGCTGGCGAGTCACGCGGATGTCGTGCGGGCGCACAAAGGCGACGGCTTCGGAATCAGGTTCCCCCGCCACATCCGGCGCGGCAAACTCCGCCCCACCGATGACCATGGCACCGTCCTTCACCCGGCCGCTAAAGAGATTCACATTACCCAGAAAATCATAAACGAACGGCGATGCGGGCTTATCGTAAATCTCTTCGGGCGTACCAATCTGCTCAATTTTACCAGCCCGTAAAATTGCCACACGATCAGAAACTTCCAGCGCCTCTTCCTGGTCGTGTGTGACGAACAGCGTGGTGACGTGAATCTCATCGTGGAGCTGGCGCAGCCAGCGGCGAAGCTCCTTGCGCACTTTCGCATCCAAGGCGCCAAAGGGTTCGTCGAGCAGGAGGACTTTGGGTTCGACTGCCAGCGCCCGCGCCAGCGCGACCCGCTGCCGCTGGCCACCGGAAAGCTGCGAGGGAAAGCGTTTGGCCATCGGCTCGAGCTGGATGAGCTTGAGCAATTTATCAACGCGCGCACGGATATCAGCTTCCGGCGGACGGGTCGAACGCGGGCGCACCCGCAGGCCAAAAGCGATGTTCTCGAACACGCTCATGTGCCGGAACAAGGCGTAATGCTGGAAAGCAAAGCCCGCTTTGCGCTCGCTCGCGGGAATTTGCGTCACATCCTCGCCGTAAAATAAAACCTGCGCTTCGCCGGGGTTGTCGGGAAATTCCAGACCAGCAATCGTGCGGAGCAAAGTCGTCTTACCAGAGCCGGACGGACCGAGCAGCGCGACGAGTTCGCCGGATTCGACCTTGAGGCTGACGTTGTCCAGGGCCGTGAAGCTGCCGAACTTTTTAGTGATGTTTTTAACTTCGACGCTCATGTGGTGATCTTAATCTTTGTTCTGCACCGCGTTTTTATATTCCACCCACGTTTTCAGGCCGAGGGTGATGAGCGCGAGAAAAGCCAGCAGCGACGCCACGGCAAACGCCCCAGTAAAATTGTAATCATCATACAAGGCCTCGATATGCAACGGGATGGTGTTCGTCTGACCGCGAATCTTGCCACTAACGACGGACACCGCGCCGAATTCGCCCATAGCCCGGGCATTGCATAAAATCACGCCGTAGATCAAACCCCATTTGATGTTGGGCAGCGTGACGCGCCAAAAGGTTTGCCAGCCGCTCGCACCGAGCACGCGCGCGGCTTCCTCTTCGCTGCGGCCTTGCGCCTGCATGAGCGGAATCAATTCGCGCGCAACGAACGGCACGGTGACAAAAACTGTGGCCAGCACAATGCCCGGCACGGCGAAAATGATTTTGAAATTGTGATCATTCAGCCAGTTTGCCAGCCACGGAAGGTGCGGGTTGTCCGCATTCATATAAAGTCCCAGCCAGCCTTGCGCTCCGAAGACGAGCACATAAATCAGACCGGCAATCACGGGTGAAACGGAGAAAGGCAAATCAATCAGCGTGAGCAAAACGTTTTTACCAGGAAAATCAAACTTGGCAATGGCCCAAGCGGCGCAGACACCGAAGACACAGTTGAGCGGCACGGAAATTCCGGCGGCGAGCAGCGTTAGTTTGATGGCGCTCCAGGCATTGGGATCGCGCAAGGTCTCGAAATAATATCCGATGCCCTTCGCGAACGCCTGCGTGAACACGAATACCAGCGGCAAAAATAGAAACAGACTTAGAAAGACCAAGGCAACGCCAATGAGCGCATGGCGCACCAAGGGCGGCTCGCCTGTAGTGCGGCGATGCACCACCAAATGCGGGGTGTGAAAAGTCGTGGCAGCGGGCGTCATGCGAGGCTGGTGGTGTTATAGCGGTTGGTCCACCACTGGAGTACGTTGATGGTCAGCAATAGCACGAACGAAACGACAAGCATGACAACGGCGAGCGCGGTGGCTTTGCCATAATCAAACATATCCAACTCGCCCATGATGACGACGGGGGTAATTTGCGTTTTCATCGGGATGTTACCCGCGATGAATATGACTGAGCCGTATTCGCCCAAAGCGCGGGCAAAGGCGAGCGCAAACCCGGTCAGCAAAGCGGGCGTCAGCATTGGCAGGATGACGCGCCAAAAAACCTGCCAGCGGTTCGCACCCAAGCTGGACGCCGCTTCCTCCAATTCCGGATCAAGATCTTCCAGGATTGGTTGAACGGTGCGTACGATGAACGGCAGGCCGATAAACGTAAGCGCAATAAATATCCCGAGTTGTGTATTGGCAGCCTTGATGCCCAGCGGTTCGAGTAGTTGACCAACCCAGCCGTTTTTTGAATAGAGCGCGGCGAGGGTGATGCCGGCAACGGCGGTGGGGAGTGCGAAAGGCAGATCCACGAGCGCATCAACGAGTTTTTTGCCAACAAATTCGTAACGCACCAAAACCCAGGCGACAATGAGGCCGAAGAACGCATTCACCAAGGCGGCCAGAAAGGAAGCCCCAAAGGTCAGACGATACGAGGCCATGGCCGTCGGCATCGTGATGGTGTGCCAGAATTGCGGCCAGGTTAGCGTGGAGGTCTTCCAGAAAACGGCTGCCAGCGGAATCAGAACAATCAGGCCGAGATAAAATAGGGTGAAACCGAGCGTCAGCTTGAAGCCCGGAAGCACACGGATTTTTTTGGAGCGGGACAAAGGTTTAGCCACAGAGTTAAACGGCGAATTACTGAAACTAAAGACTATTAAACAGGTCGCATATTGGTGCGCGTTTCATTTCTAGTCAAGTTGATACATCATTTAATTAGACCCTGCGGTTCCAAGGCATTCTAGCCAAAAGGAGCCCCATGCCGCAAAAATCCGTGATGCCGGCGAAAACCAGACCGGCCCCGACAAAGCCGGAAAGCCAGATGAAGTGCAAATTAACAAAGTGGGCGAGCAGCACACCGGTAAAAACAATCGCCCCGGCGACGATGCGCACCTGCCGTTCGAGGCTGATGACTTTCGTTACACCTCGTGTAACTGGCAGATTTGCTTCCAACCAGGCGAGGGTGCCGCCCGCAACGACGATGGGCTGCGCAAAGCCTTCCTTCGCGAATTTATCCGCCGCCTTGGTCGCGCGCTGGCCACTGCGGCATAGCAGATAAACCGGCTGGTCTTTCGCCAGCGACAGCGAACCGGGGCTTAATTCATCCAGTGGAATGCTGCGCGCCTGCGGGACATGGACTTCGGCAAACTCCACCGGCGTGCGCACGTCGATTACCGATACGTTGGGTTGCGCCACGAGGATCTGTTGGAGTTCAATCGGCGAAATCGTTTTCATAATGAAACTATTTTACCACTAAGCGATATTAATAGACACGGATAAGGATTTCAGCCCGACCGGTTCGTGGTTAATTGATTATCGTTTCAGCGAGCGCAAAGATAACACCAGCGCATCCACTTCCGCACGGTTAATTAAGTAAATAATAATTATCGCGCTCAAAATATCAATGCCGTTGTCCGTGCTGACAGCAGTGACAATTTAGGTGAACAAAACCACCCATATTTAAGCCTCTGTTTGACTCATTTGAACCTCCAGTTGCGACATTTGAACCTCCGTATGGCTCATCGAAGCCTTCAAATGTCTCATTTGAACCTCGGTTTGATCCATCTAAGCCTCCACTTGTCGCATTTGAACCTCCAAATGGCCCAACCAAGCCTCCAGATGCCTCATCGAAGCCTCCAGATGGACCACCAAAGCCTCCGTTTGTCGCATCAAAGCCTTCAAATGCCCCATTTGAACCTCCAGATGAAGTCCAATTGAGCCGATCAACCGTGAATTCGTCCCGTTATGGGACACTGAAGGGTGCGCAAGCGCTTTCAAATTAAGCTGGGCTCACAGGTTAGGTGCGTAGGCGATGAATTTATTGTATTCGGTCAAGATGGTCTGGAGCGCCGATATAAACGCCAGTTCCTTCAGATATTCTGGCGGAGCGGCCGGTGTCTCCAAAATAATCTCGAACGGGCGCGGACGGATTTTCGGCGGCGCATTCAAGATGCCTTCATAAGCTTCGCGGATGATGCCGTTGCGAGCCGGAAAACCATCGATCACAGGTCGTTCGTCGCGCGGCAGAAATTTTTCCGCCGCCGCCAAAGCCGGTTCAATCAGGCTTTTCGTCAAGGTCGCACCGTGGGCAAACCCGTAAAAACCCGCGCTCGTGTCATCCGTGTGCAATGAAATGATTCCCTGAAAGGAACGGGAAATCAGTTCCGCCTGCAACAGGCGGACTTCCGGCTCCGTGGAGTTGCGCCAGAACTCACGGTTCAAATCCTTGCCACCCCGCGAATGGCGTGTGTTGTCCTCCAAACCGGTCGGATTGCAGATAGGATAAAACGAAAGATAATAGCCGGTGGCGAGTTCGGGCTTGGATTCAAGCAACTTGATAAACTGAATGAGCGCGTGGACCCCTTCCGGTTCGTCACCATGGATGCCGGCAAAAATGCCAATGCGAATGGGCGTGTCGCCGCCGCGTGGCCCGACAAACAGATAGCGCGACACCTCGTAACTGTCTCCATCCACTTCAAACCGCGCGTCGTGATTGACGACGAGGTTGGTCGAGGTGGCCGCGATTTTCTCCAAGGGCGCGAGCAACTCGGCAAGGTCGCGCTGAAAGGTTTGCGCGGGGCGTGAGTAGGTTTTAGTTAGAGTGGCAACGGGCATAATTTATCCTCCGGTTAATGGTTGTCTTTTACGGACGTTTTGGCCACGGCTGGTTGCTTGTCCAGCCGCAGTCGCTCGGTTTTCTCAATTTGAGTCACCTGCGAATCATGTACGATGATTTCAACCACGCCATAGCGCAACGAGCCCACCTGCCGCCGGACTAGTTCGAGCCATTCCGGCAATTCATCAGGGGTTGGACTGTTTTTGATTTGCGCGGGGCTCATAGTGAAATTTGTCCGTTAAATTTTTACTGCTGGTAAATCTGGTCAAACACACCGCCATCGGCAAAATGGGTCTGCTGCGCCTTCGTCCAGCCGCCGAATTCCTGATCGATGGTGACAAGTTTCACTTGATTGAAATTAGCGGCGTATTTGGCAGTGACAGTCTCATTGCGCGGGCGATAGAAATTCTTCGCTGCGATTTCCTGACCTTCGTCCGAGTAAAGATATTGCAAATACTCCTTAGCCACTTCAGTCGTGTGATGACGTTTGGCATTCTTGTCGACGACCGCCACCGGCGGCTCGGCAAGGATGCTCAACGATGGCGTGACAATTTCATACTTGTCCGCGCCGAATTCTTTCAAGGCGAGATGCGCCTCGTTTTCCCACGCAAGCAATACGTCGCCAATCTGACGCTGGGCAAACGTGACCGTGGAACCACGCGCGCCGGAATCCAACACCGGCACATTTTTGTAGAGCTTGGTAATGAAGTCGCGTGCAGCGGTATCATCGCGATGGTTTTTTTCCAGCGCGTAGGCGTAAGCCGCTAGATAGGCCCAACGCGCACCCCCGGAAGTTTTCGGGTTCGCCACCACGACGCTCACGCCTTTTTTCACAACATCATCCCAGTCCTTGATTCCCTTGGGATTGCCCTTGCGGACCAGGAAAACAATCGTGGAAGTATAAGGCGTGCTGTCATTCGGCAGGCGCTTCTGCCAGTCGGCCGGCAACAGGCGGGCTTGCGTGGAAATGGCGTCGATGTCGTAGGCCAAAGCGAGCGTCACAACATCGGCTTCAAGCCCATTGATGACGGACTGCGCCTGTTTGCCGGAACCGCCATGCGACTGGGAGATATTTACGTCGTCGCCGGTTTTGGCCTTCCAGAATTTTGCGAACGCGGCGTTGTAATCCGCATATAATTCCCGCGTTGGGTCGTAAGAAACATTGAGCAGCTTGATCTCCGCAGCGTTCGTCGAAACCGCAAGTGCGGCGAGCAGTAGTGAGTATAGAAAAGTTTTCATTGGATTTGATCTTTAGATTTGCAATTAAAACGCCAGCTGGATGCGGGTAAACAGAACATTTTCCGACTGTGCTGGCACGCTACCGGACGCATATTTGTTTCCGCCATAAGCTTCAGAGAAAGTGGTGTGCGCGAAGCTTAAGTTGGCGCGGACATTTTTGTTGAGATACCAGTTGAGACCCAATGCCCACGCCTGGGCGCCATCGGCAGACGTAGTTGGATTGGCCAGACTGTAGTTGTGGTTGATGGAATAGCCGCTGAAGACATCATTATCCACATTCAACTCGGCATAGCGCGCCACCACCTGCCACGCACCCCAATGGTTAAGGCGCGGGTCAAAGTTTTGCCGGGGCGTTACCCCGTTATTGTAAGACGCATCCTCGCCCGTGAGCAGCCAAGATCCGGCAATGTCCCAAGCCGTGTTATGCACGTCGACATTCTTCTTTCCACCGATGTTATCATTACTCACACGCTGGTCGGAAATGGCATACTCGCCCAATAGTCCGAAGGGTCCATAGTAATAATACGACTGTGGAGACAGGCGCCAGTGCACGCCGTCGGCATAGACATTCTTATTGTAGGTAAAAAATTTCTGCTGACCATCCGTCGTGTAACCCGGGGTTAGGCTGGTGGTTACGTTAGTAGCCGGATTGTCGTTTTCATAGCTGCCGCCGACGCCAAAGCCAAAGCCACGCAACCCATTCACATCGGAATTTTTCCACGGCTGGAAAAACAAGCGCGCGTCCACCGACTTGTTATTCTGGGCATACGAGTTCGTGACCGTGCTGTTATAGTCCGAAGCCCCGTTGAAAAGACCCACGACATAGCTGGCCACGCCGCCACTAACATCACCTTTAAAAGCTAGCCCCAAATCGCGGTTAGGCACCAGATCCGTCGCCAGTGATCGCTCATTGAATGAGGTATTCACATCGGCCTGCAAGGCTTCCAGTCCAACCGGCGGTTTGAATTTGCCTGCTTCAATCTGGAAATACGGGGCGCCGTGGTAAATTGTATAGGCATCAAAAATCTGCACCTGACTACCACCAAAATCCGGGGTGAAGTTATATTCAAAATCGCGCGCTACCGTGCCGGAAAGAATTGGGCGTGCGCGACGCAATAGAAATCCGTCTACGCCCTTTGCATTGTCGTCGTGGAAAAAGGTCCGGCTGTCGAACTGCAACACCGCATGAAGTTGCAACACGAAATTCGTATCGGCGGAACTGAAGCTGAAGCCGTTGGCACCCAGTGAAATCTTTGGTGCGGTGGCAGCTTTGGCTGTCGCGGTTTCCTGATCGATTTCCCGCTGGCGCTGCAATATCCGCACTTGCTGGTCCAGATCTGATATAGTTGCCGCTTGGGCCGTCGGCGTGTGCTGCTCGAGTGCGTCCACTTTTTCAACCAGCGCTTCAACCTGCTGCTTGAGGGCCTTGATTTCGGCCTCCTGCGCCGGGCTACCACCATCGGCGGCAAAGGCGGGAATATCCACAGACGCAGCTCCGTTGGTTCCGGTGGCTGCGTTATCCGCCGCAAACACGGGCAATCCAAATTGCGAGCCCACAACCCCGGCAATAATCACTTGTTTTAGTTTTAACGTTTTCATTGTGCTGACGGTTTTACGTTTGGCTTTTTGTTATTTACTTCTCGACCAATATAACGACCAAGAATGTCGTTATTATGATTCCAATAATGAATCTGTCAACTGCCAACTTAGAAATAATTAAATTCCTTCGCCGCCGATGAACCCCGTGGAAACCTCCCGCAACGACAGCGGCAGCCCCTTAGCCACCTCTGCCAGGGTCGTGCGGTCCATCAGACTGGCAACGTAGTTGCGCGCCTCATAAAAAACACGCCGGAACCGGCAGACGGATTCCTGCGAACAACGCTGATAGCCTGTGACCGAAACACAATCAATTGGGGCCAAAATACCGTCAAAATACCGCACCACCTCGCCCATCGTGATTTTGTTTGGATGCTTGGCGAGAAAATAACCTCCGCGGATACCCGCCGAACTGTCCACCCAACCCTGCGATTTTAGGGCCAGCATGATTTGCTCGAGGAATCTTTTCGGCGCATCGTTACGCCGGGCAAGTTCGCGAATGGGAATCGGCTGGCCACCGTAATGATCGACCAGTGTGAACAAGGCCCGCAAGGCATAATCAGTTCGCTTGGAAACTCGCATGTCAAAAACGATATACCCAGTAGGTGATTAGTCAACCGGGTAAATAATCCGGTTGTTTCAATCAAGCACCCGCCATCAACCAACAATGCGACCGCCTTCGTTGAGGAAGATGCCCTTGAAATTCATCTCCAAAGCCTGTGGGTTGCTGGCCTTGGCCAGTGCCTCTTTCTCGGAAACACGACCGGCTTTCACCAAGTTGAACAGCGACTGATTGAACGTAAGCATCCCGTCATCTCCGCCCGTCTCGATGGCCGCGGTCAGCTTCTCCAGGCGGTTATCCTCCAGCATCTTTTTGATGAGCGGCGAATTAACCATGATTTCCAGCGCGGGCGTCATCTTGCCATCCACGGTGGGCACCATGCGCTGGCAAATCACGCCACGAAGGCAGCCGGCAAGCTGACGGCGGATCTGTTCGCGGTCATCCGCCTTGAAGAAATCCAGAATGCGCGTTATGGATTGCGCCGCCGTAGTGGTGTGCAGCGTGGAGAAAACCAGATGCCCTGTGTCCGCTGCACTCATGGCGGCCGTAAAGGTAGTCGCGTCGCGCATTTCGCCGAGCATGATAATGTCCGGGTCCTGGCGCAACACATGTTTCAGCGCGCCATAAAAAGTCGCGGTATCAAGCCCGATTTCGCGCTGCTCAATGACGGACTGATTATCTTCGAAAACAAATTCAATTGGATCCTCCAGCGTAACAATGTGCTTCTTAAAGTTCGCGTTAACATGCTCAATCATCGCGGCGAGCGTCGTGGATTTACCGGAGCCCGTCGAGCCGGCCACCATCACAATGCCCCGTGGCGACTCAGCCAGCGTCTTAATCTGCTCCAGCAAGCCGAGTTGCTCGAAGCTAGGCACGTTGGCCTTGACGTGGCGCATGGCCAGCGCCCACGAACCGCGTTGCTGGAAGACGTTCGTGCGGAAACGTCCCAAGCCCGCGACGTTGTATGAGAAATCCACCTCGCGGTCCTCCTCGAGTTTTTTCTTCATGTGCGGCGGCGTCATCCCGTCCACCACGCCGTTCAGCCATTGTTCAGTCGGGATCGGGCAATCAATGGAAATCAGTTCACGGCTGATGCGGAAAACCACCGGCGTCCCTACCTTGATATGAATATCCGACGCGCCGCCGTCCACGGCTGCCTTAAGAATTTTGTTGAAGAGTTCCATGCGCGCAGAATAATCCATCTCCCGCCAAACGCCAGCGGAGAAACTTCCTCGCCCTCTGCCAATTAATGCCGCCAGTTTTTGCGTGTCTTTCGTGACCATCACGGTTAAAAATCCGCCATGGCAAAACCTAAGATTGGCATCATCGGCGGCACCGGCCTCTATAATATAGAAGGCTTCACCCAGCAGAAGTGGGTGAAGGTCAAGACGCCCTTCGGCAAGACTTCTGACGATTTCCTCACGGGCAAGCTCGCGGGGCGCGACGTCGTATTTCTCCCGCGCCACGGTCGCGGTCACCGCATTCTGCCTAGCGAACTGAACCATCGCGCCAATATCTGGGCCATGAAGCAGCTCGGCGTGCAATGGATCATCAGCGTCAGCGCCGTCGGCTCGTTGCAGGATAAATATCAGCCGTGCGACATCGTGGTCATCGACCAATTTCTCGACCGCACCAAGCAATCGGCCAATCACACCTTTTTCGGGCGCGGCATCGTCGCGCACATTTCGTTTGCCGAACCCATCAGCGAGGAACTGCGTCAGATACTTCTGCGCAGCGCCATCGCCGCCGACGCGAATGCCCATGACGGCGGCACTTATGTTTGCATGGAAGGTCCGGCGTTCAGCACGCGCGCCGAATCCCTCGCCAACCACGGTGCCGGCCACGACGTCATCGGCATGACCAATCTCGGCGAGGCCAAGTGCGCGCGCGAAGCCGAGATCGCCTACGCCACGCTCGCCATGGCCACCGATTATGATTGTTGGAAGGAAGAGGAACACGTCACGCTCGAAATGATTTTGACCAATCTCCATCGCAACGCTGACACGGCGAAGAAAGTGGTCACCGCCGCCATCGCCCAGATTCCGGCCGAGCCGAATTGGAAAGCCCACTCCGCCCTCAAGCACGCCATCATGACCGGCAAAAAGTTCTGGCCCAAGCAGACCGTCGCCGACTTGAAACCCATCCTCGCGAAGTATCTTTGAACCGTTGAACCCTTGAACAAACGCGCCATCATCCAGAAGATCACTGCCCAGCTCGTCGCTGAGCTGGAAGTCTATTTCCGCGCCGCCCAGTTCTCGCGCGCTGAGGCCACGCACGAATCCAATAAAGCCGAGAACAAATACGACACGCGCGGCCTCGAAGCCTCCTACCTCGCGCGCGGCCAATCCAAGCAGGCCGCCGAACTCGAAGCCGCCATCGCCGAATATCAGAAGCTCGCCGTGAAGAAGTTTGCGCCCGGCGAAGCCATTGCCGTGGGCGCACTCGTGGAACTGCAGCACAGCGGCGAAAGCTCCCTTTACTTCGTCGGCCCGCGCGCCGGCGGCACCGAGATTGTGCATGACCGTAAGGAAATTCTCGTCATCACCCCCCAATCGCCCTTGGGCGAAGCGCTCCTCGGCAAGAAATCCGGCGACACTCCGCAGCTCACCTTCGGCGGCACCAAACAGGCGGCCAAGATTCTGTCCGTCACTTGAACACATCGCCCGGGTGCGCGGTCGAAGCTTGAGATTTTACCGCAAAGTGCCCAGTATGCAGATTCGTAGTTGACCCGATTTGATTAAACCGGCGCCATGACCGAAGCCATTGCCACCAAGCCACCGAGGAAGCTGCGCATCGTTCTGCTGGACGATGAGCGGTACATGCTCATGTTGCTGGAGGCTTATCTAAAGGAATGGTTCGACAACGTAGAGCTGCACCAGTTCCGGCATGGCGACGACGCGTGGCGCGAGCTGGAACAGACCCCGCCGGACCTCTTCATCACCGACTGGCAGCATCCCGGTCTGGACGGCGGCGCCCTATTGCGCAAGCTGGCCGAGCAGCACACCAAGACCCCGGTACTGCTGCTCACCGCCTTGGAGTATGAGTGCATTGAAGAATTTGCCAAATCCGGTCTTAAGATTGTCTTCCTGCAAAAGCCCTTTGGTGTGGCTGAATTCTGGAAAGTCATCAACCATCTCGTCGGCCCCTGCGACCACCCCCCCGCGCCTCTCTAAAATCTTGAGGTAATAATTCCCGGCAAATTCCGGGCCGCAGATTCCCACCGAAATATGTCCAAGAAACAATGGATCATCCTCGCTGGCGCGCTACTTGCAGTTGGCGGAATCGGCATGACACTCGTGCTGGCCTTGGTGTTCAGTTTTTTTGCCGGCCATGAGGCAGCGACGGGCAACAGTCTCGGCCTGCCGTTTTATACCACGGCCCAATCTGCCTCCGCGCACGCCGGTTATTTGCATAATTCACTGACCGGCGGTGGCGAGGTTTACGTGAACGACTACGAGGAAGCCTGTCTGCAACTTACCTTGACGGAACCGCAGACCGTCATCGGCCTCCTGGGTTCCATCAACCTCGCGAAAGTCGGCGCCATTCCCGGCCAACCCGTCACCGCCTACGTCATGGCCGATTGCGGCTCCGAAATGCCCGCGTATGTGCCTTATCGCAATATCAAGCAACCGCCCTTCGACTGGCGCACCGCCACCTTCCGCCAGATGACCGCGCGACAGCAATACAATTACGGTCCGCTCATCACCACCACCAACGCCGCGCTCATGACTGAAGTCGTGCGCCTGCTCCGCGACGGTACACCGGTGGAACTAAACCCGTTTCCGTTCTCCGGCGCAACCAACCTCACCACCCTTACCCTAACCTGCGACCAACTGCCCGGCCTGCTGTTTTGTCCGGCGCTCTGCTACTATGGCAACGGCACGATTTATCTCGCTGAGAGTCTGATGCTGGATTCCTCCGTCACGCCGCCACAAGTTCATGCCCGCTGGATACCCGCCAGCCCCATGCTGACCGAGTGGCTGAAATCGCCTTAGTCGCGACCCTTTGGCGGATAACCTGCGACGGGCGTCCGACGACTTGCGACGGCGATTGGAGACCTGCGACGGGCTTCCGACAACCTGCGACGACTATCCGGGGACCTGCGACGAGGTTTCGGAGACTTGCGACGACGTTCCGAGCAGTTGCGACGGGCTTCCGGCCACCTGCGACGCCGATTTGGCACCTGCGACGGCCATCCGACGACCTGCGACGGACTTTTTCCCGGTTGCGACAGTACAAATCCCAGTCAAAGGACACATTCTCCGGCTTGCACTTGGCAATTAACGACCGCTTGCGCTCATTTGCCGTAGCAATCTGGTTAAGATACCCCTTGCTACGCCCCCGCAGAGGCGCATACTAGCCTCACTTGCACCTGCTTTCTTAAGGGAAGGGAATCAAACTCCTAATATATATATATATGAAACACAAAATCAGTAACCTCACCGCCACCCTCAAGAAAACCGACGCCTTTGGTATCGCCAATGCCGCCGACTTTCCGGCCCTCAGCGTCGGTGCCCAGCAATTCGCCCTCATCCACACCGGCGTCACCGACACCGCCACCTTCGGTGCCAGCCAGGAATCCGGCACCCTACACACCCACAGCGCCGTCCTTGGCAAGACCGCCGTGCGTTATAATCTGCATGACGACATGATTGGCATCACCAGTGCCGCGCATACCCTCGTGGTGCTCGGCAATACCACCATCGGTGGCAAATTCATGATGCCGCACAGCAACGGCGACCAGGCCCTGCTCAATTCCGCGCGCGCCTTTGCCGCCGATGCCGTCACCTACTCCGCCGCGCTCATCAGCGTCGGCCTGCCCGCCACCTTCATCGCCGATCTCAATGCCGACATCGCCGACTTTGAAGGCCTCATCACCACCAAAGGCACCGCGCTCGTTGGCCGGGTGGGAGCCACGGGCGGCTTGGCGGATGCCGCGCAATCGGCGGCGACTGCTCTGCACGCATTGAAAAACATCGTGCCCAAAATCTACAAGAACAACCCGACGAAACTCGCCGAATGGTCCACGGCCAGCCACGTGGACAAACACACGCCCATCCCGCGCCCGCCCGCCCCGGTCCCGCCGGAGCCGGTGAAGTAAATCCAAACGCAGTCAGCGCAATTTGCAGATTAAAAATAACCCAGGGCTTTAGCCCTGGGTTTTTTGCCGTAAAGAACCAAGTCCTGTACAGACTTGTGGAATTTTCCAAACCGTGAACCCAGCCATGAATGGCTAGGCTATTTTCAAACGCCCATGCCTTTGGCTTGATAAAAGGTTTGGACAGGAGCAAAGTTGGCACTATGAAAGTTGCCGAATGGGTTATCACCAGCCATGCGGAATAACACCAACCAGCGTCCTATTGTTTGCTTGAGATTTTGAATGCGGGGTGAACTGCAAATGAACAAAGTTTACACTGTGCTTGACCAAGATGCGAAGCAGTCTGGGTCACTTTCGTTGGTAATATGTGAGAACTTTGCTGAATTAAACGGGGTTATGTGTTTCAACTCGCTTGAAAAAAATGCATCTTATCTAAACCTCCCATCGCCCTCGTCATTTGGGTTTCAATATTTCAAGAATCAACTACCCGTCACCGAGATTTATCCTGTTGCTGTTTTAAACAACCTTGAGATTAATTATAAAAATAGAAAGACTGGACTTGGCCGCAAAGCTGTCCGTGCCTTTCGAGTGATAGCAGAGGAATACAAAGCAAGACTTGGATTACTACGAATTGGAACAACAGGAACAGGCGATGAGGATTACGAGGGCGCACTCAAATGGCGAATACGATTTTACGAAAGCGAGGGTTGGAGGTGCTTCAAAACACCACCTATCAGAGGTTTAGTTTTGGTATGGATGTATCATTTATTACCTCCGTTGTTACCAGAAGAGCGAGCATCGAAAAATTATCTATTAGCGATTCCGCTCAATGAAGAATTGATATAGTTAAATCATTTCAAAAATGAGTCCATACCGCAAAGCTTCATGCAGAAAACTTGCTATAGGAGGTGGCTTAATCGTTTTAACCATAGTTTGGATAATTGTTCGTGGAACTGCCTTGGTAGATACCAACGGGATTACCATGAAACTATTCAGTTTGGCCGCTTTGGGATTTCTTATCGGTTCACTCAAACCATTCTTCGAGGGTTTTTTGGGATTGCTATTCGGGATGCCAGTAAAAGAATTTACGGACAAGATGGACGCCAAGCCTCTATGGCAGAGATTTCTTATTGCCGTTTCTTTATTGGTATTTCTTCTCTCTTTTATCTTCGGAGTTTTCCTGATTGCTCTAGGAAAACTTCTAATATGGACATTCGGTCTTTCTTGATTTTGATTTCATTCACAAAACTAAAGCCTCACGACTTCGTCTCGCAGTAGTTCTTCAGCAATTCCTCCAGAGGTGCCAACTGGTTCGGATTTACGCCCTTGAGTGGTTATGGAAATTGAAGTATAGCTTTCCCATGACATTGAAAGCCATCGTTCATCCGGCGGAAGAAGGCGGCTTCTGGGCCGAGGTGCCAGCCTTGCCCGGCTGCCTCACCCAGGCGGAAACTCTCGACGAGCTCAAGGCCAACCTGCGCGAAGCCATCGAACTCTGGCTCTCCGTGGATGACGAAGTCACGGAATCCAATGCCAATGACAAAGTGCTGGAATTGACGGTTTGAGGTGTATTGCGGTGACCAGTTGACTGTCCCGCATTTGTCATGAAACAAATCTCCGGCAAAGACTTTATTCGGCTTGTTCAGAAACGTGGCTGGATTCTCAAACGCATCACAGGCAGTCATCACATCTTCACCAAGGCCGGCCATCCAGAGCGCATCGTGATTCCGGTTCACGGAAATCAACCTTTGAAAATCGGCTTACTCAAGCATCAAATGAAGATTGCCGGGTTAAACGAAGCTGATTTGTAATTACTCTGGCCGGAGTGGCACGCTTCGCAAACCCGGCACGCATTCGTCGCTCAGCTCAATGCGACTTCACCGCTTGAAGATTCTCGCCGGTGATTTTCAGGCCATACGCAAACCGGCACGGCGGTGTGGCGGGCAGTTTCACTTCCAAACCATCGGCCGTCTGCTGCCAGACTAGTTTATCCTTCGCGCCCAAGAGGCTGACCTCGGTAATCTTGCCAGCGCCAGTGGCTAGCGCATGAATTACCACCTGGCCATCCGCCGGCCACGCCATGAGATAGGCGTACACCGCGCCGTTCTTGGTGGTGAACCGGATGTCCTTGGCCGTGTACGGCGTCTGCGCCTGAACTAAGCCAAGATTCCCGGAGGCCATGATGACGCGGCCTTCGCCCCAGACATTCCAGGCGCTCGAATCGTAGATGCCCTCGCTATTGACGTCCATCCAGTCGCCCATGTCTTGCAAGGTCTGGACGCCGCCCGGATCCAATTCACCCGCCGGGCTCAACGGAATGTTGATGGCAAAATTGCCGTCCTTGGCCACGGCTTCCAGCATTTCGTGAATGACCATGCCGCTGTCGTAAAAGGTGCCTTGCTTGTAAAACCATTCGCCCAGGCCAACCTCCGTCTGCCACGGCTGATCGCGCTTGATGGTCTTGGGCACGCGGGACTCGACATTGACGGCCACGGCGCGCGCATCTTCGTTGCCCTTGGTGAACGCCATCGCTTCCAGTTTGCCGTTATGCGTCTGCATGCTCTCGTTGTAAAGATGCGCAATCACGCGCGGCGTGGCGTCGGCCCGCAAACCTTTGCCGGTGCCATGACCGCAGAAGGGATAACTGCCACCGCCATCAAAATAAATGAAGTCCGGCGAATATTGGTCAATGGCATCCATCACGCGATGCGTCCACTTGGTTGCATACCAGACGGCGAAGTCGCGGTGCTTTTTAAGGTCGCCATTCGGAATGCCGTGGGTCAGCGGACCATCCATGCGGTAGGCGGTCAAGCCATTCGTCCAGTCGGCCGGTATCGTAACGTCGTCCTTGAGGTCAATGCCGTAAAGGTCTTTCAAGTCCAGCCCCTGTTTTTTCCACCAAGTATCCTTGCCGTCGTAATTCTGTGCACCGTCGTAGGGCACACCCTTCATTGGTCCATCGAGGTCGCTAAGAAAAGCGGGCTGATACCACCACAACGAATAGTCGCCGTGAAACGCAATGCCAAACCGGATGCCTTCCTTATCCGCCGCTTTTTTCCAATCGCCCAGGATGTCGCGATGCGGCCCGATATTCACGGCGTTCCACGGCTGATATTTGGAGTTCCACAAATCGAAGTTGTCGTGATGCATCCCCTGCCCGATGACGTAACGCGCGCCGGCGCGTTTGTAGAGCGCCATCAATTTGTCCGGGTCCCATTTTTCCGCCTTCCACAGGGGCAGGATATCTTTGTAACCAAACTCGCTCGGATGCCCAAAGCGTTTCAAGTGGTCTTCATAGACATTGGTGTAATTTCCCCAGGCGTATTTAGGCATATAAATCCATTTGGCATACCAGTCGCCATCTTCGCCGACGGATTGCGGCCCCCAGTGCAGCCAAACGCCGATCTTCGCCTGCCGCCACCACGCCGGCTGCTGAAAATGGTCGCCCAAAGATTTCCACGTCGGCTCGCACGGGCCGGGGCAGATGGGAACTTTGATGACTTCCATCGGGGCCGTGGCTGCGAGTGCTGAAACGGTCAGCAGCAACAAAGCGAGCGAGACGTTCCGCCGCGAGAAGGAATAAGTTGTGAATTTACTGGGACGGATGAATTGTGGCATGGCGAGATTTTATACAAATAGATTTGCGAGCGCCAGCCGAGGCAATACTTGGATTCAGCTTCTTACCAATCTGTCTCGCGATAGTCCTTTAGAAATTTTCCCCAAAGATGTTCGCCCGTGTTGAAGCCGGCGATAATCGGGTCCACGATGCGCGCCGCGCCGTCCACAATATCCAGCGGCGGATGGAAGCGATGCTCCGCCACCTTGCGCTCGGCGATGTGCACCGGGTCCTCATCCGTCACCCAGCCGGTATCCACGGCGTTCATGTGAATGCCGTCCACGTGATAATCGGCGGCGGCGGTGCGCGTCATCATATTGAGCGCGGCCTTGGCCATGTTCGTGTGCGGATGCCGTGTGGTCTTGAACTTCCGGTAAAACTGCCCTTCCACCGCCGACACATTAACGATGTGCTTGTCGCGTTCCGGCGTGCGAAGCATGAGCGGTTTGAGGCGCGCATTGAGTATGAAGGGCGCGATGGCGTTGACGAGCTGCACTTCGAGGAGCTCCACCGTCGGAACTTCGTGCATGAGAAAACGCCAGGAATTGCGGTCGCGCAGATCCACCTGTTGCAAATCCTGATCGAGCTGACCCTGCGGAAACAAAGCCTTCTGCGCCTCGAGTTCTTCCGCGAGCAACGGCACTTGGGACAAAGCAGCGGCGTGGGTCAAACCAGCAAGTTTGGTAATATCCTGCACTTGGCTTGAGCGGCTCGCGGGGACGCTCGCCCCACCAATTAAAGAGGCCGCATCGGTGGGGCGAGCGTCCTCGCGAGCCGTTCCCCCTTCCGGCAACAAATGATATCCGCGCAGCCCTTCGTAAGCACCAAGCAGCTTGGCAGCATCCGCTGGCAGGTCGTGCAGCGACCCATTCTCGCGTGCCATCATGTGCTCGTAAAAATCCGGCGGCCGGCGCACGGTCTGGCAGGCGTTGTTGATGATGAAATCCAAATGCGAGCGCGTCGTGAGCAGATGTTTGCAAAACGCCTCGACGCTTGGCGTGTGACGCAGGTCGAGACCGAAGATTTCCAACCGGCTGCCCCAATCTTTGAAGTCAGGCTCAGCGGCGTAGCGCATCGCCGAATCGCGCGGGAAACGCGTGCAAACAATGAGCTGCGCCCCGGCACGCAGCAGCTTGATACCCGCTTGATAACCTATCTTCACGCGCCCACCCGTGAGCAACGCCACGCGCCCGCGCAAATCGGCGGACTCGGTGCGCTTGAAGAAGTTCAGCTCCGCGCACTTCGGACAAAGCTGGTCGTAGAAATGGTGAATCTGCGAATAGTCTTGTTTGCAGATGTAGCAATTCTGCGGCTCGACGACTTCGCGAAAGTCGGGATTATCCTGCACTTCCTCCTGTTTGAAATCGAGCGGCGGAAAAACATTCGGCGTGGTAAAGACTTTTTCGCGACGCAACTTGCGGATACCCGTCTCATGGAGCTTGGACTGGTCGCGGGAAATCTTCTCGGCCTTGCGCTGCTTGACCTTGGCCTTCACGAGCCGACGACGTTCCGCCACATTGGGACAATAGATGTCTCCAGCAGCCTTCAGCAAGCGCGTGCGTTCCTCTTCGGTGAGCGCGCCGAGGAGAGCGCGATTGGCGGATGCTTCCTCAAGGATCTCAGCGGCAGCTTTGAGCTGCGCGAGCGCGTCGGAGTTGGTGTGCTGACCGGACATTTATTTGGCCGCGCAGTATAGCAGCCCCGCCACGGCGGAGCGAATGAAAAGCAAGGCGCCTTCCTTGACGCTGCCGCTCAAAAGCGACAAACTCGCCATGAATTTATGGCGACCAAATCTATCATCAAGCCAGCCAAATCACCGGCTGCCGTCGGCCCCTACAATCACGGTGTCCGCGTGGGCGACCTGCTGTTCTGCGCCGGGCAAATCCCGATTGAGCCGGCCACTGGCAACCTCGTCGCCGGCGACATCAAGGCGCAAACTGAGCGCGTGCTGGAAAACGTGAAGGCAATTCTCGACGACCAGAAACTGACGTTCACCAACGTCGTGAAGAGCACGGTCTTTCTGACGAACCTCGGCGACTTCACAGCGATGAACGAAGTTTACGCAAAGTATTTCACGGAAAACTTCCCGGCGCGCTCCACCGTGCAGGTCGCTGCGCTGCCCAAGGGTGCGAACGTGGAAATCGAAGTCGTCGCCCACTACTGAATTTACGATTTACGATTGACGCGCCGGTTTCGAAATGGAAGCGCACTCGTAAATTGTAAATTGAATATCGTAAATTAAATATGCCACTCGGAATTGCCATTGTTATCACTGCTACCATCGCTGGCGGACTGGGCTTGCTTGTCGGCTGGCTGATAGGCTCGCGCAAACAAACCGTAGCACCAGCGGATGCGCGACTAGAAAACGAATTGCGTGAACAGGTCAAGCAACGTGAGGCCGAACTACGCTCTGAACGAGAGCAGGCCAATGCCAACGCGGCACGACTGGAGAAACGCAACGGTGAATTGGAATCGGAATTGAAACTACTCAACGAGCGGCTGGTGACGGAGCGACACCAAATCGAAACCCTTCAGGAAAAATTTCGTAAGGAATTTGAAACCGTTTCAACCAAGCTAATTGCGGACAATACTAGTAGTTTCAACCGGCAGTCCGCAGAAAGTTTGGACAACCTTCTCAAGCCGTTAAAAGAAAAACTCGGCGAGTTCAAAACAAGTCTCGACAAGACCCATGATGCGACGACCACCAACAGTGCGTTGCTCAAAGAGCAGGTCAGCCGCATCGGTGCAGAAGCGGCGAATCTTTCCAAGGCACTAAAGGGCGATGTGAAAGCCTTGGGCAACTGGGGTGAAAACATGCTCGACCAGATTTTAGAAAAGTCAGGGTTACAGCGAGAAATGCACTACCGTCGCCAGCGTGGCGCAAAAGACTTGGAAGGCGATCAGCGGTTTCTCGACGTAATCGTGGACTTGCCAGACAAGCGTAATCTGGTCATTGATTCCAAAGTTTCGCTGCGGGCTTACGAAGAATCCGTGAACGCCACTGACGACGCGACCAAGTTTGCCGAGCTCGACCGACACATTGAGGCTATCCGCAAGCATTTTAAGGACCTTGGGGCTAAGCGTTATCAGGATATCCACGGAATTAACACGCCGGATTTCGTGCTGATGTATGTTCCAATTGAAGCGGCATTTTTTGCGGCAATAGCGCGCGCGCCAGAATTATTCGCCGAGGCGTTGGATCATAACGTTGTGCTAATCACCAATTCGACATTGCTCGCCACGCTCCGCACGGTCGCGCATGTTTGGCGGTTGGCCGACCAGCAAAAACATGTACTGGAAATCGCCGACCGAGGTGGCAAACTTTACGACAAATTCGTTGGTTTCGTAGAAGATATGCAAGCCGTAGGCGACACGCTCGGTAAAGCGCGTATAGCTTGGGAAAATGCCTCAACCAAACTTCATACCGGTTCGGGAAATCTCGTTAACCAGACTGAGAAATTAAAACAGCTGGGCGCAAAGGCCGCCAAATCGCTTCCCAATGCGCTGCTCGAAAAGGCGAGCGAAGAAACAAGCCCGTTCGACGCCACGCTGCGCTTGCCGCCTACCGCTTAGTCAAGACCGCCGACCCGGATTGTTACGTCTTGGCAACAAGTGCGCAGACGGGTTGAAAGCGGGCGCGACTCAGCTATGCTGTTGATTGTGCCCCTGCCAACGACAGTTGAGCCGCTGGATTTGCGCCGGCTGATTGCGCACCGCGAATGCGTGCAGGCGGGAGACCCGCTAGAGTCTGTGCACAAGCGCTTCGCCGCTCATGAATTTGAGTTCATGCTGGTAATGGAGGGAGAAAAGCTTATCGGGCTGTGCGAACGGCAAAAAATCGGCATGGTGTTGGGCGCGCGATTCGGCTTCGCAATGCACTCCCGCCAACCCGTACGCGAGGCGATGCTGCCGGAGATGACCATCATCAAAACCAACCAGCCACTGGCGGATGTGCTGACCGTCACCTGTTCCCGCCCGAACACGAGCCTCTATGATGACGTAGTATTGGTGGATGAAAAAGGCGCGGTGTTGGGCATCGTTTTTTCCCGAACCTTAGTGCGGCTACAGAACGGCTTGTTGCAGGAAAATGTCAAGGAGCTGAATGCCAAGAACAGCCAGATGAATGGCGACTTGCAGCTCGCCCGCGAAATCCAGCTCGCGATGCTGCCCACCCAGTTCCCAGCGGTAAGCACCGATGCCGCCGGAAGGAAACTCGCACTGCACTTCAGGCATCGCTACGAGTCGGCGGGCGTGGTCAGCGGCGATTTCTTTCATGTCCTGAAAATTTCTGATAGCGCCGTCGGGGTTTTCATCTGCGACGTGATGGGACACGGCGTACGCTCAGCCTTTGTAACGGCGGTGCTGCGGGCGCTCGTGGAGGAAATGCGTGCACTGGGCAATGACCCGGCGGAACTGCTCCGACGCGTCAATGCGGAGCTGATGTGCATCCTCAAGCCCATGGACAGCCCCCTTTATGCGACGGCCTTCTACCTCTTGGCCGATGCCGCGCTGGGGCAAATCCGCTTTTCCAAAGCTGGCCATCCCAATCCGCTCCTGCTGCAACGATTGACCGGCGAAGTGAAAACCCTGAAATGCGCCGCCGGTTGTGCCGGTCCCGCACTTGGCATGCGCGCCGACGCAAAATACTTTAATTGCGAACATCCATTGGCGGCCGACGATTTGATTCTGCTCTTTACCGACGGGATTTACGAGGTGTTCGACGCGTCGGAAAAAGAGTACGGCCCCGAGCAGGTTGCAACCACCCTGACCCAACTTCGCAACCAGCCACTGGACGCCCTGTTGGACGGACTGCTGTCCGCTGCGCGAAACTATTCGGCGGACAAAAACTTCGACGACGACGTCTGCCTGATTGCGCTGGAAGCCACGACGGTGTGATGGCCACGCTGGCCACGCGGCGCTTGCCGCCGAGTTAAGTTTTGGCATGATTCGGTTCATGCACAAGTGTTTCGCACCCGCCTTAGCCCTCGCCATTGCCCTGTTTATCGCCCTCAACGCGACCGCCCGCGAAGATACGCGGCTGGATTCCGGGTGGAAATTCCTACTGGACGACCCCACTAACGCGGCGGCGACGGATTTTGACGACACCACCTGGCAGCCGGTTTCGCTGCCACATAACTGGGGCTGGCAAGACGCGCAGGCGGGCAAGCCAAATTATCGCGGGCCGGGCTGGTATCGCCGCGAGTTGGAGGTCAGCTTGCAATCGGGCCAGCGCTATTTTCTGCGGTTTGAGGCGGCGAGCTTGGTGGCCGATGTTTACCTGAATGGAAAGCTGCTGGGCGAACATCGCGGCGGCTTCGGCGCGTTCGCTTTTGAAATCACGCATGCGCTTTCCGACACCGGCACCAACCTACTCGCCGTCCGCGTGGACAATACCAAGGTCCCGGACATCGCACCGCTGGCCGGAGACTTCTCGGTTTATGGCGGCCTCTATCGCCCGGTGCATTTGATTGTCACGGGCGCGGAAAACATCTCGCTGACCGATCACGGTTCGCCGGGGGTCGCGTGGCTGCAGACGAGTGTCACCCAGACGCAGGCGGTGCTGGATGTGACGGTGCAAATCTCCAATGGCACAAAAAATAAACTGCCACTAAAGCTCGTCGCCAGCGTCGTGGCTGCGGACGGAAAAACCGCAGCCAATAGTGAACAGGCCTTCACCCTCGCCCCGCGCGACCAGGCGCCGTACTACCTGTGCGTCACCGTGCCGCAACCGCATTTGTGGAATGGCCGCAAGGACCCTTATCTTTACCGGGCAGTGATCGAGCTGCGCACGATGGATGACGTCGTGGTGGACCGCGTCGAACAACCGTTGGGACTGCGCTACTATTACGTTGATCCGGACAAGGGATTTTTCCTGAACGGCCAGGCCTATCATCTGCACGGCGTGGACCGGCATCAGGATTACATGAATAAAGGCTGGGCCATCACCGAGTCGAACATGAACGAGGATATTTCCCTGCTCAAAGAAATCGGCGCCACCGTCATCCGCTGCGCGCATTATCAGCATAGCGATTATTTTTACAGCCTATGCGACCAAGCGGGCATTCTCGTCTGGGCGGAAATTCCCCAGGTCAACATCATCCACGACACGCCCGAGTTCGAAAACACCTCGCGCAACCAGTTGCTCGACCTCATCCGGCAGAACCTTAATCATCCCGCCATTTTTGTCTGGAGTCTCAGCAACGAAATCGGCACCAGCGACGACCCGCACCGTGAGTTGCAGGACCTCGTCAATGTGGCGCATGGCGAAGACCCCACGCGCCCCACGATCGAGGCAACGATGACGCAAGCGCGACCGCAAATGAACAAAATCCCCGACCTGCTCGGCTGGAATATTTATCCCGGCTGGTATGGCGGCTGGGGAGCCAAAGATGATTTTGGCGCGTCGCTGGACCAACGCCGCCACGACAGCCGGTTCGGCGGTTTTTGTGTGAGCGAATATGGCGCGGGAGCAAACACGACGCAGCACGAGCAAAATCCCAAACAGCCAAAACCAAAAGGCTCATGGCATCCCGAAGAGTGGCAGGCCGAAGTCCACGAGACCGCTTGGGCGGCACTGAAACAGCGGCCGTTTGTCTGGGGCACCTTCGTCTGGTGTATGTTTGATTTTGCCGTCAGCTCCCGGCACGAAGGCAGCCAGCCGGGGCTCAACGACAAGGGCCTCGTCACGCGCGACCGCAAAATCAAGAAGGACGCTTTTTATTTCTACAAGGCTAACTGGTCGGACGAGCCGGTGCTTTACCTGACTGACCGGCGGTTCACCGAACGCACCAATGCCGTGACGGATGTGAAAATTTATTCCAACGCTGCGAAGGTGGAGCTGTTGCTCAATGGCGTTTCCCAAGGCGAACGCAGCGACGGCACCAATGGCGTGTTCTTCTGGCACAACCTCACCTTGCAGCCCGGCGAAAACAAGGTCGAAGCCCGCGCCGAACGCGCCGGCCAATCCCTGCACGATGAATCCACGTGGACGCTAAAGGCTAATTAAACCACCGCTGCCCGACCGGCTGGCTGGCTACTAGGGAATCGGCGGCCTTTCCGTCGTAATTTGAGGTATTTTACCGGTTAAATCCGGTTTACACCTGCTTTCGGGACACAAATCAGGGGATATAAACCGCTTTTACTTAGCAACGGACTCCCCGGACACGGCAACGAGCCGCGCGTTACCGGCGCAGCACGTCGCGTATCCGTCACAGTAACCCGTCTATCCGACGCCGCAGGTCGGGTACCCAGCGCAGTGAGTCGCGTACCCAGCGCAGCAAGTTGCGTATCTGGTTTAGAGGGTCTCATACCGGTGAAAACCTGCCCCAATCTGGCGCAGCGAAACGCGTATCCGGCACAGCAACTCGGAAATCCGGTGCGGCGACTCGCGTGTCTGGTGCACCGACTCGGAAACCCAGTGCAGCCACTCTCGTTCCCGGTGCAGAAGGCCTCGTTCACAGCGCAAAACCATTTTGCGCCGGTAACGGACGGCGCGGACGCGGTGACGGCGGAGGCGTTCGCAGAAACTTTATCGACAGTGAGGATGCATTCCGGTTAATTTGTAAAGAGGAGTAAATGATGTCTTCAACAATTATTAATTGGCTACGGCCAGCTTTCCTCGTTTGCCTGCTGATGCAAGCGGCAGACGCAGCGACGGGTGTGAATGTCCTGACGTATCACAACGATAACGCCCGCACCGGCCAGAATCTGAAAGAATCGATTCTGACACCCACGAATGTGAGTTCGGGAAACTTCGGCAAATTGTTCACCCAGGCGGTGGATGGCTACGTATATGCGCAGCCGCTGGTGGTGACGAAGTTGAAGATTCCGAATCAAGGTGTGCATGACGTAGTGTTTGTCGCCACGGAGCACGACAGCGTGTATGCGTTCGATGCGAACAGCAACTTGCCGCCCTTATGGCAGGTGAGCTTCATCAATCCGGGGGCGGGTATCACGACGGTTAGCAGCGATGACCTTGGCTGCGGCGATCTCGTACCGGAAGTCGGCATCACGAGCACGCCGGTGATTGATCTGGGCAGCCGCACGATTTATGTCTTGGCCAAGACGAAGGAAGTCACCACGAATGGCACGACCTTTTATCATCGGCTGCACGCGCTGGATTTAACGACGGGCGCAGAAAAATTTGGCGGCCCAACCGTGATTCAGGCGAGTGTGCCCGGCAATGGCGACGGGAACGACGGCAACGGCAACGTACCGTTCGATGCGTTACGACAATTCAATCGCGCCGCCCTGCTGCTGGAAAAAGGTGTGGTCTATATCGGCTCAGCGGCGCATTGCGACATTGGTCCGTATCACGGCTGGTTGATTGGCTGTTCGGCCAAGACGCTGAAAATCAATACTTATTTCAACACTACCCCGAATGGCGGTCTCGGCGGCATCTGGCAGGGCGGCGGCGGACCGGCCAGTGATGCGGGCGGAAATGTTTACGCGGAAACGGGCAACGGTACATTTGATCCGCAGGCAAACTGTTACGGCGATAGTTTTTTGAAATTTTCTGCGACAAAGGCGCTGAAACTGGCTGATTATTTCACGCCCTATAACCAGCAAGCCTTGAGTGATGCCGATGCCGATCTCGGCTCGGGCGGATTAATGTTGCTGCCGGATGAAGCCGGTAATAAGGCACGCCGGCATCTGCTGGTGGGCGCCGGCAAGGAAGGAACGATCTATCTCGTGAACCGCGATAAAATGGGTCATTTCAATGCCGACAGCAATCAGGTCGTGCAAACCTTGCAAAGCGCGATCGGCGGCAGCTTCGATACGCCGGCATATTTCAATAAACATATTTATTACCTGGGGGTCGGGGACGTGTTGAAGGCATTCGCGATTACCAACTCGCAAATCAATCCGACGCCGACTTCGCAGAGCACCATGTCATTTGGTTTTCCTGGGGCAACCCCGAGTATTTCGGCGAACGGAACTAAAAATGGGATTGTTTGGGCGTTGCAGAACGACGGCTATGAAAGCAGTAGTCCGTCCATCTTGCATGCTTACGACGCCTCGAATCTCGCCCAGGAGCTTTATAGCAGTGCAAACATTCCCGACCGTGATAATCCCGGCGGCGCGGTAAAATTTTCTGTCCCGACGATTGCCAATGGCAAAGTTTACGTTGGGGCGGAATACGCCGTGTCGGTTTATGGGCTCACCAATTTTCTTGCACCGCACGCCGCGGGCCCGACGAATGGTATATTTACCAATTTAGCAAAATCCGTCATCCCGGAAAACCAGCTTTATCCAAACTTTACACCCCAGCTTCGAATCAAGCCAAACGTCTCCGCTACAGCCATCGAAAAACTAAAAACGTCCGCCCCGACCTCGTTTCAAATGCAAGTCGCGGGATTGGTCGGAAAAACTTATGTTTTGCAGGCAAGTACCAATTTATCCGACTGGGTTTCCTTGGAGACCAATACGGCTGCTGCCACAGAATTGAATTTCACAGATCCGGCTACCACCAATTTTACCAGCCGGTTTTATCGCGTCCTTCAACGCTGATTTTCAGGAGGCAATTTTCAGATGTATTAGGCGGAAGATCGTACCCTTGGGCTCGTTCGGGAGACAGACGATTTCCCAGCCGTGCGCGAGCACAATCTGCGACACAACGGCAAGGCCGAGGCCGGTCCCTTTCTGGTGGGTCGTGAAATACGGCTTGAAAATCTCCTGACGATTCTCGGACGCCACGCCGTGGCCGTCGTCGCGCACTTCCAAAATCGCCTCGGTGGCGCTGGCGCGACGCACTTCAATTTTAATCTGTCCGCCATCATCTACAGCTTGCGTGGCGTTGATGAGCAGATTGAACAAGACTTGTCGCAATAATTGCTCGTCGGCCTCAATCGCCAGCGGGTCGCCGGTGACTTCCACATGAAGTTTCTTTTCACCAATGTCGTAGGCGAGTGTGCGGGTGATTTCCGAGCAGGCAGCGGTGAGCGCAATCTTCGTGCGACGTACTTCGCGCGGCCGCGAGTAGTTGATAAACTCGGTGAGCTGCGCGGTGACCTTGTCGGTCTCGTCCACAATGATTTTGGATTTGTCGCGCACATCGGGCGAAGCGTCGGGCAACCGCGCAATCATCTGCGCCTGGCCGCGAATGAGGTTAAGCGGATTGCGCGTCTCGTGTGCGAGGCCGGCGGCGGCGAGGTTCATTTCCTTGAGATGCGAATTCAGTTCGCTGGCGCGTACGAGGCGGATTTGCAAATCGGAAGTGCGCCGCAAATTGCGCCACGCGAGCCCGGCCCCGAGCGCGGAGATGCCGGCAAAGAACACGATGACGCCGCGCAGCCAGACATCGTGAACGCAGAGCGCGCGGTAATTGTCGGTGGACATGGCGAGGACGAGACCATGCAACTCGCGCTTGGCGGCGAGCGCCTTGAACTCGGCATCAGTCATCCCGCGCATCCACGGCGGACGATGATTGCCGCCGCGCGGACGGTCGCCGCCCTCGGGCGGCGGTGGAGGGGTTTCAATCTGGCCGGCGGCATTCGTAAACGGAAACGGGAATTTGGCGGCGACGAAATTAGTTTCATCGGGACGCGGTTCGCGACGCGAAAAATCACGGCTGCGCGGTTCGCCATTGGTAAAATTACGAAACGGGGGCAGCACGACCGTGGGATTGTTGGTCACGCCCTCGGGACTGACACTCGCACCTTCAACGGGCAAGACGAAGGTGGCATAGCTGTCGGACCAGAGTTCACCGCTGGCCGGAATTTCGCGAGAAAATAAATTGGTGTCGCCGGCCGCCGTCACCGGGTCGCCGTCGGT
The DNA here is from genome assembly GCA_903865745.1 of uncultured Verrucomicrobia subdivision 3 bacterium. Classification (GTDB taxonomy): domain Bacteria; phylum Verrucomicrobiota; class Verrucomicrobiia; order Limisphaerales; family UBA11358; genus UBA11358. The sequence goes on along the minus strand of CAIPKV010000079.1, from coordinate 59,179 downwards.
GTTGAGCAAGCCGACGTAAATCAATTTAACCAGCGCATTGGCGCGGTTGTTGACGAGTTCCTTGAGGACGGGGTCGAGGCGTTCCTGAAATACAGCACCGCGAAAACTGAGTGCGCGGGTGACGGCACTGAGGGTGCCGGCAATCTCGTGCGACCGACTGCGGAGGTCGGACCGCGCAGCCGCAACGACGCTCAAATGTTCCTGGACCTGCCAGCCGACCACCAGCAGCCACGCACCGATGAGCAGGCTGGTGGCGAGTTTTTGGCGGCGTTTCGGTTCCATGGGCGGCTCTAGTCTGGCGCGGCAGCAGAGATAAACAATTTTCTATTTCTTTACCGGCAACCGGTCGAGGTAGCGGTCTAATTCCTGTTCGGAAACGGAATTGGTGATGAGCTGTGACTGTTTGGTCTCATTGATAGCCATGCCGGGCAACTGGCCGGGCTCGCGAACGATGTGCGGCGTAAGGAAAATCAGCAGCTCGCTCTTCGTGCTCGACTTGTTATTAAACCGGAATAGCTGGCCAAGCAGTGGTATGTCACCGAGAAAAGGAATTTTGCTATCCGTGGAGGACTTGTCACTGCCAATTAGGCCGCCAATAACAACGGGTTGACCGTCGGGCGTCACGACTACGGTATTGGCGGACCGTTTGTTTATATTGGGCGCATAAACTGCCGAAGAACCACCAGAACCCAATGCCGTGGTCGAACCGCCGACAATTATCTGACCGGGCGTTGAATTATCTATGGATGTAATCTGCGGTTCCAAAATCATCTGTACTAGACTGTTCTCACCGATGAATGGGGTCACGTCGAGTTGGATACCAACATTCTGATAGCTACCATTGATGGTTGGAATCGTGGTAGTTGTGTTACCAACGGTGGTATAGCTCACACCACTAGGTAGGTAAATGCTCTGACCAACAACAATCTCAGCCTGCTGGCCGTCGCGGGCCAATATGGACGGGCGCGAAAGCACCTGCGCCTTACCGGCAGTAGCCAGCGCTTGGATGGTCGTCGTAAAATTGTCACCCATTAGCTGATACATCCCGCCACTGCCGGTTGCTCCCGCTAACGCCTGCGGCAGACCAAAGTTATTGGTCAGCGTGGTGTTCAATTGCGACGAGCTATTATTGTAACTACCTTGCACGCCAATAGCGGACGCTTTGTTATCGTCCACCTCGACAAAGACTACCTTGATGAGCACCTGCGGCTCGGGCACGTCGAGATTGGCAATTACATTGCTGATCTGCTGGCTAGTCACATCATCGGCGATGACCACAATATTATGTGTCACTGGGTCCACCGAGATGACTGCATTGCCCACGGTGCCGTTGTTGTTGTATTGGCCGGCAGTAGAACTACTGGTGCGGGTACCGCCACCGATACCGCCGCCAAAGCCACCGAAGCCACCAAACCCGCCAAAGCCACCGCCGCCAAAGCCACCACGCTGTTGCGCTTGCACAGTCAATGCCGCGCACAAGCAAAACACTAGCACGCTGGTGTAAATATTTTTGAAATGTTGTATCTTCATAATTTTATCTCCGATTAAACGGTCAAATTAAAATCCCGCGCCCCCACCAGCACGGGTACCACCGCCGGCACCACCAATGCTGGTGGAGCCTGAAGTCGTGGACGAGCTGGTCGCCGTGGTGTTGTTCTGCGCGCGCGTCATCAACGCACTATTCTGTGATGAACTGCTGCCACTGCTCCGCGAGCCGCTGGTCTGGAACATATTTTGCAGAACCTGAACCGCCTGCTGGGGGTCGCCGTTATCCATGTGGAACACATAGACTTTCTGGTCACGCGTCGATGGCACGTCGAGGTCGTTCATCATGTTCGAAATCTGCTCCATCAAATCTTTTGGCGCCGTCACGATGACCGCTTGGATACGCGAATCCGCCACCGCGTTAACCGCCGTTGCCTTCTTGATGCGGTCAGTAGAACTGCTGCCGGTGGAAGTTCCGCCGCCACCGCCACCCCCCATCATCCGTGCAAAAAAACCGCCCGGCCCGCCGCCACCGCCAGCAAAACGTGTCGGCGACTGCGTGCCGGAGCCGGACCCGCTGTTCGGAAAGATTTCACCCAGCTCCGCCGCAACATCGGCCGGGCTGGCGTATTTCAGACGGAACACACGGATGACCGTCTCCGCCTCAGCACTATCGTCAATCGCCTTGATGATTTCCGTCAAGTGACGGATGTTCGACTGCGTGTCCGTGATGACAATCGAATTACCCTCCTCATTTGCCACCACCGTCGCCTGCGGCGAGACGAAAGACGTCAAATCCGAGACGAGCTGCCGCGCCTCCACAAAGCGGATTGGAATGATCTGCGTCACGATTTCCGCGTTATTCGGGATCTGGTCCGGGAGGTTGCCGGTCTTCACCGGGATATCACGCGTCTTCGCGTCGTTCTTGTCCAAAATGGTTAGCGTCCGGCCGTTTCGAATAGCCGCATAACCATTTTTATTCAGCTCAAAATTGAGCAAGTCCACCGCCTCATCCCGAGTCATCGGATGACTACTGATGACGCTGACATTGCCATTGACGCGCGTATCCAGCACGATGATAAAGCCCGCCGCATCGCTCAAATAATTCAAGACCATCTCCAGCGGTGCGTTGCGGAAATTTAACCGCAGCTCTTCCGGGTTGTTCGAGCCTAGCGCCGAATCCGGCGGCGTGAAATTGGAATTCAAGTTTTCGTTAGCCACGGCATTGTTCGTCCCCGGTAAGATTGTTACTGGAGCAACCACGGCTTTCTCAGCCGGCGCAATGCTGTCTACCGGCACTTCGGCAGGCACTGGAATTTCGGGCGGTGGCGCTTGATCGAGTGCTGGCGGCGGCGGAATATTACCGTTGTTGTCCGGTGCAGTTGGTTGGGCGCTGGCAGACGTAAGCCAGCCTGCCGCCCCCACGGCCATGAGGTTTAAAATTAATTTTTTCATTGGTTTTCCTTTGCTCGTAATTCCATCAGTCGTTTTAACACATCATTCTGTCCCAGCGCCGGTGAGGGCGCTGCCGCATTATTACTTCCCGAGGAACCGACCGTCTGCGTGACTATGCTGCTACCGGCACCTTCGGGCAAATCACCCGAATCGGACAATGCCCACTTCCCATTTTCCTGGCGCAGCACGTCGCCCAATTTTAGTTCCAATTTGTCGGATTTGTTCGTAGACGCTAGCGTCACGCGGCCTTGGGCAATTTGCGTGACCGTATAGCCCGCGATTGTGCCCGAGACCGGCAGCACTCTTTTCAATTCGTCATCGTTCCCGCTGAAAAATGAAAAATAGCCTTTTTGGTAGCTCATCGTGCCAACCAGCGAAAACGCCGGCGCTGAGGGCGAAACATGCGTGTGGATCGTCCGTATTCGCGGACGTTCCGAGGTGTAATGCGGCTGGCGGTTCGGGTCAAAGATGTTCCGATCCGTTACGAATCCGCTGAACGCCGCGTAATCCGTCGCACCCGGGACACGGTTCGACTGCCCGGCAGCAATAAAACTGACCGCCAGCACAAGCATCGCCGGAAATATTTTTTTTATGCGGGGCGGTTTCATTTTTTGTCCGGCTGGACCAGTGCCAGCCCATTGATTTCCGTGCTCAAAGTCATTTGCTGGCCATCCTTATCATGTGCGCCCAACTCCAACGAATCCACTCGTATCGCCATCGGTCCATTCTCAAGGTCATAGAGAAATTTGCTCAGTGCACCGAGGTCGCCGGATGTTTCCACCCGGCACGTCAGCGTCAGATAATTTGTAGATTCATTTTTCCATTGCGGCATCAGGCTTGTCACCTCCGCGCCGCTGCCGCGCGACCAACCGTCCACCGCCGTCAGGAGTTTTTGCTCTGCCAACGATGTATTTTCCGGCAGCGCGTTCGCCGTCATGTCCGCCCAGCGGCTACGGATGCCAGACTCACGTCGGATGAGTTGCTGGCCAGCGGTAACCTCTGTGCGCAATTCCTTGATCTGCGCCTGCCGTGCCGACCACCAGTCGCCGAGTGGTTCGAGGATGAAATTCACAACCACCAGCAGCGCGAAAGCCGCGACGGTCAGCACCACCAGAAATTCCTGACGATTCTTAATTTTCACTGCCGCCTCCGTTATTTAAGGTGAAACCAAACACAAACTGCATCGGTGCCTTACCGCGGATCTGCTCCAGCTTCACATTGCTCACGCCCTCCGCTGTGCGCAGTTTTGCCTGCATCGCCAGCAGCGCCGCATAATCGGTCGCCGTTCCAGAGCAGGTCACCGTACTGCCGTCGCGGACCTCGATGTTTTTCGCCGTCACCGAGCCGTCCTCGGGAAACGCCAGCGACAACTGCCGCAGGATGTAAAGATTTTTGAACGAGCCGTCATACCAGGAACGATACTGCCGGATGTTGTCCTGGATCGCCTGCAACTCGCTTACCTTCGCCGCCATGCGAGACCATTGCACGCGGTAATGCCACAGCTGAATCTGCTGAAACAAAAACGCCGCGAAAAAAATTGCGACAATGCCCGCCGCCACCGCGCCCGTCGTGCGTAGCCGGCCTGAAGAATATTTCGTGACGAACAACTCAACGAAGTTCGGCTTCGGTGGCAGAAATTCAAACGCCAGTTTCTGCCCTGCTAAAATTCTCGCCGCCAAGCTGAACGCCGGCGACAACGAAGTCTCCACCGGTAGCACTACTCCAAATTCGTCCGGTGCGTAGGTCGTAACCAATTCAACCTTAAAGCCCGCTGGCTCGAAGCGCAGTTCCAACTCGTCCACCAGCGGCTGCGCCAGCTCGCGCGGTCCAAAAATTCGGATGCGCTTCACCACGTCGCGCAGCCCGACTGGCAGCTGGCCGAGCGTGATGCGCACCTCGCGCGCCACCACATCCAAGCGGAGCGTGCGCCGACCAGCCACCTCTTCCACCGTGCCTTCAAGTGAACGCAAGGCAACCACGCCGCCGCCCGCCGTGATTTGCAGGCCGACACTGCTCTCGCCAATCGCAAGCGCCAACACGCCGCCGGAATTTTTGTCGCCGATATGTTGCAGCGCGGAAATGCCAGGCGCGAAACTGACCGGTTTCAATTTGGCCGCCGTCAAAATATTTTCAAGCGTCGCGAGATGGGTGTTCGGAATACCCGCAAGCAGAACACTTTGTTTTCCGTCTGTCAGCGGGCTACGCGATTGGCAAATCAGCAGCGTCGCCACGTCGTAATGAAAACCTTTTTCCGCTTCGAGCTGCAACAAGCTCGCCGCGTCCGCATCCGAAAGCGGTGGCAGCTCTGTTTGTGCCGTCAGCACCCACTTCAGCGGCACGCCAAAAATGCAGTTACGCTCACGCACGCCGGCAGCATCAAGTTGATTGCGGATTTCGCGACCAACCAATTCCGGCGCGGCAGTGAGCGGGTCGAGCGCGAGCACCACCGAAAATTTTTGCAGCAAAACCAAGGCGTCATTGGTGCGCTTGAGTACCAGGCCATCGAGCCGACTGCCATCTAAAGCGAGGCCAAGCAGCGATGTCAGCTTTTTCTGCCCGCCTAATTTGAATTTAAATTCGGGTTTCATTGTGTGTCCTTCGCGACCAGATTTTCTCGTGCCCTTTCACCAAGTGCCCAGCCGAGCCGACTCAAGTCCTGACGATACAAGATTTTCGGCGTACCGTCGCTCACATCAAAAATGAATTTCACCCGCCGGTAGCCACGCCCGAACGGCCCGACTGCCGCGATGTCAGCAGTGAACTGGTAGCTGTGCGTCGTCAAGTAATCACCTTTAGCCAACGCGCTAACGACGGGGCTATTGTTGCCCAGCGCGTCAATCACCCACGCGACAGTACTGAGGTCATTGGAATTTTGCTGGCGATAGGAAATAATTGTCTGCGCGGCGCTAATCGCCGTCTGTTCATCCACGTTGGCACCCATGAACACAGCCGTCAGCACATCAGAATTGGCAGTATTGACGTTCACGCGGTTGCGGATGTAGGTGTTGGTTGTTGTCGTCAAGTTCGGGGCAATAGCGGCAAAATTATCCGAGCTCAGCCCTTGGTTTTTGCAGAACAGTGCAAAATCCAAAATGCCGGTGAAATTCTGTCCCTGACCGCGCGTCGGATGCAGCCGGTTGTTGATGGCCGTCCACATCTGGTTCTCGCGACTGGTGCCAAGGTTTTGGAACAACGACTTAATCTGGCCTTGCGTCGCCGTATTTACGTTTGTCAGCGACGTACCGTCGGCATGAAAATTCGGCTCGCGCGTGTAAACCGTCACATCCTCAAACAAACCAGTGTCCAGCTGACCGTTGCTGTTTAAATCTTTTTCGGTCGCATCCAGCACGCCATTACGATTCAAGTCCTCACCTGCCAGCATGTCTTCCGTCGCGCCAAAAACGAGCCGCAGTTCATCCACCGTTTCGAACGGCGCGTTTTTGTCCACGTAGCCAAGCGAATTGTAATCCAGCGAGACAACGCCATTCGTGCCACGCCAGTCCATGATGGCGTCAGCAAAGTCTGACGTAATATTCGGTAGATACTGGAAAACATTGGTGCTGACGTTATTTAAATTCAATTTGCCGCCCTCGTCTACCAAACCGAAATATGGCTCAGTGGAATTACCTTCGTTTAGATCGCGACCAATGAGCCAGAATTTTGCATCACCCACCGGCACGGCCTCACACTTGAACTGTGAGCTAACCGGCACCGCGCCGTTGGTTGCATAATTCAGCAGCACTAGGCTAACGTAGCGCGCCGCACCCTCGATCGCTTGATCAGCCACCACGCCGCTGACGCGATTGTCGGACGCACGCAGCTCGTAGGTCATCGTGTTCGCAAAATACAGCGCGATGCTGACGAGGCCGATGCACACCCACAGTACGATGATTAGCACCGACGCGCGTTCGCGCCGGGCTTCAAACCACAGTTGTGAGTGGGTTAATTTCATCTTCAGTTTCCCGTCGTGCTGGCCAAAACCATGTTCGTGCGCGCCACGGAATCAATCGGCACCACGAGTTGAATCGGCTCCGTTGTCTTGTCCGTGCCGGCCATCTGAATTTCCACGCGGACAGCCATCGGCAGATTGGTGGTAGCCGAGGTCGGATCAGTCGTGTCCCAGGCTTCCTGCCATTGCGTGCCGTCGTAGCAGGAGAATTTCACGCTTGCAACACCACTCAACATGAGCTGGTCATCTACCACCGGCGTAGTGGTGGACAACAAGTTTCTTAAAACGCTGCGATACAAACCGCGCTGGCCAGAGCCGTCATTGGAATTTTTAAGCTCATACGTCACTCGTTGGATATCCGCCCACGGCGCATTAGCACTCAATGCGCCGGTTGCCGTGAATATCTCTGCCGCCGCCGGTTCGCTGACACCGGTGCTGGTAATGCCGTTGCCGACGCGGAAGCTGCCGGAGAGATATTTGCTCGTACCGTTCGTCGGCGTAACGACGCACTCCAGATCGCGTCGCAGATATGTATAGGCTTGATCAACCGGCGTCGCGGCGTCCACCACATCGGTGGTTACCTCGCGCAAATGCAGCGCAGTAAATAGCACCGCATTGACGGCAACCAAAACCAGCGCAGCAACCCCGATGGCGAGAATCATCTCGACCAGCGTAAAAGCGGAGCCCGTTGAATAGCGGAATCGTCGAATGGTTGAATCGTAAAGCGCCACATGACGCGGCCACAATTCAACATTGCAACGGTTCAACGATTTAACTTTTAGTTCAATTTTCACTGCGTCATGTTCAAATTTGTTCCGCCCGGCAAACTTGCGAGCGTGTCCAGCTTCACTGAATAATCTTTGCCCTGCGCGGAAAACTTCACTTCCGCCGTCACCAACTGCATCGCGTCTTGCGGCCACGCCTGACTTGTAAGCGTCCAACGAAATTCCATCGCACCCTCGCTCGTCGTACCGCTCTGCGTACCGTTACTCCAGTTCGTCATCACCAGGCTCTCATTCAAAATCCGGTCGGCCACGCGCACCGCCGCACCTTTGCGGGCCGCCACCTCGCCCGCGAGACTTGCCAGATGCATTGCCTCAACTGCCGCCGGCACGACGATGGCCAGAAACAGCATCGCCGCCAATACTTCGGCCAGTGTGAACGCCTGACAACGGCGCCGGACCACACTCTTACTAGTTTTCAGTATCGCGAATTTCATAGCCCGTGCGACCACTGTTCAAAGTCAGCCAGCGGCAAAACCCGGCGCTGTCCGTCAATTTCAATACCTGCGGACTGTCCTCATCTACCGTGCCGTCCGCTAAAAATCTTATCGCTGGCAGTTTTTTAAAGGTCACCGATGCGCCCGTGCCGATATTCTGCACCGCCACTACTAGCGTCGAATCTACCGTCAAATCTTCCGCTTTCGCGTCGCCATTTTGGCCGCTCGTTTCGGCTTCGAGGCCGTAATCACCGGTCTTCTCATTAATCCACAGCATCATCGTTGCGCCCTCGGATACGGCCCGGCTTTGCCCGGCATGCATCAGCGCCGCCATCCGCCGCGCCTCGGAATCCAGCGCGCGCCCGCGCACGAAATTCGACAGCGCCGGGGCCGCGAGTGAGGTGGCAATCACCAGCAGCGCGAGCACGAGAATCAGTTCAACCAACGTGAACGCGGAGGCAAATTTCGAATTGCGAATCTCAAATGACAAAAGAAGGCCGGTCGCTTGCGTTGACGGCGTTCGTAATTCGTATTTCGCAAGTCGCAATTTCATTTCGACCAGTTGCCAACGTCATCGTCCGTGCCTTCTTTGCCATCCGGCCCGACCGACAGCAAATCGTAGGAACCCGTGTTGTGCTTGCCTGGATAATAATAGACGTAGTTGTTGCCCCACGGATCCTGTGGGATTTTGTCGAGATACGGCCCGTGCCAGTTCTTGGCGTTGTTCGGCACCGTCACCAAGTCCTGTATGGCCTTGGGATAAAAACCGTTGTCCACTTCGAACGCATCGAGCGCAGTCTTGATCGAGGACAAATCGGCGTGCGCAGCGGTCTGGCGTGCTTGTTCGCTGCGGCCGACAATCTTCGGAATGACCAGCGCAGCGAGAATGCCGATGATGGTGACGACCAGCAGCATTTCAACGAGGGTGAACGCGCGGCGCAGTTTGTTTGTTAGGATGGCGATTTTGGTAGTTTTGATTTTCATAACGTTTTGATTTTATTTGATGTAATCCTGCAAAGAGAAAATAGGCAGCAGCATGCTGATGAAAATGATGCCGATAAAACCCGCGATGAGAAACAGCATCAGCGGCTCGGCAAAGGCCACGGCGGTCTTCAAATTCCGGTCCAGGTCAAACTCCGTAACACCGGCGACGCGTACCAATTCGACGTCGAGTTTGCCGCTTTCTTCCGCAACGGAAATCATTTCCAGCACCGAGCCGGAGAAAAGAATTTTGCAATCGCCCAGACTTTGGCCGAGCCGACCACCCTGCTGCACGCGTTCGATGGACTGGCCGACCGCATCTACCAGAATCTGGTTGCCGATGGATTTGCGCGCAACGTTCAGGCCCTGCACCAGCGGCACGCCGGCACCGAGGAGTGTGCCGAGCATCCGGCAGAACCGCGCCATCGCAAACTGCGCGTTGAGCGGGCCAACCAGCGGCGATTTCAAAACAAGCCCTTCCCACATGCGCTTGCCCTTTTCCGAAACAAACCAGGCACGCACCAGAAAACCGATGGCGACGATTCCTAACACCACAAAAAAACCATACGACCGCACCAAAGTACTCAAGCCAATGACAAGCTGAGTGATGAGCGGCAGCGAACCATGAACGCTGGCAAACACTTTTTGAAACTTCGGAATGAAGAACACTAGCAATACCGTCAGCACTACCAGCGCGAGAAACAGGAGTATTAGCGGATAAATCATCGCCGTCAGCACCTTGGATTTCAGCTCTTTTTCGCGGGTCTGAAAATCCGCTATCTGCGCCAGCACCACATCGAGAAAACCGCCTGCCTCACCGGCTTCGACCATTGCGACATAAACACGCGGAAAAGTCTCCGGAGATTTCGCCATCGCATTGGCCAGTGACATGCCGTCCACCACGAGGTCGTGGATTTCCTTCCACTTTGTCTTCGCGGCTGGCGCGGTGGCTTCCTTATGCAGAATCACTAGCGCGCGGCTCAACGGCACGCCCGCCGCGAGCAGACTCGACAGCAGCCGGGTGAAGTTCTCTAATTCCTTTGCGGAAACTTTTTTGGACGCGAAATCAAAAGTTATATTTCCCAACGATCCCGGCGCAGCGGAACCCTTTCTTGCGGCAGAACTCTTTTCCGACAAGTTGACCGGACGCAGTCCCAGCGTTTCCATCTGGCGTAGCGCATCGGGGCGACCGGCGGCTTCCAGCACGCCCTCGGCAATTTTGCCGTCGGACTTCAGGGCTTTGTAGGAAAACGTAGGCATGAAATAATTAATTACGCCGCCACCGCGATACTCGCAGCGGAAGCTCCAGCCTGATTTTTCGTGGCGCTCTCGACTTCTTTGGCCGTAGTGACGCTCAACACTTCCTCGACCGTCGTGACGCCGGCGGCGACCAGGCGCCAGCCGTCTTCAGCCAGCGTGCGCATGCCGGCGTTACGTGCGGCAGCGCGGATTTGATCGGTGGAAGCGCTCTTCAAAATCAGCTGACGGATTTCTTCGTCGGTATCCATCCACTCAAAAATCGCGTGCCGGCCAAAGAATCCGGTGTTACGGCATTCGCGGCAGCCGGCAGACTTGTAAATAATTTTATCCGCCGAGATACCCAGCTTGGTTTTGAAGGATTGCGCCCGGACCGAATTATCCGGCTGCTTGCAATGCGGACACAGCACGCGGACGAGGCGCTGCGCGAGGACGGCTTCGAGCGAAGAGGCGACAAGATACGGCTCGACGCCCATGTCCACGAGGCGGGTGAGCGCGCCCGGCGCGTCGTTGGTGTGCAGCGTGGAAAAAACCAAGTGACCGGTGAGCGACGCCTGCACCGCGATCTGCGCGGTTTCCGCATCGCGGATTTCGCCGATGAGAATCACATCCGGGTCATGGCGTAAAATGGAGCGCAACCCGCGCGCAAAGGTCAGGCCGGACTTTTCGTTGACTTGAATCTGGTTAACACCTTTGAGCTGATATTCCACCGGATCTTCCACGGTGATAATTTTGCGGACGGCATCATTAATCTCGTTCAGTGCGGTGTAGAGCGTGGAGGTTTTGCCGGAACCGGTCGGGCCGGTGACCAAGATAATACCGTGCGGCAAACTAAGTACGTGCTGGAAATGTTCCAACTCACGCTGGTTCATGCCGATTTCGGCCAAACCGCGCAGCGTGGAATTCTGCCGCAGTAGACGCATCACCACGGCCTCACCATGCAACATCGGAATGATGGAAACGCGGATGTCCACTTCGGCCTGGTCGATGCGCACCTTGATGCGGCCGTCCTGTGGCAAACGTTTTTCCGCAATATTGAGATGGCTCAATATCTTGATACGCGAGACGATGGCCGGTTGAAATTGTTTGAGCTGCGGCGGCACTGCCGTGTCCTGCAACTCGCCGTCAATACGATAACGAATCTTAAATTCGTCCTCAAACGGTTCGAGGTGGATGTCCGATGCGCGCAATTCAATCGCGTCTTTCAATACCTGATTAACAAAACGGATGATGGACGCCTCGTCCTCTTCGCCGGAATCGAGATCCGTGTTCTCAGCATTCTCGTCAACGACTTGAATCGTCTTTTCCTCATCGAGCGTGCCGATGGTGTCGGCGCCGACGCCGAGACGTTTTTTGATTTCGCGCTGAATGGCCTCGGTGGTGGCGAGCACCGGCTTGAGGTTCAGGCCGGTCAAGGTTTTGAGCGCATCAAAACCTTGCGTGGCAAACAGCCGGCTCGTCGCGACTTCGACGTAGCCGTTATCGCGCTTCAGCGGCAGGAGTTCCTCCTTCAGCAGAATGCGCGCGGGAAAAAGCGAGAGTAGCTGACGATCTGGTTCGACATCTTCGAGCGTCGTATAGCCAAGGCCATACTCGGCTGCGAGCCAGCGGAGAATCTCCTCCTCGCTGGCCAAGTTCAGTTTCGCGAGCACTGCGGCATCCAGCGCAGACAGTTGCCGGGACGCGACCATGCGCTCCAGCAACGGCTTGGCATCCTGAACTTGAGTGGCGGCCATGGATCGTCAGCTTTCTCTACGGTTGAATCAATTCAACAGACCGAGCAGGGTTGCCTGGGCTTCCTGTTTGGTCGTGAGCACGGCCCGGAGGTCAGCCTGCGCGGCTTCGAGCTTGGTCTGTTTGGCCTGCTGCGAAGCTTTGTATTTGGCGAGCAAATCCTTGATCTGCGCGGAAGGCGCATTGTCATCAATCGCCTTCTGCAAAGCATCCTGTTCCGGGCTGGTCTGGCCGAACATACCACCGGCACGTTGGCGGTTGTTGGCTTGGTCGCCGTTGTTGCCACCGCGATTGCGATTGCCACCGAACATCCGGCCCATGCCGCCAAAGCCAACCTCGCGGCGGGCGTCCATGACCTTTTGTACGAGCGGTTTCACGGCATCCCAGTCCGTGTCGTTGGTAAAACCAAGTTCCTCTTGGACGCGCTCCAGCATGCGCTGCTGCATTTGCGCCGGGTCGAAATTACCGCGCCGACTGCCGCCTTGCCAGCCGCCTTGACCGCCGCCGCCTTGACCGCCGCCGCCTTGACCGCCCCCGGGTCCGCCGGGTCCGCCGGGTCCGCCGCCATTATCCTGCGCGAGCAGGCTGGTAACACTAATGGCGAGCGTGGCCGCCATCGCACACAGGGTGATGATACGATTCAGTTTCATTTTAATTATCCTTTGGTTGGTTGCGTTAATTCCCTGGCGGCACAAACGCGTGACGCCATTGGATGACCCCTCCTACGCAAGGAACGTGCCAGCCGGTAGCTAGTTATTTTGCCAATGAATCCGCCAAAACCACTGCGCAAGCCCTGCGCAGCCCCCACCCGCCATGCAGAATTTGCGCAGGTCAGGCAAGATGACGCGCACTCCGCATACCACATCGCAGTTCCGCCCTGCTTGAGACTGGATTCCGCCGGATTTTTCGTTACACTGTTCACATGAAATTAGATGAAGCCCAGCGACTCGCCGTCTCCCAATGGATTGGCGGCGGTGCCAAACTTTCCGAAATCCAGAATCGGCTCGCCGCCGAATTCGGCCTCAAGCTGACTTACATGGAAGCCCGTTTTCTGGTGGACGACCTGAAGCTCACGCCGAAAGATCCCGAACCGCCCAAAGTCGTTGAGCCGCCCGCCGCCGCTGCCCCGCCGTTGACCACCAAACCCATGCCTGCGGACGCCGACGCCGAGGTCTTGGCCGGCAACGTTGCCATTACCGTGGACCAGATTACCAAGCCCGGAACCGTCATCAGCGGCAAGGTCGCGTTCAGCGACGGCCAGACGGCCGACTGGTATCTCGACCAGACCGGCCGGCTCGGCCTCGTGCCCAAGCAGGTGGGCTACAAACCGACCGCCGCCGACGTGAAAGAGTTCCAACTCGCCTTGCAACAAGAAGTCGCCAAGCTGGGGTACTAATCCTCGATCCTTGCGGATGGCCACTTGAACTGGAAGGTTTACCGCGAAAGTCACGAAATTCGCGAAAGCGACCGGAAAGACTTTTGAATCAGTAATAGAAACACCAACGGCGCGAAGAAACCTCTTCGCGCCGTTTTGGTTTGGGTGTGGAGGTGAACCTGGTCAAATATCGCCACCTGTATGTCAATTTCGCCAGTTTATGTCTAAAAGTGGTGTTTTTTGCCGTTTGAACGGCATTTTAGTCGTTGGAAGCGGTGGGTAAACCCATTTACCCGGCGAATAAAGACGTTCAGTTGGCAAGTGAACGCGTTTACCCGGCAGGTAATCCCATTTATACCGAGGGGAAACACGTTTACCCGAGGTATAAACACGTTTATACCGCCGGTAATCGTCTTTACCCGAAGGATATTTGCCCTTACCCGCCGGGTAATTGCGTTTCCCCGGCAAATAAACGGGTTTACCCGGCGGGTATTCGCGCTTACCGGCGAGGTAAACCTCTTTAGTCGGCAACTAAATGCGTTTACCCGCGAGGTAAAGGGCTGCAACCGGCAGGTAACCACGTTCATTGGCGAACTGTTCGCCATAAATCGACAGCTCATTTGGTTCAACCAGCCACCAGAAAGGTTTCTTCGGCAGTAAAAGAGTGAAGAAAAGGTTAGTAAGCTGCCAGCCAGAGGCGCAAGGTAGATTCGTTCGAAAAGAACCAGGTCATGTTGGCGTTGTAAGTCTGGTTTTCCTTATTGAACAGGGCTCCCCTTCCCGTTCGCGTATTTCGTGTATTTCGCGGTAATGTTCCCCGCTTCAACTCATCACACATAACCCACAACTCATAACTTGAGCGCGGCAGCTTCATTAAAAACTCAAAATTAAAAATTCAAAACCGGCTTCAGACTTGGCACATTAAGCGGTAATGCGTGAAACTTTCCGTGCCTGGACCGAAACGGTTGAAACTTTTGTCCTAGAAGTCATCTTCGACGAACGTCACGATTGGAAGGCCAACCTCACCCGCGCATTGTTGTTCGGCAGTTCGAAGCTCTTTCAGGTGGCCGTAAAAGTTCGCCGCTGGCTTTACAACTTCCGCATTCTCCGCGATAAGACGCTGGGCGTCCAAGTCATTGCCATCGGCAACCTCACGGTCGGCGGCACCGGCAAAACGCCGGTCGTGGAAAAATTCGCCCGCGAACTCCGCGATGCCGGCCGCAATGTCGCCATTCTCTCGCGCGGTTACCGTTCCAAACCGGCACCGCTGCACATCAAACTGCTGAACAAAATTCTGTTGCGCGAGGACCAGACGCCACCGCGCGTGGTGTCGGATGGCAAATCGCTGCTGCTGGATTCTGAAATGGCCGGCGACGAGCCCTACATGCTCGCGTCGAACTTGAAGGATGTCGTCGTGCTGGTGGATAAGGACCGCGTGAAAAGCGGGCGGTACGCCATTGAGAAATATGGCTGCGATACGCTGCTGCTCGACGATGGGTTTCAATACTGGGACTTGCGCGGTCGCCGCCATGATGTGGTGCTGATCGATCGCCAGCAGCCGTTCGGCAATGAGCATCTGCTGCCGCGCGGTACCTTGCGCGAACCGCCGTCGCACCTCGCGCGCGCCCACACAATCTTCATCACGAAGAGCGATGGCAAAACCGCCGCGCTGCGCGAGCGCATTGCGGCCTTGAATCCGAAGGCGGCGGTCATTGAGTGCATCCACCAGCCGCTTTATTTCGAAGACGTTTTTACCGGCGAACGCAAAGGGTTGGAATTGCTCTCGGGCAAAAAAGTGGCGTCCTTGAGCGGCATCGCGCAACCGGAGAGTTTTGAGCAAAGCCTCGTGAAGCTAGGCAGCGAACTCGTTTACTCCAAACGCTTCGCCGACCATCACCGGTTCACGCAACAGGAAATTCTCAACGCCATCAACCGCGCCAAAAAGCGGCAGGCGGAAATCATCGTCACGACGCAGAAGGATGCGGTGCGCTTCCCGAAGATCGACCGGCGCGACGTGCCGTTTTATTTCATGCGCGTGGAAATTAAAATCGTGGCCGGCGCGAACGATTTTCAGGATTGCGTCCGTAAAATTTGTTTCCGCTAATGAATACGGTGATTTATTGGGTCGCACGCAGCGTCATCGCGGTGATACAGGCGTTGCCTATCCGCGTGGTGGCCCGGCTCGGCCGCGCGGGCGGCGGCCTGGCGTTCTTCCTGACCGCCCGCTACCGGCGCGTGACGATAGATAATTTGACGCGGGCATTTCCGGAAAAGTCCGCGACGGAAATCCGGGAGATTGCCCGCGAGAACTTCCGGCGCATTGGCGAAAACTATGCCAGCGCCATCAAGACCGCCGGGATGAGCCCGCTGCAAATGCTGCCACACTTTGAGTTTGTCGGTGCGGAGAAGATTCTGGAATTCAAAAAAGATGACGGCCCGCAAAGCCGCGTCGTCGCCATCGGCCATTTCGGTAACTTCGAGCTCTATGCCCGGTTCGGACAATTCGTACCCATATTCAAATGCGCGGCAACCTATCGCGGTCTGAACCAGCCGGCCCTGAACCGGCTGCTCGTCGCCCTGCGCAACACTTCCAGCACGCGCTTCTACGAGCGGCGCACCGAAGCTTCCGCGCTGCGCGCCGCGATGAGCGACACCGGCCTGCTGCTCGGCCTGCTCGCAGACCAACACGCGGGGCCGAACGGATTGCGTCTGCCATTCTTCGGACGCGATTGCTCGACTTCCGCCGCGCCCGCCGTTTTTTCACTGCGCTACAACTGTCCTTTGCACACCGCCATCTGCTATCGCACGGGACTGGCGAAATGGCGCATCGAGGTGGGCGAGGAAATTCCGACGCGCGTAAACGGCGAGCCGCGATCCACCGCCGACATCATGCGGGACGTGAATACGGAGTTTGAAAAGGCTGTGCGCCGCGACCCGGCGAACTGGTTCTGGGTCCACCGCCGCTGGAAACCGGTTGAAACGAAAGTTCAAAGTCCAAAGCCCGAAGTTTTCGCGTGAATCCGCCAGCTACCATCCTCCACCCTCGCCGGATTCTAGTGCGCGGCACCAATTGGCTGGGCGATGCCGTGATGACTACGCCCGCGCTGTTGCGGCTGCGCGAAAAGTTTCCCAATGCGCACATTGCGCTGCTGACGCCGGAAAAACTGCGGGAGCTATGGCTGCATCATCCAGCGGTGGACGAAACTATTTCCTTTGCGCCCGATGAAAATGTTTTCGCTATCGGCAAAAAGCTGCGCGCCGGAAAGTTCGACCTCGCGCTAGTGCTGCCCAACTCGCCGCGCTCGGGCATCGAAGTTTACCTAGCCAATATTCCGCAGCGCATCGGCTATGAGAGGCCATGGCGAAATATCTTCCTAACGCAGGCTGTTACGCCACGCGTGGGCGCGGTGAAAATGCAAAAGCGGACTCCGGCAGAAATCCGTTCCCTTGTTTCCGGCCACTCAAAACTCACAACCCAAAACCCAAAACTTTTACCAGCTTCGCACCAAATCTACGAATATCTCCACCTCGCGGGCGCGCTCGGCGCGAACGCGGAACCGCTAGCCCCGCAATTGGCAGTGACACCGGAAGAAGTTGAGGCGACCAAGAAAAAGTTTGGCTTGGACAAAACCACCGAACTAATTTTTGGTCTGAACCCCGGTGCGGAATACGGCCCGGCGAAACGCTGGCCGGTGGAAAAATTCATTGCCGCCGCCAAGGAGATCTCACGGCGGACAGACTGCGTCTGGCTATTGTTTGGCGGTAAAGGCGACCTCCAGTTAGCCACGCAGATTGAATCTGAAATTCAAAACTCAAAATTCATAATTAAAAACTACTGCGGCCAGACTTCCCTCCACGAGCTAATGGCGCTGCTAAAAACCTGCCGGGTGCTGCTCACAAACGACACCGGCCCAATGCATGTTGCGGCCGCGCTCGGCACGCCGGTCGTGGTGCCATTCGGCAGCACGTCACCAGAGTTGACCGGGCCAGGTTTACCGGGCGACGCACGCAACCATTTGATTCAATCAAACGCGCCCTGCTCGCCCTGCTTTCTGCGCGCATGCCCGATTGATTTTCGCTGCATGAAGAACATTGACGTAGAGCGCGTGGCGGCAGCGGTATTGCAAGCTGCTGGCTGACAAAATCTTTGTGTCTTCGATTGTTCGTGGTAGTTTTTGCAGGTGGAAACGGTTACCAAACTCACCAACGACCTCGTCGCGTCCTATGCGCAGTTCGGCGGCATCAATCATCTGGACGGCAAAAATTTGCCGTCCAAACGCGCTATCACGGCCATCACGCAGGATTTACTGCGGCTGCTGTTCCCCGGTTTCTTTGATGAAAAGCTGATTCATTCATCGGAAGTGAAAGTGGAAACCGCTGCGCTGCTGGATTCAGTGTTGGGAAGGCTGGAGGATGAAATTCGCAAGAGCCTGGAATACCAGCCACCGGACGGCCTCACCAAAAAGGAGGTGCACCATGCCGCCCATCAGTTGACGATAAAATTTCTCGGTGGTCTGCCGTGCATCCGCGAAGTGCTGCAGACGGATGTGGAAGCCGCGTTCAATGGCGACCCGGCAGCGGCGAGCAAGGAGGAAATCATTGTTTCCTATCCGTTCATCGAAGCAATTTCTGTGCAGCGCCTAGCGCATGAACTTTATCTGAAAGATGTCGCGCTCATCCCGCGTATCATGAGCGAATGGGCGCACGCCCGCACTGGAATGGACTTGCATCCGGGCGCAAAGATTGGCTCGCACTTTTTTGTGGATCATTGCACCGGCACGGTCGTTGGCGAAACGGCGGTCATCGGCAACCATGTGAAGATGTATCACGGCGTGACGCTCGGCGCGAAGTCTACCGCCGCCGGCCAGTTACTCCGCGGCAAGAAACGGCATCCGACCATCGAGGATCGCGTAACAATCTATCCGGGCGCAACAATTCTCGGCGGCGAAACGATTATCGGCGCGGGCAGCACCATTGGTGGCAATGTTTTTATTATGGATAGCGTACAGCCGAACTCGCTGGTAATTTACGACGGCCTCGATATGCGGGTGTTGAGTAAGAACGACAAAAACCTCGTACTAGATTTTCAAATCTGAAGATTATAGCGACTACGGTGCACGGCGGAAATTCTCCCAGCGCACATTCCACTGGCCGTTGTTTGGAAAGCCCGGTGCATACCTTTTTGGCGCCCCGTCCCAACCGGCGGCCATCAACACCACTGCATAAAGCAAACCACCATTGGCCGGCAAATAAATGGTCAAGCCAGGCCGCTGATAGACGTGGCCGTTGAGGCCGTAGTGATTTTTCGGTGTATCAAGCAGCAGCGCATCCACTGCGCGTTCCGGTTCACCAAGCCGTGCGGCGGTCATCGCCAGCATGGGATAGTCCCAACCCCAAGT
Organism: uncultured Verrucomicrobia subdivision 3 bacterium; assembly: GCA_903865745.1. Classification (GTDB taxonomy): domain Bacteria; phylum Verrucomicrobiota; class Verrucomicrobiia; order Limisphaerales; family UBA11358; genus UBA11358. Next base: position 40,325 of record CAIPKV010000079.1, on the reverse strand, counting down.
CTCCGGCCAATTCCAGTTCTTCCAAACCCAGTCGAACGTATTACGCATCGTCACCAAATCAATTCCCGGTCCCGGCACAAAACTCAAAGCCCCGACGACTGCCGGATGATCTGCGTTCCATTTCGGGTTTGTATAGGAATCCGGCGTCGTCTCGGTAAACGCATATTTGTTATCAACCACCAATGGTTTTGCGAGCCCACTTAAAACATCATCCCATTTTTTATTACGCGGCAGACCGAGTCGTGTGCGCCATTGCTGCGCCGTTTCCAAAGCCCAACGAATATACGTCAACTCAAACGTCGGGTTGAAAGTTTTGTCCTTCGGAAAAACTTCCTGCGCCGTTTGCAATACCGGACCAAGGACATAGCGACCACTGTTCGTATCCCAAGTTGCGTAACTAGCCAAAAAATCCGCCGTCTGGAAAACAATGTCGCGATATTTTTCCAACGTCGCTTGGTTTGGATGTTCACGCCAGCAGAGCTCAGCGTAAAAGATTGGATGAGGCTCCTGCCAAACAAGAAAAGGCCCAACGGGCGAAGGCGATTCTGCGCCGGTTGGATTTGTCATCTTCGGCCAGCGGGCGCCAGCATAGCCTTGTTTCCTAGCCGTACCCTCTGCGGCCGGAAGGATATTCTGATAGTAATTAAGCGATTTTTCCAACAGTGGCAGGCGGTCCCACAAGGCAAAGTGAGCCTCGTGCCAAAAGTGCATTTCTAAATGAAACTTGCCTTCCCAAGAGTTGTACGTCAACCCAGTTTCCTGAGGCGGATTATTTCCCGCATCCTGAATCGCAGTCAGGTATTGTGATAATACAATTCTGCGTTCGAGTTCAAACCAACGTGGGTCTTTGCTACCGGAAAAATCAATCGCGCCGTCCGTCTGCCAGAATTGTTGCCAGTGTTTTTGCGCGGCTTCGCGAACTTGAGTGAAATCCAACTGGAGCACATTTTGTTTTGGCGCGAACTCGCAAACTAGCTCCATCGTTTCCGACTTTTTGTTTGGCGTAATAACATATTGATGCTTTGCCGGATTGGTAACAGTCGTGCCCGGTGAGAACTCGTCAACAACGTAGGAATCATTGTCTAAATTGCGCTCGAATGTGCCCCCATCAATACCTTTGCCATGAAAATATCGTGTTTCATGCGCATCCGGCCTGCTCCAGTCTGCCGTTACCGGGTCGCCCGTGCCGTAGGGAAAACGAATTTGGATTGCGAGCCGCCCCAATTTCACGAGCGGGGATTTCACCCGCACAGCAACCGCATCTGAATCAGGTTCGCAAACCGTTTCTACCTCCACCAACTCGCCGTCCAATTTGAAGTGGCTGATAATTTCGCCATTCCACAGATCCAACTTCTGAGTAATTCGCGTCAAATCATTGGTCTGCACCAATGACCCGTCAGCGTGTTTCAAGACGAAACCAATTTGGCCAAGATGCAACCGGTGTGGATTGGCGCGCAGCCATTTGATCTCTGACGTCTGCGCGTTGTGCGGCGCATCAGCGTAAGGCACTTTGCGGCCGTTCAAATCCGCGTATTCCTTGAATTGAAATTTATCCATGTCCCAGCCATTCGGGTTCGGACTAGTGTGCCAACCCCAGTCTGACAGCGTGCCGAGCGGCGTGGTTTTCTCAAACGCTTCAGGAAAGGTCTGTAAGCCGGTCGCGTCCACCGTAAAGCAAAACTGGCCGTTGCCGACGGACAGCGGATTCCCAGTGTCAAAATTAGTCAGCAGCACCTCGTGCCGGATAACGAGCGCGTGGCGGTCAATTGGCACGCCCCTAGCCGCCATTGCACCAACCAACGCCAAACTGCAATAATATGGCCAAAGCAGGCTTTTCATTTGAATGGATTGCTATATTATCTATCAGTCAGACGCGAACAAAATCATTAAAATCACATGGGTAAACTTTTTCTCGGACTCGATTCCAGCACACAAAGCCTAAGCGCCGTGGTTATTGACCTCGACGCCAACAAGGTCATCTACGAAAAATCGCTGAACTTTGATCAGGCACTGCCGCAGTTCAAGACGAAGAACGGGGTGTTGCCAAATCGCGACCCGCTAGTGAAGCACAGTTCGCCCTTGCTCTGGGCCGCCGCGCTTGACCTGCTCTTCGCGCAGATGAGAAAGGACAAGGTCGCGCTGGGCAAGATTCTTGCCGTCAGTGGTAGCGGCCAGCAGCATGGCTCGGTTTATCTCACCGAAAAGACTACGGAAGTACTCGCCGCGCTGGATCCAAAAAAATCCTTGGTCGAAAACCTCGACGGTCTCTTGGCGCGCAAGACATCGCCCATCTGGATGGATTCCTCAACCACCAAGGAATGCGCCGAAATCCGAAAAAAACTCGGCGGCATCAAGTTCACCGCGTCACGCACCGGATCGGACACCTTTGAGCGATTTACCGGACCGCAAATCCGTAAGTTTTACAAGACCGAGCCGAAGAACTACGAGAAGACCGCCAGCATCGCGCTGGTTAGTTCGTTCATGGCGTCGCTGCTCGCGGGTAAACTTGCGCCGATAGATTTCGGCGACGGAGCGGGGATGAATCTAATGGATATCCGCCGTAAAAACTGGAACCACGACGCACTTAAAGCCACCGCGCCCAGCCTCGTTAAAAAACTTCCGCCGCTTGCGGAATCCGGCCGCGTCATCGGCCCGGTTAGTTCCTACTTCGTTACAAAATACGGTCTGAACCCCGAGGCGCTTGCCACCGTCTGGACGGGCGATAATCCGGCGAGCGTCATCGGCCTCGGACTTACCAAACCCGGTCAGGTCGCCATCAGCCTCGGCACCAGCGACACCTTTTTTGGTACGATGGAAGAGTGCCACACTGATGAAAATGGCGAAGGTCACGTCTTTGGCTCGCCAACCGGCGGCTACATGACCTTGATCTGTTTCAAGAACGGCTCGCTCGCTCGTGAGAAAATCCGCGAACTATACAAGATTTCAGACTGGAAGAAGTTCGGCTCCCTCGTCGCCAGCACACCAGTGGGTAATAACGGAGGAGTTCTGTTACCGTGGTTTGAGGCGGAAATTGTCCCGCGCTCCAAGCCTGGCATCCGGCGCTTTGACCTCGACGAGAAAAACGCCGCCGCTAACTGCCGTGCCGTGTTTGAGGCGCAGATGCTTTCCATGCGATTGCACTCGCAATGGATGCAAGTCGCGCCAGAAAAAATTCTCGTCACCGGCGGCGCGTCCAACGACCGCGCTTTATTGCAGGTACTAGCAGATGTGATGAACTGTCGGGTGCTGCGCATCGAAGTTTCCAAGAGTGCTGCGCTCGGCGCCGCTTTGCAGGCCGCGCACGGCTGGCTCGTGGCGGCGGACAAAAGTCCCAAGTGGGAAAAGCTGGTTGCCGGCTTCACCAAACCGGTGCCGGGCAGCGAAATCCGCCCGGATTCAAAAGCCGCCAAGATTTACGACAAGCTGCTGGAAAAATACGCCGCCTGTGAGAGCGACGCGTTGGACGTCTTTTGACGACACCCGCCGCCGACTTGAATTCCCGTCCGCCTATTTTCCATCCCACTGGATAGTATTGCCCTTGCTGATGGTAACAGCTTTGGTTGTCTGACCATATCGCAAATGAAGGTAATTGCCGTTGAGAGAATGTACCGTGGCCGACGTAAGCTTTCCATCCTGCCAAGCGATATCCACTTCGAAACCACGGCGCGCGCGGAGGCCTTTCACGCTGCCGGTCGCCCACGCTTTCGGTAGCGCGGGCAGCAATTGAATTTCGCCGTTCTGGCTTTGCAATAGCATTTCGGCGATTCCGGATGCGCCACCAAAATTGCCGTCAATCTGAAATGGCGGGCAGGAGTCAAACAAATCTGGGTAGGTGCATTTCGGACTGATAAGGTATTTTAAAATACCAAAGGCGTGGTCCCCATCAAGAAGCCGCGCCCACAAGTTGATTCGCCAAGCAGTTCCCCAGCCGGTCGCCTGATCACCACGAACTTCCAGAGATTTTTTTACAGCGGCGGCCAATTCGGGCGTCGTGTTCACGTCAATCTGCCCGCTGGGAAAAAGCCCGTAAAGATGCGACACATGGCGATGGTGCAATTCATGCGACTGCATATCCAAGTCCTGCAGCCATTCCTGCAACTGACCGGCCGAGCCGATTTGCAAAGGCGCGAGTTTGGCGCGGGTCTCAGCGAGTTGGGAGGCAAACTTGTTGTCTTTGTCGAGAATTTCCGAAGCGCGGATGCAGTTGGCAAACAAGTCGCGCAAGATTTCCAAATCCATCGTCGGCCCGGCAGTGATGCTTGTATGTTTGGCGGCCGGGTTGCCGTTTTCCGGCGAGAGTGACGGACCGGTCACCAGATTTGCGGGGCCAGGCAGGTTTGGATCGACAAGCAGCGTATCAAGAAAGAACTGGGCCGCGCCCTTCATGGCCGGATAAATTTGCTTCAGATAATCTTTGTCCTCGGTGAAGAGGTAATGATCCCACAAATTCTGGCAGAGCCACGCACCACCCATCGGCCACATTCCGGAATTCGGCCCATCAATCGGTGCTGTCGCCCGCCACAAATCGGTGTTGTGGTGCACCACCCAGCCGCGCGCGCCATACATTACTTTCGCGGTGTGGACGCCGGTATCCGCCATTTCCAAAACCATCCGCATGAGCGGCTCAACGCACTCGCCGAGGTTGGCCGGCTCAGCCGGCCAGTAATTCATCTCGGTGTTGATATTGATGGTGTATTTACTGTCCCACGGCGGGGTCATGGAATTATTCCATAAGCCCTGCAACGTTGCGGGCTGGCCGCCGGGGCGCGAGCAGCTGATCAGCAGATACCGCGCGAACTGGAAATACACCGCCGCGAGTTGCGGGTCCTTGCCTTCGGCGAAGTGCGCGATACGCACATCCGTCGGCAGCTTCATCGCGTCCGTTTCGCCAAGATTCAGTTCTACGCGACGGAACAATCGCTGATGCTCGACGATGTGCGCGGCCAGCAGTTCGTCGAAGTTTTTCTTGGTCGCAACGGCAATCTGTTTCTTCGTAATTGCCTCCGGCTTTCCGCTAACATCGTGATAATTCTTGTAGCTGGTAGCGGCGGCGATCAGCAGCGTGGCGGAATCCGCGCTGGTAACGGAAACTGAATTCGTGCCATCGGTCACTGTGCCGCCTTGAACCATGATCTGCACCCGTGCCTGAAACTTTAGTGCACCCTTAATGCCGCGCGCGTCACCATTCACACCCGACAGGACAAGCTCGCTGCCTTCACCGCCGTTGAATTCGGTTTTCACAGAAGCCTTCTGCGGTGTAGTCATACTAGCCTTAAACGAAATCTGCCCCGGCTTATCCGCTGTCAGCCGCACCACAATGACTTGATCCACCGGGCTGGCAAATATCTCGCGCTTGAAGTGCACGCCATTGACGGCGTAGCTGACGCTGGCAATGGCGGTATCCAGATCAAGGTCACGGCGATAATTTTCCACGGGGCCGTTTGTGGGAATATCAAGAAACAAGTCGCCCACAGGCTCGTAAGGCATCTGGCGCAGCGGCACCGCCATCATCTTGTCGGCTATCATTTTTTCTGCGTCGTCGTATTGGCCGGCAAAGATGAGCTTGCGCACTTCGGGCAGCGCGGCGAGTGCTTTCGGGTTGTCAGCGTTATAGGGACCACCAGCCCAGAGCGTGCTTTCGTTAAGCTGAAGATGTTCGCGTTCCGCACCGCCAAAAATCATCGCGCCCAAGCGGCCGTTGCCGATGGGCAAAGCTTCCGTCCAAACTTTGGCGGGCTGCTGATACCAGAGCGTGAGCGGCGACGGCGACTCCGCCGCTTGACCGGATTGCAGGATGAACCACGCCGTGAACGCGGCAAAAAGAGTGCGGGGCAAAGTTGGCATCCGAAGATTTTCGCCAGCTCCGCCCCGCAAACAAGTTCAAATTTAATTATCCTGCAACTAATCCATCCGTTACGGCACGCTCGGACGCGGCGTGCTGGGCTGTGTCGTGATTGTCGCCGTCGCGGGCGTCAGGCCGTCCGCGCTCGCGGTCAATTTGATTTCGCCGGCGTCCCGCGTGGACTGCACCATCACCTGCGCGAGGCCATTGAACACACTCCGCGACCACGGCACGGCGGTGGCTTTGCCGATGAGTTCCACGTTCACCCCGGGATTCAGGCCGCCGCCACCGGACTCATTACGCACGCCAACGGCAATGACATTGTCGCCCACATGCAGATGCTTCTTGATATCGAAGACCGGCGACACCGACCAATCGCGCGATTCGCCAACGCGCTGATTATTCACGAACACCCAGCCGAGATCGTCAATGCACTCGAACCGCACCTGCACGCCGGGGTTGGCCAAATCGGCTTCAGTCAGCGTAAGGTGGGTGCGGTAAATGGCGGATTGGCCTTCCGTCAAAAACATGCCGTCGGAGCTTTCTTCGAGCTTGGACTTCAAAGTCGGCCACTTCGAATCATCGAAGGCCGGCGCGTATTCGGGTGCGAGCGCACCCTTGGCCGGAACCGGCACGAGTTCCCAACGCCAATCAGTCAGCGACAGATTCTTCACGCCCGGCTGGCCGATGAATGTATCCGGCTCATGGCAACTCGGGTCGCCGTTGCCGACACCGATGATTTTGCCCGCGCCTTCAATGGTGAAGTTAATCTTGTTTCCCGCCACGGGCACCACGCGACCTTGCGCATCCGTCACAGCCACCGTGATCACGCTGACGTCCTCGCCATCGGCATTGATCGTCGTGCGATCCGGCGTGAGCTGCACGGCCGACGCGTCACCGGTTGTCTCCACTTTGGTTTCGGCAATGACCTTGCCCGCGTCATCAAAACCTTTCGCGCTCAAAGTCCCCGGGGCGTACGTGACCTGCCAGCTCAGCTTGGAATTCGGCTTCATCGCCTGTTTGCCGAGCGACGTGCCGTTGAGGAACAACTCCACCGCCTTGCAATTGCTCAAGGCATCTACGCGCACCGTCTGGCCTTCCTTGCCCGCCCAGTTCCAATGCGGCAACAGATGCAGCACCGTGTTCGTGGTCCACCAGGATTGGTAATACCAGAAGTTGTCCTTCGGGAAACCGCACGTGTCCAGAATGCCGAAGTGCGAATTCACGCACGGCCATTTGTATGGCGTCGGTTCGCCGCGATAATCAAAGCCCGTCCACACGAAGCCGCCGCTCAACCACGGGCGGTCCGCGAAATAGCTCCACCATTTCTCCGCCGTCTGCGTGCCGCGCTCATCGTAGGCGCGCACATAGCCGCGTTCCTTATCATCCGCGTAGATGCCGCGCGTACACACCGTGCTCGCCTGTTCCGTGCCCACGTTCGGCTGGTCCGGATGCTCCGCGTGATACTTGTCCATGTCGCCGCCGGGATGATAATTCCAGCCGCGCACTTCGATCACGCCGTTGATGCCTTGAAACGTATCGCCCTGCGGCGCGGCGTAAGTGACCGGGCGCGTCGGGTCGAGCGACTTCACCAGATTCTGCATCGTGCGCGCCACGTGGCCGGCCTGCGGGGTGGATTGCACGGAGAATTCCTCATTCGCCACGCTCCAGATGCCGACGCACGGATGGTTGCGGTCGCGGCGAACCTGGCTCTCCCATTTCGCGAGATTCTGCGCATCGCTGCCGAGCAGGCGGCTCTCATCCATGATAATCATGCCGAGGCGGTCGCAGGCGTCGAGCAATTCCGGCGTGGGCGGATTGTGCGACGTGCGGATGGCATTGCAGCCAAATTCCTTCAGCTTCTTCACGCGGAAATCCTGAATGGCATCCGGCAACGCCGCGCCGACGCCCGCCATATCCTGATGGTTGCAGGTGCCGTACAGTTCATAATGTTTGCCGTTCAGGAGAAAACCTTGGTCCTTGTCGAACCCGACCGTGCGGATGCCGAAAAGAGTTTCTTTTTGGTCAACAATGTTATTGCTGATAAGAATTGTCGTGACGAGTTTGTAGAGCGCGGGATTTTCCGGAGACCAAAGAATGGGATCATTAACTTGAAAATGGAGGCTTACTTCATGAATGTTCTTTACGGACCACGAATATTCGGTTGATTGACCCACTTGTTTCCCATTCGGATCAAAAATGGTTTGCCGACTTTCTGGGTTCACCGGAGTTGGGCTTGAGTTTTTTATTTCCGTAGATACCTCAAGCTGCGCGTATTTGTTTGGAACATTGTTTGCAAAACTTGGCGAAACAAACACCCCATCCGGCGCGATGGCCACCGGTGCCGTCTTGTCCAGCCACACGTGCCGGTAAATCCCCGCGCCCTCGTAAAACCAGCCCTCGAACTTGCTCGCATCCACCCGCACCGTCACCACATTCGCGCCGCCGAAATGCACCACATCCGTGATGTCCTCGCGGAAGCCGTAGTAGCCGCCCTCGTGATGCGTCATTAGCCAGCCATTCACCCACACCGTCGCGTCGCGGTACACGCCGTCGAACGTCAGCCAGATGCGCTTGCCGTCATCCGTGGCCGGCAGCGCAAATGTCCGGCGATACCAGCCGATATTATTCTTGGCGAAACCGGGGCCGACCGGCTTGAACCCATGGTTGGCATCCGCCGATTTATCGAACGGCAATTCAATGGCCCAATCATGCGGCAAATCCAGTGTGCGCCACGCGATATCGCTGAACTTCTCGCTGGCCGGCCCACCGCTCGCGCCCGCTTTGTCCAATCGCAAGGCACCCGGCCAGTCATCGCCCAGATGAAACTTCCAGTTGGCATCCAGCGAAAGATGTTCGCGCGGCGACGCGGCGGCCGCGGTGTCGGTGCCGTCAGCGCGGAGGTTCAGGGATAAAATGGCCGAAGCCAGCACGGCCAGGCGGAGGACGGAGGTGAATTGCATCAAACCAATTTGGGCAAACGTCGTAGCCGTGGCAAACCAATTTGCCGAAGATTAATGAGGAAAGCAGGAAAACCGGAAAAACGGAACTGATTCCTTTCCTGCCTTCCGGCTTTCCTCATTAGATTTATCCGGCGACGGCTGGCGGCGACGGATAAATGTCACATAAATGCACAAATATCCCTCGGCGATGCGCATATATATTCAGTAGATGCGCATTTTTCTCGCAAATACGCGCGTATATTTCTCGGATTTGCGCATTTATCACCCACATATGCGCGCCTATCTTCCGCCAATGCGTATTTTTCAAATTTATATGCGTATATATTTCTGCCCGATGCGTACTTGGCAGAGATAAATGCGCATCTGGGACGGACATTTGCGCATTTATCTCAGATATATGCGCATTTATTTCAAAATAATCCGCGTAAAAACCTCCGTTTCGTCCTGTATTGGGACATAAACACGAATTTTTACCGCGAAATACGCGAAATTTGCCGGCCCGGACCCGAATCGCCGGCCAAAACCTCTTTCCCCTCCCCGTTCGCGTATTTCGCGTATTTCGCGGTAAAACTCCCCTTGGCAGTTTTGGCTGCATCAATCTATTCGATGGCCGGCTCCGGTTTTTCAATTATCCGCGCGGCGACCCACCTGTTAGATTATTGGCATGACGCGATTTCACCATCGGTTGACCCGGCTCGCCCTGACCCTCCTCGTGCTGGGTGCGGTCGGCGTTGCCCGCGCCGGTGGCCATCGCGAAGGCATCGACCGGCACATCAGCGACCCGGCGACCTGCCTGTTTTACACCACGAATCAGGCACCGGACTGGCACGGCGTCGCCATGCCGTGCAAACCGGGTCAGCCGGTCATCCATTGGTACGACAAGTGCAACCCGGTCTGGTGGTTCGGCAATAACGATGACCCGGTGCCGCCGGATTGGTATGAGCCGGGCAATCCGCATCGCAAACGCGACTGGTTTTTCCGCAACCCGCTCACTAATTTCACCTATTACGTCATCGGCGTGGCGGATAAGGACACGGTGCGCTACGGGCGTTATCCCGAGCTCGTGGGCAATCCGCAGGGCGGCTGGAACTTCGCGATCACGCGGCGGCGCGTGGTGCTGCTGCCGTTCATGGATTATAAGAACTCGCGGATGGAGTTTTATTTAGGCTGGCGCGAGCGCGGCAACTTCGGCGCCAAGCTGGTCTTCCATAGCCCGCCGGAGAAAGTGGAGAAGTAAGGTCGCGCGAAGGACGCAAAGGCGGCGCAGGGGGGAACAGCGGATTATAAATTCAACCACGTCCGCAGCCGTTCGTCTAGAGATTGAACATCCGTCGCCGCCAGCCGCCCGACTATTTTCACGACCAGTCCGGCTTCCACCGTGGCCAACTGCGCCTTGATGCCAGAAGGCACATTGATTCCCGCCGCGCGCCATTCCTGAAGCGGAAAGTCGGTGTTGGCCAGGACGGAAGAAAGGGGAACGAGAAACAAATCATCGCCGTTGCGACCTAGAATAACGGCGGGACGAACCTTGCGACTGGTCAAATCCGTGAACGGAATCGGCAGGAGGACGACATCATTTCGCGAGCAGTTCATTGAAAACGTCGTCCCCGGCATTGTCCCAGGTTTTCAAGAGGGAGGTCTCGGAAAGTTTCAGCCAGGAGGCGCGTTCGGCGTCAACCGTTTCAATGGTCACGCGGACATGGGCTTTTTCGGGCAGCGACAACGGAGCCGGCAAAAGCAGTTTGCCCTGCTCATAGATTGCGTCAACAGTCGTCGTCATGCGGGAAACCTAATCGCGCCAGCGCGGCTTGGCAAGCGGTGATTCACTTCCAGCGAGTCCAGTCCACGTCGGGGAAAAGATTGTCGCGCGCCTCGATTTCGCGCAGCCATTTCTCATCCACCTGATCTTCGTTCAATTGCTCGAACAGCGCAATGAACCGGAGCAGATGGTCTTTCACGCGGCGGCGCGCATAGTCAGGACTCGTGCCGGCGCGTAAGATAAATGGCCAGTCGCTCGCCTGCGCGAGGAGCAGTTCGCGGGCGGCCTGCTTCAACGCGCGCGCCTCCAGCCCGGTCGCGTCGGGAAAGCGGTTGGCCAAATCCGTCATGCGCTCCTGCGCGATTTGCAGGTGCGGATAAATCCATTCGTTCGATTCATTGAGCCACGCGCGCCAGTAGCCTTCTTCACCCCAGCTCGAAGCGCCGGGCGTGGCAATCTGGTTCGTGGTATGCCGCTGCAAGTATTCGCCGGGCGTGATGAAGGAAATCTCCTTCTGATCCTGACACAGCTTGCGCGCGAGAAATTCCAGGAACTCCGGCCCTTCATACCACCAATGACCAAACAGCTCGGCGTCGTACGGCGCCACAATGATGGGCGGCCGGTCGAGCAGCGGCGAAACCTGGCGCGCCTGCGTGACGCGCTCTTCGAGAAAATGCCGCGCATGCTCGCTCGCCGCGGATAAGGCATGGTCGCGTTGATAGACCTGCTTCTCGCTGGTGCCGGTGATGCGATAATATTTCATCCCGGTAAACCCGCGATTGTCCGGCGAGGGCAAATGCGGCCGGACGTAATCGAAGTCGAGGTCGAAGCCGATGTCGCGGTAGAAATCGCGGTAGCGCGGGTCGCCGGGATAACCTTCGTGCTTGCTCCACACTTGCCGCGAGGAATCGAAGTCGCGCCCGAAAGCGGCGACGCCATTGGGCGTGAAGATGGGCGCAAAGGTGCCATACCGCGGCCGAGGTTTGGCATGCAGAACGCCGTGGGTATCAAGGATGAACCAGCGGATGTTCGCCTCTTGCAGATATTTTTCAACGCCCTCGGCATAGGCGCATTCGGGCAGCCAGATGCCGCGCGGGTCGCGCCCGAAGCAGCGATTGTAATGGTCGCGCGCCGTGAGGATCTGGCCACGGATGCTCGGCGGATGGTTGGACATCAGCGGCAGCAACCCGTGCGTGGCGGCGGTGGTGATGATTTCCAGCCGGCCTTCGTCCTGAAATTCGCGGAAGGCGGCAATCAGGTTGCCGTCGTAATGCCGCCACGTTTCGCGCGCCTGACAGAATTTGTGATGATACATCCACGCCAATTCGCGGAACTGGCGGTCCCAATGCGTGCGATGAATTTCTTTTTCCGCCAGATCGATCAAGCCATCGAGATGCTTGGCGTAACGTTCGCGCAGCAGCGGGTCGAGCAGCATCGAGCAGAGCGTGGGCGAAAGCGAGAGCGTGATGTGCGCGGGTAATTGGTCGCGCCGCCAGCCATTGATAATCTGAATCAGCGGCAGGTACGTCTCGGTGATAGCTTCGAACAGCCAGCTTTCTTCCAGAAACTTCTCGTGCTCGGGATGCCGCACAAACGGGAGGTGCGCGTGTAGGACGATGGAAAGATAGCCGGGCATACCCTTAAAGAATGGTTACAGATCCAGCTTGTCGGAAAGCCATTCGGCAAGGGAACGGGCTTTGATAAGCACGACGACGCCCGCTACGAATGGCAGGGATTTTAGGACGCACGGGATGATTTCCACCGGTTCGTTTTTGTGGTGGCAGATGGCGAGGTAGAGCGCAACTTCCGCCAACGCCCAGCCGATGAGCGCAGCGGCAATAAACCGAACGAGCATCAGGGCTCCGCGTTCGGGTGAGTCCATGGTCATCAAAGGTTATCGGGCAACGGCGGCTTGAGCGAAGGATCCTGCGGCGTCGCGCCGACATCGCCGAGGTATTGCGTCTCGCGCACGAACTTCAGCTCAGCCGCGCGCCCATCCGTGCCGTCAGCGGAAATCGCCACGGCTGGCAAATCATATTTTCCGTCTGGCAAGGAGAAGCGGAAGCTGAACGTGCCGTCGGAGCGCAATTTGATTTCATGGCCGCCGAGCGTGACTTTCGCATCGGGTTCCGTGGCACCGTAGATGATGAGCTCGGCATTGACGTTGAACCAGAAACCTTTCGATTTATCCTCCCGCGCACCGCCAAACGGGCTGGTGGGACTGGAAGCAATGCCCGGACTGGAAATACCAAACGCAGTCACCGGGGAGGTCGTGTCGCCCGCATGCGCAAGGCGGCGGCGAATGAGTTCGGTGATTTCAAGCGAGCCCATCCACACACGCCGGGTCTCGTCGATGCTGATGATTTTGGCGAGGGCCTTTTCCTGCTCCGGCGTCCACTGCCGCGTCGGCCCGGGCGCGATGACCGGTGAATGAATGGAATGCGCAAAGCGCGGTAAATCAGGATGACCGGCGCGGCGCAATTCCTCAATGGCCTGCGCCAGCGGGATGTTATCGCGCACGGCGTCCTCGATGATTTGCATCAGGCGCGCGAAAGGAAATTCAAACGGGATGGTCGCAAACTCGGCGGCGTCTTCTTTCGCAGCGGCATCCGGCGGCGTAATGGTACCGCTGGAAACAGCGACGCGCGTCCATTTGCCAAGCGCGGAATAGTAGCCTAATTCGGCAGCGTAGGAATTGCCGGCGCGTTCAACGTGCGCGAACCAATGGCGCGATTCGGGGTGGACGTGGATTTCGTAGGTGGGATGGCCTTCGATTTTCCCGGCGAAAATGCGCAGGATGAGATGGCCGTCGGTGGATTCGGCGTTAAGCTGGTTCTGCTGTTCGCGGGTGAGATCCCAGTGCGCATAAAGCCAGTGCGGGTCGCGCGCGGTAAGGAAAAGTTTTTTGGTGCCGTAACTTTCGGGCAGTTCCCCGCCGGAAAACTTTTGTTCGGGCGGCATGGCACCCAAGGAATATTTTTCACCGGGACCGCTAACGTATGACTCCGTAGGCGCATCACCTTCGAGCAAAATTGGGGGGACTTCTAGTAGTTCGTCTTTCTGATCGCGGGTGTAGCTACGACGGACGACGGTCGGTGCCTCTACTTCAACCTTAGGTAAGGCGGTAGACTTTTTGGGCGCTTCTTTGGACTTGAGCATTTTTTTTACCGAACCGACAGCGGCATCCAACAGCGGCTGGCGCGAAGTGCGTTTAGCCTTCTCAGAAGCGGTGCTTTTGATTGGTTCGGTAACCGGCTTGGCATCAGTTTTACTGGTGCGGCTAGCTTTGGCGGTGCTGGCGATTGGGGTTTCCGGCACGGACGCTGATTTTTTTTTCATGACAGCAGTTCCTTGTATGGCAAGCGGGTTTGTTGCCGGAGCGAGAGAGTAGGCGGGCGGACAGCACGGCGCAACGATTTTTTCATTTGTCCACCCGCCCGACAGCCCATCTTGGCGCTTGCGGACACCCGCAGCGCGATGGTAATTTATATCGTTTAACGCATTTCACCCATGCCTCATTCCAAAAGCAAATCGACCCCGCCGTTGCCCACTGTGTTTGTGGTGGATGACGAGGTTCTGCTGTTGGAACTAGCCTCAACCATTCTCACCCCGCTTGGCTGCAACGTGCAGACCTTTACGGATCCCGAACTGGCACTGAAAGAATTTCCCGCCGCCAAACCCGCCGTGGTGTTGACCGATTACGCGATGGGCCGTATGAGCGGAATGGACTTGATTCGCGAATGCCGCCGCCTTAATCCCAAGCAAAAGACCATCCTGATCAGCGGCACGGTGGACGGCGAAGTGTTCTCTGACGCGCCCGTGAAGCCGGATTTGTTTGTCGCCAAGCCTTACGACATAAACAGCTTGGTGGAAGTGGTGCGCGCCATGATTAGCAAACACTGAAGCGGTTGGAAATTTTCTTTCCAACGCACCGCGCTGCTGGCAGTTTCTCCCCATTATGAAAAAGAAAATTATTATAGGCATCGGCCTCGGCTTGATTGTGGTCATCTTGCTCGTGGTAGTCATCTTCGGTTTTTTCCTCGGCGATGTCATCAAGGCCGGCATGGAAACGATTGGACCCAAGGTGACCCAAACCACCCTCACGGTTGGCTCCGTGCAAGTTGGCATCCTCACCGGTTCAGGCGGCGTGACTGACCTCGTGCTCGGCAACCCGGAGGGCTACAAAACACCCAATGCCATCAGCGTCGGCAAGGCCGCTGTTAGTGTCGCCCCATTCTCGGTGTTGTCCGATAAAATCGTCATCAAGTCCGTCGAAGTGCGCTCCCCGGAAATCACTTTCGAGGGAAATCCTTTTGGCGCAAACAACCTCAAAAAGATTATGGACAATGTGAACGCCTTCGCTGGCGGCACGAACGCCGCCCCCGCCAGCTCTAGTACGAATACGACCGCCCCAGCTGGCGCGAAGAAGCCTGCCAAAAAATTGGAGGTGGACGACTTCCTTATCAGTGGAGCTAAAGTGCATTTCAATGGCGCGACGCTGCCATTGCCGGACATCCATCTCACCGCATTGGGCACCGGGCCGGACGGCATTACGGCGGGCGACCTGACCAAGAAAGTGCTGAGCGAAGTCACCACCGCCACCATCAAAGCCGTGGTGGGTTCGGTTGGCGACGCAGGCAAGGCCATTGGCAATGAAGCCGGCAGCCTGGGCAAGAAGCTTGGCAGTTTATTTGGAAAATAATTAATGTCTTAAACTTTTCTCCGCCGTGCTACGCGATTTTAATTGCCAGCACGGCGGTTTGCTTTTAGTGTCGCTTTAACCAGCCTAAGGAAAATGTTATGTATTTCGGCGTAGACTATTATCCTGAACAATGGGTCTTCCCCTTTGGCGGGAGTGCTGAAAACCCCGAGGCTCAGTGGCAGCGCGATGCCGAGCTTATGGCCGCCGCCGGCTTCAATGTAGTACGGCTTGGCGAATTTTCCTGGGGGCTATGCGAAACCGAGGACGGAAAATTTAATTTCGACTGGCTCAAGCGCGTAATGGATGTGCTGGGCGAGAAGAATATCCAGGTCATTCTCGGCACACCTACCGCCGCGCCCCCCATCTGGCTGACCAAACAACACCCGGAAATTCTGCCCGTGGATGAACACGGCCTCGTTAAACACGAAGGGACCCGCCGCGCCGTCTGCCTAAATAGTGAAGTCTATTGGAACTATTCCAAACGCATTGTCGAAGCCATGGCGCGCGCGCTCGGCAACCATCCGCAGCTCGTCGCTTGGCAGGTTGATAACAGCTTGGGCGGTAATTTCACCGAGGCATCCTTCAACGACGATACGCGCCGCGACTGGCACCTATGGCTGGAAGCGAAATATGAGACCATTGAAAAATTGAATCAGCGCCTCGGCCTTCGCCACTGGGGTCAGGTGGTTAGCGCGTGGGATCAAGTGCCGATGCCGATGGCCGCGCCAACCCATCACAATCCCGCGCTGGTGCTGGACTGGAATCGTTTTTGTAGCGACACCATCGTCCAGTTCGTCAAGATGCAGGCAGATGTGTTGCGCGAAATCACGCCCGAACGGCCGGTGACGACCAACCTCCGCGCGCTGCGCCACCGCTTCGACCATTTTGATTTAGCGGAACAGCTGGATTTTGTTTCCATCGAAAACACGGCGGCCATCCGCACCAAGCCAGCGGAAATCGCGTGCGAGATTGATATGCTGCGTTCGCTCAAAAAAACCGGCGTCCGTACGCCTGATGGCGATAGCGG
Organism: uncultured Verrucomicrobia subdivision 3 bacterium; assembly: GCA_903865745.1. GTDB lineage: Bacteria > Verrucomicrobiota > Verrucomicrobiia > Limisphaerales > UBA11358 > UBA11358. Next base: position 24,032 of record CAIPKV010000079.1, on the reverse strand, counting down.
CTTCTGGGTCATGGAGCAAAAGGCTGGCAATGTGAACTGGCAGGATGTGAACGCGCTCGTCCGCCCCGGCGTCCTGCGGATGTTCACCTATCAACTGATTTCGCGCGGCGCGGACGCCATCCTCTTTTTCCGCTGGCGCCAACCACGTTACGGCACGGAAAAATTTCATGGAGCCGTCCTGCCGCATAATTTGGAATCCGGCAGCCGCCGCGTGTTCGATGAAATCGCCCGCATCGGTGAGGAACTCAAGGTGCTCGCGCCCACGCTCAAGGATACCAAAGTTTCCGCCGACGTCTGCATCCTCTACTCGCATGATAACGAATGGGCAGTGACGCAGGCCAACCAGCCGAGCAAGCTATTCAGCCTGCGCGACCATATTCAGCTCATTTATAATGCGCTGCACGACCGTAATATCCTCGTAGACTTCGCACGCCCCAGTGAGGATTTGTCAAAATACAAAATTGTTTTCGCGCCGTCGTTGCATCTGATTTCCGGCAGCGATGCCGACCGGTTGAAACTCTTTGTGCAAAACGGCGGGACGCTGATTAGCACCTTCAACACCGGTTTGGTGGACGAAAACAACATCGCGCCTACCACCGGTTTTCCGCATGACCTAACCGATTTGTTCGGTCTCGAAGTGCAGGAATTCGACATGTTGCCAGCCAACGAAGATAATTTGCTGACGTTTAAGGGCGCTTTCCAGACCAGCCACATGCACCCCGCCCGCATCTGGTGCGACCTAATCAATCCCAAAGGCTGCCAGATTCTCGCGACGTTCGGTAAAGACTTTTATGCTGGCAAACCCGCCATCACGATGAATCCGTTTGGCTTGGGCAAGGCCATCTACATTGGCACCCAAAGCCACCAGCATTTTTACCACGACCTTGTCGCGTGGCTGCGTCAGATGACCGGCCTGCATCCGCTCCTCAAGGTGCCGGAAAATATCGAAGTCTCTATGCGCCAGAAGGAAGGTGCGCGTGTCTATTTCTTGCTAAACCATCAGGCTTCCCCGGTGCGCATCCAGTTCTACAAGCCGATGCACGACTTCCTCACTGGACAGAACATCATTGCCAACTATGACCTGCCACCACACGGCGTTCTTGTCATTGATGAGCATCCCGACGTCAAATCGGCTGGCTAAAACGCGCAAAATCCGGTTACCTCCGCCCGGTGAATTTTCTCAACGTCATCCTTGGCGCGCTGGCCGCCTTGAGTTGCGGCCTTGCTCTCTGGCAATGGCGTGTGGCGCGCAAGTTTCCTTTGCACCAGAAAATCGGCGATAATAACTTTGCGCCCGCCGTCTCCATTCTCAAGCCGATTAAAGGCTGCGATGCCACCACCCGCGAATCACTCCAAAGCTGGCTCCAACAAAATTACGCCGGTCCAGTGGAAATCCTTTTCGGGGTGGCCGACGAAAATGACCCCGCCTCAGCAATTGTCCGCGACTTGCTCGCCGAATATCCCAATGCGCGGCTCGTGGTCTGCCACAATCTCATTGGTGCCAACGCCAAGGTGGCCAAGCTCGCCCAACTGGAAAAACTCGCACAACACGATTTAATCATCGCCTGCGATGCCGATGTGCGGGTGCCGGCAGATTTTCTGGCGAACTTTGTAGCTCCCTTGCGCGATGAGAAAATTGCGCTCGTGAACTGTTTTTATCGGCTGGCCAATCCGACCACGACCGCGATGCGCTGGGAAGCGGTTGCCGTCAACGCTGATTTCTGGAGTCAGGTGCTTCAGTCCATCGCGCTCAAGCCGTTCGATTTCGCTCTCGGCGCAACGATTCTTGTCCGCCGCCAGGCGCTCGCGGAAATCGGTAATTTTGCCACGCTCGCCGACTGTCTGGCTGATGACTACCAGCTCGGCAACCGCGTCGCTAAAAACGGCGGCGGCATCGCACTCTGCCCCATCGTCGTGGAATGTTGGGATGCGCCGACCGGCTGGCGGGCGGTTTGGTCGCATCAACTCCGCTGGGCGCGCACCATCCGCGTCTGCCAACCCCTGCCCTACTTTTTCAGCATCGTATCGAATGCGTCGCTCTGGCCACTGCTCTGGTTGACCGTCTCATTTGCGGCGACAAAAACATTCTGCGCGCCGCTGACGGCAATACTATTTTTGCTGGTGCGGATTGTTGTCGCGCAAAGTTTGCAACGCCGGTTCACCCCGGAACGAAAACTAGTTTCGCCCGCGTGGCTCGTGCCAGTGAAGGATTTGCTGGGTGCGGCCATCTGGCTGAATGCATTCGCCGGCAACACCGTTGAATGGCGCGGACGTAAGCTGAAGCTGCGGCGCGATGGCACCTTGATTTTGGAAGCGGGCGGCCATTGAACAACCAGGCCGCTGCAGTTACCAACCGAGAATGTTTTAGGTGGTGACCCCATCCAGAATTGAACTGGAATAACACGTTTAGGAAACCGGCTACCCTCCTTTCATAACGGTAGCAAGAAAACACAATAAAAATTGGGTGGTTTTCACTTTGTAATGATTCCGTTACACCCAATCTGATACCGCCATCTGATACTGTTTCCATGAAAACTGAAAATTCAGAATCTGAAAGTCTCTGGACCAAAGCCCCGGTCGCCAACCTTGTCCGCTACGAACCTTCCGGCATTTATTTTGCCCGCGCAAAGGTGCGCGGCAAACTCGTCCGAAAGTCGCTCGACACCAATGTTCTTTCCGTCGCGAAGCTGCGGCTGGCGGACGTGCTGGATTCCGAATACCGGGTCGTCGCACCTTCGCAAACGAAGATTGTCGGGAAGATGACGTTTGCCGATGCGCTTGGAATTTTCAGAGAACGCCAAAAACTCGCCACTGATATTAAGGAAAACACGAAAAATTACAACGAGCGAGCCGCGATTGATCTTCTAAAAACCTGGCCCGGCTTGGGACAGACGGATGTGAAGCGCATCACGAAGTTTGACTGTCTCGAATGGCGTTCGCGGTTTGGCAAAAGGTATTCCCCAACGGTGACAAACGGAACCCTTTCGGTTCTCCGGCGGATTCTGGACATCGCCGTTGATTCAGGTGCGCGTTATGATAATCCCGCCAAAGACAAAGACGTGAAACGTGCCAGAGTGCGCCGGAAAGAACTGCAATTGCCGGAACCCGATCAGTTTCTCGCGTTGGTATCCCACGTTCGTGGAAATGGCAGCGGCAGGGGCGGACATTCCGCAGACGCCATTGAATTCTTTGCTTATGTTGGTTCGCGTTTGAGTGAGGCCGCAAAAATTTATGGACGAGATTGCAGCTTTTTGAAAAACGAAATCATCATTCGTGGCGATCCGATCACCGGAACGAAGAATTGGGAAATGCGCCGTGTGCCGATGATTCCCGAAATGAGGAAATTGTTGGAACGCATGAAGGCAGAGCGCGGGGAAACGGAATTTCTGGATAATCCGGTTCTCAAAGTCCGCAAATTCAACCGCTCATTAAAAAACGCCTGCAAGAAGCTGGGGCTTTTTCACCTGACTCACCATGACCTGCGACACCTGTTTGCAACACGCTGCATCGAGTCTGGCGTGGACATTCCAACTGTGGCAAAGTGGTTGGGGCATAAAGATGGTGGCGTGCTGGCGATGCAAACCTACGGCCATTTGCGGGATGGACATTCGGCGAACATGGCGCTGAAAGTCATCTTTGGAGAAGTCGCAACCCCGGATGTTGTGACACCGCCCAAACAAAACCCGCCAGTCACCGTTGCCTCGGCAAATTCCAACAAAACAGCGGCTCAAGCAAAAGCGGCGTATTCCTATCCGTGGTGGGCGTCCAGCAATCCAATCGAGGTTTTTTGGGGACAGGCCAATGAGCCGGTGCAAATCGTCCCGCTGCCAAAATTTCTCCAGAGCGCAAAAGCGGCGATGGGACGTGAGGTGTTTGAACAGGAACTGGCCGAGCCGCTGGCATTGGTGGACGAACTGGTAGAACGTGTCGGTGTTTCAACCATTGAAGCATTGAAGGCTAAATTGTTATCAGGCGCGTCTCAAAATATCGGCTGACTCAATCCCGCTTCCTGCCAATTGGCAGGAAGAATGGCAGGATTCTCTGATGCCGCGTTTCGGCGCTCATGACAAACTGTCGTGAGAAGTGTCGCAAGGACTAAATTACCAGTCCATTGCGGACAAAATGTCCTGATTATTGTCCGGGTAGGAATGCAATCCCCAGTGAGAGCAACCGGCACATCAGCAGAGCGATTTAATCTTGGCTGGATTGGCTGTGCCGATCTTCCGGCTCAACCAAACGGTAACTCGTATTCCGGCCTCCGCCCGCGACTTGGACGAGGATGCCTTGGTCGAGCAAGATGTTGATGTCGCGCAAGGCCGTGTCCCCGGAACATTGGGCGAGCTTGGCGTATTTGGACGTGGAGAGTTTTCCTTCAAAGCCATCCAGCAATCGGTTGATCACCTTGCGCTGTCTTTCATTTACTGGCGACTGGCTGTTGATTTGTTCCCAAGTTTTTGCTTTTCGCAGAACGCTTGCCAGACCATTTTCCGCACCCGCGACGGCACGTCCCAGACAACCCAAGAACCATTCCAACCACGAAGTAATGTCCACTCCGCCTTTCTGGCTTCGCTCTAGGTTCAAGTAATACTGTTTTTTCTCGGCTTCAATCTGCGTGGACATGCTGTAAAACCGTTCAATCATGCCTTCAGCCCGCGCCAGCGCCATGTCCGCTATCGCCCGACTGATGCGTCCGTTGCCATCTTCAAACGGATGGATGGTCACGAACCAGAAATGGGCAATGCCCGCCTTCAGCACGGGATCAATTCCGTTCGCCGCACCGAACCATTTAAGAAAAGCCGACACCTCACGCTTCAGCCGGTCAGCCGCTGGCGCTTCAAAGTGAACCCGCTCGCGCCCTATCGGGCCGGACACAACCTGCATCGGGCCGATGTTCGCCGGACGCCACGCACCGACCGTGATTCGCCGCATACCGCTTCGTCCGGTCGGAAACAACGAGGCGTGCCAGCTAAACAACCGTTCAGCCGTCAGCGACTCGGCGTATTTTTGGGTGGCGTCGAGCATCATTTCAACCACACCTTCAACATCACGGCTGGCCTGCACCTTGCCGCCAAAATCAAGACCCAACCGCCGCGCAATCGAAGAGCGCACTTGCTCGGCATCCAGCACCGCCCCCTCAATCGCACTCGACTTGATGACATCGGCGGTCAACGTCGTCAGGCTGGCTTCCGCGCGCAGCCGAAAGCCAAGACCTTCCATCCGTCCAAGCAAACGGCCTTGCCGATGCCGGACATCTGCCAGCAACGGCAACAGCTTGGCATTATCCCAGCGTAAATTCGGCCAATCTGGATTTTCGTGGATGTAGCTCACGGTTTTATTTTCCGCTTAATGTGCGGTGATGGCAACAACTATTCACCGCACAATATGCGGTGAATAAGTGCATTATTCACCGCAAAACCCGCGAGTGAGATTGAGGGCGAACTGGCTGGTTTGCAAAACACCAATGAATTTGGCCGACACCTTCATGTTTATCCCGTCACAAAAACCGCTGGTTTTTGTGACAATCGAAAGCCCGTTTCACTCTTGGGGCGGAAACGGACAAGGCCAATGGTGCGGATCAGTTTGATGGCGCTCCAATTTTCTCAAATAATCAAAATCGTCCGTTGAATAAAACTCGGACAAATCTTTTCTCCAAGCGGGAGTCTGGAGTGGTTTTTCTTCAAACGAAACTATCTCACGGTGAAGCCCGCGCGACTTCGGCAGGTTCGCCACAATCCAGATGGCAACCAGTGTTCCAATTCCCATGATGACAAGGAATTCCATGCACCTTTATTTTAACAGAACTGCGGGGCGATTTCACCTGTTTTTGAAAAAAATCAACCATTGGAATTACGACTTTTATCAAGCAAACCGGCAACGGTTTTATCACCCGTCGGGTCATTGGGTGGAAAGGCTGATTGTGGTTTTTGCTCCTCCTTGTCGCGCGCCCGCTCATGCGCCCGGTTGTTTGTTTGCGCCAGCGAACCGAGCAACGAATTCCCGCCCTCGCCCATCGAAGATGTCGCCAACGATTCTCCCGCAGCAGCGGTTGCCAGCGCACCGGCAGCAATGGCGCTTTTGATTCCGGCTGCGCCGCCATCAGCAAATGTGCTTGCGCCGGTTGTTGCTGCCGCCCGCCCCGCTGAAAAAGCTCCGCTGAACAAACTTGAAGCGGCGGAATTTCCCGTGGCTATCGCTTTTTGAATTATTACCGGCGCGGCAATCGTGCTAAAAATTATCCAGATGCCGAGAAACGCCAGCCCCATGAGATTTTGCAGCGAATAGCCAACATCGCCGCCGACACTTTGAGAACTTAAAAAACTTTGGTCAGTCATAAAACTAATCATGCCCTGGGTGATGAGTCCGGCCACGCCCCAACCGAGCGGCCAGATCATTATGCCAAGTAAATTTAGCAGATAATTACGCCCGACGTTTTGCAGTGATGGAAACGCCAGCATACCAATGAAAATTGGCGACAGGGCATAGCCGATGAACAAGATCGCGCTTTGCAAAATATACGCCCACCATTCAATCGTGCTGGCGAGCCAGCCTAAAATGATGAAGGCAACCGACATCAGGGATTCGACCATAGAAGCTGGAAAATTGACAAGTTTATCCCACCAGCTTGTATTTCCGTCGCTCGATTTTTTTATTTGAAGTGCCGCCTGATACTGGTCGTGGATTTTCGCCGGATCAACTTTCAAGACATTTTTCACCGTGTCGTCCACGATGGACACAATTTGATTTCCCCATGTCGGCAGAAAAACTATCAGCATGATGAGGACGATCACCTTGCCGATGGCCTGGAGCTGCGCGTTACCGCTGCGATGGTGCGCGATGGTCGAGGCAATCAAGCCGCCAGTGATGAGCAAAAAGGCAATCGGTGTAAGGAGCGTTTTTAGGGACAAACACTGCGCCAGAAAATTCGGGAACATGGAATTGAAGTCGCCCATAAAGCCCCTCACATCCGAATTTTGACGCTCTTGGCCGGCTTTTCCTTTTCGCTTTCGACGGGCAATTGACTTCCGCAACGCGCCGAGATTGCCCGCACAACCCGGCTGTGATTTTGATTCGGAAACTTTTCAGACAGATTTTCTTCAATGGTGGCTTCAATGTCTTTGCGGAAAAGTTGAAGAACGCTGCGCTCGCTTTCCACATAATTTTGCAACAGGACAAATGCGTTGTTGCCCGTCATCTGCAAATCCGTGTCGCCGTGAACACGGGCGAAGGGTGATTGGGGACCAAACTTCTCAACGACGCCAAATTGTTGTTCGCCCTCATGGTCGCGCGAACAAAAGAGCATCTCGCTCCGAGAGGACTTAAACAGAACGTGCCTGATTTTCCATTCGCTCTCCGGCTTGCCCAAAACTGTGAGCGACGGCAAATCACGCGCAATTTGTGAAGTAACTTGTTCCGCAATTCCGGGGCTTTGCTTTTCAATCTCGGACAGCGTGGTTGCTCTTTCGTTGAACAGGCGCACCTCCTCCGCCACCAAAGGGACGGCCACATTGTAGGCTTTGAATTCGCTCGCCGTCAGCAGGCCGGGATAATTCGGCACCGGGTGTTCGCAATCTTCTCCATTTCGTTTCAACATAAATTTACTCCGTGTTCAACAGCCGGTCGAGTTCGGCACGGGTGATAAGAAATTTTCCGCGCAAGGCGCGGCACGCTTTCAATTTTCCGCGCTGGACGAGGCGATAGACGCTAAAATAATCCAAGCCCAGCATATCGGCAGCCTCTGGGATGGAATACGCCAGCCGTTCTACTCTCGCCTTTTTTCGTAATTCTTCCGTAATTTGATTGGGTTCGCTGGCATCCATAAAAAGCTTTGTCTGTTTTATCAGTTTTGCGTTTGGCAAGTTGTAACGATTTCATTACAAGATTCAGCGGAAGCGGGGCGCGTTCAGATTCGCGCCAACAAGAACGGAGATTCAGCCGGCGGGAAAAGGCTGCTCAATTCAACTTCAAGCACGCGGGCAAAATGATGGAGATCCCGGTCTTTGACGCAGTGGGTTTGCGCCTCGATCTGCGCGATGAATTCCCGTCCGATGTCCAGACCTCGCAATTGGAACTGCATGGCGAGCTTTGCCTGTGACCAGCCGCGCTCGACCCGCAACCTCCGAATCTGTGGCCCGACCAGGTTGGCCGGAATCCTTGTGCGTTGTGTTTTGCCGTTGATCATTCGTCAAAAATGCGATCCTTGAAAATCGCAAATCACCAATAGCAAAACCTACGGATAATTTGAAATCGCGTTTGCCTATTTGTCGTATAGGCAAAAACGATACTTCGACTCGAATCTTCTCATTTGCGAATGGGTTTGCAATTTTCACAGAAAAGACACTCACGAGGGACGTGGATATAACTCAATTGCGATACTATTTGGCGGTCGCGGAGCTTGGCAGTTTTAGCAAAGCTGCCACGCGCTGCCACGTCTCCCAGCCAGCCTTGAGCGTGCAAATGCAAAAGCTGGAAGTCAGGATTGGAAAACTTCTCCTGAACAGAAATCACCGTCGGATTGTGCCGACGGAAGCGGGCCTGATTCTCGTCAGGCGGGCAAAGGAAATCTTGGCACAGGTTGAAAATGCCAAGTGCGAAATCCGAAATTCCGGCGGCATCCAAGCCGGCAAAGTTTCCATCGGGGTTTTGCCAACCGTGGCGCCCTATTTTCTGACTCACGTTTTGGGTTCATTCATTGAACAATGTCCCAAAACACAGGTGGTCGTTCACGAAAACACCACCAATCAATCATTGCAACTCATTGAATCCGGCAAACTGGATTTAGGCATTGTCAGCCTGCCCATCCGGGACAACGGATTTGAAACCGAAACCTTGTTTTCCGAGGAAATGTTGCTGGCGCTGCATCCCCGGCATCCGCTTTCCAAAAAACGGCAAATCTTCACCGATGATTTGCGCTCTGAAAAATTCATCCTGTTGCAGGAATACCACTGCCTCGGAAACCAGGTGATTGCCTTTAGCAACGAGCACGATTTTCATCCCCGCATTGTGTTTGAATGTGGTCAGGTTGCGACCGTTCAATCGCTGGTCGAGGCCGGCATCGGCATTTCACTGATTCCCAAAATGGCCATCAAGCCGACTCCAACGATCATCTACCGGCAACTGGAAAACCCGCGCCCGAAACGTGCCATTGCTATTGTGACTCGGAGCAAGCGGCATCAGAAAGAAGCCGTCCAAGAATTTCTGAAACATCTGCGTCTGATCGCGAAAACATTCGTATCCGTCTGACGGCTACTTCTGGTTTTCGGACGGCTATCAGACAAGGACGTGGAACTGGCGGCGTTGGACCTGCGCCGCGCCAAGACCCACGCCCTCAAACAGGGCATGATGCTGGAATTGCTGACCGGAAAGACAACCGGAAAGACAAGGTTGCTGTAAACGGTCAGGTGCTTTATATTCAAACCAGAAAGATTCGTCATGTCAGACCAAGACATCCAACAGCTCGAAAGCCAGTTCCCCGCCGTCTCCGGCTCGGCCTTCGCGGCGGCGCGTGAACACGTTCTCGCGTCGGGCCAGAGCGTGCTGCAATCGCAGGACGGCGTCATCTACGAAGTCTTCCCCGACGGCCGCAAGGTGCCGGTGAAGAAAATCGAACCGCCCACCCAGTTCGTTTCCGGTAAAATCTTCACCATCCGGTGAGCGCGTCAACGCCACGGCTGAGGATGTTCGCCGGGCCGAATGGTTCAGGCAAAAGCACGCTGAAATCCTACCTGCCGCCGACGTTGCTCGGCATCTATCTCAACCCGGATGAAATGGAACAGGAAATCCGGCGGCAAAACTTTCTGGATTTCACCGACTACGGCGTAACGACGACCGCCGGCGCGGTGCTGACATTTTTCCAAACCTCCAAATTCCTCAGTGCCGCCGGATTCGGCGAAACTGCCAAGCAACTGACTTTTGCCAACAACCGGCTGGAGTTCGGCGCGGTGAAAGTTAATTCGTATTTCGCCTCGGTCGCCAGCGATTTCCTCCGGCAAAAGCTGATGGAACAGAAAATTTCCTTCACCTTGGAAACGGTCATGTCGCATCCCGGCAAAGTGGAATTACTGGCCCAAGCACAGGCGGCAGGTTACCGGACCTACCTTTATTTCGTCGCCACCGACGATCCGGCCATCAACATTTCGCGGGTGAAAAGCCGCGTGAAGCTGGGCGGTCACGACGTGCCGGAAGATAAAATTGCCGAACGCTACCACCGGTCACTGGAATTATTGATGGCCGCCATCCGGCGCACGAACCGCGCTTACGTCTTCGACAACTCCGGCCACACGCAGGACAGAAAGCATACCTGGCTGGCGGAAATCACCGAAGGCCGGGAACTGGAATTGAAATCCGACCAGATACCGGCCTGGTTCAAGCGCGCCGTCCTGGATAAAATCACTTGAGCAACTTCGGCGATCCGGTTTTGGATTCCACCCCAAAAGAAAATGGCACTCCGAAAAAATCAGAGTGCCTCGCAAAATGAGAACTGGTGTTACTTCTTTACGCCGAGAATCGCATCCTTGGCCGCTTTGGCCACGCGAAATTTCACGACCTTCTTGGCCTTGATCTGGATCGTTTCGCCGGTGGCCGGATTACGACCGACCCGTGCCTTGCGATTGACCAGCACCAGTTTGCCGAGGCCGGGAATGGTGAAGGAGTCCTTGGCGTGTTTGTAGGCCAGCGCGGCGAGAAACTCCAGGATCTCGACGGCTTGTTTTTTGGTGAGGCTGTTCTTTTCAGCGATTGCGGCAGCGATTTGTGATTTGCTCAGAGCTTTGGCCATGATTTGATAAATGTTTTGTTGGTTAATGGATGTTGTTGACGCCGCATTAAAGCGATTCCGTCATCCCGCGCCAAGCGAAAAACCTGATTTTGTTAAGGCTTTGCGCCGTTCCCGGCACACTGGCCGACCATCCAACCCGACCCCTCTTTCGGTCAGTCTGATTCTGCAAAGCCGAAGGCTTGATGCTCTGCTTCGTGAATTCCTAGCAGCCGCCGACTTGCGAAGCGAGCATTGGCACAGGAGGAACGAACCGGCGAGTTTAAGCCGGTTTCGTAGTGTCCTTGCCAAGCGCAACGAAGCATATAATGCCAGCGGCAATTCCACGAAGCCTTAAACGGATTGCCGCGCAATTCCGCGCGACCGGTGGAATTTCAATGCGCCACAGCCACGCGCGTTTTCGCGCCGTTTTTTTCCGTCGCTGTTTTGGCGTGCGATGGGTGGTTATTATTCTGAACGGCCTCGGTTTCCGGCTCCGTCGTCTGCCCCGCCTCTTCGGTCGAAAGTGAACTGGCCGCCTGATTTTTGGTGATGTCCAAAGCGTCCTCCAACTGCTGCTGCCGCTGCGCGAGCGATTGCAATTTGGATTCATGCTCGAAGGGCAGGCCAAGCTTGGTTTCCAATTCGCGGCATTTCTTTTCCGAATCAGCGAGGTCGCGCTGATTGTGTTCCAGACGTTCCTCGAAGTTTTGCACCAGGTATTCGAGCGAACGGATCATGCCCAAGGGAGTCTCGGCCAGATTCAAGGCATAGTGATTTTTCCCGACCAAGACGAGTTCGACCTTGCCCCACAAAGATGCGCGGGCGGCAAGCGGAAAGCCGCCAAAGGTGCCAATCTCGTATTGGTTGTTACCATTGGCGACGCGGCGTGTGATCCGGCTCAATAATTCACCGGCGATGGCGCGGTCCTTGACGACCGACTTTTCCAGAACCATTTGAAAAGCATCGGCGCGCGTGTCGGCGCGCTGCGCCATGTCGAGTTTCAGATTTTCAATCCGCTCGTTCAACATCGGGATGGCCTCCTTGAACCGCCTGATTTCAGAGCGGATGCGGTATTGCGTTTCGGCGTGCTGTGAACGCAGCCGACACAACCGCGTGACTTCCGCGTCCACCGACGCTTTTTCGATCACCAGGGGATTTCCTGACGCGATGGCCTTCACCTCGGCATAGGTCAACGCCCGCGAATCAATGTCCTCCATGTGCCGGATGTGCGTGTCACCGGTCATCACTTGATGAATGAATTTGGCTTTGGTCTCCAGCGTCTGCCACATATACGCATCAAAACTGCCTTCGGTGACGTAGCGATAAACCTGCACCGTCTTGTTAAGATTTCCCTGCCTTAAAATCCGGCCTTCGCGTTGTTCCACGTCGGCGGGACGCCACGGAGCATCGAGATGATGCAGGGCGACCAATCGTTCCTGAACATTTGTGCCAGCGCCCATTTTCTGCGTGCTGCCCATCAGGATGCGGATTTTCCCTGACCGCACATCTTTGAACAGAATGTGCTTTTGCACGTCGCTGTCGAAATCCTGCATGAAGGCGATTTGCTCGGCGGGGATGCCACGCCCGACGAGTTTCATTTTCAAATCTTCATAAGCGGAAAACTGCCGGCGCAGTTTTGAAGGCGTGGACAAATCGCAAAAGACCATTTGGGCGCATCGGTTTTCATGCGTGGCCTGCCAGACTTCAAAAATCCGATCCGCCGCGAGATTGATTTTGCTTTCGGGCTGATCTTTTGCGTGCGGGTTCAACACGCGCAAATCCAAAGCGGCCTTCCGTCCCTCGGAAGTGATTTTGAGCATATTATCATCTTGGGGCGGAACTCGTCCGCTACGGATGGCCTCGGCACGGGCGACCAGCCCTTTCACAATCTCCTTCAGCTCCGGCGTGGATGGCGCACGAACAATTATCGGCTTGCCAGTCTGCATTTCAGGGATGGGCAATTTCAACGTGTCGGCGGTCTGGATGTCCGCGACCTGACAAAACATCTGCATCAGTTCCGGCACGTTGATGAAACGGGCGAAGCGCGTGTTCAGCCGGTAGCCTGCGCCGTCCGGCGCCAGCTCCATCGCCGTCACCGGTTCGCCAAACGTCGCCGCCCAGGAATCGAAGTGATGCAGCTTTTGTTTGTGGATCGTGCCCATTTGCAGATACCGCTGCATGGTGAACATCTCGGCCACGCTGTTGGCGATGGGTGTTCCCGTCGCAAACACCACTCCCCCGCCGCCGTTGACTTTCTGGATGTATTGCACCTTCAAAAACATATCGAAGGCGCGTTCCGATGAAGTTTGCGGCAAGCCCGCAATGCGCGTCATTTTTGAGACGTAAAAAAGGTTTTTGAAAAAGTGCGCCTCGTCCACAAATAGCCGGTCAATGCCAAGTTCCTCGAAAGTAAGCGTGTTGTCCTTCTTTTCCTCGGCACATAGCAGTTGCAGCCTGGTTTCCAGTTTTTTCTTGGCGGACTCCAGTTGTTTGACCGTGCGCCGGCTGCCGCTGTCTTCCTTCCGCTCTTTGATCGCCTGTTCCAACTCGTCAAGCTGAGTCTGGAAAAATTCGCGTTTGGTGTCTTCCGACATGGGAATTTTTTCAAAGCCAGAATGAGTGACAATGATCGCGTCCCAATTGCCGGTGGCGATGCGGCTCATCAACTCGCGGCGTTTGTCCTTTTCAAAATCCTCCTTGGTCGCCGCCAGAATGTTCGCGCTGGGATATAGCATGAGCAACTCGGCTGAAAACTGACCGAGCATGTGATTGGGAACGGTGAACATTGGCTTTTGCGCCAGTCCCAGACGTTTCAACTCCATGCCCGCCGCAACCATCGTGAAAGTTTTGCCAGCGCCGACCACATGGCCGAGCAGCGTGTTGTCGGTTTGCAAGATGCGCCAGACGCCCGACTTCTGGTGCAGATGCAATTGGATGGTGTGGCTTGCGCCCGGCAGCGTCAGGTGTGCGCCATTGAAAATGCGCAGCCGCACAGAATTAAATTCCTCGTTATATTTGGTGACGAGCCGTTCGCGCCGCTCGTCGTGCTGCCAGATCCATTCCCGGAACCGATCTTTGATCTTCTGCTGCTTTTCGCGCGCCGCCTCGGTCGAACCGGCGTTGACGACCGATTTGTCCTTGTTGCCGTCCCGCACCTTGTCGTAAATGGTCGGCGTCCGCAAATTCAGCGCATCCTCAATCAATTCCAAGGCCGAGGCCCGGGTCGTGCCCCAATCGGTCGTGTTGGCCACCGAACCCTTCGCCCCATAGCCAGCGTCCACCGTCCAGGTGCCGAGTTCCGGTGTGAATCGGATGGTCACGTCATCTGCCCCGAGCAATTCCTGGGCGAATGACTCAACATCCTTGACCGGAATCCAGCACGCACCCAGCCGCGCATCAATTTCCGTGGCCGACAGATTTTCCGGCTGAACCGATTTCAACGCCTCGACATTTTCCTGAAAGCGGGGTTCGTTGATGCTGGCGGTTTCGGCAGCTTGAAGTTTATCCCGGACATCGCCGGAGAGATAATGGTCTTCCGTCTCCCATTGGCGCGACTGCGGATTGAGATACAACACGCCTTTCAATTCGGGCAGGAAGTCCTCGGCCGGCCGGGCCAGCAGGGACGCCATGTGATCCAAATCCACCCGGCCTCTTTCATTCAACGAAAGGATGACGGCTTCCTTGGGCGACTCGGCGGAGGTGATGGCTTTTTGCCGTTGGATGGTGCGCTCGCGGAAAATGGCCGTCTTGACGGCCTTGTTCGTTTCTGAATCGTAATTTTCCAGCGAGAACAACAGCGGCAAATCCGGGTCGCCGCGAAAGGCCAGCGCGTTCACGCGGTCGGAGACCGGCCCGTGACGGGCGACAAAATGGTCGTAAGCCTGATTGAGCTGGCTGCGTGCGAGTTTGATTTCATCCTCGTGGGCGTCTTCCAACTGGGTTCGCAGACATTGGCGCACGGCATCGCGGAGCCGGATCATGCCCCGGATGCGGAGCTTCGTTTGAACGGGCAGATGTGGCAGCGGCACCAGTTTGTCGCCTTCGCGGATGACGATATGATCATCGTGGACGGTGTAGGCGTTGGGTTTGACATGGCCGGGAGCGGGAATGACCTGCTCCGGCCCGACCGCGACTTTGGGCCGCTCAACGGCTGCATAAATGTTTTGCGGCAGATGATTGATGGCTTCAGCCAACGCGGTTTTGAGGTTCCGGCCGTCGCTGACGAGCGTCGGCTCGTTGCGCCCATACATCCGCCCTTCGAGCGCCATTTCACCCAGCATCATGTGCGGGTTCTCGACGAAATACTCGTTGATGGGGATGACTTCCCCCTTGGTCGTGGTGTAGGGAATAACTTTTTTCCAGGCCGGACCGCGCGGGGCTTCCTTGCTGCCGCGCTTTTTCAGAAAGACGACATCAGCGGTAACTTCGGTGTTGGCGTTCCGTTTAAAAGCCGTGTTGGGCAGCCGGATTGCGCCAATAAAATCGGCGCGGTCGGCAATATGCTTACGGAGCGTCGCATCTATTTTGTCCAGCGTGCCGCGCGACGTGATGAACAGCACGAGTCCGCCGGGCCGGACTTTTTCCAAACCGGCCGCAAAAAAATAATCGTGAATCAGAAAACCCTGCCGGTTCAACTTCGGGTCGTATGGCTTGTAGTCACCAAACGGGATGTTTGAAATGGCGGCATCAAAAAATCCGTCGTCCAGTTTTGCCTTCTCGAACGGTTCGTTGCGAATATCCGCATCGGGATAAAGCGCCCTGGCAATTTGCGCGGTGAGGGGATCAATCTCAATGCCGGTGATGATGGACTGTGATTGAATCGCGTCCGGCATGAAGCCGATGAAATGGCCGATGCCAAAAGCGGGTTCCAAAATGCGTCCCGCTTGGAATCCCAACCGTTCCAAGGCCGCATACATTCCGTGGATGACTTCGCCGGACGTGTAATGGGCATTGAGCGTGGAGGCGCGCGCCGCACGAAATTCGTCCTCGGTCAACAGATGGGAGAGTTCCAAATTTTCGGCCTGCCACTCGGTTGCCGAACTGAAAATCTGCGGCAATCCGCCCCAGCCGACATAGCGCACGAGCGCGGATTTTTCTTCTTGGGTGGCCGGTCGGTTCTCCGCCTGAAGCTGGCGGACAATTTTAATGGCGACCAGATTGACGCGGCACTTTTCCTTGAGCGAACCAGTGCCAACGCCATCGGCGGGGGAAATCCGATAATTATTCCGATTGCGGACTACTCGCTCTCCGGCGTCAGGAGAATGTATTTCTCCCTGACCATTTCCCAAGCGCGGTTGTGCGCCATTTGCGCCGTCAAGCCCTGTCGTTGAAACTGCATGGTCAGTTCGTGCATCTCGCCGGCCGTTTTCTCCTCCGCCTCCAGGAGCATCTCCTCCAAGATTCCTTTGGCTTCCATTTCTTGCACCAGGTTCGGGAGAAATTCGCGCCAGTGCTTCTCCGCCATTCGTCCGTATTGGGTCAGGGTGATTGCTGTCATAATTATTTTGGTTGAAGGAAAATAAATTTAACTGCTCGTCATCTGTTTTTGCGCTTGGTCGTTTCGACGCCATAAAAAATTAGCTCAACCTTAAAATATTTCCAGTGATAAATGTCGTCCGCTGCGGTCGCGTTTCACTTCAAGCGACGGCAGCGTCAGCCATTGGTTGCTGTCCGGCGGAAAGGCAAAGTCTTGCGGCTTTTTGCAGGCTGGACGCGGAGGTCGCCGCTGGAACGGCGAACCGGAGCGCCAGCCGTGGCAAAAGCCGCAAGTCTTTGACCCGCGCAAATCGTTATGCCGACATGCGTCTGCCTGTTCCCGCGCCCTGGCCTTGGGAATTTTCAGCGCGCGGATTGGTCAGGCGAAAAACGTGCCGGGCGATGGAGGCCGTCGCCCGTTCGCGCTGGTCTTCCGGCAGCCGCTTCAGCAGCGTTTCAAACGCCTGCTTCGCTTCGGGATCGTTGTCGAGCTTCTGCACGATGCCGCTGTTCATTTTCTGCATCCGCTCGTATTTCTGAATCTCGTTCAAAACAAGTTTGCGGACGGCGCGTTCATGTGGCAGTTCATCAAAGAATTTGAACTGGTCGGGATTGGCTTTAATCCAAGCATCAATTTTTTCATTGGTGCGCGGGTTTTCACGGTATTGAACTGGTTCTGCGGCTGCGTTTTTTGATTTTGATTTTTCCATACGATTTTGTTGTTGTGGTTTTTAACTCACCAGTCATTCGTCCCCTTTACGGAAGGGGTGGCCGGCGCTGTGAACGGGGCTTCGGTCTGTGCTTTCCGAAAATCTTCTTCAAGAGCATCAAGGCGTTTCACGGTCGTGGACACCTCGCTTTTCAGTTGAACATTCTCCTGGGCAACCTGCGCCGTTGCCGAAAGCGTTTTTGAAAGTTGGTTGAGGGCTCGATTCATGCGCTGGCCTTGCACCATCAACGCCATTGTCGCGGCCTTCTGGCGGTCAACTTCCGCGACGACTTCCGGCGTGAGCGGACTGTCCTTGTGAGCCGGATCAATGATGCCGAGCACCGGCCCGCCCGGAACATTCACCGGCATATTGGGATGAAGATTCCATTTGGCGGTCGTCTCCACACGATAAACCGTGTGCGCCTCGTGCATCACCAAGCCGTCATTTGGGTCAACGTAGCGGCCAAACGAATAGGCTTTGAGATTTTCACCGTAACGGACGAATTCCATGTCGGCGGTATCAAGTGTCGTCCCCGACACGGCGGGCGGCATCTGCACGATGACAGGCTTTTTGCTGGCGCAAGCCGACAGCAAAATCAACGGGATAAAAATGAGTATTCGTTTCATGGCATGGCTCTTTTCAAATATGCGGCCGCTTCGGGTGGTAAATCACGCCGTGCAGTGGCGGCTGGCTGGTTTGTTTCAGCAAATTCGTCCGGCGTTAATCGGGTGCTGCCAATAGCTGCGTCCGATTCGTCAATTGTCTGTGTGACGTAGAGATAAAATTGTTTGCCCGCTGGAACGCGGACATAAAATCCGTCGCGTTGGATCGAATCATAAATTTGCTTCGCGTAGGCTTCGATGACACTTTGCGCGCCGGTCAGCGGCGCGTTTTGCAACGTGGGAGTTATTTGATTTCCGTAAATCGTCGGCTGCGTCTGCGTGAACGCGCTGGCCGCGCCACTCAAAAATGTCGCCGCGAACAATTTGAGTTCCGCCATGTCATCGCTTTTGAGAACGCGCCCTCGCAAACCGGCGCTGCCATCCGTGATCGCCCAGCCATCGCCGCTTGGATCGGCTTCGCGGTCCAGCGCGATGCCCGAAAGCCGCAATTCCTCGCCACTCGACCAAACCAGCGTCCAGCTATTGCCGCTGGCAATGCGCTCGCGGCTGCGGTCGGTCTGCGCCTTACCGTGAACCTCCGTGCCAGCCGGAATAATCAAACGGCCATTGTGGTAAATGTCCTCCGTTACCAAACCGATGATGGGCGTTTGAATCGAAGCCGAATCCACGGTGACAATCAGTTCGCACGGAATCAAACGGCCAAAAGGCGCGTAGTTTTTGCTCAACCGCTTTTGCTCGGCTTGCGGCGTCTCGGCAAACAGGCTGATGGGCAAAACCTCTGGTTTGGCCGGGGCGTGGCCAAACATTCCGCCCGATTGCCGCTGCGAACCAACATCACTTGTTATTACCGGCATGGCTGGCGGCGGCGGAAGATTCGGTAATGGCGAATAGTTTGTGTTCTGAAATGTTTGCATCGTCTGCTTGCTCGCGGCTGCGGCTGCGGCTTTCGTGGAATAAACCAACGGCTGCGGCTTCGTTTCGCCGGGCAAAAACCGTTTGCAGGCAAAGAAGATTCCACCCAGGACAAGGCAGAACAAAATAAACGCCCCAGCCGGAGTTTTGAAAAAATTGATGGCACTGCGCGGATTCATCATCGGCGGTTTCCTTTGGGCTTTGGTTTTACGGCTGGCGCGGGCGCGGGCGCGGACGCGGGCACAGAAATTATGAGCGGCGGTGGGTCAATCGGATGTGCGTCGAGAATCACGAAGAAATCATTCTTGATGGACATATCATTGCGCCCGCCATTGGGTGTGCCGGTGACGGCAAAATATGCTGGTGCGTCCGCGTGTGGCGGAACAACGCCGCTGGCGTCACTGATGGACTGCGGATAAGTCCGCTCGCCGACGCGGAGCGAAAAACCATTGGACGCGTAGCGAAGTTCGTTGGCGGTTTTGTTGGTCACGCCAACGCGAAAAACGAGCGTGTCTTCGGGATTGAAACGAAACACCTCCTTGATCTCCACGGCGTAATTGGTGCAATCCAAAATGCGCGGCTCGCTTTCAAAGTTCCGATACGCCACTTGCGCGACGGCTTCGGAATGATACGCCTTCAAAAGTGGGTAGGCTTTGGCCTTGTCCAAAAGCGCGAGCAAGCGCGATGGCGTCACCGGCTCGGCTTGCACCAATGCGGAATTATCCGGCGCAATTTCAAATGTGACGGACAGCAACGGCTCGTCACTTTCGACGAGTTCAATGACATACGTTTTGTTGTTCCATCGGATGTTCACATTGGTAACGGCCTTCCGCGCCTCGGCGCGCACGGAAAAAAATGACGAGCCTTTCGTGTGGGCGATGAGAAACGCGGCGGGCTTCTGTGGATCAATTGTCACCTGTGCCGCATCAATCGCCGCAATCGGGCCGGGAAAACTGACGGTAGTGACGCGGAAGCCGGAAACCGGAATGACATAGACCGTCTGCTCGTCGAGAACAAAGTCCTGAATAGCCTTATCCTTCGCGCCCGCGATGAGGCAAATGCCCATCAATAAACTAATTGCTAGTTGTTTCATATTTGAAGTCATTTACGGCGGTGGGAAACCGTCCGTTCTGAACCATGTTGGGATTGCGTTGCAACCGGAGCGACAGCTTGAAGTGAATCGCCTCCGTGAAAGGCTTGTCCTGAAAAACACCGTCGCGGATAAGCTGGCCCGTCACTTGGGTCAGCACGAAATCTTCGCGTGTGTTGAGAATGTTTATCCCGCTGATTTCCACCTTTTGATGCAATTGCTTGGATTTGAATTCTGGCTGCTCGGCGAATTGATACGCCGTTGCTTTTTGATAAGCCTGTTTCAGAAACATCTGTTTTAATAGTTCGTCGTTGTCGAATCCCTTCGGGTTGCGCTCCAAAAATGCCGTGGCCGCGAGTGTGCTTTGCTCGATATGAAGCGCCTTGGCTTCCTCAAATTTCAAAAGCGGCGAAACGTAGAATGTGTTGGCGGGGTCAATGACGACAACGCGCTCGCGTTGCTTGAAACTTTGGACAAGGAAATAACGGTCAACCGCCGCGCCAAGCAGCACAAGCATGGCAAAGCCAAACCAAAACCAGACGAGCCGGTCTTTCTGGACAAAAATCCGCGTCGGATCAAACCGCTGCTTTGCCTCGGCAACTTTCGATTGGCCTTTATCCGATACGGCGGTCTCGCGCAGTTCAGTGGGTTGGTTTTCCATTGGTGGTTTGCCCCCAAATCGGGGGCGAGGTATTGAGTTTGAAAGTCTTGTTGTAATTGCTTACGGCCGTCGGCAACTGACTTTCCGACGGCGCAAATTTCAACTGGTGCGAACGCGATTGAATCACCAGAACGAAAATGCTGCTGCCGATGACGGATGCGCCCGTGACCAGTAATAAGATTTTCAGTTTCATCAGTTGCCTGTCGGGAACATCGGCGGCTGGGTGTTGAGTTGGAAATTTGTGCGGTAGTTGGAAAACGCCTCGACAACTTCCGCCTTCTGCTGCTCCTGTGCGGCGACAGCTTGTTTTTGGGCGTCGTTCCGATTTTCGATGTCCTGCTCAACGCTCACGGCGACGGCCTGATCAATTTCCTTGTCCGTCGCGGCCAGTGCCGCGTTTTGGCCGACTAAAACGCCAGTGAGTTTTTGAACTTCAGATGCGGTTGTCGCCGATTGCAACGCCTCCGTGGTTGAGGCGATGGCATCTTTCAATGCCTGTCGTCGTTTCAATACGTCCGCCGTGACGGTGGAATAATTGGCCGTTGCATTGTTAATCGCCTGGAATGGCTTGTAGTCGGTCGAATCACGTTGAATTTGATTTCCCGATGGGGTGGTGAACGTCGCGCCGATTTGATTGTAAAGGCCGCTGGCGTCATAGGTCAGCGCAGCTACGCCATTGGCGGATTGCTCCACCGTCGAGATGGTCTGACCAAGCGGCGTTTGTGTCAGGTCTGATGTCAGCGCGGAGACGCCGGTGACGTTCAAAATCTGCGACGGGTCGCCAAATGCCTTGTTGTATTGCTGCAACTGTTGAAGCTGGTCAGAGAGCTGCGTAATCTGCTGCACCTGGTTGTTCACCATGTCAACGTATTCAGCGATGTTCTCGGCTTCGCTGATGATCTGCTCGATGTTCACCGTTGGGTCATAAACAATCCATTGCGCGTGACTTGATGCGCCAACAATGGCGATGGCGATTGTGATGAGTAGTTTTTTCATGTTTGTTGTCCTTTCATTTTTTTGGTTAGTTTTCGATGCGTAGGTATTTGGTGGTCGGATTCAAAATCACGCCGTCAATGTTCTGTTCGGGAATGGGAATGGCATAGAGGCTGACATTTTCCAGCGGCGTCCTTTGCTGCTGCTGTTGGTGAACTAAAATCCAATACTGCTGCTTCACCGCGTCGCTTCGGCCTTTTTCGTAGCCGGTGGTGTAGGCATTATCCGCCGCCTTGCTCACGAGATAATTCGCACCTTCGCTCACCAACACACCACCCGCTGCACCAGCAGCGGTTATTCCCGCATTGCCATGGGAAAGGTTGCTGGCCAGCGCGCCGCCTCCCGCGCCTGCGGCGATGTCGGTGACGGGGCGAACCATCGCGCAGCCGGTAGCGAGCAACGGGATAAGAACAATTGAGATGATGTGATGACGCTTCATGTGGTTTCCACGAGTTGCGGTTTGCGGGAAAAAGTTAAAATCCCTTCGGTGACATTTTTTGCGCCGCGCAGTTCTTTTGCGCGTTTCTCGAAATGCTCACCGCTCGAACTGGAGCAATAGAGCATTTCCGGCGAAGTGTAGTTGTAAGCCGATCCGCAAATCGGACGGTTGGAATCAACGTGCAGGTAGGTGAACGCGGAGTATTTCGCCCCGGCCTGATGGTCGGGCAGCGTGTAATTCATGATTGTATGCTTCGTGATTTCGGGAATGGCGATGTCCCGCGCGATGTCGTCCAGATCAGCGCGGTCGTTTTGGCGCATCAGGAAAAATTGGCGGCTGTTCCCAAAAACGGCGGAGCGGATGCGCGACTGTTTGAAACGCGCATATTGCTGGACGATGGAAATGTTCCAGCAATTGAATTTGCGAAGCTGCGCGTAGCTTTCCTTCACGATTTCCTCGCCGCCCGGAATGTCGAGGAAGCGGGCGACTTCCTCATAGACATTACGTTTCCGCACGGCGCGCGGGAGCGTGATGATGTGCTTGCGGGCGTGGTTGGTGATAAGAAAACCCGCTGCGGCTCGCAGTTCCTTCGCCGAATCGGGGATGTAGCCAAGCTCGAAATGTGCGATTTTTCCGGTGAGTGACAGATTGCTCGTGCCGTCAAACAACGCACCATAGTTGCCATCCCGACACCACGGCAAAAGGAGTGTTGAAATCTCAATAATCTGGTCGCGTTCCGCGCCGCTGGCATCCAGTGCCATCAACTCCTGCAACATCCGATGTGACGGATACTCGTCGGTCTTGAAATACGCGAAGGCGATGTTGCGGACTTCTTTGACCGTGTTCGGGTCTTTTAAGAACTTCAGCACTTCGCCTTCAGCCATTTGTTGCTCGAAACTTTTGGCTTCATCTTCATTTGATTTCAGCCAGTCGCGGAAATCAGCGAACGCCTCAAGCATCGTTGCGCCCGGCGGCATCTTCTCTTTGCGATAATGGGTAAGCGCACACGCGCGCCGCGCAACCTCCATCATTTGATTTTCGTTTTTGCGCGTCCAATCTTGAAAAACATCCTCGTAAAGCAGATTGATGTATTTGGCGATTTGCGCCTGCCGCAGCATTTGTTTGTCCTCGCTCTGGCTTAAACCGACCATGCGCGCGACCAGCGCGGTGGCCGATGCGAGATGATCCGGCGTCAACGGCAGTCCTTTGGTATCGAGGTAATTGATGGTGATGTCGCCGTCCGGCTGAATGACAATCGGCTTGGCGTTCGGCTCGACCGTCTGCGTGTAGATGCCGTAGGAAAGCCCTTCCTCGATGATGACGGTGTAGGCGTAATAATTTTCCGTCTGCGAAAGCAGGTCGCAAATGGTCACGGATTTGCCCGCGCCGCTCATGCCCAATAAAACCGCGTGTTGCGGCGATTGATTGCCCGCCGAGCCGGAGAAAGTTTTGATGCCGACAAGATTTTGGTTCGGGCCTTCGTAAATCGCCTCGGCTGTATCAAGGTGGCCAGTGAAGGTCGAGGCAATCGGCAGCATATCGGCGATGTAGCGGTTTTCGCCGTAAAGTTTTCGGGCGTTGTATTTGCTCCACGTCCAGCCCGGCCAAGTCTGGTAAAACAATTTCTTGGAAGTGCTGGGCAGCGTGCTTTCCGCATACTGCGCCGAATTCATGGAATTGATGGCGTTCTTTATGGCGGTCGTCTTGGCAATCAGCCCTTCCTTGCTTTTGTCCCAGGTGCGGATGGCAAACAGAACTTTGAATGGAATCGTATGCCCCTGCATCAGCGCGGCGATTTTCTTTTGCTTCTTGTCCATCACCGTCAGCAGCGAAAGTTTTTTCTCGCTGGCGTAGTCGCCCGCGATGCGGTCGTGTTCCTTTTCCTCCTTGTTGATTTCCTTGCGGACGGAGAGCGGATCGAGATTCACCGTGATGGTGTAGTCGAGAAGGCGCAGGCCGGTAAGCCGATGGATGATTCCTGGGTAAGTCATCTTCGGCCAGCGCGACAACGCGATGATGGAATGGTAACGGCCATCCATGAAGAATCCGAAGTCGGCCTGTCCTGCGCCTTCGCTGTGCCAGCAATTTTCCTGAATGGAAAGTTGCGGATCAAAACCCTCAATCGGGTCGTAGTCGAACCGCTCGGCCAGTGACGGATTCAAAAATGTTTTGCAGTGCCGGAAATGGTCGGCGTCCTTCATCGGAATAACCCGCGCGCCCTGTCCGGCGAATATCTCCGTCAGCATTTCGTGCGTATGCTCGAATTCCGAACGGAATTGCCCCAAAAGCTGGTTGTAGTATTCGGAAAGAGCCGCCTCGGATTTGATGCCTTTGGAAGAGGTTTCGATTTTTCGCGATAGGTAAAAAACGAGCCGT
>CAIPKV010000078.1 GCA_903865745.1 uncultured Verrucomicrobia subdivision 3 bacterium | reverse complement strand
TGCCCGCTGGTCTCCGCCTCCCGCAGGATGCGGATGATTTGCTCCGTCGTATGATGTGTCTTCTTCATGATGGTTTTCTTTTCGTTACCCGAAAACCATCCCATCCTCAATGGCCTAGTTCAGAGGGGCCCAATCACCGGCAAAAATGGGTTAGATTTAGCCTATGTTGTTGAAAATGATGCGGTTGATGGCCTGATGGCTGAGCCTAATAGGTTCAACGCTGAGGCTCGGAGGTTCAACTTTGAATCTATTAGCCTCAACGATAAGCCTATTAGCATCAACGGTGAGGCTTGGAGGGTCATCGTTCAGGCTAGGAGCATCAACGGTGAGGCTATTTACCTCACCGCTGAAGCTTTGAGACTCAACACTGACACTCAAAGGCTCAAAGCTGACGATTTGGGAGGCGGGTGGGTCGCGAGTCGCGCTGACAATTAAGATCAAGCTACCGCAGATTTATTTCCCCTTGGTCCACTTCATCGTCGCGCGTTTCATTTCGCGGTCGGAATCGCGCTTCTTGATATCGTCGCGCTTGTCAAAAGTCTGTTTGCCCTTACCGACGCCGATGGACACTTTCACTTTCCCGTTCTTCCAAAAAAACGCCAGCGGGAAGAGTGCGTTGCCCTTGACCGAGGCGAGTTCAAATAATTTGCGGATCTCCGATTTGTGTAGGAGCAACTTGCGTGGGGCTTTCGTCTCGTGGTTCTGGAGGTTGCCGTGCGAATACTCGTCTATGTGCGCATTGTAGAGCCACGCTTCGTCCTTCTCAATGCGCGCGAAGGCGTCGGCGATCTGACCCTTGCCCGCGCGCAACGACTTCACCTCCGTGCCGTGTAGCACAATCCCCGCTTCGAAGGTCTCGAGGATGTGGTAATCGCGCCGGGCCTTGTGGTTGGTAACGATGTCGGCCATGGCAGTACAAGTTAGAAGGAAGAAGGCGGAATGTAGAAACAAAAATGCTTCGTTCAATCAAATGAACGAAGCATTTTTAAAGGGGCAGAAATGATTGCTTCTGCATTCTTACTTCGGCATTGCTTTAGTGCTTCTTGCGTTTTTTGGCAATTGGTCGGACGGCCGCTTTTTCTTCCGGCAACTCCCAGCCCATCTTTTCCTCAATGATTTCCGTGAGGGCGATGTCGGCGAGGCCCATGCTGGCCGGCACATTCACGAGCGGGCGGCCGAGGCCGCCACCGCCTTGATTGAGCTGGCGCACGCGGCGCGAGATTAGGTTAATCAGGACGTTGGGGTTACCAACTTTTTCCAAGGCCTTTTTGCAAAGTTCAGCGTTCATTATAGTTTCAGAAAACGAGCGGGTCAGAATACCAGCCGTCCGCCTCAAAGCAATCTTAAAAATTCCCTTCTAACTTGTCCGCGTTTCCGGCATTTTGGACAAACAATTATGGCCGCCAAACAATCGCCGTTCGACCTGAATCAATTCCTTGCCTCGCGTACCGAGTCCGTTAATGCCGCGCTCGATAAATTCCTGCCCAGTGAGAAGATCAAGCCTGCCACCATTCATAAGGCCATGCGCTACTCGCTCTTTGCCGGTGGCAAGCGGATGCGCCCCGCCGTGCTGCTGGCCGCCGCCGAGGCGTGTGGTGGCAGCGATGCCGCCGCCCTGCCGCTGGCTTGCGCCGTCGAATGCATCCACACCTACTCGCTCATCCATGATGATTTGCCGGCGATGGACAATGACGACTTTCGCCGGGGCAAACCGACCAATCACAAAGTCTTTGGCGAAGGCATCGCCGTGCTGGCGGGCGACGCACTGCTGACGCAGGCGTTTGAGATTGCCGCACAAGCCAAAAGCTGGCCGCGCTATTCGCATCGCGATCTGATTCTGGAAATCGCCAAAGCTTCCGGCTCGCTGCAACTCGTTGCCGGGCAGGTGGCGGATTTAGAGGGCGAGGGCAAAAAGCTTTCCGTGGCCGAACTTCGCTACATTCACGAGCGCAAGACTTCCGCGCTGCTTTGCTGTTCCGTGCGACTCGGTGGTATGAGCGCCAATTGCACGCCCGCACAGCTCAAAGCTCTCACGGACTTTGGCTATAACGTCGGTCTGGCGTTCCAGGTGATTGACGACATCCTCGACGTGACGCAGACCAGCGAGCAACTGGGTAAGACGGCGGGCAAGGACGTAGCCGTGGCCAAGGCGACTTATCCTGCCATCGTGGGTTTGGAGAAATCGCGGAAGATTGCGTCGCAACTCACCGCCAAGGCGTTTGCCGCACTGGACATTTTCAAAGGTAAAGCCGTCGCCCTTGAAGCGTTGGCCGAATATCTGTTGAAGCGGGATAAATAAAATAGTTTGCCAAAATCCATTCGGCAGCTACAAAGGAAGTATGAGTGAACCAACCATCGCCCAAAAATTCCCCTACGTGCTCGATATGAAGCCCGGCAGCTTCTACTTCTGCACCTGCGGCAAGTCCAAGACCCAGCCGTTCTGCGACGGCGCCCACAAAGGTTCCGGCTTCGTGCCGCTTAAGACGGACTTGGTCGAGGCCAAGAAAGTTGCGTGGTGCGGCTGTAAGCATTCCAAGACCGGCGCATTCTGCGACGGTAGCCACAGCAAGCTGGGCTAGGACTCCGCGGGCTTTCCCGCGCGCAATTTCTCCAAAGCCGCCAAAGCCGCTGTGCTCTCGGCGGCCTTTTTGCTTTTGCCAGTGCCGCGCGCCAGTTCCGCACCGGCATGATGCACGGCGCATTCGAAGAGGCGGTCGTGGTCCGGCCCGGTGGCGGCGATAAACTCATACTCCGGCGCGTGCGGCGACTTCGCCTGCAACAACTCCTGCAACTCGCCCTTGGGATTCTCGATATCTACCGCCTCCGTCAATGATTCGAAGTCGGCGGCGAACTCGCGTTGGACAAAATCCCGCGCCGCCTCAAATCCGCCATCGAGAAAGATTGCACCGAGCACCGCCTCGAATGCGTCCGCCAGCGCCGATGCGCGTTCGCGCCCGCCGGTGTTCTCCTCGCCGCGGCTCAGGATTAGATGCGTGCCGAGACCGAGTTGGCGGGCGCGCGCCGCGAGCGAACCGGCGTTCACCAGCTTGGCGCGCGACTTGGTGAGCGCGCCCTCATCGGCTTCGGGAAACTTTTCATACAACGCGCGTGACAGGATCAGACCGAGCACCGAGTCGCCGAGGAATTCCAACCGCTGATTGTGTGCGGTCGCGGCGTTAGCCTCGTGGGCGATGGACGGATGCGTGAGCGCGAGGCGTAAAAGATTATCGTCGCGAAAAGAATGGCCGAGGCGAATTTGAAGTTCGGCGAGAGTGGGCACGGGAAATCAATTGGCGGGTGCCGGTTCTTCGGCAGGCGGTGGCGTTTCGCTTTCAGCTACGGGAATTTCCGGTGTTGCCGGCGTTTCCATTGCAGGTGCGGGTGGGTTCAAACCGTGCTCCAGCAATTGCGCCACATCTTGCTGCACCTGCTCCAGTTGATTCAAATGTAATTCCGGGTCGGCGATCGCGAAGACATCGCCGGTCTTGGGCTGTTCGTATATGAAGATGCGTTTGCCATCACGCGTGATTTGCTCCTTCACCTTGAGCAGGCGCTTGCGTTCGAGCATAACCGCGAGGATAAAGGCGGCGGGCGCGTAGCGCGGATCGTTTTTCTCAACCAGCTGGCGCAGGACGGTTTCGGCGGTTTCCTTCTGGATGGCCTCGACGGGCTGCGCGGGCGGCACTTCGTAAATACCCTGCCAATGCGAGATGAAACCGCTACGCATGCGCGCTTCGCTGGCGAATTGCTTCGACCAGCACGGGTCGCAGATATCCGAGCGGCGCAGTTCCGGCACGAGTTCCAGCAGCAGCGTGTGATAAGGCTGCCGATCGGTAAACGGCTGGGCGCACGCCTCGCAGGCATGGGCACGGGACTGGATGTTCCACTCGTTCATGGGCGCGGGAATCTAGCAGGAAACCGGCAGTGCGACACGCATAAAATCTAGCCGGAGTCAGCCTTGCCCCAGCTTCTTGGATTTCTCCGTGGCAGCGCGGACGGCGCTAATCACGGTGGCGCGCAGCTTGCCCTTTTCTAGTTCGTGAATGCCTTCGATCGTTGTGCCGCCGGGACTAGTCACCTGATCCTTAAGCGCACCGGGATGCTGGCCGGTTTCCAAAACCATTTTCGCGCCGCCCAAAACCGTCTGCGCCGCCAGCTTGGTCGCAATGTCGCGCGGCAGGCCGGCCGCCACGCCGCCATCGCTCAACGCTTCGATGAATTGATACACGTAAGCCGGTCCGCTGCCGCTCAAGCCGGTCACGGCGTCGAGCAAACTCTCTTTGACTGGCAGCGCCACGCCGACGGCGGACAACAGTTTCTTCGCCAATTCGCCATCAGCGGTCGTGGCGTACTTGCCGAGCGCATAAGCAGACGCACCCGCGCCGACGAGCGCCGGGGTATTGGGCATCACGCGGATGACCCGCGCGCCAGCGGGCAGATTAGATTCCAATTTCGCCAGCGTCACGCCGGCGGCGATGGAGATGAGTAAATGCTTTTTGGTGAAAACGCTTGCAATCTCTGCCAGCGCAGCCGCGACTTGATCCGGCTTGGTGGCGAGAATCAAGACCGTCGCGCTCGCGGCCACCTCCAGGTTGGCGGCGGTGGTTTTCGCGCCGGTCTCGTCGGCAAACTGTTTGCGCGCGGCGGGAAATGGATCAGCCGCGATGATTTCGCGCGGGAAGACGATTTCGGCGCGGACGAAACCTTTCGCAAGCGCGGTGGCCATCTTGCCCGCGCCTAGAAAACCGATTTTCAATGGTGTTGCCATACGCAGTTTGTAGCAGGCAATCCGCCGGCGCGGAAGTGAAATTGCCAGCTCCCCGGCGGAATTCACGACTTGTCTTCAAAGTCGCGCGGGCTATGCTTCCTCCGCTGCTAAATAATGGCTATTACCCGCAAATCCTGGGATTCATTTGAAGCGATGCGCACCGCCGCCATCGAAGGCGATGCGCAGGCACAATGCTATCTTGGCGTCTGCTATCAGAACGGCCAGGGCGTGGAGCAGAACCATCAAGAAGCAGTGAAATGGCTGCGGAAATCCGCCGAGCAGAATGATCCCGTGGGCCAATGTTATCTCGGCGTCTGCTATTGGATGGGGCAGGGCGTGCCGCAGGAATATTCCGAGGCGGCCAAGTGGCTGCGCGAGGCGGCGGAGCAGGGCGACCCGGCGGCGCAATTCAATCTCGGCATGCTTTACGAGACCGGCCAGGGCGTCGCGCAGAATTACGCGGAGGCCGTGAAATGGTATCGCGAATCAGCGGAGCGCGGCTATCCGGCGGCGCAATTCAATCTCGGCGTGTTTTTCGAGCAGGGTCAGGTGGTGGAACAAGATTTTGCGGAGGCGGTGAAGTGGTATCGCCTCGCGGCCGATCAGGAACTTTCCGATGCGCAATCCAATCTCGGCCTGTGCTATCAGACTGGGCGCGGGGTGAAACAGAATACGCAGGAAGCCGTAAAATGGTTCATCAAAGCCGCGCGCCAGGGCAATAAGAACGCCCAACACAATCTCGGCCTGCACTACGCCGCCGTCGAGGCCGGTCAGGTAGAGCAATAATCAGCCCGCCAGCTCCGCCAGTTTCTTCGCTGCGGTGCCGGTATCAATCGTCTCGCCCGCCAGCTCCCAGCCTTCCGCGAGCGACCTCGCCTTACCCGCCACGAACAGCGCCGCACCCGCGTTCAGCAGCACCGCGTCGCGTTTCGGGCCGCGCTCCGTGCCGCGCAGGATTTGCCGGACGATCTCCGCGTTCGCCAGTTTATCGCCGCCGCGCAAGTCGGCCAGCGTCGCCGGTTGCAAAGGGAAGTTCTCCAGCGTCAACACCGACTGCGAAAAACCGCGCTCATGATAAAACTCCGCCACATGATTCACCCCCAGCGTGGATAACTCGTCCAAATAACTTCCGACTTCTGACTTCTCACTTCTGCATTCTCCACACACCACCATGCCGCGCCGGACGCCGAGGGCTTGCAACGCGCGGGCCATCGGCTCGCACAATTCCGGGCGCGAGACTCCGACGAGCATCGCGGAGGGCTGCGCCGGATTCAGCAGCGGGCCGAGGATATTAAAGATCGTCCGCTGACCGCGCTCGGCGCAGAGCTTGCGCGCCGGGGCAATGTGCTTGAACGACGGATGAAAATTCGGCGCGAAGAGGAACGCGAACCCGTGGTCGCTCAACGCCGCCGCCGCGTCTGCAGGCGAGAGGTTGACCGGGATGCCGAGCGCCTCGATCACATCCGCGCTGCCGACCGACGACGTCACCGCGCGGTTGCCGTGTTTGGCCACGATCACGCCGGCGGCGGCGCACAGGAGGGCGACCGTGGTGGAGATGTTGAACGTGCTCAAGCGGTCGCCGCCGGTGCCGACCACATCCAGGATTTCGCGGGCGCGCGTCGCGGGGGCGAGCGGGGGCGGGCTGGCTTTCTCGCGCAAGGCGGTGGCGAATGCGGCGATCTCTTCCGGCGACTCCCCTTTCAGGGCGAGCGCCACGAGGAAATCCGCCTTCGCCTGGGGGGAAATCCGTTCATCCGTGAGTGCCGCGACGGCGGCATGGATTTGCGCAGCGGACAGGGACTGCCGGCCGGCGAGCTGGGTGGCGAGGGATGCGAGCACGCGCAATTTTACGGCGTCAAGCGAAAGGCACAAACCGAAACTGCGCTAAAAGAAGATTTAACGCCAAGGCGTGAACGGCGGCGGGTGAGGTGAATTGGTCAAAATGCGGGTTTGGGAGGCGGAAACCCGGGTTTTAGTCTAATAACCCCGAAAAGTGGCGGTTCCAGCACGAGAAGTTGCCGCTACTTCCCGGTAATCATCGGCTACTTCCCAAGAAGTAACGGCGCAAGCCCGGGCTTCGACGGTTCCAGCTCGAGAAGTAACGGCAGTTGCTCGGTCTTCTACGGTTCCGGACCGGGAAGTAGCGGCTACTTCTCGGGTAATAACGGTTCCAGCGCGGGCAGTAACGGCGGCAGACCGGTCAGCACCGGCTTCGGACCGGGCATGAGTCGCGGCGGCGCGGTCCGAAACGGCGGCAGCTCGAGAGGCGGCGGTGGCGGTGTCAGCCTTAAGTTTCACTAAGATGCTTCCATGCCTACCTTCCTCATTAAACTTCTGGCCGCCAGCTTAGGCGCGGTGGATTGCCTAGCGGCTTGCTGTCCCCGTGAATCGTGGTTAAATTGGTTTCATGACATTTTCGCCCGCTTTCCAACCTGGGTTTGCCCCTGGTTGGTCGTCGCGTGGGTCGGCGGAATGTTTCCGTGAATTGTCTGAATATTGATTTTACCATGCCCGTCGCCGAACTGAATCCGCTACCCCAAACCGATAATCGTAAATCCGCCGAGGTCGTCGTGTCCGTGCGCGGGCTGACGAAGGTGTTCAAGGACTTTTGGAATCGCCCGAAAGCGCGCGCGGTCAATAACGTTGATTTCGAAGTGCGCCAGGGCGAAGTCTTCGGTCTGCTCGGCCCGAACGGCTCCGGCAAGTCCACCACGGTCAAGCTGCTGCTCGGCCTGCTCAACCCGACGAAGGGGCATATCGAGGTCTTCGGCCATTCGCCGCGTCATGTGCAGACGAAGTCGCGAATCGGCTATCTGCCGGAGGAATCGTATCTCTATCGCTACCTCAACTCGCGCGAGACGCTGGACTTTTTCGGCAACCTGTTTCATCTCAATAAAGCCGACCGCGATAATCGCGCGGAACAATTGCTGGAAATGGTCGGCCTCGGCAAGACGCAGACGCGCGCGGTCGGCGAATTTTCCAAGGGCATGCAGCGCCGCATCGGCCTGGCACAAGCGCTCATCAACGACCCCGACCTGATTATCCTCGACGAGCCGACGGCTGGACTCGATCCGATTGGCTGTCGCGAGGTAAAGGACTTGATTCTCGCGCTGGCGCGGCGCGGCAAGACGGTGATCTTGAGCAGCCATCTGTTGTCGGATGTGGAGGATGTGTGCGACCGCGTGGTGATTTATTATGGCGGCAAGATTCATGCGTCAGGCACGCTGAAAGAGTTGCTGGCGACGCCGGATACGTTACGCATCACGACGCCGGTGCTGCCGCGCGAGACGTTGGAGAAAGTGTTGGCGACCATTCGCAAGGACATTACGACCGGCGAAGTGCGCGTGGATAATCCGACGCAGAATCTCGAAAGCTATTTTCTCGATGTGGTGAACAAGGCGCGCTCCGCGAACGAGACCAGCGGGGCGCAGTCCGGCGCGCGCGTGGCCGAGTATCTGCGCGGCGGCTTGGAAGCCCAGCCGACCACGGAGAAAGTCCTGGAGAAACTCTCGCTGCCGCCGGTGGCGCCAGCGATTGAAACCAAGCCGGTGACCGGGCCGAAAGTGGACGACCAGAAGCTCGCCGCGTTGGCGCAAGTGAGTCCGCCTACGTCGTCGCCCGCCCAACCCGCGGCCGCATCGGAACCAGCGCCGGTGGACTTGTCCAAGGCGAATGAAAAGCTGTCCTCGCTGCTGGGCGGGAAGAAATGAGTTTCAACCACGGATGGACAAGGATTCACACGGATAATAAAAGGGCCTGATGAATTTCCTCCTCATCCGTGTTTATCAGTGTCCATCCGTGGTTAATTTAATTTGAAATGCAACGAATTCTCACCATTGCCTGGCTGACGTGGAAGGCCGCACTGCGGTTCAAGCTGTTCCTCGTCATCGGGGTGCTGCTGATCGTGGCGGTGATCGGCCTGCCGCTGGTCATTCGCGATGACGGCACGGCGCAGGGGTTCACGCAGATTATCCTGACTTACACGCTGAGCGCCATCACCGCGCTGCTCGGCCTGTCGACGCTGTGGCTCGCGTGCGGCACGCTGGCGCGCGATATCGAGGAATGCCAGATCCAAGTCGTCGCCACGAAGCCGATTGCGCGCTGGCAAATCTGGCTCGGCAAATGGCTGGGCATCGTTTCGCTGAACGCGGTGCTGCTGGCGCTGTCCGGCGGCTGTGTGCTGGGGTTGCTCCAATGGCGTGCGGGTAAACTACCGGCGTCGGAACAGCAGATTTTGCGTGAGCAAGTGCTGGTCGCACGTGGCTCCGCCAAGGAACCGGTTAATCCGGC
Source organism: uncultured Verrucomicrobia subdivision 3 bacterium (assembly GCA_903865745.1). Taxonomy (GTDB): domain Bacteria; phylum Verrucomicrobiota; class Verrucomicrobiia; order Limisphaerales; family UBA11358; genus UBA11358. The sequence goes on along the minus strand of CAIPKV010000078.1, from coordinate 84,049 downwards.
GGAAATTGAGACGGACACCGAGTCGGCCTTGCAAGAGCGCTTGAAATCCAGTCCGGTTGAATCTGTGAACCTGCCGGAAGTGCGCCGGCAAATCCGCGAACAGGTCAAGGCTGCGCTGCAAATCGTGCCGCCCAGTTACCAGCGCGTCTGGCAGATTGATTTGGGCTTTGCCAAAAATTATCTAGCGGGGAAGCCGCTGCAACTGCGCGTAAAATTTAATGCGGCGCAGAAAAGTGCGTCCGGGACGTTCGCTGCGGTATGGCAGGTGGGCGTGCCGCAAACGACGAAGTTGTGGCAAAGCGACCCGATGAGCCTCGCGCCGGATACGTTCCATGAATTTATCATCCCGCCGGACCTGTTCGATGCGAAAGGTCTGCTGACCATCACGTTTATCAACCCCAACCCGACGGCGCTGTTATTCCCGCTGGATGACGGCATGGAGGTGCTGTATCCGGAGGGCGGCTTCGCACTGAACTTCGCGCGCGGGCTGGGAATCATTTTTTGCTGGATGGCGCTGCTCGCGGCGCTTGGCCTAATGGCGGCGAGCTTCCTGTCATTTCCCGTGGCGACCTTCTTCGCGCTGGCCATGCTGCTGGTCGCGGTATCGAGCGGTACGCTAGCGGAATCGGTCGAGTCCGGTTCGGTGGCGGCGGGTAACGAGGAGAAAGGCATCGTGGGTCACTCGGCGGCGGATATCGTTTTGATTCCGGCGTTCAAGGGCGTACTCGCCGTGGTCAGCCTCGTGAAGAACTATTCACCCATTGATTCACTGAGCAGCGGGCGCAGCATCACCTGGAGCGAACTTGGCTCGGCGTTTGCGCAAATAGTCCTGCTCGTGGGCGGCTTCTGTGCCGTGGTAGGAATCTATTTCTTTAACCGGCGCGAACTGGCCACGGCGCAAGGCACCCAATGAACTCCCGCGTCAAAAAGATTATCTTGGTGGTGCTCGCCGTCGCGCTGGTCTCCGGTGCCGGTCGGTTCCAGGCGTCCCTGAACCACGACCGTGACACGCTCGGCCTGACGCAGGCGGCCGTGTTGCAAAACGCGCCGCCGATGCTGGCGTTTACTACCGTAGCGCTCGGCGGCTTTCGCGGGCTGATCTCCAATTTCCTTTGGATTCGCGCGAACGACTTGCAGCAGGACGACAAATTTTTTGAAGCGTCACAGCTCGCGGATTGGATCACGGACCTCGAGCCGCATTTCGCTCAGGTCTGGGCGTTTCAGGCGTGGAACATGGCTTGGAACATCTCCGTTAAGTTCAAGGATGCCGGCGACCGCTGGCGCTGGGTTGGCCGCGGCATCGAACTGCTGCGTGACAATGGCCTGCGCTACAATCCTAATAACACCCTGCTCTACCAGCAGCTCGGTTGGATCTTTCAGAGCAAGATGGGCCAGAACCTTGATGATGCGAACATGTATTATAAGGCGCAGTGGGCGGAGGACATGGGTAAATTATTTGGCCCGGCAGGTACGAACTTTGACCAGTTGCTCGCGCCGCACACAGCGGATGATTTTAAGCTGCTGGGTATATTAACCAATCAGTTCAAGTTGGACCCGGCGTTCGCCAAGTCAGTGGATCAACAGTATGGCCCGTTCGATTGGCGGTTGCCCGAGGCGCATGCAGTCTACTGGGGCGCGAAGGGCCTCGATGCCGCCGCGAAAAATCCGGACAAGGTTAATCCCGATGACTTGATTCAATTGCGTCGGCTCATCTACCAGTCGCTGTTGCAGGCGTTTCATCACGGGCGAATCAACGTGGATCCATTCACCAAAAACTATTCACTCGGGCCGAACCTGGATCTTGTGTCGCAGGTCAACGAAGCTTATCTGAAAATGTATGCCGACGAGACTGATGCCGGCCAGCGCGACGGCATCCTTCGCGCGCAGCGTAATTTTGTGCGCGACGCCGTCTATTTCCTCTACGAAGCCGACCGTGTGGATGAGGCGGCCAAATGGTTCAAGTATCTTGGCGACAAATTCCCGGACAAGCCCATCGTGGAGAACGATCCAACTTCGCTGCCGAAGAATCTGACGCTCGATGAATACGCCGTGGCGGTCGTGCAGATTGATATCGGCGAAACTTCGCAGGAGCGTGTGACCGCTGCCGTCCAAGGTCTATTGACGCGCGCCTATTACAGCCTCGCCATCGGTCAGGAAGACCGCTACGAAAATCTCAAGCGCCTCGCCAACCGCGTCTATCAGCGTTACACCGCCAAGACCTCCGGCTTCCGGGGCGATGAACGCATCCCGCTGCCGCCCTACGACAAGCTTAGGGACTCCGTGATCCGTCATCTGCTCGACCCGCAAACCGGCGTGCCCTACGCCGCCCGGGCGGAGTTGGTCACCAAGCTGGGTTTGCCCGCCGCTCTGCTGGAGTCGCCCAACACCGTGACGAATGCGGTGGATAATGTTTCCAGCAATGCCGCCCCGACCAACGCCGTTCCACCCGCTCAGCCATGAAATAATTACGCTTAGCGGCACCCGTCTTCCCAAGATTGCTTCACCCTAAAACTCTGCTAACCTCCGCCGACTGTGACGAAGAAAAATTCCAGCCCCCAGCCGTTGCGCGTCGGGATGATTTCGCTTGGCTGTGCCAAGAACCTCGTGGACGCCGAGATCATGCTCGGCTCGCTCATGAAAAGCGGCGTAGAGATTACGAATGACGCCGCAAGTGCCGATGCCGTCATCGTCAATACCTGTTCCTTCATTGATTCCGCGCAGGAGGAGAGCGTGGACACCATTCTCGAATCCGTCGAGCTGCGCGATGCGAACCAGCGCGGTCAGGCCGTGATTGTTTCCGGTTGCCTCTCGCAACGATTTCGCGAGGAACTACCCAAGCTGATGCCCGAAGTGGACGCCTTCATGGGAATTGACCAGGTCGCGCAGGTCGGTGACATCGTGGGCAAGGCGATTGCCAATCGGGCCACTAAAGTTCAAAGCCCGAAGTCCAAGGTCCAGACCGGCAAAGTTGTTGCGCGACTGAATGAGCTGGAGAAAAACCGTCCGCTCGACGAGCACGAAAAGGAAAATGCCCTGCGTGGCTCGGATAAATTCGGCAAGACTAAGACGGTTGTCGCGCCAGGCAAGCCATCCTCGATTCTCCATCCTCCATCCTCGCCGCTGCTGGAAGTGACCGCCCGTCCGGTCTTCATTCCTGATTTCGAGACGCCGCGTTTCCGGCTCACGCCGAAACATTTTGCCTACCTGAAGATTGCCGAGGGCTGCAACCATCCGTGCAGCTTCTGTATCATTCCCCGCATGCGTGGCTCGCATCGCAGTCGCACGCAGTCGGACATCGTAGCCGAGGCCAAGGCGCTCATCGCCGATGGCGTGAAGGAGATTAATTTGATTTCGCAGGACTCGACCTACTATGGACTCGACCTGCGCCCGAACCATTCGCGCGCCATTTCTTCGCCGGAGAAATTCAACGCGGCGACCAAATCTTTGGCTGCCGATGCCACGACCATTTGCACGCTCCTGCGCGAACTCAATTCGCTCAAGGGCGATTTCTGGATTCGCCTGCTCTACACGCATCCCGCGCATTGGACGGATGAACTCATCCAGACGATGGCCGCCTGCAAGAAAGTGGCGCGCTACGTGGACATTCCGCTTCAGCACATTCACGAAAACATGCTCGAACGCATGCGCCGCGAGACTTCGCAACAATACATCGTTGACCTCATCAAGCGCATTCGCGTGGGCATTCCCGGCATCGCGCTGCGCACGACGTTCATTGTTGGGTTTCCCGGTGAGACGGAAGCGAGTTTCAAGGCCCTGCTTGATTTTATCAAACAGACGCATTTCGAACGGCTTGGAGTCTTCACGTATTCCAAGGAAGACGGCACGCGCGCGGGTGCGATGGCGGGTCAGTTGTCGGATCAGGTGAAACAAAAGCGCCGCGAACTCGCCATGCAAGCTCAGCACAAGATTGCGATGGCTATTTCCGAATCCTTCGTCGGCCGCAAAATCAAAGTGCTGGTCGAAGGTGAGGCGAAAGCCAAGCAGTTGCAAGGCGCGAACATTAGTTCCTGGGAACACGGCCTTATCCGCACGCCCGACAAGCAGGCCGGTAAGATGGCCGGCCATTATTACGTGGCGCGCGGTGAGGCGGATGCGCCGGACATAGACGGCCGCATTTTTATCCGGGCCCCGAAAGCAATTTTGCCCATCGGGGAATTCGCCCGGGTCAAGATTGTCGGCCACACCGATTACGATTTGATTGCGGAACCGGTTTGACAGGATTAAATCCTGGCCATCCTGTCGAATTTTTATCTTGGCGTCCTTGGCGTCTTGGCGGTTAATCTTCCCGCATGGCGACTCTCGTCTTCGACATCGAAACCTCCGCACTCCCGATCGAACTGTTCGACGAGGTGCAGCAGGAATACCTCTTCCGCGAAACCGAGAAGATCGACGACGCCATCGCCAAGCAGGTCAAGCGCGAGGAGATCACGCGCTTCATGTCGCTCTGGCCGTTCACCTCGCAGGTGGTTTGCATCGCCATGCTGAATGCGGATACCGGGCGCGGCCAGTCCATCTTTATCGCGGAAGATTACGAGGATGCCGGTGACGCCGGATTGGTGGAGTTTGTCCCCGTGGCCGATGAGACTGAGTTGCTCACCGCCTTCTGGGATGTGGCGAAGCATTACGACAGCGTGGTCACTTTTAACGGGCGCGGGTTCGACGTGCCGTTTATTTATCTGCGTTCGGCGTTGCTAAACGTGCCCATCACCAAGAAGAATTGGCTGGGCTACCGCTACGCCACCGAGCCGCACTGCGACCTCGCGGAGCAATTCACTTTTTACAGCGTGAGCGGGCGCGACGGCGCGGCGCGGAAGTTCAATCTGGATTTTTACTGCAAGGCCTTCGGCATTGAATCGCCCAAGAGCGCGGGGGTGACCGGGATGGATGTGAAAGATATGCTGGAAGCGGGCCGCTACCGGGAGATTGCCGAATATTGCCTCCGCGACGTGCAGGCAACCGTGGACCTCTACAAAATCTGGAAGGAACGATTGGCGGGGATAAAATAATTTTTAGATTTCAATCGGGGCAATGTCATCTTGGCGGTATAATAAGCTATTGGCATTGTAAAAAATTAATCAGACATGAAAAAATTGCTGGCCATCATTTGTTTTGCAGTTCTAGTCCAACGGGCGGGCGCCCAAGACCTTTGGAACCCGGACATGAACTTCAACGTAAGCTTCTCGGCGCTAAACGGAGAGTCGTCAAATGTAGTTTGGTGGGGAATGTGTGGCTATAACCGTTCCATTCGCGTTCCCTCATACATCCCTAATGCGCCGATATACACAAATGATTTAGAGGTTAACATCCTGTTTGCAACCTTGCCTGATTCCATGTGGATATTGGAGAAGAAGGTGAATGGAACCTTCAAAACGATTGCCGAAATCACCAACGGTATTAACGGTGACAACTACAACTTTGTTGATCAAAGATTTACCCTTACCAAAACACAGACTCACCACCTGATAAAAGGCGACTGGTATCTCGAAGCCGATTACGCAGATAACATATTCATCAGCCAGCTCGAACCTCAATATGATGCCGCCCATGGACCAACGGTGGTCATTCAAATCGAGTCCCCGTTTTTTCAGTATCCCGAACCAGGAATTTATAGAGTGATTGCCAAAGACAATAAAAAGGCAGTTGTCGTCCTCGATGGTTTCCAGTCTACGGATCCTTTTTATTTGCCGATGCAGTTTCACTGGATTGGCCTACAAAATGAGAGTCTTGTTTTTACAAATAACGGAGCCGCGATATCTCACACCTACCCGCTGGGGGGATACAATATCGTTGTTTACGCTAATAATGCCTTCGCTCGTGGGAAGCAGTCATCCATATCTCTGAACGTCATCACCGCTAGCGAGGCTGTGTCCGAGATTGTTTCTGTTATTCCTTATCTGTCGGTTCCAGACCAGCAGCTTAAGGAATTAAACGATACTTTATCAAATGCCTCCAAACTCTTCGATTCAGGAAACATGGGATTTGGATGTATTGAAATGTCTATTTTTATCCGTCAACTTCGTGCCACCCATGCAAACGACGTTACCGCCACATGGATCTTACAAGCGGCGAAGAAAATAATCCAAAGCGTTGGTCATCGTTGAAACCCGTGTCCACCCTCATTTGCTTCGCCCTGAAAGAAGAAGCCGCGCCGTTTCGGAAAATCGCGGCAGGTAGGGCGGGCAGTCCGCTGCCCGCCGCTGGCTGGAACGGACGCATCCGGTTCACCGGGACGGCGCGCTCGGAGTGACGCGCCCCAACCTTCACGCCCGCGCCTTGGACGGCGGCACCCTCCGCCGCTTTGCCAGTGCTTTGAAAAATACCCCGGCAGATTTTTAAGGCCGTTCCCAGTTCTGGCATCTGCAAGTGAGCAAAAAGCGACACTTGGAACGGCTCTAGCCATCTTAAAGGGGGGGTTTTGCGTAAGTCGTTCAGCTAGAGCCTACGCTTGACTCGCTTATTCAGAAAGCGGGCCCGCCTTTTGAAAAAGCGGGTCCGCTTATGGTAAAGGCGGGTCAGCTTTTCCCGACGGCGAGTCCGCTTTTGGCAAAAGCGGGTCCGCCTTGCCCGAAGGCGGGTCCGGAGTTGGCATCGGCGGGGTCGCCTCCCACCAAGGTGGGTCGGCTTATTGTAAAAGCGGAGGCGCTTTTGCCGTAGGCGGGTCGGCTTTTTGAGAAAGCGGCGTCACTTTTCCCATCGGCGGACCGGTTTTCGACCGGTTTGACTTCAAATGGCGAAGTCGGCGTATTCCGGTCGGGCAGTTTCGAGGGGCGGGAACAGCATTCCGGCGGCGACGGTCGCATTCGTGCCTTGCTCCACGAGGATGAATGAACCGGTCAGCCGGTTGGTCTCGTACCCGTCGAAGATCAGCGGCTTGGCCGTGCGCAGACGGATGGTGCCAATATCGTTCAGGCCCAGAGCGGCGGGATTGGGTTCCGCGTCGAAGGTGGTGAAGTTGATACGATTTTCGATTTGCGTAACGGAAGCCTGGACCATCTGCGTGGTGTGCTTGAGATAAAACTTTTTGCCAGCCGTGAGCGGTCGCAAATTCATCCAACAGACGCGCGCCTGCAAGTCGCCGCTGCGGCCGGGTAAATTATCGAGCCCCACCATCATGTCGCCGCGGCTTACATCGATGTCGTCCGTCAGACAAATGGTTACGGATTGCGGACAGAACGCCTCGGTTATCGCGCCGTCGTAGCTCCAGATTTCTTTTACCTTGGTCTTGATGCCGGCGGGCAGGATGACGATTTCCTGGCCCTGGCGCACAATGCCGCTGGCGATCTGGCCGCTGAGACCGCGAAAGTCGTGCAGTTCCTTATTGGTGGGGTTGTTCGGGCGGTTGACCCATTGCACGGGAAAACGGAAGGTGCTGAAATTGCGGTCGCTCGCGATGTAAACGGTTTCCAGATGATGCAAGAGCGCTGGGCCTTCGTACCACGGAGTTTTCGCGGAAGCATCCACCACGTTGTCGCCGGATAAGGCGCTCATGGGAATGAATTTCACATCGCGAAACGCCCCGAACTTCGGGAGGAAACTTTCGATTTCATCACGGATTTCATTGAAGCGCGCTTCGCTCCAGTCCACCAGATCCATTTTGTTGATGGCGATGACGAGATGCGGAATGCCGAGCAGCGCCGCAATGTATGTATGTCGGCGGGTCTGCTCAATGACGCCGAGACGCGCGTCCACAAGCACGATGGACAAATTTGCGGTTGAGGCGCCGGTGACCATGTTGCGGGTGTATTGCACGTGGCCCGGCGTGTCGGCGACGATGAACTTGCGTTTGGGTGTGGCGAAATAGCGATAGGCGACGTCAATCGTGATGCCCTGTTCGCGTTCCGCGCGCAGGCCGTCGGTGAGGTTCGCGAGATTGATCTGGCCGCCGCCGGTGATGTCGGCGGATTTTTCCAGCGCCTCGACCTGGTCTTCCATCAAGGACTTGGAGTCATAGAGGAGCCGGCCGATGAGCGTGGACTTGCCGTCGTCAACGGAGCCGCAGGTGTTGAAGCGGAGCAATTCGATGGGATGCGAGTGGGGCATGGTTTATGATTAGTAGTAATTGAAAATGGCGGTTGCGGTGGTATTGCGGTCCGCGGTCAGGCGAACCCAATACGCAGAGAACGTATCCGGAAAATGATATTCCGTAGTTTGACCCGGCTGGACGGTGAAGGTCTTGTAAATGACCCAGTCGCCCGTGCCGGAGAAGTCCGCTTCCACGTGGAAAGTGACTGGCACAGTGGAAGTATGAGCGAGTTTAAGCTTTTTATGATCGTAGCCGGTCATCAGATAGGGATCGGAGGGCTGGCCGGAGACAACTTCCGTATTGTTCCAAGGGCCACCAATACCCTGCGGTTTGCCAAGCTGCCAGAGGTCATCCACCGAGCCGACCCACAAGGCGCACTGGCCGTCGTCGCTGCGGACGATGTGTTCACCAGCGGCGTCATCCCGGACGCCGCTCATCACCAGCAACCCGCGATAGCTGGCGTAGTCCTTAATCTGCCGGTTATGGGTGGCAATCGGACGGATTTTAATAAAGCCCCCGGCACTTTCGGCCGGCAGTTCGTAGACAGTCCCGAATGCGTTGAATAAATCCCGTTCCGTGACGACTTCGCGGCAAACCCGTTCGTCAGCACCCGCGTCGGGTTGCGCAAAAGCAGCCGCGCCTTTCGGCAACCGCCAGCGATGGCCATTGTCCATGCAAACGACGGAAGCATTATCAACGGTCAGAAAATCGCGCGGAATGGCGAGGTTTGATTTGGCCCAGGCGATACTGGCGGGATCATTTGTCCGGTACAATTTCAAATTTCCATCGAGTTCGTAGCAAGCCGATTTGCCGTCAGCGGAGATACATTGCAATGTCCGTGCGTCGCCGCCGCGCTGGTGCAGCCTGCCGCCGCTGATCTGGGTGTCGCCGGGTTCGGGAAGACCGTCAAACAATGTGGCCGCTGATGGACTGCGCTTGTCGGCATTATGAAACTGAAAACAAGCCGTGGTCTTAGTGCAATCACGATTAGCCCGCACGCGCACCCATGCCCCAGTTTCGCTGGGCGTGAATTCCGTCCAGAGGGACCCACCAGCCGGCACTTCGATGTCGCGCAGTTTTTTCCAGACACCGTTACCCTGCGCGTCCACTTCCAAGGTGAAAGTGACGGGTTGCAAATTATTGTGCGATAAAATGAGGGTGCGGTAGGTAAAGCCGGAAAAAAGAAAAGAATCGGAAACTTCGCCCGCCTTGACGGCGTCATTGAGCCACACCGCGCCGTGGCCGAGTGTGGGACCGAATTCATCCAATTGTGATGGCCGGAGAAATTGCAGATTCGACTGCGACTGCCCGGTCGGCGCAAGTTTTCCCTTAAGCTTGCGCGGAACCTCAACGATGGCCGCATCATCGCAGCCAAGCACGATGCGGTCGTTCCACCGGCAGAAGTCGCCGATGATTTTCAAGTAGCTGGAACGCGGCGCAATGCCGGCGGAATTCGTGGCGCAAAAGTTTTTCGGGAAATGCCAGAACGCGCCGTGCATGGTCATCAGCAAATCATCCTCGCCGATGTCGCGGATGCGCGGCCATTCGGTGAACCAGCCATGCGCCCCGTCGTAGGAATGATCGGGCTTGGGTAGCCGCCAGGCGTGCCAGGTGCCGTTATCCAGACACATCAAAATCAGCGAGCGTTTGTCGAAGCCGAGGCTCCAAAGCGGGTCGGTATCGCGATGCAAGTTGCCGTAAATGCCACCCGGACCGGTAACCTCGGTGAATTGGGCGCGGCGCACCAGCGAGTAATCGCCGGAGCCGAACCATTCGCCGAGCGCACCGCTCACGGTGTCGGGATTTGACTCTGCGTCTTTGCCGTGCTCGCCGTTGTTGGCAAAGACCACGCGGCCTTGACCGGAGTAGAGGCCTTTGCCGTGCCAGCCGGGAAGTTTTGTTTCGTCCGCCGCTGGATAATCTTCACTCAATACGCCAGCTTTCGGTATGTTCATACGGTCTTTGAGCAGGCCAGTGACCGCAAGTGAATGGATATCGACTTCGTAAAGTCCAGCTTCCATCGTAGCGAAATAAACCTTGTTCGTCGGGTCGGTGAGATGCCGTGCAACGGCGGTGAGCCGGCCGGGCATTTTTTGCCATGGAATGACACGGACATCGAGGTTGGTGTCAATGAGATACGGACCAATGATGAGCTGCTGTGACTCGCGGTGAATCATTCGATCCGCTGGCGTGCCGCCAATGCTCTCGGGGCGGACGATTTGTTCTAGGTTGGGAGTAATCTCGTAAAGTTTATCGGTGGAACCAAATGGTTTATGGGGTCCGTAGCTGATAATCCACAGGCGATCCGCCCACGGTACCACCGCACCCGTGCCGCACTCGCCTTCGTTGTTGAAGGTGGCGAGTTGTGGATAAATTCCCGAAACGGCACGCGGCTCAACTGCGTGCAGATTGTCGGTCAGCTGAAAGCAAACTCTGATGCAAAGCATCAGCGCGCACAGTTGGCGGCTTGGTTTGCAGGTTTTCATGCTGAAATCCAAAAATCTGAGGTTAAAAGTAACCAGCCTTTTTGCGATCTTCCATGGCAGCTTCGGAGGCTTTGTCATCGGCACGGGTGCCGCGCTCAGTGACGCGCGCGGCAGAAACTTCGCCGATGATGTCGTCGATGGTTTCCGTCTTCGATTCGATCATGCCGGTACTAATCATATCGGCAATCGTGCGGACGCGGACAATCATGCGTTTGATGGGTTCGTTAGCCTTTGGCCGAGCGCCTGCAAACGGATCGGGTTTGGTGGCATCGGTATGCGGTGGTGGCACTGGCAGCCACTGGCCGCCCTTCCTATAACAGTCCCGCTCGTGGCTGAAATAAATGTTCGGTACTTCGAGCTGCTCTTTCTTGATGTATTCCCAAACATCCATCTCCGTCCAGTTGGAGAGCGGAAAGACGCGCATATTCTCGCCGGGATTCAGCTTGGCGTTGTAAAGATTCCAAATTTCCGGGCGCTGGTTCTTCGGATCCCATTGGCCAAAGGAATCGCGGAAGCTGAAGAAGCGTTCTTTTGCGCGGGCTTTTTCCTCGTCGCGTCGTGCGCCGCCGATGGCGCAATCGAATTGAAATTCTTCAATCGCACCGAGCAGTACGGGAATTTGCAGTTTGTTGCGGCTGATTTCGCCGGGTGCGGGATGCGCGTGGCCTTTGGCGATAGCTTCGTCCACCGTGCGGACAATCAATTTAGCACCAAGCTCTTTCGCGCGGCGGTCACGGAATTCCAGCAATTCGGGGAATTCGTGGCCGGTCTCGACGTTCAGGAAAGGCATCGGAATGTCCGACGGGCGAAACGCTTTTTCCGCGAGTCGCAGGAGGCAGATGGAATCTTTGCCGCCAGAGAAAAGGAGGGCAGGGCGTTCAAACTCGGCGGCGACTTCACGCATGATGTGAATCGCTTCGGTCTCCAGATACTGCAGATGATCCAGGTGATAGCTGCTCATTTTGAAAAATCAGATTCCAGAGCCGCCTTCGACGGCTTTGCCGCCCCAACTCGCGTGCAAACCGCATTCGCGCTTCTCGTCGGCCTTGGCGGGATCAAAGTAATCCCACTCATTCGGTAGATTATGGGCGGTAAGATATTTTTCCATGTCGGCGTCGCTCCAATAAAACAGCGGACTGACCTTGAGTGAATTGAAATTCTTGTCCTCGCTAACGATGTCGAGGCCGGCACGATTGGGATTCTGAACCTTGCGCAACGCAGTCAGCCAGATGGTCGGCGCGAGTTCCTTCATGCCGCGTTGGAATGGCTCCAGTTTCATGGTAGTGCTGAATGCCTTGATGCGTTCCTCATTTTCCGGCGTCGGCTCCGGCATCCCACCAAAGGCAGCGTCGTAATGCGCCGCTGTTAGTTTGGGCAGGTAAGCTTTGATGTTTAGATTGAGCAATTTCTTCATCTGCTCAGCATGCACATAAGTCGCCGGACGATTGTAGCCGTGATCAACCCAGAGTACTGGAATGTCAGGCTGCACCTGCGTGACAAGATGAAGTATGACAGCCTCGTATGGCCGGTAATTGGTGGAGACAATCGCGCGGCCGTGGGATTGAGCGATGGCCCAGCGGATGATTTCCAGCGGTGATTTAGTGCGCAGCTCGGCATTCGCCTGCGAAATTTGTTCAGAGGTCATGACAGCGAAAGTTTAATTGGCTACGGACTGCTCCTTGAGAAAAGCGCGCTGGCACCAGTCGCCAAAACGCTCGCCGGCATGGCGTTCATTCGCAAACCGGGTAAACACGGGGCGGAATTCCGTTTCTAAATCCGCTTCCTTGAGGACATCTTTCCAGACTTTATTGAGCCGCGTGCCGGAAACATCGCCACCGAGCCAGACTTGATAGCGCCCGGGCGCCTTGCCGACGAAACCGATTTCCGCCATGTAAGGCCGTGCGCAACCGTTCGGGCAGCCAGTTGAGCGGATAATGATTTCTTGGCCAGCCAAGCCAACCTCGGTCAAAAGTTTTTCGATGCGGTCAAGAAAACCCGGCAACATGCGTTCCGATTCCGCGAGGCCAAGACCGCAGGTCGGCAGCGATGGACAAGCCATCGCGGCCGCGTGCAAGGCTGTTGCCTGATTTTCCGTTTTCAAGCCATGGGCGGTGAACAATGCTGTGACACCGGCTTTGTCGGTATCACTGACATTGGAAAGAATCACATTTTGATTTGCCGTCAATCGGAATTCAATCTTCTGAAACTTATCGGCAATCTCGCGTAACGCTTTTTTCTGAGCGCCTTTCACGCGGCCGGACTCGACGAATACGCCGAAAAACCAACTTCCGTCAACCGCCTTGCGCCAGCCGAGTAAATCGCTAGTCGTGGTGAATTGGTAAGGCTTGGCTGGCGCGAGGGTTAGGCCAGCGCGCTGGTTTACCTCGGCTTGCATGAACTTCACTCCCCGTTCGGCCACAACGTATTTCAGACGCGCGTGCTTGCGGTCGGTGCGGTCGCCGAAATCGCGGTGGATAGTGAGCACAGCCTTCGCTACATCCACGATTTTATCCGGCGTAAAGAAGCCAATGACATCCGCCATGCGTGGATAGGTTGCCTCGTTGCCGTGACTGCGACCCATGCCACCACCAACTGCGAGATTGTAACCAATGAGTTGGTCGTTCTCGACGATGGCGATGAAGCCGAGGCAATTTGTATAAACATCCAAGTCATTTACCGGTGGAATGACGAAGGCAATCTTGAACTTGCGCGGTAAATAGGTTTTGCCATAAAGCGGATCAATAAAGTTTTTGTTCTCCGGCGCCTCGTTGTCGAGTTGCACACCGTCAATCCAGATAGCGTGATAGGCTTTGGTTTGCGGCGCTAGTGCCATGGCTACCTTGTGCGCGTCGGCATAGACCTGTTCGCGCGCCTTGGTGTAGGCAGGCGTGGGCGGTGCGAGGACGTTGCGGTTTACGTCGCCGCAGGCGGCAAGCGTGGAGAGCAGGCACTCGTTGATTGCTTTGACCACCGGTCGGAAATTGTTCTTAACGATGCCGTGAAACTGGATGCTTTGGCGTGTGGTGATGCGCAGCGTGTCGTTGCCATAATCGGTGGCGAGTTGGTCGAATACCCCGTATTGCTTCGAAGTCATCACGCCGCCGGGAATGCGACCACGAATCATCATGATATACTTCTTGCCGATCTTGCGCAGGTCGCGGTCGTCCTGCTGGTAGGAGCCATGAAACTTCAGGAACTGGTTGTCATCCTCGGAGAAATGGTCGGCCGCCGGATCAGCGATGGTCGCGGCGATGGTGCCGGCCAAGGTTGGGATGGCAGCTTTGATTCCCTCGTTGTGGGTCAATTTGACTGGTGTTTCAGCGCTCATAAGCGAACCGATAGAATAACTTGCCCTTCGTCACTGTTCAAGTGCAGCTTAAAGTCGACTTTTCTGCCCGCAAGAACTGCACTCTAAGTGGCCGGCACGAATTTTTGAAGCCATTTCGTTAGGCCAAATATCGCGAGTAAGATCAGGCTCAGCCAGCGCGAACAATCTGGCGCGATGGCGACCCAATCTGCGAAGACGATGCCAGCGAGCAGATTTGCGACGATGAGGCCGACATTGGAGACGCCGCCCGTAAAAAAGGTCCGCACGCAACGACCAGCCCACAGCGTCAGCACGACAGAAATCCAGATGGCGCGCCAGCGGTAGCTACCAGTGTTCATCGCCAGTGCTAGAAGGATGGGTGCAGCCAGCAGAAGCAAGGGCCAGAACGGGATTGGCCCGCGATAACTTTCCCGTCGCGCGACATAGCTCAGTCCGACGACATAGAGCGCTAGCGCGAGGCCGCAGAGGATTGGCCAGCCGTTTAGACCCCACAAGCCCGTTGCACCGCTGATGACATAGACCCAGAAGCGGCACGCACCCATAAGCCAAGGTGCGGCGTTGAAAAACTTGTGGCAGAAATTGTAGAGCAGGATAAAGAGGGCAAGAAAAAATCCTGCGCCCGCCGCCATCTGGCCGCAGAAGAGCAGTAGGAAAAATCCTGCGCCAAGTTGGCTGAAGCCGAAGCGCCAAACGTGTTGCGCGGAAATTTTTCCGGATGGAATCGGGCGTTCCGGGCGTCGTTGGCGATCGAAGTCTATATCAAAGGCGTCGTTCAAAAACATTCCACCGGTATAAAGCAGGCTTACACCCACGAAGAGGAATGGCAGCTTCCAGAAGTTTCCGCCGCCGCCGAGCCACCAGCCGGCAAGGCAGTTTGACCAGACGGTCGGTAGATTCGACACGCGTCCCAAGATCAAAAATGTCCGTAAGCGGGGTGGCATTATATTTGATTGGCCATCGGCGATTTGCGCGTGGTCGGACAATTTACGGGAATTTAGTAAATCGTAAACCGCAAATCGTCATTCAACAAAGTCCACGTTTGGCCAGTTCTGCCAGCGTCCAACCGTATTCTGCCGCGAGTTGGTCAACGACGCTATGCGTTTTCAATTCCGGCGGCAGCACCTCCCAGGTGTAGGTTTCCATTTCCAGGTGTGAGCAGAGCTCCGGGCGAGCTTGTAGCAGATCCAAGACGCCGAGCAGGTGGTCGTTGGTGTTCGCAAACGGCGGCGCAGCGGGCGCATGTAGCGGGACATGAAAATGGATGCGCCATTCTTCGGAGTTGTGAGTGGCGAATGATGGGTGATGAGCCATGGCTTCGGGTAAGTCTCGGTAGAGGGTTCGTTCGCCCATCACGGCGCGGGCAATAACCTGATGAAGATAAACGTCGTCGGAGAATTTTCTAAGTTCTGCGTGCGCTTGTGGCGTGGGTGAGACTTTGAGCGCAGAACTCAAATGAATTTTGCTGATCCGGATACCGTGGTGGATGAGGTTGGTTAGGGCGTTCTGCGGTTCTTCGAATTCCACGGCAAAATGGCAGGTATCGTAGTTTACGCCGATATGCGCAGCCAACCGTTCATCGCGCGGATGTTCAGCGCGGAGCTGGTCAAAGAAATCAATTGTCTCCGCGCTGGTTTCCAGCAGACAGAGCGGCTCGGGTTCGAGGCCAAGATGCAAGTTCCGGCCACTCTCTCGGCTAATGCGTGCGATATGCTCGATGGATTGCCAGATATTTGAGCGGATGGTTTTCAATGCGTCGGCGGACACATCAAATTCTTTAAATGTCCCTGGCAAGGTGCTTACGCTGCCCTCAACGTCCGTCGGCACGAGCTTGGCGAGTAGGTCAAACAACAGATTGGTGTAGGTCACACGGTCCGGTGAAGTCCAGTCTGGACGATAGACCTGCTCCTTAATGCGCGCGCCGTGGAACCGGCCATAAGGAAAGCCGTTGATGGTAAAAACATAGCACGATTTTTTATCAAGCCAGCGTTGGAAATTTAGCATCTCGTCGCGTTCTGCCAATTGGACGGCGGCCCGTTGGCCGAGGCGCAGGCCGATGGCGAAGGGCTTTTGAGGGCAAACTTTATCGCGCACTGCCAAAGCATAATCTTCCAACGAACGGAACGTTTCCGTCCAAGTCTCGCCCCGATGCACATTCGTGCAATAGGCAAGGTGCCGACTATGGTTTAGTCTCATGGTCGGGGAAAAAGATGCTTGTAAACCCTGCTATTGCAAGGCGCAAACGGCGTTGACACGTTTGGCTGAGAGGTTTAGTCTTCGGCAAACGGCAATACCATGTTACTTCGCATTAGTTTAATCATAGCCATTTTGGCCGGGCTCGGTGCTGGCGTGGTTTCTTATTTAGAGGTGTCCGACAAGATCCCCGCGCTTGCCAAGCAGCGTGATGACGAGCACTCCGCCAAGATTGCCGCCCTGTCCGACCTCTCCAGTACCAAGACTAAATTGGCCAAGACCCAAAGCGATCTGGCGCAGACGCAGTCAGATTTGGCCGATACGAAGGCTGATCGCGACAAGCAGATTGCCCGTGCTGACGAGCAAACCAAGCGCGCCGACGAACTTTCCGATAAGCTCACTAAAGTTTCGCAGGATCGCGATGATGCCCAAAACGCCCTCGCCGCCTACAAAGCGACGGAGCTGACGCCCGAACAAGTCTTCCGGCTAGCCAAGGATCTTAAGAATGCCCGCTCCGAAATTGATGTGGTCAATGGCGAGAAAGTTGTCCTGCTGCATACAATCGGTCGACTCACCAACGAACTCGCCAAATATGTCGGACCGGATCAGTTCGTTAAACTGCCGGCTGATTTGCATGGCAAAGTCCTCGTGGTGGATCCCAAGTGGGATTTCGTAGTGCTTAACATCGGCGAAGATCAGGGGCTAATAACGCAGGGCGAACTGCTCGTCAGTCGTCAGGGCAAGCTCGTGGCTAAGGTTATCGTTCGCAGCGTCGAAAAAGACCGCAGCATTGCCAACCTCGTGCCCGGCTGGAAACTAGGGGACATGATCGAAGGCGACGAGGTATCGCCAGCGCACCCCGCCACCTGACGATGAAATTCCCTGCGGCCAACTGGCTCGTGTTGCTACTGCTCGCTGCGGTTTTTTTAGTAATCTCCGGCTGTTCTACTGATGAACCTGATAATGCCTCCGTCCGTCCGTGGAACACACCGCAGGGCTGGGAAAACGGCCTTGGCGGCATGGACACGCAGCATCGCTAATCTTTCTTCCGGCGCACGCAGCGCGACGGCGTCAGTATAAAATCCACTTTCGCATCATGCGGCTCGGTTGGGATTTTTTCCAGCAGCTGGAAATCATGGCAGACCCCGCATTTGATACCGCTCGCGTTTTCCAATAGCCGGTCATAAAACCCCCGCCCCCGCCCCAGCCGGTTGCCGCTCAGGTCAAAGGCCATGCCCGGTATTAGCACCAAATCAAACTGGTTCAACGAAATTTCCGCGCAGCTAACCGCCGGCTCGCGCACACCAAATTTTCCGGTAACGATGTCCGCCGCCACATTTTTAATTCGCTTCGCACCGTAGTTTTTTTTGTCCGCGTCGAAAAACGGCAGCGCGCAGTTTACGCCCAACGCCAGCGACAATTCCAGCACTGGCCACACATCCAATTCGTCCGGCAGCGGCGCAAAAAACAAGATGGTATGCGCGCTCGGCATCTGCGTCTTCAGCCGCTCGCACAGATCAATAGATTCCACCGCGCGCACCGCCACGGAAATCTTTTCCAGCCGCGCCCGGATGTGCGAACGCAGCTCGGTTTTTAATCGATTATTATCTGGTTCCATGTGTGGTTAAATACAATTTCCAAATGAGCACGAAGCAGCTCGCAAAATCCTGCGGCTGTTTGCTCACCCACTGTGTCACCGCATCCGGCTTAAACCAACCACCCGTCTCGATTTCATCGGGATGCAATACAAACGGCCCTTCGCTTTCGCAGCGGTAAATCCAGCAGAATTCCCAGCCCGTTTCCTTGCGCGCATCAACCTTGAACAGCCGCTTCGGCGTCTGCGCCAGCTGAAGCCCAATCTCCTCACGCACCTCGCGCACCGCGCACGCATCGTAATCCTCGCCGCTATCCAGATGGCCGGACGCCGACGAGTCCCACTTGCCAGCGGCAATGTCTTTCTTCATGGAACGCTTCTGGAGAAACACCTCGCCGCGCGAGTTAAACACCAGCACATGGACGGCGCGATGCCATAATCCGCGTGCATGAACCTCGCGCCGCGTGTTTTGTCCGATGACCTCGTCGTGCTCGTTAACGACATCGAAAATCTCTTCGCTCATGCCGGCAAAATAAGCGCGGAGGCAGGATACGTCGAAATCTTTCTTCTATGGTTTATGCTTTGGAAAAGGCCCGCCGTAAGCCATTGATTTCCACAATTTTTCTCGTTCAGATTTCATTTGCCAGAACTAGTGCTTGGTCTTAAGTTATGTCTCATTATTAAATTAGTCATGTCGTACGTTGGAAAAGAATCATCGTCGGCGAACGATTTGCTGAAAAACTCCACGCTTTACCGCGAGTTTCAGGCGGAACGCGAGGAGATATTGCGCCACAAATGGATTGAGTCCGAGAAGGCTGGCCACGACATCGGTTTCGAGCGCGCCCTCACGGACTGGATCATCAAGCACCGCGCCCAGTGGCGCAAATCCCGACAAGCCGCCGCGACGAACTAAAGAATTTACTCCTTTAACGCCGCCCTGCGAGGTGGCTAAGGAAAAATGAAAGCCAAACTAAATACGCGAACCTGCCCCGCAACCTGGGTGCCGTTCGCGGTTTTTTATGTCTGACGCCACCGTCATCCTCGACGCCCCGGCCATCCAGCGCGCGCTTACCCGCATTGCGCACGAGATTGCGGAGCGCAACGAGCGCAGCGCGGAGGTCGCGCTCGTCGGCATCCCAGTGGGCGGCGACCATTTGGCCGCACGGCTGGCGAAAGTCCTCGCCACCATTTGGAACCACGCCGTACCCGTCGGCATTCTCGATACCGCCATGCACCGCGACGACCTCGACCATCGCGTCGCGCCGACCGTGCATCCGACCGACATCCCCTTCGACGTAAATGGCAAGACCATCGTGCTCGTGGATGACGTACTCTTCAGCGGCCGCACCACGCGCGCGGCGATGGACGCGCTAAACGATTTCGGTCGCCCGAAGAAGATTCAGCTCGCCGTGTTGATTGACCGCGGCCACCGCGAGTTGCCCATCAAGGCGGATTTCATCGGCAAGAATGTCCCGACCTCGCTGGATGAAAAGATTTCCCTGCTGCTCACCGAGGCGGGCGCGCCGCAGGATGCCGTCGTCCTGAAAAAGAAATAGCTTATGGCCTGGACCAAGAAACATCTGCTCGACATCGAGTCGCTCACGGCGGAGGAAATTCTCACCGTGCTCGACACCGCGCGCGGGTTCAAGGCCGTCGGCGAGCGCGCCATCAAGAAGGTCCCCGCGCTCCGCGGCAAGACCGTCGTCAATTTGTTTGTCGAGCCCTCCACGCGCACGCGCATCAGCTTCGAGCTCGCGGCGCAGCGGCTCTCCGCCGACACCGTCAACTTCTCCGCCGAGGCCTCCTCCTTCAAGAAAGGCGAGACCCTCAAGGACACCGCGCTCAATCTCCAGGCGCTCAATGCCGACTTCATCGTCATCCGGCACAGCGCGAGCGGCGCGCCGCATTTTCTCTCCCGCGTGCTGGATGCCCACGTCATCAACGCTGGCGACGGCGCGCACGAGCATCCCACGCAGGCGCTGCTCGACTGCTTCACCATTCGCGAGCGCAAGGGCCGCATCGCCGGGCTGAACGTCACCATTCTCGGCGATATCCTCTACAGCCGCGTCGCGCGGTCCGACATCTGGGCGCTGACGAAACTTGGTGCGAAGGTCACGCTCTGCGGGCCATCCACGCTCGTGCCGAAGGTGTTTGAGCAAATGGGCTGTCGCGTCACGCACGATGTGGATGAAGCGATCCGCGATGCCGACATCATCAATCTCCTGCGCATCCAGCACGAGCGCCAGCGCAAGACCATGTTCCCCAGCATCGGCGAATACACCCAGCTTTTCGGTCTCACCAAGGCGCGTTTCGCCAAGCTCAAGCCCGACGCGCTCGTCATGCATCCCGGCCCCATCAATCGCGGCGTCGAGATCGATAGCGAGATAGCCGATTGCGGCCGCTCCGTGATTTTGCAGCAAGTGACCAATGGCCTTGCCGTCCGCATGGCGGTGCTCTTCCTCATCAATGGTGGGAAAGGCCCCGTCGACGCGCCGGTTAATTAAGCCTCCGGTCCGTTCGCCGTACTTCCGCTGGTGTAATCAGTTGTTTCCGCCGCCGACCAGGCCCTTCACGATGGCCACTCCGTTGGAAGTTCCAATCCGCGTGGCGCCCGCTTCAATCATCGCCAGGGCCGTGAGCGTATCGCGGATGCCCCCGGACGCTTTCACGCCGAACTTTTCCCCGACGGTTTGGCGTAGCAGCGTCACATCGGTCACCGACGCGCCGGCGATATTGAAGCCGGTCGAAGTCTTGACGAACTTCGCGCCGCTCTCGATGGCCAGCTTGCAGGCGCGGACCTTTTCCGCATCCGTCAGCAGGCACGTTTCCAAAATCACCTTCACCGGGCGCTCATCGGCGGCTTCCACGACATCGCATAGCTCGCGAAAAATAAACTTGTCGTCGCCCGCCTTCAGCCGCGCGATATTCAGCACCATATCAAGCTCATGCGCGCCGTCATCGATGGCCACCTCGGTCTCGAAGCGTTTGACATCGGCGGCGAGCGCGCCGAGCGGGAAGCCGACCACGCTGACCACCTTCACCTCGCTGTCCTCCAGAAAATGGCGGGCGGCGGCCACCCACGCGCCGTTGACGCACACGGCGTAGAAGCCATGTTCGCGCGCCTCGGTGCAGAGCTGCTCGATTTGGGCGGCGCTGGCATCGGGCTTGAGCAGGGTGGAATCAATGTAGGCCGCGAGCTGTTCGGGGGTAAAGTTCATGTCAGATATTTAAGGGCGCTGATTCTGGAGCCGAAGCCAAACGGCGTCAATTCGGTTTCCAACCAATCGCGTTTCGGACCGGAGTGCTTCCCCGCTTAAGCGGAGGGCTTCAAGTGGTTCGGGGATGGGTCGGGAGCTTGTAAAAAGCCCTATTCTGCGTAAGTGGTTGGTTTCGAGGTCGGCTACGAGGAATCGGGGCGCCAAACCTAAGCGCCGCGACGCCGTGGCGGCACAACGGGACTCGGTGGCGGCACGCCGCGAACGCATGGCGGCATGCCGCGACGCCGTGCCGGTGCACCGCGAACGCATGGCGGCACGCCGCGAACTGGTGGCGGCACACCGCGACCACGTCGCGGCACACCGGGACTGAATGGCGGTGTCCCCGCACGCCGTGCGGGAGCATCGGGACTAGCTGCGGGAACCCCCGGACCGGATGCGGGAACCCCCGGACCGGATGCGGGAGTTCCCGGACTTGCTGCGGGAGCTCCCGGAATCCGTGCGGGAGTCCCCGCACTGACTGCGGGAGCATCGGGACGGAACGCGGGGGTCCCCGCACTCGGTGCGGGAGGTTAGGAATTGAGGGCGGGAGCCTCAGAATGGGTCACCGGGGATTGCGGACGGACGGCGGGAGCTCAGACTTTCAGCAGCTTGCCTTGGGCGTCTTCCTTCGCGGCGGCTTCGCCGAGGGTCTGCGTCAGCTTGCGGCGGCGCTCGATGATGTGCTTGTCCAGCAGCGGATCGTAGGGCACCGGATATTTGCCATCGTAACAGGCCATGCAGAACGCTTCCTTCGCCTGACCGGTGGCAGCCACCATCCCGGCTTGCGAGAGATAATGCAGGGAGTCGGCGTTCAGATATTTGCGAATCTCATCCACCGTGTTGTTCGCGGCCATGAGTTTGCTGCGATCGGGAAAATCTATGCCGTACACGCAGGGGAATTGGTGCGGGGGGCAGCTCACCGCCACGTGCACCGCGCGCGCGCCGGCTTCCTTGAGGGTCTTCACGCGGGAACGGCAGGTGGTCCCGCGCACAATGGAATCGTCCACGATGATGACGCTCTTGTCTTTGACGAGGGACTCGATGAGATTCAGCTTCACGCGGACGTTGAAGTCGCGAATGAGCTGCGTCGGCTGGAGGAAGCTGCGCCCGACGTAATGGTTGCGGATGAATGCCATCTCGTAGGGAATGCCGGACTCTTCGGAGTAACCCATCGCGGCGCACACGCCGCTGTCGGGGACGGGGATGACGAGGTCGGCCTTGACGTTGTGCTCGCGGGCGAGCTGGCGGCCCATCTCTTTGCGGACATCGTAAACGCTGTGGCCGTTGAGGACGCTGTCGGGCCGCGCGAAATAAACGTATTCGAAGACGCAGAACGCGCGCTTCTGATGTTCCGGCCAGGCTTGGATGCTGGTCAGACCTTTCTCGTTGATGATGACAATTTCGCCCGGCTCAACGTCGCGGATAAAGCGCGCATGGATAAGGTCGAAGGCCGTGGTCTCGCTGGACAGCACATAGGCGCCCTCGGCCGTCTTGCCAATGGAGAGCGGGCGGAAGCCATGCGGATCGCGCGCGCCGATGAGCTCTTTCTCCGTCATGATGACGAGGGAATAGGCGCCTTCGATGCGGCGCAAGGTCTGCACGAGCGAGTTGGCGACGCCGCCCAATTCGGGCTGTGCGAGCATCATGATAATGATTTCGCTATCCACCGAGGTCTGGAAGACGAGGCCGCGGGATTCGAGCTCGTCGCGGAGGACGGCGGCGTTGGTCAGGTTGCCGTTGTGCGCGACGGCGATCTGGCCGCGCGCGCAGTCGACGGTGAGCGGCTGGGCGTTGCGGAGATTGGACGAACCGGTGGTGGAATAGCGCGTGTGGCCGATGGCGCGGTCGCCGACGAGTTCGTGGAGAATCTTGGGGTCGTTAAAGATCTGGGGCACGAGGCCCATGCCGTGGTGCTTATAGAATTTCCCGCCGTTGCAAGTGACAATGCCCGCGCTTTCCTGGCCGCGATGTTGCAGGGCGTAGAGGCCGAAGTAGGCCAGCTCGGCGGCATTGGGATGGCCAAAGACGCCAAAGACGCCGCAGTAATGTTTGGGGTAAGGTTGAAGTTGGTTTTGCATCGCGCGCCGCTGAATTTGAGCAAAGAAAAGCGAATTGCGCAAGGTTGAATGAAAAATCAGCCGCTTAGCCTCGGTGAATAAGTTCTCCCTGCGTCCGCCGATTCTCGTTGGCTAGAACAAAGTTGTCGGACTTAGGTACGGCTTCAGCTTTTCCACGAGTTCCGGCGGCAGGCGCTTCGGCTTTTCATCGCGGCTGGTGCAGCAATGAAAGGTTTCTGCCTCGAGAATTAGCTGGCCGTTCTGGTTCACAATGCGATGGCCGAAGTTCAGGCGCACCCGCTCGACGAGCGTCAGCCAGACTTCGATGGTCAGCGCGTCATCGTAGCGCGCGGGAAATTTGTAGCGCAGCCGCGCCTCGATGACGGGGAAAATATAGTCGGCGTCCTGCAACGTCAGCACCGGCGTGCCGAGGGCGCGCATGAATTCGCCGCGCGCCGCCTCGAGCAGGTCGAGGTAGCGCGCGTGGTAGATGTGGTTGCCGACGGTGCATTCGGCGTAGGTCACGCGGTGCGCGTGGCGGAACAATTCGGCCATGCGCCAATTTACGGTTACGGGCGGGCGGTTCAAGGCGCAAAGTTGGGCCGGGCCGGATTGGCAGAGAGTGGGGGCCGATAGAAAATTCCATTTGCGCGTTGGCTGATAGAGATTATGTTGGCGGCATGAGCTGGCAGAATATCATTACACTGGCGGTCGTGGTGGGCGTTGCCGCCTTTTTTGTGTGGCGCAGTTCCGGCACCAAAGATCACAAGCACGGTTGCGGTTGCGGCTGTCCGCACGAGGGCGAAGCCGACGCCAAGTCGAAGAAAGCCACGCCTTGACGGATTTAATCAGGACGAGAATTCAAATAACCAACTTTTCGCATGGCAGTCACCAAATCCAGTTCCACCACTCATTTCTTCCAACGCCCTAACGGTGCGGGCGAGGCGGCCACGGGTCGGTGGACCCCGAATACGGATATTTATATCACGGAAGCCGGTCTCGTCATCAAAGCCGAACTCGCCGGCATGAAGAGCGACAGCCTCGAAATCACCGTGGAAGGCCAGCGCCTGCGCATCAACGGCGTCCGGCCGGATTGCTGTCGCTCGCCGCATTGCAGTTTTCTGGTGATGGAGATTAGCTACGGGCCGTTCGAGACGGTGCTTGATCTGCCGCCCGGTTACGATTTGGGTCAGGCGAAGGCGGTTTACATCAACGGTTTTCTGCGTGTGGACGTGCCGCCGGCCCAGAAGCCGCTGCCCAAGACCACTAAAGTTCCCATCAGCGAAGGAGTTTAACCGGGCCTGTACTTATCGGGCGCGGTCTTATCTAATAACCACGGATGGATAATACGACGACAAAATCGGCCGAGACAGAGTTTGTCAGCATCCTCAGCACCGGCGAAAAGGGCGAGGCGCCGGGGCGCGTGTCGTCGCGTACGCTGCCGGAACTCCTGCCCATCCTCGGCCTTTCGGACATAGTGATATTTCCGGGCGCGGTCGTGCCGCTGCTCGTCGAGACCGGCCCCAGCCTCAAACTCGTGGACGACCTCGTCGCGGGCGATCGCCTGTTTGCCGCCGTGTTGCAGCTGAATCCTGATGTCCCCGAGCCGGGACCGGATGACCTGCACCGGGTGGGTTGCGTGTCCCGGCTAAATAAGATGGTGAAGTTTCCCGACGGCACCGTGCGCATTCTGGTTGAAGGCCTGTGGCGCATCCGGCTCGATAAGTTTCAGCCGGCGGACCCGTATCTGCGCGCGAGCTACGAGCTGCTGCGCGATGAGACGGAGGATTCCGTCGAGTTGCAGGCGATGCTGCGCAATGCGCATAAGCAGTTCGAGGAGATTGCCAAAGTTTCCACCGCGCTATCGGATCAGGTCAAGATTGCCGCGCTCAACAACGAGCATCCCGGCCACTTCGCCGACCTCATCGCCGCGAACCTCGGCCTGCCGCTGGCGGATAAGCAGAAGTTGCTCGAAACCATATCCGTCCGCGAGCGTTTGCAAAAGCTGCTGCCGCTCCTGAGCCGCGAACAGGAGGTGCTGAACCTAAGTTCCAAGATCCAGAACGACGTGGCGTCCAACATCTCCAAGACGCAACGCGACTTTTTCCTGCGCGAACAGATGCGCGTCATCCAGCGCGAGCTCGGCGACACCGACCCGAACGCCAACGAGATTCGCACGCTGCGCGAGAAGATTGAGAAGGCCAAGCTGCCTGACGAAGCGCGCAAGGCCGCGAATCAGGAGCTTGACCGGATGCAGCAGACGTCGCCCGCTGCCGCCGAATACGGCGTCTCGCGCAATTACCTCGACTGGATTCTCGCGCTGCCGTGGCAGCAGGAGACCGAGGACAAGCTCGACCTCAAGGTGGCAGAGAAGATTTTAGACGACCAACATTTCGGCCTCGCGAAGGTGAAAGACCGCCTGCTGGAATTTCTCGCCGTGCTCAAGCGGCGTAAAGAAATCAAAGGCCCGATCCTTTGCCTCGTTGGCCCGCCCGGTGTGGGCAAGACGTCGCTCGGCAAAAGCGTGGCCGACGCGCTCGGCCGCAAGTTCGCCCGCATCGCGCTCGGCGGCATGCGCGACGAGGCGGAGATTCGCGGGCATCGCCGCACTTACGTGGGCGCGTTGCCGGGCCGGATTTTGCAGACGCTGCGCCGCGTTGAGAGTCGCAATCCCGTCATCCTGCTCGACGAGCTCGACAAGGTCGGTGCGGATGTGCGCGGCGATCCGGCGTCCGCGCTGCTCGAAGTGCTCGACCCCGCGCAGAACCACACGTTCACCGATCATTACCTCGATCTGCCGTTTGATTTGTCGCGCGTGCTCTTCATCGCCACCGCGAACTGGCTCGACCCGATTCATCCCGCGCTGCGCGACCGGTTGGAAGTCATCGAGCTGCCCAGCTACACCGAGTCGGAGAAATTGCAGATTGCCCGGCGCTACCTCGTGCCGCGCCAGTTGGAGGAACACGGCCTGACGCGCAATGACGTGAAGATTTCTGACGCCGCGCTGCGCGAATTGATCCGCGAATACACGCGCGAAGCCGGCGTGCGCCAGCTCGAACGCGAGATCGCCGCGCTCGCCCGCAAAGCCGCGCGCAAGATTGTGGCCCTGAACGGTTCGGCGCAAACCATCAAGCTGGAGCCGAAGGATGTGAAAGGCTATCTCGGCCACGCGAAGTTCGTTTTGGAGAGCGCGGAGAAGATTGATGAGATTGGCATTGCGACCGGGCTGGCGTGGACGCCGGTGGGCGGCGACGTCCTCTTCATCGAAGCCACGCGGATGCGCGGGCGCGGCAGTTTGATTCTCACCGGGTCGCTCGGCGAAGTGATGAAGGAGAGCGCGCAGACCGCCGTGAGCTATCTGCGCAGTCAGGCAAAGAAGCTCGACCTCGATTTTGACGATTACGGCAAATACGATTTGCACATTCACGTGCCCGCCGGGGCCACACCGAAGGACGGACCGAGCGCGGGCGTGACCATTTGCGCGGCGCTCGCCTCGCTCATGAGCAAGCGGCGCGTGCGTTCCGACACGGCGATGACCGGCGAGATTAGTTTGCGCGGGCGCGTGATGCGCGTGGGCGGCATCAAGGAAAAGGTGATTGCCGCGTCGCGCTTCGGCGTGAAGCAGGTGATTCTGCCCGAGGGCAACCGGCCGGATTGGGAGGATGTGCCGGCGGAAGTGCGCGCCAAGCTGAAGGTACACTTCGTGAAGCAGATATCCGAGGTGCTGCAACTGGCGCTCGCGGCGAAGTAACCCCCCTTTTCCCCTGTCGGTCTGCCCCAAATCCCGATTCAACGGGTAAATCTGCCTTCCAAGCCAGTTCGGGTGACGTTTCATCGGCGTCAGCTGAGCGTGCAGCCGAGGTAAACGGCGCTCAACCTGCCTCATTTGCATGTACAAACGCGGCAGTTGCACGTGCATCTAGGGCATTTGCATGTGCAAATGCCGTAGTTGGAGCTTCAACTAAGCCATTCCAACGTGCAAATGCGCCATTTGCACGTGCAGATGACGTACTTGCGTGTGCAGATGGCGTATTTGCGTGTGCAAGTGCCGCATTTGCACATGCAACTACGGCAAGTGATGCATCACCTGCGGCATTTGCATCTCCAAATGACGCAGATGCACGTGCATCTACCGCTGGTGACGAGGCGTTTTTGGTCGAAAAGCGTCGTTTTTAGTCAAAATCGCCTCCTTTTGAGGTTTTTGAGCCGGTTTTGGACTTGGCGGGGGGCGAACCGGCGTCGGCGGCGTTTTGCAGAATCCCTACTGGACAGGCATGGGCGGACGTCCTAGCGTTGCCGGATGAAGTTCTGGACGATATTCCGCCCCGCCACCGGTTTAATGGCTGGATTGGTGCTGTTTTTGGCCTTAGGCGCGAAGGCGCAGACGACGAACGGCTTGTCTGACTCGGAAATTGAAGGGCGCAAACTGGCGCAGCGGTTTTTAGAACAACGTCCGGCGACCAATTCAACGCTGACTGGAACATTAAAAATCCGCGATGAGAATGGAATACGCTCAGAAATTCCAATGAAGTTTGAAATCATCGTGACGCCAACCAATTGGACTAGTGTTTATCAAAAAACGCTGCTCACAAATAAAGTGGCTTTTGAAAAGCTCGTGGTTGTACATGATGGTTCGGGTTCCAATCAGTATGAGATGACGCTTGTTTCGACCAATCACCTGCCGCATATCCTGAAAAGATCCGAAGTTGTGGACAAGTTGCATTTTGCCGGAGATTTTTGGGCGATGGATTTAGGGCTCGAGTTTTTTCATTGGCCGGCGCAGAAGGTCTTGAAAAAGGAATTCCGCCGCAATTGCGCCTGCCAAGTCCTTGAAAGCACCAATCCGAATCCCAATGCGTTTCCCAATCTTCCCGACTATTCGCGCGTGGTGTCGTGGATCGATGAGGACAGCGGCGGCATCGTCCAGGCCGAGGCTTACGATGCGCGCGGCCAGTTGCTCAAGGAGTTCGCGCCGAAATCGTTTAAGAAGGTCAACGGCCAGTGGGAATTGCAGGAGATGGAAATCCGCAATGTCCAGACCGGCTCGCGTACGCGGCTGGAGTTTGATCTACCGAAATGATTTTTTGTCGGTGGGGCGAGCGTCCCCGCGAGCCGCTGCCACCCGTTGACAGACCACGTCGGCTCGCGAGGACGCTCGCCCCACCGGTAATCGGTTTGACCTGCGCCTGCGAGACTTGACTTCATTTTATCTGCTGCCACGCTGTTTTCTTCGAGTATGAATTTGTCGCATAAAGTTTTGACGGTGATTGCCAGCCTCCTGCTGGCGTTGAATGTTTTGGCGCAGCCCACCAACCCGGCTCCCAACCCGGCTACGAATGGCGGGCGCGATGATGTCTCCAATAATTATCTCCAGATTCAGGAGCAGATCCACGCCACGCAGCTCGCCCTCGAACAAAATCAGGCGGCCGCGGCGGATGCCGCCAAGAGCAACGCCGACCTGCTGGCGGCGCGCTTGCAGGCGCTCGAACAATCGGTTGCGGACCAGCATAACGCGGAGGCGGAATCGGCGCGGCAGACGCAGCGGCTCACGTTGCTGCTGGCGGGCGGGTTCGGTCTGGCGGGCCTGGGCATCCTGCTGCTGATGGTTTATTTCCAGTGGCGCGCGTTCTCGCAGATTGCCGAAATCTCCGCGCACCATCAGGCGGCCATCGCCAATGCGAACGCGGTGCATCAGCTCGCGGCGCCGGGCCGCGCGACGGTGGAAACTTCCAATGCGCGCCTGCTCGATGTGGTGGGGCAGTTGGAGAAACGCATTCACGAGCTGGAAGGCGGCCAGAAATTGTTGCCGGAAAACCTGGTTGCAACCTCGGGCGATCCACTGGCGGATATCCAAAAGCTGATTGATACCAACCAGCCGCAGCCGGCGCTGCTCGCGGCGGATAAGATTCTGGCCGCACAACCGAATCACGCCGAGGCGCTGGTCAAACGGGCGGCGGCGTTGGAAAAGCTGGGTCGCAATGACGAGGCGCTGGCGACTTGCAATCGCGCGATTGCGGCGGACGGAACGCTGGTCACTGCGCATCTGCAAAAGGGCGGCTTGCTGAACCGGCTAAAACGTTATGACGAGGCGCTGGACTGTTTCGAGCAGGCGCTGGTGGCGCAGGAGAAGAAGAACGGGGCGCAGGACTAGTTGAGCCTTTTAGTTGAAATTGACGCTGCGGCTGGCGGTGCGCTCGGTCTCAATCTTTTCGCGGAGCATATCAATTTTCAGCTTCAGTAGCTCACGGTTTTCCTTCGACTGATCGGCGAGGTCGCGTTCCAATTCAACGATGCGCTGCTCATAGGCGCGGAGGCGTTCGAGCATCGGGGTCTGGACGGCTTCGAGGCGGCGCGCAAGTTCGGTGAGCTCGGCGGCGGCGGCCTGCTGGCCGGCGAGCAGTTCGCGGCGCTGCGCGGCGAGTTCCTGCACCACGGCGTCCTTGAGGGCGTCCACGAGATGCGGCGCGAGGCTGGACTGAACGGAATTCAGCAGGGTGTTGACGGCGGGCGGCGGCAGCGGCTGGGTTTTGCCCTTAAGAATCCGGGCGAGGAACTGATTGGCGGCGGGCGTGCCATCGCGATTGCAGGCGGGACAGGCAACGGCTACGGGCATGCCACCATTGTGCGGCTGCACTTCAAAGGCGTATTTCTGGCCGCATTCGCAGAAGATTTTGACGGGAATCATGCGGCGGGGAAGAACGGTTTACCACAAAAAGGATTTCTGCTCGCCCAACTGCTGGTCGTTGTGCCACAGAGTCGCGCGCCAGGCAGTGATGGCGCCAAAACTCTTGTACTCGTTGCCAGTGAGCGTGAGGGAGGTCCACCGACTGAAAAAGCCGGGGGTATCCTCGGCTTCGAGCGTCTTGAATTTCGGCAGGCTGTTGGTGCTGACGCCGCGCAGTTCGAGCCGGACCTTGAATCTTTCTTCGCCCGCATTTTTAACGGTCCACAGCACGTCGTAGCGAATGGCAGAAATCTGATTGGTCTCCTGACGCAGCTTGGCCTGATAGGCGTCGCGGTCAAAGAGGCTGGGGGAGAGGGCGGTGCGACCCTTTAAATCGAGCAGCAGCGGCAGGACTTTCACGACGCGGCCAGTGACGGCGTCAGCGGCCGTGGCCGCCCCGCAAAGGCTGAGCGTGAGCAGCAAAATCAAGAGCGCGCGCATGGGGGCAACGATAGCGGGCGGGCGCCTGAATTCAACTCATTTCGGGTGGAACCCGACGATTGAGACGTTGTTGCCATTGCGCAACACGACGGCGATGAACTCGCGCTGGCTGGTCCCGGTTTGCGCGGTGGCGTGCACCTCATAGACGGTGCCGTGGACATCGAGATACCGGCCAATCTGCTGCTGGCCGAGCGGATTGGAAATCATGGCGTTCAAGGGGCCGAGATTTTGGAAAACGCCATCGGAGCTCTCGTAGCCGCCCTCGCTATTGCGGTACGTCATGATGTTTTGAATGGCATCGCCATCAATGCCGGGGATGCAGGCGAGCACATTGCTGTCGGCGGTATTGATGTTGATCTTGCCGCTGGAATAGGGCGTCAGCACGTCGCGCAAGCCGAAGATGTAATCCGGCGCCTGTCCGGGGGCATTGCCGAAGCCGAGCTTGTGATGCACGAACTGGGCGTCCGGATCGGGCGGCGTGCCCTTGAACATTTCCGGCGTGATGCCTTTGATGAGTTGCAATTCCTCAATGTCGTCAATTGGCGCATTCTTGGCGTTGTAAGGCGGCGTGAGCCCTTGGTAATAATCGCTCTCAGCACCAGCGGCGCGCGGACCGCCGGGGGGGCCAATCCAATCCAGAATGGAATCGGATACCACGGAAATGTCGCCGGCATCCGCACCCATCGTGGTGAGAATTTGGTTCAGCAGCGGGGCGTCGGCGCGGTTGATGCTAATCTTGCTTTCCTGCTCAATGATTTTCAACGAGACCGTGCCGTCGCCGACCGAATAATTATCCAGCGAAATACCGGCGAGCGGACTGTTCGTCTCCGGTCCGTAGCCCGGGCCGCCCGCCCAAATTTGTTTCAGGCACGTCGGGCTGCCAGGCTCCTGCGCGAGAATCCAGCAGGCGCGTTCCACGCCAGCGCGACCGAGCCACAACAGTTTTTCGTCGTCGTTGCCATTCTGCGTAAGCTGCGATTCCACCTTCATGAACACCGCCAGCGCGCCCGCCAGAATGGACAGCACCGTTATCGCCACCAGGACGATGATGACGGCAAAGCCGCGCTGGTCATGTCTTGAAATCTTCATGGGTTAACCGTGGGCGGTGGGACCTGAGCGGTGTTGGGCACGCTGCCGGCATTTTGCGTTGCCGCGGGCAGCGGCTTCGACGGTATTGAATATAAGCGGGCCACAGCAAAATCTGGCGCGGCAGCACCGGCAGTGGTGTTGCCGCCAAGCACAAGGTTCACCCGCAGCATGGTCGGGATGGAGTTGGTGTTGGTGTCCTTCCATTCCTTGACCCAGTCCAGCTTGACCGGGTCCCAGCATTCCACCGCAAATTTACGAACATTGCGCGCCAGCACGAGCGGGTATTGTTGTTCGTCCGCATCCAAATCCATCAGCACCGGGTTCTGGCGCAGCACGAGGCTCTTCTCAGAACCGTTGCCGGCTTCAAGCGAAAACGTGAGCCGGCGAAGATTGAAATCGCGCTGGGTGTTCGGGTTGGCGAACTTGCCGTTGCGCGGAAAAATCTCCGGGACACGCGCGGTAAAACTCAACACGGATGCGTCTTCGTCGCCCGCCACCACAAAGCTGTAATACTGCGGCGACGCTTGGAATGATTGGATAGCCATGAGCGAATCTTCGATGGTGCGCAGCGTAATGCGCTGGCGCTGTGCCTGCGCAGCCACGTCCTGCGCGACCTGGCTGGACTTCATGATCACCGCCCAAGTGGCGTAAATCGCCCCGATGACCATAGTGAAGACCGCAATGGCAATCATGATTTCAATGAGCGTGAACGCCCGGTTGATTGCCAGCATTCGCCATTTGAAGTTGGAACAAGGCAATTTCATTTATGAATGAAGTTCGCACCCTCCATACTACCGGCGGGCGACTGCGGACGATACAGGAGCGTGGTCAGATCCGAGACCGGCTCGCGGGCACCGCGATACAGAACGACGCATTGCACGCTAAACAATTTATTCGTGGCAACCTCTTCAATATCCGCTGTCCAGTTATAATCGCGATAGGCATTGCCAAGGATATCCGACATATTACCGGAGTAGGTGCCTTCGATCAGAATGTTCGTGTTGGCGTACGTCGCCAAAACCGGGCCGGCGTCCACCAGCGGACGCTGTAGACGACGGGCATTGGCAAGCGCACTAGAAACCAGACTCAAGATGGCGAATGCGGCGACGAAAAACATGGCGATGGCAATCATCACTTCCAGCAGCGAGAACGCGCGGTGTCGACGGGCGGAATTGTTCGACGCGGTTTTCATTGGTTCACATCGCTGACGATGGGTGTGGCGGTGGCGTAGTCCAACGTGATTTTCTCCGATTCACCCCGACCTAGAAAGACGATGACCGATTCGTCGCAGGTGCCGTCTGGGTAGAAGAAAATCCGTGCCCAATCCGATTCCAAATAGTCCTGCCGGAAAATGTCGAGCATCGCGAACTTGATATTGTCAGGCAGCGTGCTGGCGGCAACCTTGCCGTGATTCATCGTGCCCGTCGCCGCACCGTCCACGCTAAAATCGCCCTGCGCCGGGTGAATCAGCACCGAAGTTTTCTGGTGGGAGAAAATTGCCCGTTCGCGCGCCGTGAAGCACACATCTTGAAAATCGCTTAGTGCCTTGCGCATCCCTTCCTTTTGCACTGCTCGCAGTAACGACGGCATCCCCATTGCTGCGACCAATCCGATGATGGCAATTACAACCATGACTTCGATGAGTGTGAAAGCGCGAAAGAGCTTTAGGTTTCTTCCGTCGACCGTGCCGGGGGAAATTCGCCATACGCCATGCGCCATACTTAATTTCATTTAGTGGATGGACGAAATCAGCTTGAACAGCGGCAGGAAGATGCTCAAAAGGAGAAACCCAACGACTATGGCCATGACAATGATGAGCACTGGGCCGATGAGATCGCTCATCACGCGCAAGGCGATTTGCAGCTCGGTCTCATAGGTGTCGGCGAGGTTGTTTAGCGCTCCCGGTACGTCGCCCGTGTCCTCGCCGATGCGCACAAGATCCACCATGAGTTGAGGGAACAGTTTGCTCTGCGCTAGCGGTTGCGCGAGCGTTTTGCCGTCCGTCACCGCCGCGCGCGTCTTGGCGATGGCCTCGCGGATGAGCACATTCGACATGACTTGCTCAGTGATTTTCAGAGCGGTCAGCACTGGCACGCCGTTTTGTAGCAATGTGCCCAACGTCCGCGCGAACTGCCCGAACAGATTGATCTGCACGACGCGACCAAATACCGGCAGCTTCATTCGCCATTCATCCAATTTCCGCGCGCCCGCAGGGCTGGATTGGAAACGCTTGAACAAAATTATCAGAGCAATCACCGATAAACCCATCAGCCACCAATACGACGTGAACATCCGACTCAGGCCAATCAAAAACCGCGTGGGCAACGGCAGTTGGATATTGAAACCGTTAAAAATCTCGATGAACTTCGGCATCATCACCGTCATGAAAAACGTGATGAGCATCAGCCCCACGCAGATTACCATCACCGGATAAATCATTGCCGACTTGAACTTCGCCTGCACCTCGGCGAATTGCTGGAAGTGCGTGGCCATGCGCCGCAACACCGGCACGAGCGAGCCGGATGATTCACCCGCGCGCACCATGTTGATATATAAATCCGAAAAGATGCGTGGCTGTCGCGTCATCGCGTCCGACAAGGCCCGGCCTTCCGTCACCTCCTGTTTCAACTCGCGGCTGACCTCGGCTGGAATTCCCTTCGTCTCCAAATGCGTCATGCTGGTCAGCGCCACGGTCAGCGGCATGCCGGAGTTGAGCAGGTTTGCTAGCTGGGTGGTGAACGTCGCCAACTCCTGTAACTTCGGCTTCCGCTTCTGCGACATTTGCGCGCGCATCGATTGCGGCAGCAGCGACATCAGGTTCACACCGTCCTTGCTCGCGCCCTTACCGGCGGTCGTTGCGCCCGCCTTTACGTCGGCCACAGCCAAGGGGAACAGACCAGAACGCTGGATTTGCGCCAGCGCGGCGGCGCGGTCCGGCACCTCAAGCACGCCCTCGACGAGTTCGCCGGAACGTTTGCGGGCCTTGTAGGAAAACTGTGGCATAAAGACTTTTATTGAAAACCGTCGCCAGTTGAAAGTTGCAAATTATCGCAGTTAGCCGGCCAATGGGCAGACCGTGATGAATCGTGCTTGACGTGCGCTCGGTTTTCGGGTGTTTTGTCCGCATATGAAAATTAAATTTCTAGCCGTTCTCGCCGGAGCCGCCTTGGTCGCCACCGGTTGTGTTAAAACCGTCAGCGACACGCACACCTTCGCCTGCACTTGGAGCAAAGACACATTGAGCAATCGCTACCAGCGCACCATCGACCAGGTCTATCAGGCTTCCGTTGTTGTTATTCAGAACAACGGCGTACTGATTGCCGAATACATTCCGCACGACAACACCAACGCCACCCGCTCGCTTCAAGGCAAAGTTAACCAGAAAAATGTTTGGATTCGTGTGCAAGCCGTGGATCCCCGAACCACGCAGGTTGATGTGCAGGCGCGCAGTTCCTGGGGCGTGAGCGATGTAAATTTGTCGCACGAACTGGCCACCGAAATCTCGCTGCAATTGGCGCGCTGATTAAGTCTTTAGTCTTTCAGCCCGTTCCAGTTATTTGGAACGGGCTTTTTTTTTAAATTATTTCGCGGCGCAGCTTTGTTTCATGGACGAAATTGGCCGGCGTCAATATCCTTGGCCCATGGCGCTGGTTCGCATTCTAGTGGATGGCTACAGCCTCCTGCACAACTGGCCGGAGTTGGCGGAAGGTTCGCCGCGCCATTCCGAAACCGCGCGCGACGCACTAATCGAAATCCTCACGCAATATCAAGATGCTTGCGGCACGCCCGTAACCATCTTCTTTGATGGCCGCGGCGCGCGCCGGACTAAGCCCAAAAACGAGGCCGGTAAATCGGTCGAAGTGCTTTATTCCAATGCCGGCCAGACCGCCGATGATTTGATCGAACGCGCCGCGCACCGCTTTCAGGATTATGGCGAGGTGCTGGTGGTGACCGATGATTTTGCGGAGCGCAATACCGTGAGTGGCTTCGGCAGTTCAGTCGCCAGTTGCGGCAACTTCATTGCCCTGATACAGAATGCGCTGGCGAACCTTACGGAAAACCTCAACAATCACAACCGTTCCGAGCGTAACCGGTTTTTCCGCTCGCGTTGAACCATGAATCATCCGCGCCGCCACCTTTATTCCGTCACCCTCGTCAAAAGCCTCTTTTGCTGGCTGCTAGTGACGCTACTGTTGCCGGCCGTTGCCTTCGCCCAGCCCAAAAGTCCGGCGCGCTGGCTCTTTGTTTTTGATTTGTCCGCGACCATGAAAAAACGTCTGCCCGCGACGGAGGAAGTGATTTCAAACTTCTTTGCGACGGGGGCCGAGGGCCGGTTGCAGGATGGCGACAACCTTGGCGTCTGGGCTTTCGACCACAAGCTTCACGCCGGGCAGTTTCCGCTCATGACTTGGGGTCCGGGCCGGGCCAAGACGTTCACCACTAACCTGACAGCCTTCCTGCGCTCGCGCCCCTATATTGGTGATTCGCAACTCGCTGTCTTGCAACCGCTGCTGGGTAATGTCATTGCCGACTCCGAACGGCTCACCATCGTTATCCTTTGCGCCGGCGAGAGCGACCTTACGGGTACGCCCTACGACCGCGGCATCAGCCAGAACTTTCAAGATGGTTTCGCAGAGCGTAAAAAATCCCAGCAGCCGTTCGTCGTGTTGATTCGCACGCTCTCGGGTAAATACATCGGCTGCACGGTTAATTTCCCGCCCGGCGAGATCAACATTCCGCTCTTCTTTGCGCCCGCGCCCCCACCCATGACCAATCCTCCGCCCGCTCTGCGGAATGTGACGATCGTCAAGCCCACACCCGCGGTCGTGCCGGATTTAATCATCAATGGTAACAACGTAGTTGCTCCGGGCAGTTCATCGCCGCCGCCCTCGGTTTCACCCGTCACAAACCCGCCGCCAGTTGCGACTCCCAACGTTGTTGTCGCGCCTGTTAGCAAACCCGTTTCCGTCCCCGCTTCCGTGGCGGTTAAAACCAGTCCGCCCGCGCCCAATCCCGTCGCGGTTCCGTCGCCCGCCAGTCCGCCAGCCGCAGTTGTGACCGCGCCTACCAATGCGGCCGCCATCGTCACCAATCCCATTGGCGAATCAGTCAAACCGGCATCGCATCGGTTATTAATTATCATCACTCTCATTGTTGCCATCGTCATTGTCGTCTTGCTGCTCGTCTTCCGTCGGGGCCGGCGACCCCAGGCCAGCCTCATCTCGAGCTCGATGCAAAACGATCCGCGCCGGAAATGATTTCATTCCGCGCGTGACTTTTGGCTGCCGCTATGGAAAATTTTCCGCCCATGAAAACCATTTCTTTAATCTGCGCGCTCGGCTTGTTGGCCGTCGCCACTGTTCAAGCCGATGACACCAACGCGCCCGCCGCCGCGCCGGCCGTGAAAACCAACAGCGTTGCCGGCGAAGTCGCCGTCATCACCACGACCGAAGGCACGATGGTCGCCACCTTCTGGCCGGACGTCGCGCCTGCGACCGTCGCCAATTTCAAGAAGCTCTCCAGCTCGGGCTTTTACGACGGCACCTGTTTCCATCGCATCATCAAGGGTTTCATGATTCAGGGCGGCGACCCGCTGTCCAAGGACGCGAGCAAGGAAGACCAATGGGGCACCGGCGGTCCCGGTTATTCCATCAAGGCTGAGTTCAATAACAATTCCCACCAACTCGGCGTCCTCTCCATGGCGCGCAGCTCGGATCCCGATTCCGCCGGTTCGCAGTTTTTCATTTGCGATGGCAATGCCTCCTTCCTCGACCATCAATACACCGCGTTCGGCAAGCTCATCAAGGGTGAGGACGTCCTCGCCAAGATTGCCGCCACGCCCGTCGGCCCCAGCGCTTCCGGCGAACCGAGCAAGCCGCTCAAGCGCGTCGGCGTCATCAGCATCAAGATTGTGCCTGCCGACAGCGTGAAATAAATCAACCCCTTCAAATCTAAGAATAATTATATGAGCGAAGTTGCCATCCTCACCACCACCGCCGGCGAAATGACCCTCGAATTCTGGCCGGACGTCGCGCCCAAGCACGTCGAGAATTTCAAGAAGCTCGCCAAGTCCGGCTTTTACGACGGCACCTGTTTTCATCGCGTCATCAAAGGGTTTATGATCCAAGGTGGCGATCCGAACACCAAGGACGATTCCAAGCAGCACCTCTGGGGCACTGGCGGACCCGGCCACCAGGTCAAGGCCGAGTTCAACGACAAGCCCCACGTCCGCGGCGTCCTCTCCATGGCGCGCTCCCAGCATCCCGACTCCGCCGGTTCGCAGTTTTTCATCTGCCACGGCGACCCGCGTTTCCTCGACCGCCAATACACCGCCTTCGGCAAGCTCATCAAGGGCGACGACGTACTTGAAAAAATCGGCACCACGCCCACGCATCCCGGCGACCGCCCCGTCACCAAGCAGAGCCTCATCAGCGTAAAGATTGTGGCGGCGGAAACTGCGAAGTAATCTTTTAGCAAACCCCTTTCAAGGCGCGGATTTATCCGCGCCTTTTTTATTTGGATTGAATCCCTGGCTTAAATCCCTAGCGCCACATTGACCGCGGCGACGAGCGCCTTGACGCGCACGGTCAGCGGGAAATCTGAGGGCGCCTCCAGCGTGTAACCTTGCCGCGATAAATGCTGGATGAGGTACAGCGCCTCCGGCCAGTCGGAGCGTTCCGCCGGGTTGACCCGGGGTTCGATGATGCCGCCCCGCGCCGGCCGGCCTTCGATGGTCTCCGAAAGATCCACCGGGCAAACCGACTTCACCGCTTCAATCATCTTCAGCGCGTGCGACGGCTTCGCCTCCGGATTTATCTCGTACAGATAAAAGCCGTGCGACTCCCAATCCTCGTGCAGGCAGAGATACAGATCGAACTTCCGCTGCCGCGTAAGCCACGCGATATGCGCCCGCGTCTCCGCGGCCTTGGGCTGGCGATAATCGCGGTTCAAATCGATGCCGCCGACGTTCTCGCGCTGGTTCAAGGTGTAGCCAATCGGATTCAAGCACGGCAGCAGATAAATCTCCGCGTTCTCCGGCCACTGATTCGCCTGCAACAATTTCAGTGCGGCCAGCGGCGCCGCCGGCTCGTCCCCGTGAATGCCAGCGCTGATGTAGATGCGAGTTGAGGGTTGAGCGATGAGGGCTGAGCGGTGCAGGGCAAACCACTCGAAGCCATCCGCTGCGTGATAAACTTCCTTCGTCCAGCCATGCGCTTGCGCGGCGGCGATGAGGTCGCGCAGGACGGCGCGGATATCAATCGTCTCACCGTGGTAACCGCCCAGATTTTTGCCAAGCTTTTGCACGCGGAGAATTTCACGCATTGACGCCCAGACGCAAAACAAATTTTTTGCAGAAGATGTATCTAGCTAAACCTTTTTTACGGACCCGTCAGCCGCAGCAGGCAATGTCCAAAATCCACCTGTCCCTTATCCGGTGCGGCGAGAAACGCCGTCGGGATCTGCCAAAGCCGCCCTCGTCCCGTCGCCACCATCTGCGCGCGTTGCAGCATCTTCAGGTGTTTTGAGATTAGCGACGGTGACCGCTTCAGCTTCTTTGCCAATTCCTTGACCATCCGCGGCTCGCCCGCACTCAGCTCCGCGAGAATGGCCCAGCGCGTTGGATCACCCAGCGCCGCCGCCAGTGCGGCCAATGGCAGGACTGACCGCGCTGGTTGCGTCGAGGTAGCGAGTGGAGTTTCCATGATAATATTGGGTGGCAGAACGAACCGATTGTTCCCCGCACCAGCATGACCGGCCTGCGGTGGAACACAAGCGACTTGCGGTAATATATCGACGAACTGCGGTCAACTCTGTCCGACTCGCGATGGACTATATACGACTCGCGTGGGACTATCGCCGACTTGTTGTGTCGTTTGGGCGACTTGCGGACGCCTGCCGACGACCTGCGACGCGCATTTGACGGGCTGCGACGCCCTTCCGACTGGTTGCGACGGGTATTTGGCGGGTTGCGACGCCTTTACGACCAGTTGGAAAGGCTATTTGCCGAGGTGCAACGGTGATTTCACTGCCTATCCTAAGCTTCCTAGGACTGGCGTTGAGCCAGTGACGGCCCGCGAGTGAGTGTCATCGGGCTGCGAGCGGCAGCTTGGGACGGCTGTTCCTGATTGTTTCCTATTCACTCCGGTATTGGGTCTTCGGGGATGACCAAATCCGGTTCCTGTTTCATCAAATACACGGCGATGTCGCGTTGACGCGGATGAACCCAGAGTTCCTCCCGCGTGAGGGTGGCCATCATGGAATATTGGTCGGCCAGCGGATGCTCGTTGTCCCACGGATTGGGTGGCGGTTCAGGTTTTTCCTTCACGGCAATCCCGCCGCTGCCAGCGCCGTTTTCGTCGTCGTCCTCCGCGTCTTCGTCACGTTCCCACGGTGCAGGTGGCATCGGTGTTTGCGGCGGCACGACAAAGTCGCTCGGCTTGATGGTTTCGCCGAGCTGTTTTTTTAAGTCAATCCGGTGCTGGCGTTCCAGCAAATCCTGCCGGTCTTTCTGGTCGCGCTCCCATTGCGCCTCATCCTGTTCCTTTTGGAATTGCGCTTCCAACTCCTTCTGCGCCGGCGTGGCCACCAGCACCGGCGATTGGAGGCGGATCCAGAGCATGCCCACATAATCATGCCGCAGACTGGCGAGAGCGGCGCGGGCGGCGTCCACGATTTCGCGGGATTTTTCCACCAGGGCGTAGGCGTGAATCTCGATGGTGAAGGTCCGATAAACGCAATCGCCGCTGGCCGTACCCCAGTCCTCGCAACCGATCTTTTTACTGATGGCCTTGAACAGGTGGCGGCCCACCCAATTGCCTTGGAACTTGCGAAGCATCAGGTCCGGCAGGCCGTGGTCATCCGGTTCGAGCACCGGCTCGTGGTGGCGGGGACAACCTTTGTTGTGCGGCGCGACCACTAGGCGTAAGGGCGGCACCGGGCGCGGCTTCGTTGCGAGCAGTACATCGTCCCACGGCATGAGCAGCGCCCGCAACGTCTTGACCTCTTCATCGACCGGTGGACAGCCCACCACCACCAGCTCGCGCAACACCGGGGCGTCGGCCAGTGGCGAGTAATCCCGCAGCGGCGGCTTGGCGAGGTTGAACTCGTAATTCCCGGTAAAGGTGAGGCATTGCAACTTCGGCACTCGCGTGAGCGGGCGCACTTCCAGCGGGCCGATGCCGTTGCAGGCCAGCGCGGTCAGCTCTTTTAACGCCGTCAGCGGCTCGAAACTACGCGTTTCGCCGGTGATGGTCAGGTTGCGCAGGCGCGGGAATTTCTCGATGCCGTCCAGCCGTTCGACGCCGGCGAGCGTAAGAAATTCGCAGGCCGGCAACTGCGGCAGTTCGCCAACGGAGCGCGTCGGCAACGGGTCGCAATGGAGCGAGGCCGTGCGGACGTTCGGCCAGCACAAGCCGGGCGTGAATGCGAACAGGTTTCCGCTCAGGCTTAGCGTTTCCAGTTGCTGCAACTGTTCCAAACCCTTCACATTTGGCCAGTGCGTGCCGACCCGGAAGCCCGATTTGCCCAGCGTCAGTCCCAGGTCGCGCAACTGCCGGCACTCGGCCAGCGGGCTAAAATCCTCGCATTCCGAGCTGCTGAAATGCAGCACCCGCAGCTTGGGCAGCGTGGCGAAAATACTGATATCCTCCGCCTCGCAACCCATCTTGAAATCTTCCAGCTCCGTGAGGAAGCCGAAGGCTTTGAGGTCGCGGATCTGGCGTTCCTGATAACCTCGGGTGATCCACCACGACTTCACAAGCGGCAGACATTCGGCGGCATGGCGGACATCCTTCTCGCTGAACTTCGGCTGATAGGCGGGGTTGAGCGAGCGCTGGCGTTCCAGTTCAACCCGCGCTTCCCAATTGTGCAACTTGTAAATCTTGTGTTGCGAGTTCCAATAGCTCATGCCCTGCTCCACAATCAGTTCCAGCGTGAACCGCTCCTCGACCGTGCGCGCCTCATCCAGCGCCCAACGGATAAATGCTTCGGTGTCCATGCGGACTGTTACCAGCAATGGTGGTGGCTGGCAAGGCGGATGCCGCCCCGACGGGGCTGGGGAATTTTGTGATTGGGTTGCTACAAAGATGCCGCGCTACGGCGCTGGGACAACGAGTTTTCCGCCGCAACCGGGGCAGCGAAATTCTTGGCCAACAGCTTCAACATTCACTTCGATTGGCTGATGACACGAATCACATTCAAAATGTATATCTGTTCCAACCAATATTGGAGGTGGTGGAGTCTCTGGAGAGGCTTCGGGCGGAACAGGGTTTTCTTGCGTAAAAACCAAAGAAATTTTGTCGTCAAAAGAAGCGACAAAAGTGTTCCACGATTTAACAAAACGATCCAATCGATCAGTATTAGAAAATTGGAATTCTTCCCACAAGCCGGTTTCGCTTTTGAGAGTCAAATCACCGTAGAGTGCGATTGGAATTTGGTAATTGCCCGCAAATCGTTTGTCACGGCTTCCGTCCTTATTGGTTTTCGCCCAAGTCTGTCCGATTGTTTTTGAATCGCTTGGAACGCCATCTTCTTCATGGAACTTGACTGGAACAGCCGTAAGTTTCACGTCGTGGAAATTGATGACAGAAAATGCCGTCTTGGAAGCCCGATACAAAATAAAACCAGGATATAGGAAAATGTCGCCACCATTCACGTTTTGCAAATGAGGAACTTCTTGCTCCCATTGAATCAAATCACAACTGCCCAAAGAAAATCCGATTCGATCACGGCTGACTGTTCTGCTTGCGATTGTCCGCTCTCTAAATTTATCAGTTGCTCGGTCTGCCTTCACATCCCATACCGCAGCGCATTCCGCCAATGCAGTGAATTCGTCGCGCATTCTGAAGAATGGTTCTGCCTGTTCTTTGGCAAGCTCAACCTGTGTCGAGATTGTTGTGAGCCGAAGCTGCTCTTCAAGTTCAGAAGCTCTCGCAGTTGCAATTTCAGCTTCAGTTTTTCGGACTGCAAATGAGTTCTTAAAGATTTTCTTCAGCAAGAATCCATTATCCCACGAGTTGAACCGCGCTGTTGCACGGGCATTTTCTTTTTTTGCCTTGGAAAATTCGCCGCTTATCTCTTCGTGTTCTTCGTAGGCTGTCTGTATCAGGTTCTTGAGTTCTTTGAGGCTTTCGCTGGTCAGAAGTTCTGTGCTTGCGCTGCGAATTTCTCGCAGAGGAGCAGAACTCGAGTCAAGTGGTGGCAAAAAGCCTGGGGGAGAATCTGGAAAATTGTCTGAAAGTGGCGAGCGCGGCGGTTCATATAAGCTAGGTTGAGAATTCGGATGCGTTTCACCAGAAAGACGCTGCCGAAATTGTATGCCCGTTCCAGGAATTGAAGCCGTGGCATATAAACCTCGCCGTCCGAGATTCATTGTAAAGGGAGCGCCGCCAACGCTCGCGCTCAGTCCGCCTTTGGACAAGTTTAGTTTGAGCCCCGGAAGAATCTTAAACGATTGTCTAAAGCGCCAACTCATATTTGTTATTCGCAAATAGTGTCAGACCATTTCTGCTTCGCAACTTTCTTTCCCGCAGCCGCAGCCGCCTTCTTCCTGATCGCTAAAATCGTGGCTATCCCAGTTCGGGTCGAGGCCGAGGTCTTTCAACATTTGCAGGTCTTTTTCCACCGGCTGGTTCAGCGTGGTCAAATAGTTGCCCACCATCAGCGCGCTCGCGCCCGCCATGAATATCATGCTCTGCGCATCGCGCAGGTTCACGGTGCGCCCGCCCGCAATCATGATTTCCTGACGCGGCAGGATGAACCGGAAACACGCAATGGTCTTCAGAATTTCCATCACGGGCAGCGGCTCGTTCTTGGCGAAGGGCGTGCCGGGAATGGGGTTCAAGATATTGACGGGCACGACGTTCGCGCCAATGGCTTTTAACTCAAACGCCAGATCGCACCGGTCCGCGCGGGTCTCGCCCATGCCGATGATGCCGCCGGAACAAATCTTGATGCCGGCCTTCTTCAGATAGCCGATGGTCTCGAGCCGGTCGTCGAACGTGTGCGTGGTGCAGGTATTCGGGAAAAAGCGGCGCGAGCTTTCAAGATTATGGCCGTAACATTCCAGCCCGGCTTCTTTCAGGCGGTTGGCGACCTCCTGCTTCTTGATGATGCCGAGTGAGGCGTCGGGGCGCGTCTTGCCGCCGGCTTTTAACTCGCGAATGCGGTCACAGACT
The DNA here is from genome assembly GCA_903865745.1 of uncultured Verrucomicrobia subdivision 3 bacterium. Classification (GTDB taxonomy): domain Bacteria; phylum Verrucomicrobiota; class Verrucomicrobiia; order Limisphaerales; family UBA11358; genus UBA11358. Next base: position 40,663 of record CAIPKV010000078.1, on the reverse strand, counting down.
TCGTCGAGCATCGGGCCTTCGTTCAGACCTTTCCATGCGGCGACGAGGCCGACGGCGGTGACGGCGTTCTGGTTCGCTTCCTCGGCGGCTTCATGCACGGGTTCGGGCTCAATGAAACCGTATTTCGGCGAGCCGGTCTGGTAATGGGACGATTGCGAACAGAAACTGCAATTCTCCGAGCACGCGCCGGCCTTGGCGTTGACGATGGAGCAGAGATGAATCTTGTTGCCCTTGAATTGCTCGCGAATGCGGTTGGCCCACGACAGCAAATCGAGGATGTCGGCGGAGGTCTCGAGGTTGAAGAGCCACGTGGCTTCGTCGCGGGTGATGTGGCCGCCGCCAAGCACGCGCTCGCCGAGCGTAGAGATTCGGTAGTGGTTCGTCGCGTCAACCAGTTTTGCTGTCATGGTTGACAGGATAGCGGGCGGAATAATTTCCGCAAGCGGACTTCACTTCGCGCCCGGAGCCGGGGCTGCCGGCGCGACGTGCGAGGGAATGAAGGCGTTGAGATAGGCGGCCAGCGAGGCGATCTGCAAATCATTCAGCGGCCCTCCCTGTGACGTGGCAAACGCAGGCATGAGGGAACCCGCCTTGCCGGAGGTAATCCACGTGCGCCAGAATTCTTCGTTGGTCGGCACTTTGAGATTGTGCAAGTCGGGCACCATGGTGGCGCGATTTTTCGCCTCGTGACAGACGGAACAAATGGCTTCGTACAACTGCTGGCCGTATTTGCCCTCAGTTTTCTTGAGATGGCAGCTCGCGCAATCACCCTTGAAGATGGCCTGGCGGTCGGCCTTCGAAGCCATGATGCCGGCGTCGCGCTGGGCCTCGGTCATTTCGGGCGCGGGCGGCGGCGGCGCGATGTTGATGCGCAACATGAGGTTCTTATTGCCACGGTCAGTGGAGACATTGACGGTCTTGAACACCGTGCCGGCTTTGCCATGGAGATTAACCTTAATTTTAATCTGACCATTTGTGCCGGGCGGCAGTGTCCACGGCACCGGTGGCAGCTCCGCGGTGGTGCAACCGCAGGACGGATGAACATTCAAGATGGTGACGTTGTTGGCCGTGACGTTGGTGAAGCTAAAGATGAAGTGCGCGAAATCCTGCTCGTTCGTGGTATCCACGGCCTTGAACAGCGAATCCCACGAGAGAACGCCATCGGGCAGCGGATCGCCCGCGTGGGACAAATTCGGCACATAGACCGGCGCGGTGGTCACGAGGTTGGACTGGGCGGCGGCAGGAAAAATTCCAGCGAAGAAACCAAACAGCATCGCGATGGCGAACAGGGTGGGGCGCAGTTTCATTTAAGTTTTGAATTTAGCAGTTCAACTGGATTTGACGAGCGGGATTTCGCCGCGTTCAAAGTGCGCGGCAGTTTAGAGGCGGTTCAACGCGCTCAGGACGGCGCGCACCGAGGCGAGCTCGATGTTCGTATCCACGCCGGCGCCCCAGCGGGTCTGGCCATCGGCGGTCTTGATCTGGATGTAGGAAATCGCCGCCGCCGTTTCGCCGGAACTCAAGGCGTGTTCGCTGTAGTTGGTGATTTCGAAGCGCGGCACTCCCGCCGTGGTGAAGCCGTGCACGAGCGCGGCGAGCGGGCCATTGCCTTCGCCCTTGAACTCAACGGCCTGACCGTTGCGCAAGAGCTGGGCGCGGCATTTGACAACGCCGTTTTTGCTCTCCGTCTCAAAGCCCTTGAGCGACCACGGCGTGATGCGCTCGACATATTCTTGCCAGAACATCGCCTTGAGTTCTGCACCGCTCACTTCGCGGCCGAGCTTGTCCACCGCGTCGTTGGCGATGGGGCCGAACTCGCGTTGCATGTCCTTGGGCAATTCGATGCCGAACTCGCTTTCGAGCAGATAGGCGACGCCGCCCTTGCCGGATTGCGAATTGACGCGGATGACCTCGCGATATTCGCGCCCGATGTCCGCCGGATCAATCGTGAGGTACGGCACATCCCAGTGCGCGCCGGGAATTTTTTCGCGCTCGGCCAGACCTTTCTTGATGGCGTCCTGATGCGAACCGCTGAAGGCCGTGAATACGAGCTCACCCGCGTAAGGCTGGCGCGGCGGCACCGTCATGCCCGTGCTGCGCTCGTAGACATCAATGATGGCGGCGAGATTGGAGAAATCCAACTTCGGATGAATGCCGTGCATGTAGAGATTCAACGCCACGGTGACGAGGTCGAGATTGCCCGTGCGCTCGCCATTGCCGAAGAGCGTGCCCTCGACGCGGTCGGCGCCCGCGAGCAGACCGAGTTCGGTCGCAGCAACGCCGGTGCAGCGGTCGTTGTGCGTGTGCAAGCTGATGATGAGCGAGTCGCGGTGCTTAATATTCTTACAAATCCACTCGATTTGATCCGCGTAAACATTCGGCATCGCAACTTCGACCGTGTCCGGCAAATTCAAAATCATCTTATGCTGCGGCGTCGGCTGCCACACGTCCATGACCGCCTCGGAAATCTCTTTGGCGTATTCCACTTCCGTCATGCTGAAACTTTCCGGCGAATACTGGAGCATGACCTCTGTGCCCTTGAGCCGGTGCAAACGGTCTTTGATCATCTTCGCGCCATTCACGGCGATGGCCTTGATCTCGTCCTTCGACTTGCCGAACACGACGCGACGCTGCGCCGGCGAAGTCGAGTTATACATGTGAATGATGACCTTCTTCGCGCCAATCAACGACTCGACGGTGCGCTCAATCAAATCTTCGCGCGCCTGCACGAGCACTTGGAGCCAGACATCGTCTGGGGCGCGTTTCTCCTCGATGAGCCGGCGATTGAACGTGAACTCCGTGTTCGACGCGGAGGGAAAGCCGACTTCGATTTCCTTGAAGCCGATCTTCACGAGGGTTTGGAACAACTCCAGCTTCTGCGAAACATTCATCGGCACGGCGAGGGCCTGGTTGCCATCGCGCAAATCGACGCTGCACCAGCGCGGCGCGGCGGTGAGCACGCGGTTGGGCCACTGGCGGTCGGGCAAGTGGACGGGCGGGAACGCACGATATTTCTTGGAGGGGTCTGGATGCATGGTCGTATTGGCTTGGTTATTATCGCCATCCGGCGGCCGGGTTAAAACAAAAAACCCACCGCCGTCTCGGCAGTGGGTTTGATAAAGTTTGTGAACGAATCAAAACCCAACCGCCGCGCCGGTTAGCAGCGCGCTCGTCAGCAGCAGGTTCAGATTGCGATTCATGTTGGTTTAATCATACGCCGGCAATGCGCCCGGTCAAGTTCAGCCAATGAACGCGGCGTGCACGGCCTTCACCGCCTGCTCGCCCTTCGCGAGGTCGATGACGACGGAGATCTTGATTTCGCTCGTCGAAATCATGTCGATGTTGATGCCTTCGTTCGCGAGCGTCTCGAACAGTTTGCCCGCCACGCCGGTGTGCGACTTCATGCCGACGCCGACGATGGACAGCTTGCCAATCTTCTCGGCGGTGATGACTTCGCGATAGCCGACTTCGGTCTTCAAACCTTCGATGACCTTCTGCGCCTTGAGCAGGTCCGGCTTGTCGGCGGTGAACGAAATATCCGTGGCCGGGGTGCCCGTGCCGTGGCTGATGTTCTGAACAATCATGTCCACGTTCACGGTCGCATTGCCGAGCGCCTTAAAGATCTTCGCGGCCACGCCGGGGCGGTCGGGCACGCCCACGAGCGTGACCTTGGCCTGATTTTTGTCGAGCGCGACGCCGCGGACGACGACGCCTTCCATGCTTTTCGTTTCTTCTTTCACAATAGTTCCGGGGTTGTCGTTGAGGCTGGAGCGGACTTCAAACACCACGCCAAACTTCTTGGCAAATTCAACTGAACGGCTTTGCATCACCTTGGCACCGAGGCTGGCGAGCTCGAGCATTTCGTCGTAGGAAATCTCCGACAGCTTCTTTGCGGTCGGCACGATGCGCGGATCGGTCGTGTAAACGCCGTCCACATCCGTATAAATCTGGCAGAGATCCGCCTTGAGCGCGGCGGCGAGCGCGATGGCCGTGAGATCCGAACCCCCACGACCGAGCGTGGTGATCTGGCCTTCCGACGTCTCGCCTTGGAAACCAGCGACGATCACCACGTTGCCGGCGTTGAGCGCGGTGTGAACCTGCTTCGGCGTGATGTTGTGAATCTTCGCCTTGGTGTGGACGCCATCGGTGACGATGCCCGCCTGCGCGCCCGTCATGGACACGGCGGGAATGCCGAGGGTGTGCAGCGCGATGGCCGTGAGCGCAATGGTCTGCTGTTCGCCGGTGGCGAGGAGCATGTCCATCTCGCGTTCGCTGGGCAGGGGCGCGATATCTTTGGCCAGCTTAATTAAGCCATCCGTCACGCCGCTCATCGCCGAGACGACGACGACCACGGAGTCGCCTTTCGCGCGGTATTCCGCCACGCGCCTGGCAACGTTCTTGATGCGGTCGGTGTTGCCGACCGATGTGCCGCCGTATTTCTGGACAATCAATGCCATACAAAATTCCTCGAGCCGTGCCGACAAGGCTTCCCGAAAGCTCAAAACGGAAACGGAAGCATAGTCAGAAGTTCCGCGTTTGAAAAGTGCGGAGTTGCGCGCTTACGCCTTCACCTGCGTCTCCACCCAGCGCGCGAAGAGCCAGAGCAAATCCGACAGCCGGTTGAGATACAGGATGATTTCCGCGTTCCGCATTTCGCCGGTGAACTTCAAATCGCACACGCGGCGTTCCGCGCGACGGCAAACCGTGCGTGCCACATCCAGCGCGGCGGAGTTCATGGTATTACCCGGCGTCGCCCAACCTTTAAAGCTGACATTCTGCGCCTCGATTTCCTTCACGAGCACATCGAGCTTCGCCGTCATGTCCGCCGTCACGAGCAGAAAACCGTCGGCGACGTAGCGGTTCAAATCTTCCGGCTGCACGCAGAGTTCGCCCATCAGCACGATCAAATCCTTCTGGATGGGCAAGAGGTTCGTGCGCACAAAATCATGTTCCGCCGTGGCGCGGGCGAGCCCGAGCGCGGTGTTCAATTCATCCACCGTGCCGTAAGCCTCCACGCGCACATGGTTCTTTGCTACGCGGCGGTTATACATCAGTGCCGTCGTGCCGTTATCCCCCGTCTTGGTTGCAATGCTCATGATTTCTTTCGTTTGTGAATGCTGGTCGGCGTGCTGTTCGTAAAGGGCGCCTCCGCCGGCGCGGTCAGCCTTTGATAATTCATGATCCCCTTCACGATGGCCGCCGCCAGTTGCCGCTGGTAGGCCGCGTCGAAAATCTTCCGGCCCTCCACCGGATGCGTCATGTAACCGCTCTCGATCAGGATGGCGGGCATCTCCGCATCGCGCAACACCGCGAAGCGCGCGCGCCGCACACTGCGATCCTCCACGCCCAGATTCTTCACCAGCGCGCGCTGCACGGAATACGCCAGCAGCAGGCTCGGCTTCTCCGAGAGGTTCGCCGTGGTCGCGCCGTAGTTCGCGCCTTCGCCTTGCGCATTGGACGACGCCGCGCCCACCGGCGTGATGCAATACGTCTCCGGCCCGCTCACTTCCGCCTTGCCCGACGTGGTCGCATTGAAGTGCAGGCTCACGAAGAGGTCCGCGCGCGCGCGGTTGGCGATGTCCGGTCGCACCGGCAGTTCCACGAACTTATCCGACTTGCGCGTGAAGATGACCCGGAAGCCCGCGTCCACCAATTGGTCGCGCACCGCATTGGCCAGCGCCAGCGTCGCGTTCTTTTCGCTGCGCCCGGCCACGCGGTTGCCCGGGTCCTTCCCGCCGTGACCGGGGTCGAGCACGATGGTGGTAAGCTTCCGGCCCGCAAACTTGGGCGGATAGATGAGCGGCTCGATGGTGCGGGTCAAATCCATTTGGGCGATGGCGAACTGACCCTTATCCGCCGACACCGGGAACGACAGCGCCACGTTCACGCCATTGATCTGGGCCGTATGCGAATCCTTGGCGAAGACCAGCCGCGCCGAGCGGTTGGTCAGGGTGATTTCATCGCCGTAGTGCGCGACGATGCGGAAGTTATTATCATCCGCCCACTCGGCGAGCGGCACATAGCTGTGGCCCCTGATGAAAGCCGCGTGACTGGCGGGCGCAGACAGCGCGAGCGCGAGCAACAGCAGGGTGAAACGGACAAACATAGCCGCGCAAGATAATGGGACACGTCCCAAAGCCAAAGCAGAAAGCGCTGCGTGCTGGCCAATAGCGGGTATCCGGAGGCGGGCAACCGGTAGGGCGCGTCACTCCATGCGCGCCGTCCGGTGGCAACCCACGCCCCGGCGCGCAAGGGACTGCGCGCCCTACCATCCTCCCAACGGGACAACCTGACGCTAGGTGTCTCTTTTTACACACTTGTCGGGGTGGCGTCGGCAAAAGAGATGGTTTTTGCCACTTCGGACGCGCTTTTGACTAAAAACCGTACGGCTGGAAGGTTTACTGGTACGGCTGGACGATTTATCCGCACCAATAAATGATTTACTGGTGCGGCTGGAGTCTTCAGCCATACGGCTGGAGGTTCCAGCCGTACGGTTGGACGAGCCAGCCGTACGGTTGGACGAGTCAGCCGTATGGTTGGACGAGCCAGCCATACGGTTGGAACACCCAGCCGTATGGCAGAATGCTTCAACCGTACGAGAAAATGATAATTTGGTGCGAGCAGATGATCTACTCGTACGAGGGGATGATTTTCTGGTGCGTTAAAAGGCCATGACCCTACCCTAAGACTGCCCGGCGGCGAGGCGGAGGGCTTCCAATTCTTCCCAGCGGGCGTACAGCTTCGGGACTTGCTCCTTGGCGGTGTCCAATTCGTGCGTGAGCTGGTGGACGGTGGCGGCGTGCTTGCGAAAATATTCCGGGTCGGCAAACAAGCCCTCGATGCGCGCCACCTCCGCCTCCATCGCTTTGATCTGCGCCTCGATGCCCTCCAACTCGCGCGTCTCTTTGAAGGATAATTTGCGCGCTTTCTTTTGCGTCGCGGCGGCTTGGGCCACCGCCGCATTCTTGTTCACCGCTAATATAGCTGCGCTCTGCCGGGCGGCGGCGGCGACGGCCTTAGCCTTTTTCTCCAGATAATAATCGTAGTCGCCCACGCTGTGATGAATCTTGCCGTCGCCCTCAAAAGCGAGGATGTCGGTGCAGACGCGGTTGAGAAAATAGCGGTCATGGCTGACCACGCAGGTCACGCCGGTGAACGCGATGAGCGCCTCTTCCAACACGCGCAGGGTCGGCAGGTCGAGGTCATTCGTCGGCTCGTCGAGGATGAGGAAGTTACCGCCGCTCTTCAAAATCTTCGCCAGCAGCAAACGGCTGCGCTCGCCGCCGCTCAGCTTCTTGACCTGCGTCATGATGCGGTCGTCGGCAAACAGAAAGCGCTTGAGATAGGAGCGCACGGAGAGTTTCACATCGCCCCATTGCACGAACTCCGTGCCGTCGGCCACTTCATCGAGGACAGTGCGCTCCTCATTCATGTGCAGCCGGCCTTGATCCACGTAATTGAACTTGGTGAGCTGGCCGATCTTCACCGTGCCTTCGGTGGCCGCGAGCTGGCCGATGACGATCTTGAGCAAGGTGGACTTGCCCAAACCATTGCGACCGCAGATGCCGACGCGCTTGCCGTTCTCGAAGGTGAAGTTGAAGCCGGAGAATAATTTCTTGCCGCCCAGCTCCATGCCGAGACCGGCGACCTCGACGGTGCGGTTGCCGAGCTGCGGCGGCGGCGGGATGCAAAGCTCCACATCCTCCTCGATGACCGGCCCGTCCTTCGCAGCCTCATCGTAGTAGCGCTCGAAGCGGTCCTTCTGCTTGCTGCGCTGGGCGCGCGGGCCTTGGCGCACCCACGCGAGCTCCTTCTTCAAAAACATCTGGCGCTTGTGCTCGATCGTCGCGTCCGCCTCCTGCCGTTCCGACTTGGCGAGCAGGTAGTCGGTGTAATTGCCCGCGTGCGAAAAGAATTTGCCATTGGACAACTCCAGGATGGTGCCGGCCACGCGGTCCAGAAAGTAACGGTCATGCGTGACGACGAGGAACGCGCCGCTGAACGACTCCAGGAACTCGGCGACCCACTCGATGGATTCCGGGTCGAGATGATTCGTCGGCTCGTCGAGCATCAGGAAATCCGGCTGCGAGACAATCGCCCGCGCCATCGCGACGCGGCGCTTCTCACCGCCGGACAACGATTCGACGCGGCGGTCGGCGGCGGGACAATTCAGGTGCGCGAGCGCAATCTCGATGCGGCGTTCCACGGTCCACCCGTCCAGCGCGTGGATGCGCTGCTCCAACTCTTCGTGCCGCTTGGAGTCATGCGGCAGGGACTCAAATTCCGCGATCAGCTTGAAGACGTGCGCCGCGCCGTCGCGGACGTTGTCGTGGACGTTCTTCGTGTCATCGAGCATGAAATCCTGCGGCAGGTAGCTGGCCACGAGATCGCGGCGGCGATCCACCTCGCCGCTGTCGGGCTGCTGCAAGCCAGCGAGGATTTTGAGGAACGTGGTCTTGCCACAGCCGTTGCGCCCGACGAGGCCGATGCGGTCGCCGTCCTGAATGCCGAGCGTGATGTCGTCGAGCACCGTGCGTTCGTTATAGCGCACGGAAACTTCGGAGGCGGAGATGAGGGTGGACATGGGGGCGAATTATGAAGGATGAATTATGAATGCAGAATGAAAGCAGCGGGGCGGGTTAGGCGGCGATGGTCTCCACCAGGTTGGCTTCGGGGGCGTGCGCTGCCAGCCGCGCATCGAGCGTGACGAGCCGGCCCCGGTTTTTCCGCGCGACCTCGACGAGCCAGGCGTCGTTGACCTGTTGATGTCCCAAGGCGCGCTCATAAATCGCCGGCGCATCGGCGGCGGGCGAAGTCCAGAACTGATGTGCCTTGTGGTGCGTCCATTGCCGGAGCAGCGCGGCGGCTTCGGCGGGCGGAACCGCCTCGCGCGAGTAAGCGGGATTGGCCGAAAGGCGGATAAAGCCGAGCTGGGTGAAAGCGCACGTGGCCCAACCGCGTTTGGCGTGGACGGCAAACCAGGTGTGCGCGGCAGCGTGATGCTGATGGTTCGGCCACGCCAGCGCCAGCAGGACGTTGGTATCGAGCAGCGCGGCTTTCACGTCGCGTCCTCGTCGAGCAAGGCTTTTGCCCGGCTGCTGGGAATCACTGGGGCGTTGCCCTGAACCTTGAAGACCGGCAGGCCGTTCTTGCTGGCGGTGTCCGCCGATGCGCGCAATCCGCGCCGCGCCATCGCCGAGATGACTTCGCCGAGCTTTTTACCCGACGCGCGTGCCTGCGCCTGCGCCGCCTCAAAAACGTCGTTGTCCACAGTGATGGTGGTTCTCATGCTTTGATACTGTGATACGCTGATGCAGTGATGTCAACTTTCATTCCTTCGCCGTCTGGACGGGGAGGGCGGAGAGCGGGGTGTTCTTGTTCGTCTCGTTGAAGTAATTGGCCGACCACTCGTTCTGGAACAGGATGACGGGATTCTTGCCGAGATCGTAGGCGAGCTTCGCGCCGGTTGGCAGCGACAGACCGTCGAGCGCCTCTTCGGAAATCTCCGGAGGCAGCCAGCGGACGACGCTCCACGGGGCGGCTTCGAGGCGCGACTCGGCGCCGTATTCGCTTTCAAGGCGGAACTGCACGACTTCGAATTGCAGCGGGCCGACGGCGGCGAGCAGCGGCGTCTTGATGGAGGAATTGCGGAGGTACAACGCCTGGATGACGCCCTCTTGCAGCAACTGGTCGAGGCCCTGGCGAAATTGTTTGTATTTGCCCGTGTTCGGATTGTGCAGATAGGAGAAGGCTTCGGGCGTGAAGCGCGGGATTTCCTTGTAAAGAATCTTGGGGTCCGTCGTCAGTGTGTCGCCGATGCCAAAGCTGTCGTGGCCGACGAGACCGATGACGTCGCCGGGATACGCTTCGTCCACCGTCTCGCGCTCGTTGCCGAATAGTTTGTGCGAGCTGGACAGGCGCACCTTCTTCTCGGAGCGCGAATGATGCACCGTCATGTCCCGGTCGAACTTGCCGGAGCACACGCGGATGAACGCGATGCGGTCGCGGTGCTTCGGGTCCATGTTCGCCTGAATCTTGAAGATAAAGCCAGAGAACGCCGGGTTCTCGGGCGAGATTTCGATGCCGCCCATCACGCGCGACTTGGGCGCGGGCGAATGTTTCAGGAAACCGTCGAGCAGGAGCTGCACACCGAAGTTGTTCACGCCGCTGCCGAAGAAGACCGGCGTACTCTTGCCGGCGAGCACGGCGGCATCGTCGAAGACTTCGCCGGCGTGTTCGAGCATTTCGAGTTCCTCGACCGTCTTGGCAAAGTCGGCTTCGCTCAACTTGCCGCGCACTTCCGGGTCGTGCAAGCCGCCGACGGAAACGGGCGCGCGATACTTGCCGCCGACCACGCGCTCAAAGGTGTGCATCGTCTTGGTCTGCCGGTCGTACACGCCTTGGAAATCCGCGCCGTTGCCGATGGGCCAGTTTACGGGGAACGCGCCGATGCCGAGCACGCGCTCCAGTTCGTCGAGCAGTGCGAGCGGCTCCTTCATGGGGCGGTCGCACTTGTTCATGAAGGTGAAGATCGGCACACCGCGCTGGCGGCAGACCTCGAACAGCTTGCGCGTCTGCGGCTCGATGCCTTTGGCGGAATCAATCACCATGACCACGGCGTCCACGGCGGTAAGCACGCGGTAAGTGTCTTCGGAGAAATCCTTGTGGCCGGGCGTATCGAGCAGGTTGAGGCGGTAGCCGTCGTAATCGAATTGCAGCACGGTCGAGCTGATGGAGATGCCGCGCTTCTTTTCGAGTTCCATCCAGTCGGAGGTGGTGGCGCGCTGATTTTTGCGCGCGGTCACGGAGCCGGCGAGTTGCACCGCACCGCCGTAAAGCAGCAGCTTCTCCGTCAACGTGGTCTTGCCCGCGTCGGGATGCGAAATGATGGCGAACGTGCGTCGCCGCTGGATTTCTTCGGTGATGGTCACAAACGAGTCGCGGAGGATAGCAGAGTAAACCGCGCCGACAAGCCGGGATGCAGGCGCTTCAATACTGCTTGCCGCGACGCGCAAAGCCCGCATAATATCCACCGCTGAAAACTGCGCGCGTAGCTCAATTGGATAGAGCGTCGGTCTCCGAAGCCGAAGGTTGTGGGTTCGACCCCCGCCGCGCGCACCAGCCTTCGCTTGAATGTAGCGAAAGCGAAGGCTACCGCGCCGAAGTCAGACGAAGGCGGGTGCATTATTAAACCCGCATTGAGCTACGGCTCGGCTGGCCAGTTAAACCGTTAATGCTTTTCCCACGTTCATTTCTGATTTGACGCCGTTCCCCAAAAGCGCGACAACTCCCCCACCATGAATCTCAAACGCTGGTTCGCCTGGCTCTGCCTCGGGCTGATGCTCGTGGCGGAACTCCAGCTTTTCCACGCCATCCGCGAGAAAGAGGCGGCCCAGACCGACCTGCGCGCGGCGCAATTCCAGTTGCGCCAGCAGCAAAAGGAATTGGACGACTTGAAGAATTCCAATGCCGGCTTGCAGGCGTCGGAAATCCTGCGGCTGCGCAAGCAGAACGAGATTTACACCAACCGCCTCGCGCAGGCGCAGGCCACGCTTGACCAGTTGAACGCCGGTTACGCGCAAGCCACCCAGCAGCTCGGTAACGCGCGCACGGCGTTGTCGTTGCAGCAGGCTCAATTGCAGCAGCTTCAAGCCGAGAACCGCTTGGTCACCGACGCCGGCCTCGCCATCATCCACCGCAACAGCTGCATCAACAACCTCCGGCAGATTGACGGCGCGAAGCAGCAGTGGGCGCTCGAAAAAAACAAGACCGTGGATGCCGTGCCGACCGTGAAAGACCTGTTGCCCTACTTTAAAGGCGGCGTATTTCCCGTTTGTCCCGACGGCGGGGCGTATTCCATCAACAGTGTGGACGCGCTGCCGACCTGCTCCGTGGGCGGTCATGTGCTGACACAGTGACGCGTTGGTATATTTTCATTCTTGGCTTTCGCCATCTGTCGGCTAACCTCTCGGCTCTTAATAATTATGATTGAAACGGACATTGAACTGCTGAAAGGGATTGCCAACCAGTTGCGCATCCACTCTATCGAAGCAACCACGGCGGCGGGTAGCGGCCATCCCACCTCCTGCTGCTCGGCGGCGGATATCGTGGCGGCCCTCTTCTTCGGCCACATGAAGTATGATGCGAAGAATCCGCATTTCTACAACAACGACCGCTTCATTCTCTCCAAAGGTCACGCCGCACCGCTGCTCTACGCCGCGTGGGCGGAAAACGGCTTTGTCCCGATTCCCGAATTGTTGAAGCTCCGCCAGTTCGGCAACGACCTCGAAGGTCATCCCACGCCGCGCCTCGCGTTCGCCGATGTGGCGACGGGTTCGCTCGGTCAGGGTCTCGGCGTCGGCGTCGGCATGGCGCTCGCCGCACGCCAGGACCAGCTGGATTTCAACACCTACGTCTTGCTCGGTGACGGCGAAATCGCCGAGGGGGCCGTGTGGGAAGCCGCGTCGCTCGCCGGCTATTACAAGTTGAGCAACCTGATCGCGATTGTGGATGCGAACCGCCTCGGCCAGAGCCAGGCGACGGCGTTCGGCCACGACATCAACGTTTATGTGAAACGCTTCCAAGCTTTCGGCTGGCGCGTCGAGACCCTTGACGACGGCCATGACCTCGAAGAAATCATCGAAGTCCTCAGCGGTGTCGGTCTGGACGAACGCCCGCTCGCCATCATTGCCAAGACCTACAAAGGCGCGGGCGTATCGTTCTTGCAGGACAAAGATAATTGGCACGGCAAACCCTTGAACAAGGAAGAAGCCGCCGCGGCCATCGCCGAACTCGCTCCGAGCGCCAAGTCCGGTCTCGGAGTTGCGATTCCGGCGCCGACGGCGCTGCCCGCCCCGAATCTCACGGCCCCGGCGAGCTACCCGGCCATCAGCTACAAGCTCGGCGACAAGATCGCCACGCGCGAAGCTTACGGCGCCGCGCTCGTCCGCTTGGGCGAAGCCGATCCGCGTATCAACGCGATGGACGGCGACACGAAGAATTCCACGTTTGCGGACAAGTTCTTCAAGAAGTTTCCGGATCGTGCCACCGAATGTTTCATCGCGGAACAAAACCTCGTCGCCGTCGCCGTCGGTTATGCGACGCGCGGTCATGTGCCGTTCGCCTCAACGTTCGCCACGTTCTTCACGCGCGCGGCGGATCAAATCCGCGTCGCGGGCATTTCGCAATCGAACTTGAAGCTGGTCGGCTCGCATGTCGGCATCAGCATCGGCGAGGACGGCCCGTCCCAGATGGCGCTGGAAGATCTGGCGCTCATGCGCGCGGTCGTCGGCAGCACCGTCTTGTATCCGGCGGATGCCGTGGCCACGGAAAAGTTGCTCGAACAGATGGCGATTTTGAAAGGCGTAGCCTTCCTGCGCACCTCGCGCCCGAAGACCCCGGTCATCTATGGCAACGACGAAGCGTTCCCCGTCGGCGGCGCGAAAGTGCTGCGCACCGGCGACAAGGTCACGCTGGTCGGCGCGGGCGTCACGCTGTTTGAGGCGTTGAAGGCGGCGGATCAATTGAAGGCCGATGGCGTCAGCGTTACGGTCATTGACGCTTACAGCATCAAGCCGCTCGGCAAAAAGGAAATTCTCGCGGAAGCGAAGAAGACCAACAACACCGTCATCACGGTGGAAGATCATTATTCTGAAGGCGGCCTCGGCGACGCGGTGGCCGGCGAACTTTCGAGCGAAGGCATCAAGGTTCACAAGCTCGCCGTCGTGGGCATCCCGCGCTCCGGCAAGGCTGAGGAACTCATGGCCGCGTTCGGCATCGATGCGGCGGCGATTGTGAAAAAAGTGAAGTCGCTGTAATCGCCGGAAAAATAAATTAGGAAAGCAGGAACACAGGAATTTTATTCCGGTTCCTGCTTTCTTGTTTTTCCGCAATGTCAAACGGCTGGTAAAAACAAAAAATCACCGCGCGAATCGTCACCTATCTGCGTTTTTTGAATGCTGTTTTCCATAATCAAATGCGGGCAGTATCCCAAATCCAAAAGAATCTTTATCGAATCAAGCGGCGACAATCCGAATTTCCTCGTGTGTTGTCCGGAAACTTCGCAGTAAATAACCGGATGAAATTTTTGGATTGATTTGATGCCTCCGGCAAGAACAAGGCTTTCCGCACCCTCGACATCTATTTTTATGAAGTTTAATTGCGTCAGATTTTCGCCACCCATAATGGCGTCAAGGGTGTTTGTCTGAATGGTAGTCCAATACACCTGTTTTCGATCATTTGACTCAAAATAGTTTTCACATCCTGATTTGCCCATGTGAGGTGTCACATGGTTAATCCTTTTCGATGATTTTTTTATGGGTATGTAAAGTCTTTCTTGATCGGCCTTATTGGAAAGCGCCACCGGGAACAGCCTCACATTTTTGTAGCCGCTCAAAACTGATTTTGCCAAGGTGTAATTATATTCCAGTGGTTCAAAGGCAAACACTCGGCACGATCTGTTATGAATTTTTGCCACAGCTTTGGCAAACCGCCCGTGATTTGCACCAACATCAAAGACAACCGCATTGTGTGGAATAAACGGTGACAGCTTTCTGACTACCGGATTGAATTTGTCCCTGAATCTTGCGTTGAAATACTGCTCAAAACGGGCAAGCCGCTGCCCGATTCTCTGCCCAAACGAGGGATGAATTTCTGAAAAACTTGGAATTTCTGTTTCGTTCATTATGTGCGGAACGAAAACTATCAAAACCCAGTGCACGAGGCAATACCTCGTGTTTAGCTGGCCGTTTTTTGCGGACGATTATGTCGTGCCTTCACAAAAGCCAAAATCTTGTGTCCACCGAGCAAAGCTTGGCAGGAACATCGTGGCTTTGCGGGAACGGAGAAAATTGACGCAGGAGCAACTGGCAGAAAAAACCGGCGTGAGTGCGCGATATATTCAGAGCTTGGAAGCAGGAGAATATTTTCCAAGTCTGCCCAAGCTCGTGAAATTAAAATTCGCTTTGCGTTCTGGCTGGGCTGAAATCTTCGACGGTTGCGAGAAAAGTTAAGCCAAAACTTCGGCATCTGTGTTCAATCTGTGTTTCATCGTGGCTGAATAGTTCGACGGCTGGGCGTTTTCTTTTTTGCCAGCGGCGTAAAGTTGGTGCAAATTAAATCAGCGATGGCCACCAATCCAAAATTTCTTCAAGGCAAGCTGCTGCTCGATAGCGGGCAACTCGGCGGCTCGTTTTTTCAGCACACCGTCCTGCTCGTCTGCAAGCACGATGCCGAGGGCGCGTTCGGCCTCGTCCTCAACCGCACCGTCGGCAAGGCCGTCGGCGACCTGATCATCGCGGACCTGCCGGAGCCGCTCAAGACCGCACCACTTTATCTCGGCGGTCCGGTGCAGCCCGGCGCATTGAGCTACCTGCACACGGACAGCTTTATCCCCGATGCCGACGTGATGCCGAACCTTGCGCTCGGCCATTCGCTTGATGATCTGCTGGAGATTGGCGAGGCTTTTTCTGCCACGAAAAAGGTGCGGATGTTCGCTGGCTACGCCGGCTGGAGCCCCGGCCAGTTGGAGAGCGAGATGAAACGGAAATCGTGGCTGACGTTTCCGGCGTCATTGGAGCTGGTGTTTGAGACGCCGCCGGAACAGCTCTGGCAAAAAGTCTTGCAACGCAAAGGCGGCTGGAAGAACAAGCTGCTCGCGCAGACGCCAGAAGACTTGTCGTGGAATTAAAACCGCGCCATGAAGAATAAATTTGTCGCCGACGGCGCAACGAGGCTGATGCGCGCTAATCAGAAGAAACTCGCCAAGTCCATCGAGGAGAAATACTCCGCTGAAATCGCCGCTGCCAGCGGTGGAAAGAAATTAAGGCTCAGGGCTAAAATGATGTTGGAACAATTGGGGGCGGGAGAACATCTCGAAAAACACCAGCCGTCATTCGGAACTCTGTGGTGACTTCAGTTCGGTTCGGCTTCCACGCAGAGGAAAGTCGACTGCGCTGCCGCTTTGATTTCAACGCCCTTCAAACTGGCTGGAATCAAACCGAACTGACCGGGCTTTAGTTCAACGGAGATTTTACTGGCCGCATCAATCACTTCCACCGCGCCTTTGACGACGGCGATGATGCGCAACAATTGCCCCGCCAGCACGAACGATCCGGCATTTTCAAAGATCATTTCCTGGACATTGAACAGCGGGTCTTGGACGAGGTGACGGTATTTGAACTTCGCGGCCTGATTGTATTTCGCCGGTACGAGCTTTGGTTCGAAGTCGTTGAAGTCAATGCTTGCCAGTGATTGGGTGATGTGCAATTCGCGCGGCTGGCCGTCCAAGCCGACGCGATTCCAGTCGAACACGCGGTAGGTCGTGTCGGAGTTCTGCTGGATCTCGAAAATCACCAAGCCGTCGCCGATGGCATGAACGCGACCGCTGGGCAGAAACATCGTGTCGCCGGCCTTCACCGGAATCCGGTGAAAACAATCAGCCACGCTGCCGTCAGAAATCTTCTGTTCAAACTCCGCGCGGGTCACGCCGCGCTTGAGGCCGACATACAAGCTCGCGTCCGGCGCGGCATCGGTGATGAACCACATTTCCGTCTTGGGTTCGCCTTTAAGTTCCGCGGCCTTGCTCGCCGGCGGGTGGACTTGCAACGAGAGCTTTTCGCGCGCGTCGAGAATTTTGCAGAGCAACGGGAAGCGGCCCGCCGCCGCTGGCTTGGCGTCGCCGAGAATTTCCGCCGCATGGTTTTCCATGAGCCAGCGCAAATCTTTGCCGGCGAGCGGACCGTTCGCAATGACGCTGGCGTCGCCGGGTCGGTCGGAGATTTCCCATGATTCACCGGTGGGCTGGGCGGCGGGAATCGTTTTGCCGTAAAGCCGTTCCAGTTCGCGTCCGCCCCAGATACGGTCCTTGAAGATCGGACTGAAAACAAACGGATAAAGCATGGTCAGGCGGCGACGGGTTCGACTGATTTAGCCGGCTTCATTTCAGCGGCGTTCTCGGTCTTCTCGACGAAATGGCCGTGAGCGCGGAATTTTGCGTAGCGCTGTTTCAGGCGCTCGGACACGGGGAGCGCGAGAATCTCTTCAAGATGCTTCACGAGGTGGGTTTTCAAGGTCGCCGCGATGGCAGCCGGGTCGGTGTGCGCGCCGCCCAGCGGCTCAGGCACAATTTCATCCACGAGCTTAAGCTCCAGCAGATCTTTCGCAGTGATGCGCAGCGCGGCAGCGGCCTTGGCGGCATTGGCGCGGTCTTTCCACAAGATGGCGGCGCAACCCTCCGGGCTGATGACGGAATAGTAGGCGTTTTCTAAAATCAAAACGCGATCCGCGACGCCAATGCCCAGCGCGCCACCGGAACCGCCTTCGCCAATGACAGCAGTGATGATGGGTACTTCGAGCAAAGTCATTTCGCGCAGGTTGACGGCGATGGCTTCAGAAATGTGGCGTTCTTCCGCGCCGACGCCGGGATACGCGCCCGCCGTATCAATCAAGGTGATGATGGGCAGGCCGAACTTGTTCGCGAGCTGCATCAGACGGAGTGCCTTGCGATAGCCTTCAGGGTGGGCGGAACCGAAGTTGCGCAGGATGTTTTCCTTGGTGTCGCGGCCTTTCTGCGTGCCGATGACCAGCACATGATGTCCAGCCAGCCGGGCAAAACCGCCAACCATCGCGCGGTCCTCAGCAAAGAGCCGGTCGCCGTGCAGTTCCTGAAAATCGGTGAAAGTCGTTTCGAAATAATCGAGCGTGTAAGGTCGGCGCGGATGGCGCGCGAGCTGGACGCGTTGCCAAGGCGTGAGATTCAAGAAGATTTGCCGACGAGTTTCCTCAATCTTTTTCTCAATGATCTGGATTTCCTCCTCAAAGCTAATGCCCAACGAATGTTTCTCCGGATGCTCGCGAAGTTCTTCGAGCTTGGACTGTAATTCGAGGATAGGCTTTTCGAAGTCGAGCCGATGTTTCATGCGTTGGAGATTTTAATCGCTTTGAGCGGGTAATCAATGCGGAATTCAGGCTGACAAAGCTGCCAGTATAAAAGCGAAAGGCCGGACTTGCGTCCGGCCTTTGTAGTGATGAGGTTAAATACGCCTTCACTCAGGCGCTCAGAAGGGCGACGCGACCAACTTGGGGTCGCTGTCCGAGCCGCGCCGCAAGCAAAACCTCTATGCCAACCCTAAACGGACAGCGAAATCTTCAATCAACATATACTCCGACGCTGCTGCCGGAAAAAGGTTCAATAAATTATCAAAAAACTTACCGTTACTGACGCCTTAATAGATACCTAATTAACCGTTTGGTTACAAGTTAAAACGAACTGCTTTAAATTTTTTGGAGGCACTAGAAGAAGGTGTTTAGAATGGGGACACTTTTGCCCAGAAATGCTACAGTTATTCTTCCGCATGCCCAGCTGAGTCATCCGGCATCAGCTTTTCGTTGATACGGGTGGCTTCCGCCAGGCGTCCGTCGGCATCGTAGTGCAGTTCAATCACCCAGCCGAATACGTTGTCCGGCCATTTAGCTTTCGGGATGACGGTTGCTGGATCAGCACCAAGCGCTCGCATCAATGCGGGGATTTCGCCATGATGCCACGCGATTAAAATCTCCGTGCCGTGCGGTTTGGCGTGTATTTCATTCGCCAAGGCTTGGGGATTTTTATCCTTAAACCGGCTATCAATCGCGATTCCCAACGCTTTACTAGTCGGTTCAATGGTAAGGCGAGGGCGATGGCTCTTCTCGGTATCAGCGGCGGCAAAAATGTAATTTATCTTCAACGGCTGGCCGTCCGCCGTGTTGGTGAAGTTCTTAAAATAATCCCCGTATGCCGCCGCCCGTGCTTGGCCGGTGGCGGATAGTCCGTAGCCGCTGGCTGGCTTTTCGGCATGGCGAATAATCAGGATAAGGGCGTTTTGCAACGCGCTGCATTTTTCGCTAGTGGCCGGCTGGGCAAAGACAGAGGTCGATATTAATAGCGCCAGTAAGGCGCCGAGCCGCAGTTTGGTTTTCATGAAGCTACCTTAGTTGATGACCTGCGGTTCATGCCATTCGTGGCCGGTTTGTGCCAGCAGGTCATCGGCGGCAATCGGCCCCCAGGTGCCGGCGGCATAAAACTCGCGGTTCGTGAGCGGCTTGTTTTCCCAACCCGTGCGGATGGAGTCGGCGATCTTCCACGCGGTCTCGACTTCGTCGCGGCGGATGAAGAGCGTCGCGTCTCCGGCAATAGCCTCCAACAGTAGGCGCTCATAGGCTTCGGGCGTATAGGCGCCGAACTCGGCGTTGTAACTAAAATGCATCCGCACCGGCCGCACGCCCAATGTGGTGCCAGGCACCTTGCCGTTGAAGTGAAGCGAAATGCCTTCGTTCGGTTGCAGGCGCAAAGTCAGCGCGTTGGCGTCGAGGTGCGAACCGCATTGCGCGGCGAACAACACATTCGGCGTCGGGCGGAACTGAATCCGCACTTCGCTCGCGCTCTGCGGCAGGTTTTTGCCCGTGCGCAGATAAAACGGCACGCCACTCCAACGCCAATTATCTATGAGCAGCTTCAAAGCGACAAAAGTCTCAACGTTCGAGTCAGGCTTCACTTTGACTTCCTGACGGTAACCGGGCCGCGGCTCGCCGTTAACGGCGCCGGCGAAGTATTGGCCGCGCACGATTTGTTTTGCGACATCTTCCACAGATAACGGACGAATGGATTTAAGTAGTTTCACCTTTTCGTCACGCACGGCTTCGGCTTCGAGCGACACCGGCGGTTCCATCGCGATGAGCGAAAGCACTTGCAGCATGTGGTTCTGCACCATGTCGCGCAGCGCGCCAGCCTCCTCGTAATAGCCGCCGCGGTCACCGACCCCAATCTTTTCGCTGACGGTGATCTGGACAGAATCGACAGATTCGCGGTTCCACAGGCGTTCGAAAATGGAATTAGAAAAGCGGAACATCAGAATGTTCTGCACCGTTTCCTTACCCAGATAATGGTCAATGCGAAACACCTGCCGCTCGTGCGCATAGCGTGTCAATTCGCGGTTGAGCGCCTCAGCTGAAGCGAGGTCGTGGCCGAACGGTTTCTCGACGACGAGCCGCTGCCAGCCCGGGCCGTCGCGTTTCAAGAGCTGGGAGCAATGCACCTGCTCGACTACTTCGCCGAACTGGCTGGGTGAAATTGCCAGATAGAAGAGCAGGTTGTCGCGCAACGCCGGATTGCCGAACGATTCCAACTGTTTGCCAAGTTTGGCGTAGGCCGCCTTGTCGGTCAGGTCGCCGACGCAATAAAAAATGTTTTCGGCGAAGGCCGCCCAGACTTTTCCGTCCACCGGTTTGGTGCGGGAAAACTGGTCGAGCGCCGCACGCAGCTCCGTGCGCCACGAGGCGTCGGTCTTTTCACGGCGCGCGAAGCCGATGACGCGAAACGTCTCCGGCATCAGCTTATCCTTGAACAGGTGATAGAGCGCGGGGATCAGCTTGCGCGCGGTCAGGTCGCCGCTCGCGCCGAAGATGACGATGGAACAGGCCTCCAGGCTCTTACGGTCGCCGTTGCCGCCGGCCTTATTCGGTGAATTCAAGATTCGCATGGCCGCAACTTTCGCCCAAACGCCGGCGAATTTCAACTCCACTTATGGCTTGTTAATGAAAACCGCATAAAAAGACTGGTGGCGCTGGTGGTTGCGTCTGAAACCAGTCCAAGTTCATGCCACAAACTCACACGATAACCTTTTTTGGCTCGCTTCCGCTGGCTTCTTTCCGCAAAATTTTCGAGCGCAAGCATGAAAGCCAAAATCATCATTACTCCGAAGAAAGCCGTGCTCGATCCGCAGGGCAAAACCGTTCAGACCGCCCTCGCCCACATGGGTTACACCGATGTCACCGGCGTGCACATCGGCAAATACATTGAGATCGACCTCGCGCCCGGCACCGATAAAGCCGCTGCGCATAAAGCCTTGAATGACGCCGCCTTCAAATTGTTGAGCAACCCCGTGATCGAAGACTACAAGCTCGAAATCGAATAAAGCATTTACGATATGCGATTTACGATGGACGAGCGGCTACAGCCTTTCGACGCGTAAATCTTAAATCGTGAATCCTAAATCAAAATGAACTTTGCCGTCCTCCAATTCCCCGCCAGCAACTGCGACCAGGACGCCGTCCACGCCGTCCGTTTGCTTGGCCATTCCGCGCGCCTCGTCTGGCACAAGGACGCCTCGCTCGGCGACACCGACTGCGTCATCGTGCCTGGCGGATTCAGTTACGGCGATTATTTGCGCTGCGGCGCCATTGCGCGGTTCAGTCCCGTGATGCAGGCCGTCAAGCAGTTCGCCGACAACGGCGGCCTCGTCCTTGGTATCTGCAATGGTTTCCAAGTCCTCACCGAGGCTGGTCTGCTGCCCGGGGCGCTGATCCGCAATCGCGATTTGCAGTTCCATTGCGAAAACATCTTTCTCAAGACGGCCACCATCGATTCCCCGTTCACCAATAAGATTCCGGCGGGAAAAATCCTCCGCGTGCCCATCGCCCACGGTGAAGGCTGCTACTTTGCGGATGAAGCCACGCTCGCGAAGTTGAAAGCCAATAATCAAATCTTGTGGCAATATTGCGACCAGGACGGCAACCTCACCGACAGCGCGAATCCCAATGGCGCGTTACAAAACATCGCCGGCATCTGCAATGACCAGCGCAACGTCGCCGGTCTCATGCCGCATCCCGAACGCGCCTGCGAAACACTGCTCGGCAGTGACGATGGCAAATGGATTTTCGAAAGCATCTTCGCCGCGCTGAAGAACAAACCCGTCGCGCAAGCGGCTTAAACAATTTCTCCGATGACCGAACCCGCCATTACCCCCGAGTTGGTTGCCAAGCACAACCTCACGCCTGAAGAATATGCGCACGCCGTGGCCATCCTCGGCCGCACGCCCAGCTACACCGAGCTCGGCATTTTTTCCGTGATGTGGAGCGAGCATTGCAGCTACAAGAACACCAAGCCGCTGCTCAAAACCTTCCCCACCAAGTCGCCCAAGATTCTCGTGGGCGCGGGTGAGGAAAACGCCGGCATCATTGATATTGGCGACGGCATCGCCATCGCCTTCAAGATCGAATCGCACAACCATCCGAGCGCCGTCGAGCCGTTTCAGGGCGCGACCACCGGCGTCGGCGGCATTGTGCGCGACATTTTTACGATGGGTGCGCGGCCCGTTTGCGCGGTCAATTCCCTGCGCTTTGGCGAACTTTCTGATCCCACCGTGCGCCGTTTATTCAGCGGCGTCGTCAGCGGCATCGCGCATTACGGCAATTGCTTCGGCATCCCCACTGTGGCGGGCGAGGTGTACTTCGACAAGACCTACCAGGGCAATCCGCTCGTGAACGCCTTCTGCCTCGGCGTGCTGCGCCACGAACAGATCACGCGCGGCGCGGCCAAGGGTGTGGGCAATCCCGTGTTCTACGTCGGCCCGGCCACCGGTCGCGACGGCCTCGCGGGGGCGGCCTTTGCTTCGCAGGATTTAACCGAGGAATCCGCCGAGCAACAGCGCGGCGCGGTGCAGGTGGGCGATCCCTTCATGGAAAAGCTCGTGTGCGAAGCCTGTCTCGAACTCCTCGCCACCGGCGCGGTCGCGGGTATGCAGGACATGGGCGCGGCGGGCTTGACCTGCTCCACGTGCGAAATGGCCGCGCGCGCCAGCACCGGCATCGAGATCGAACTCGACAAGGTTCCGCAGCGCGCACCGAACATGAGCAGCTACGAAATCATGCTCTCGGAATCGCAGGAGCGCATGCTCATCGTCGTCCACAAGGGCCGCGAAGAGGAAGTGAAGCGCATCTTCGACAAGTGGGATTTGCCGTGGTCCGAGATTGGCATCATCACCGACACCGGCCACATGAAAGTGCGTCACGGTGGCAAACTCGTCGTGGATATTCCCGCGAAGAAGATTGCCGATGAATCGCCCGTCTATCAGCGCGAAGCCGTGGAGCCCGCCTATCTCAAAGCCGTCCGCGCCTTCCGCCTCGATGGCATTGCCGATACCACATCGCCCGCTGACAATTTGAAGAAGCTGCTTGCGTGGCCGAGCATTGCGTCCAAGAACTGGGTCTATCGCCAATACGATCATCAAGTGCGCGATGGCTCCGTTGTACTACCCGGCAGCGACGCCGCCGTCATTCGCATCAAGGCCGATTCGCTGCCCGTGATGACCGCCGAGCTGGCGGCGCAAGTCGCTGGCAAGCCGGTGCCGGACAAATTGATTGCCATGACCGTGGATTGCAACGGTGGCTACGTCTATCTCGACCCTTACGAAGGCGCCAAGAGCGCCGTCGCTGAGGCCTGCCGCAATCTCGCTTGCTCCGGCGCCTTGCCGCTCGGCGCCACGGACAATCTCAACATGCCCAGCCCGCTCAAGCCCGAGCTGTTCTGGCAAATCAAGGAATCCGTGCGCGGTCTGGCCGAAGGTTGCAAAGCCTTCAACGCCCCCGTCACCGGCGGCAATTGCTCGCTGTACAATCAAAGCCCCGCTGGTCCGATTGACCCCACGCCCACGATTTCCGTCGTCGGCCTCATCGACAAACCGGAGCACGTCACCACCCAATGGTTCAAGGACGCGGGCGACGCCATCATCCTGCTCGGCGACGCCGTGGACACCACCGACCCGATTCTTGGCCTGGGCGGCAGTGCGTATCTGCAAGTCATTCATGGTCAGAAGAACGGTTCACCGCCGCGCTGCGACCTCGAAGTGGCGAAGACGCTGCACACCACGCTCATCGGCCTGATTCACTCCGGGCTCGTGAAGAGCGCGCACGATTGCAGCGAGGGCGGCCTCGCCGTCGCGCTCGCCGAGAGCTGCATTTCGCAACTCATCGCCCGTGACACTCCGCGCTTGATTGGTGCGACCATTGATCTGTCCGCGCTGAAAGATGTGCGTCTCGACGCCTTGCTCTTTGGCGAAACCCAGTCGCGCATCGTCATCAGTTGCAAAGCCGTGGAAGCGGTAAAAGTCGTCGAACGCGCCAAGCTCATGGGCGTGCCCGCCGTGCAGATTGGCAAAGTTGGTGGCGACACGCTGACCGTGAAGACAGCCAGCGGTGAATTCTCCGCCCCGCTCACCGAACTGCACGACGCCTGGTGGAACAGTATCGCCCGCGCCATGGCGTAAATCTCAGGTCTGGCTGTGCACAATATTATCTCAAAGCTCACGCGGAATCTTAAGGTCTGGTCCATCGTTGGGCTGCTGTTGGGTCTCGTCAGTTCGGGATATGCGGAAAACCCCGACCCGGCGGCGGCAGCGGTGAAGCCGCTCGCCCAGTTGCAGGCGGATTTTCTGAGTTGGAAATTCGGATTATTCCTGCACTTCAACATCGCGACGTTCAATGGTCAGGAATGGGCCAATGGCTATGAGGATCCGCTCACGTTCGCCCCGACCAATCTTGATTGCGGGCAGTGGGCCGAGGCCGCCCAGGCGGCCGGCATGAAATACGCCGTGCTGACCGTGAAGCATACCGAAGGTTATCCGTTGTGGGATAGTGCCGGCACCACGCACGACATCACCGCCTTCAAGAATTTCAAGAACGGCCAGGGCGACGTGGTCCGCGAGTTCGTGGACGCCTTCCGCGCGCGCGGCCTCAAGGTCGGCTTCTATTATTGTGCGCCCGGCAATTACGACAATCGTTACGGCAACACGTTGCCGACGAACCAGCCCTCCCTCCATGGCATGCCGCCCGAAGCGCAGGGCGACTACGCGGGCTGCATGCGCCAGGAATTCACCGAGCTGCTCACCCGTTACGGTCCGATTGATCTAATCTGGTGTGATCAATACAAGGTGAAACTTAAGACGAAAGAGTGGGCCGACCTCAAGGCGCTCATCCACCAGCTCCAGCCTAACTGTCTGGTCATCGCCAACAACTCCCACAAGTTGAGCGAAACGGATATCTACAGTTACGAATACCCGATCTACAAAAATGAGAAGGGTTTCCCCCCGGTTACCAACACCGTGCCCTCGGAGGTGTGCGATACCATCGTGAACAGTGGTAATTGGTTCTGGCAGCCCGGGCTTGAAACCCACCTCCGCAGCGCGGCTGACGTGGTCGGCGCGCTCAACAAGTGCAACGACCGTCAGGCGAACTATCTGCTCGATGTCGGCCCCAACCGCGCCGGCCGGATTGCCGATGCCTTCGTGGCCCGGCTCAAGGAAATCGGCGACTTACGGCGCGCGCAGGGTTTGAAATAATATAACCGCCCGCGCCGCAATCCCTCAGTCGTCAGCCTGCGATCTTACCACCCCGGGAAATATTATCGCCGTGATGTCAGAGGCGTGGCGCAATCGTAAAATACCTGACAGCAGCTGCCCGCTGTGTTATTCAATCGGCCGAAATCTCACCATGAACTTAAAGCCCTATTTCCACGCACCCCTCCTGCTCGCGGCGGGGTTTTTGTACACCAGCACGCCGACGCTGCCTGCGACCGACGCGCGGCTGACTTCGCCTGATGGTCAGCTGACCGTCTTGGTCTCGGATCAAGGCGGCTTGCATTATCGCGTCGAGCTGGCGGCCAAACCGGTGCTGGACGATTCGCGGCTGGGCCTGGAATTTCAGGACGGCACCCGGCTCGGCCCGACGGCCACCATCACCAAAACCAAAACCGCGCGGCACAATGGCACGTGGGAAAATCATTTCGGCAAGCGCCTGGAAGTGCGCGACCACTGGCGCGAATTGCGCCTGACATTGTCCGAGGCCGACCGCACGTTCGGCCTGATTGTGCGCGCCTACGACGATGGCGTCGCGTTCCGCTACGATTTGCCGGTGGCGTCCAAGCTCGGCCATTTCGTGCTGACCAACGAGCTGACCGAATTTCATTTCACCGGCGATGACCGCTGCTGGTACGGCGAGCCATCCAGTTGCGCTGAGAATCATTACCCCGAAGCCACGCTCAGCACCATTCCGCCCGGCCAGGAAAACACCCTGCCCCTGCTGGTGGCCACGCCCGCGGCTTACGTCGCCGTGACCGAAGCCGATTTGCGGGATTGGGCGGGCATGTTCAGCACCGGCACCGGCTCGGAAAATGTCGGGGTCAAACTCGCGCCGCGCAAAGATAAAAAAGGCCTCGTTGTTTCCGCGGTGCCGCGCGTCAGTCCGTGGCGCGTCCTGATGATTGGGCGCACGCCGGCGGACTTGATTAATTCCGACCTCATCGCGAATCTCGCCACACCCAACCAGCTTGGCGATTTGCCGTGGGTCAAGCCCGGCGTCTGCGCGTGGGACCCGTGGTGGACCGGCGTGAATACGAATCTACCGCAATACACCGCCGTGCAGGCGCGCGGCGATACCGTCTCGGAAAAAGCGTACATCGACTTCGCCGCCGAGATGGGTTGGCCGTATCAGCTCATGGATTGGAATTGGTATAAGCGCGATCCCACGGTGCCGGAACCCCACATGAACATGCCCGAGGTGCTGGCCTACGCCCGGGCGCACGGCGTGAAACTCTTCATCTGGATGCACTCGCGCGATTTGACCAAAGTCGGCTTTGAGAAAGTTTTTTCCACCATGGCCAGCTGGGGCGTGGCGGGCGTGAAAGTGGATTTCATGAACAGCGACAGCCAGGAGACCGTGCAATGGTACGAAGCCGCGCTAAAAGTGGCCGCCCATTACCACCTGATGGTTGATTTCCACGGCGCGTATAAACCGACCGGACTTGCGCGGACCTATCCCAACTTCATCACGCAGGAAGGCGTCATGGGCAACGAATATAACAAACTGCGCGGCAACAAATGCAACCCGCTGCACACCATCACGCTGCCATTCACGCGCGCGCTGCTGGGGCCGATGGATTTTACCCCGGGCGGCTTTGTGAATCGTAAGCCCGCTGATTTCCAGACCACCTATCCCGCGCAAGTCATGGGCACGCGGGCGCGGTAGCTCGCGATGACCGTTATTTATCCCAGCCCGCTGCTGGTCCTGTGCGACAGCCCGGCGAATTATCGCGGCCAGCCCGGTGTGGAATTCTTCCGCAACCTCCCCACCGTGTGGGATGAAACCGTGGTGTTGAATGCCGATGTGGCCAAGACCATCGTCATCGCGCGGCGCGCCGGCCCGCGCTGGTATGTGGCCGCGATGAATGGTGATGACGCCGCGACGCTGACCGTGCCGCTGGATTTTCTGGGTAAAAAGCGCTGGGCGCTGAATGGCTTTGCGGACCAGCCGGACGGCGCGGATTACACCGCCGTCAAAGCCGACCAGCAGACCGTGGACGCCAAGAGCACGTTGCAGTTAACGCTGCTCCCCGCCGGCGGCTACGTCGCGCAACTGACGCCCATCAAGTAAAGCTCCGCTGAATGTCGCCGCTCACGCATCTCGTTGGCAGCTGGCTGGTGGCTACAGCCACGACCAATAATCCGCGAGACCGCAAACTGGTGACCTGGGCCGGCGTGGTACCGGACATCGATGGGCTGGGCGTGATTCCCGACGTGGTGGGTTCGTGGATTTCCGGCCAAGCGTGCACGTACCATTATTACCAAACGTATCATCATGTGCTGATGCACGGCTGGCCGGCGGCCTTGGTGGTTTCAATACTATTTGCGCTTTATGCCCAGCAACGGCAGCGGGTGTTGCTGCTCTGCCTGCTTACCTTTCACTTGCATCTGCTGTGTGATTACTTTGGCTCGCGCGGGCCGGAAATCTGCGACCTCTGGCCGATCTGTTATTCCGAGCCCCTGTTCCGGCATCCCATTTGGTTTTGTAAATATCAGTGGAAGCTGGACGGCTGGCAGAACCAAACCATTTTCATCGCGCTCTTCTTCACTTCACTCTGGGTGGCGGTGAAACGGGGCTATTCCTTTGTGGAAGTATTCAGTTCGCGCTTGGACGCAACTTTCGTTGGCGTACTGCTTAAGTGGCATGGCCATCCCTCGCGTCACGAAAAAATTTCTCCCTGAGGTGGGCGCCAACTAGGGTGAATTGAGGGTGAATTGTGGGCGCGCCGGCTATCTTCAGGTGCCAGTTCATTAGATTCAGGCGTATATAGTTATTAATGAGTTGTTTATACGAAGGTTTAGGGGGCTTAGCCGGCGGTTTGATGGTGGGCGCTGGATCATTGGTGGGTTTAGCCAGATGATCTGTGGGTTTAGCCAGGTCATCGGGCAGTTTAGCCAGATGGCCGGTGGGTTTAGCCAGACCATCGGGCAGTTTAGCCAGGTCATCCAGCAGAATGCCCAGATGATCGGTGCGATTAGCCAGACCTTCCAGCAGTTTAGCCAGAGGACTGGGGAAACTGCTTGGAGCTACGGGCTGCGTCGGCCAAGGTCCGAGGCGGCGTCTGCCTTGAACGAGCGTAACGCCAGGTTCGGTTAGCAATTAGTTGCTCGGCTTGAACCTATTTAAAATCTCGTGGCGTGGGACGGCGGTTTTCTTGAGGGCTTCCTGACGTTCGGTCACGCCTTGGCCGTAGGTCGCCGGCGGATTGGGGTTGCGATACAGGACACCGGTGTAAAGCTTGGTGCCGTATTCGCGGGCCAGTTCGGTCGCTTTCGCGCGGTCAGACGTATCGTGGCCCAGGGCTTCCAAACTTTGCATATTGGTCTTATGCGCCTTGAGCTGCTGATCTTCCATGCCGTAGGTGACGCAGGGCGATTGGACGTTGATGAAGGCGAACCCGGGGTAGCGGATACCTTCTTCGATAATCTTGCCAAGGCCGACCATGTCCGCCGGCGTGCCTTGGGCCACGTAGTTCGCGCCGTAACCCATGACGTAGAGCAGGGGGTTCACCGGTTCTTCGAGGCTGCCAAAGCTGGAGGTGACGGTCTTGCGCCCGCGTGAGGACGTGGGCGAGAGCTGGCCTTTGGTCAGGCCATAAATCTGGTTGTCCATCACGATGTAGGTGATATCGATGTTGCGCCGGATGACGTGCGCCACGTGGCCGCCGCCGATGGAAAAGCCGTCACCATCGCCACTGGCCACGAGGACGAGGAGCTCGGGGTTGGCTAGTTTGATGCCCTGCGCGATGGGCAGGGAGCGGCCGTGCACGGTGTTGAAGCCGTAGGCGGTGGTGTAGCCGGGGATGCGGCTGGAACAGCCGATGCCGGACACGAAGGCAATCTCATGCGGCGGCCGGCCGAGATTGGCGAGGGCGCGGGTGATGGCGGTGACGACGCCAAAGTCGCCGCAGCCGGGGCACCAGATGGGCTTGAGATCGCTTTTGAAGTCGCCCGCCTGAAATTTGGTGAGCGAGAGAGGTTTCGTCGGAGCTTCGAGCGTGGTCATGATGTTATATATTAGGTGAAGGTCGGTTAATCTTGGACGGCTTCGGGTTGGGATTGGCTGTTGCTTTGGATGGCGACGACCATTTCGCGCAGGAGTTTTAACACTTCCGTGGCGAGGATGGGGTTGGAGCCGCTCTTGGCGAAGGGTTTGACGGCGGCGGGCAAATCCACATTCATCCGCACGATGCGGTAGAGCTGCGCCTGATAGGATTGTTCGACGAACAAGCCGCGTTGCACCGACGCGAAGAAGTCCTGATAGACCTGCTCGGCCACGGGATACAGCAGTTGGGGCACGAGCAGCTTCACCTGCAAGCCTTCGGCCTGCGCGAGCCGCAACGCTTCGCGCGCGACGCCGGCGACACTGCCCCAGCTTACCATGCCGATGGGCGCGTCCGGGTCGCCTTCGATCGTGAACAGGTCGCGGCGGTTCTTGAGCGGATTGAATTTGTTAAAGCGCTTTTCATTCATGCGCGCGTGCAGTTCGCCACTGGCGGTGGGGCGGCCCTGCTCGTTGTGCTCGATGCCGGCGGCGAGATAGTTGCCGCCGACCATGCCGGGATGGCTGATGGGGCTGATGCCGGATTCGGTGAACTTGAAGCGGGCATAATTCACCAGCTCGGGCCCGCTCGGCCGGCGGCGCTCGATGATCTGGAACTTGGTGGTGTCAATCGGGTCAACGGTCTCCTTGCGTTGCGCAATCTCTTGATCGGACAACACGATGACGGGTGTCTGATAATATTCGGCGAGATTAAAGGCTTCGACCGTGACGCCGAAAATATCGGCCACACTGGTGGGGGCGAGCACGGGCCGCAGGCAATCGCCATGCGCAGAAAAGGCGGCTTGAAACAAATCGGATTGCTCGGCCTTGGTGGGCATGCCGGTGGAAGGGCCGCCGCGCTGGACATTGACGCAGACGAGCGGGAGTTCCGCCAGACTCGCCAGCCCGAGAATCTCGGTCTTGAGCGACATACCGGGACCGGACGTGGCGGTCATCGCCTTCTTGCCCGCGAACGAGGCACCGACGACCGCGCCGACCCCGGCGATTTCGTCCTCAGCCTGCAAGACGGTGCCGCCGTACTTCCAAATCTCGCGGTCGAGGAATTGCATAATCTCCGTCGAGGGCGTGATGGGGTAGCCGCCGAAAAAGGTGCACCCGGCAAAGATGGCCGCCGCTGCGCACATGTCGTTGCCATCGGTCAGGAGCTTAGCGGTGCCGCCGGTATGCGCAGCGGAAAGCTTGCGATCTTCGGGCAGGGGATTCGCGGTGGTGAAATCGAGTCCGGCTTGGAACGCGCGGACATTGCCTTCCACGACGGTAGCGCCTTTCTTGGCAAATTTCTTGCGAATACCCGCCAGCATGCTTTCGCGGCCAATACCAAACCAGCCCGCGAGCAGGCCGGCGATGACGATGTTCTTGGCCTTGTCAGTGCCGGCATGTTCCGCGGCCATTGCGGTAATCGGCACGCTGAAGACGACGGCTGGCTTTACGCCTTGCAACGGCAGCTTATCGGGCGCGACGCCGGTGTTGCTCTCATAGATGACGATGGTCGCGGCCTCGACGGGCAGCTCCGCGCCAAACCGGCGGAAGTCATCCCAGTTGAGCGCCACCGCCACGTCGAGCGGGCCGTTGGGATTGAGCACGGGCTGGGTCGCCAGTCGCAATCGGCAGGAGGCCTCACCGCCGCGAATCTGCGAGCCGAAGCTCTTGGTCATGACGCCGTGATAACCTTCCAGCGCTGCGGCGGTGATCAGCGATTCGCCCGCTGAAATCACGCCGTCACCGCCGGAACCTGCGATGCCGATAATCAAATCTTCACTCATGTATTAACAATGGACTATATCCCCGAAGCGCCGGCTCACCCTCTTTTGCCAAATTCATGACAAATTTGGCGGATGGGGGTTGGCTGGCAGAGTTAGGAAGGCCATGAGTTGTGTCGTGTAAGCTGACGATTACTAATAGCTCCCTCCAGCCATCGGTGCCGGCCGGTTCCGGACGGCGGCGCGCGCGGCTCCTTAGATTGAACGCAAACGCTGGGAACATGCTCCATTTCCTGGTATCCACGCGGATTAACCGTTGGCAAATGAGCGCGCGGTTCGTAAGCTGATTGGAAGTCATGCGACAATTCAGGAACATAGCGGTCAACGCCTTCATGGAACTTATCCGGCAGCCGATCTTTCTGCTGCTGCTGACGGGTTCCGTGCTGTTCGAGATCTTTCTCGCCGTGCCCTACTACTTCGCGTTCGGCGACGAAATGAAGCTGGTCAAAACCAGCGCGCTGGCGGTGATGCTGCTGACCGGTCTGTTCGGCGCGGTGCTGAGCGCGTCGGCCTCGCTCGCGCGGGAAATCCGCACCGGCACGGCGCTGGCGGTGCTGTCGAAGCCGGTGGGACGTGCGCAATTCCTGGTGGCGAAATTCGCCGGGCTCGCGGCGGCGCTGGCGCTGCTCGCCTACGTCAACATGGTCGGCGTGATGCTGGCCAGTTGGATGGCCTTTGACGCGTATGGCAAAACGAACCTGCTGGCCATTGCGATTTTCGGCGGCGGTATTGCTCTAGCCTACGCGCTGGCGGGTTTTAGCAATTTCTTCCTGCGCCGCCCGTTTGTCAGCGACGCCGTGATTGCGCTGGTCGCGCTGACCACGCTGGCGGCCTTTATCATTTTTCAATTCACCACACAGATGCAAAGCATGAGTCAACAGGCGGCGGTCGACTGGCGGCTGATTCCGGCGGGCATTTTGATTTTGTTCGCGCTGTGGATTCTGGCGGCGGTGGCGCTAGCCTGCTCCACGCGGCTGGACATGATTGCGACGCTGGCAGTTTGCTCGGCGGTTTTTCTGCTGGGGCTGATGTCGGATTATTTCTTTGGCATCCCTGCTGCGCATGGCAGTTGGTGGGGTTCGATGCTTTACAGCGTTGTACCAAACTGGCAGCTTTTCTGGCTCGCCGACGCGCTCGAAACGGGGAAGAACACGTTTCAATGGGCTTACGTCGGCAAAGCGCTCGGCTATGCGGTTTGCTATGCCGGCGCAGCGCTGGCCGTGGGCGTGGCGCTGTTTGATGACCGTGAATTGAGTTAATAATGGAACGCAACATCCAAAAGAACGGGTTGGTCAATCTCGTAGTCGCCGTCCTGATTTTCCTCGCTGGCTTTGCCGTGACGGTATTCGCCGGTTCGCTGGCGGGACAGGTGGCGGCCGTCTTTCTGGGGCTGGGCGTGCTCGTCACTTTTACGAGCTGGTTCCAGATGCGGCTCGAAGAAAATGAGCGCTCGGAGAAACTGGAACTCGATGAACTTGCGCACAGCCGGGGTGCATCATTATTTGAAAGCAAGGACGGCGGCAGCTTTCCGGCGCAGAACGCGCGGCTGCAATTCGAGAAATTCTTCGTGCCCGGCTTCGCGGTGGTAATCCTGTTGCTGGAAGCGGGCGGCGCGTGGCTCTTGTGGAATTGGAGCGGCAAAAATACGGCCGGTATCAATGCGGCCAACGCCACCGCGGCGCTTTCGCTCTTCGCCATCTTTGCGTTGCTGCTGTTTTTGATAGGTCGCTTCTCCGTGACGATTGCGCGGCTGGAGAATCATCGGCTGCTCCGGCCCGGCGCGAGCTTTCTGCTGGCGGGTGCTTATGTCTGTGCGCTGACCGCGCTGGCCATCGCGGGTGTGGAGGCCAAATTTCCACGGGCTGATTTCTATCTTGCGCGCGTCCTCTGTGGGCTGCTCGGTCTGATGGCGGTGGAAAATCTGCTGACGCTGTTGCTGGAGATATATCGTCCGCGCGTGAAGGGCAAGGTCGCGCGACCGCTTTACGAAAGCCGCGTCGTGGGTATTTTCGCGCAACCCGAAAGCCTGTTCACCACGGCCGCGCAGACGCTGGATTATCAGTTTGGCTTCAAGGTTTCGGAGACGTGGTTCTTCCAAGCAGCCCAGAAGAATCTCGCAGCGCTGCTGCTCATTCAGTTTGCCGCGCTGGTTTTGTCCACCACGATTGTATTTGTGGATGTAGGTGAACAAGCGGTGCTGGAACATTTCGGCCGGCCAGTCGCGACGCTCAATCCTGGCGCTCATTTCAAGCTGCCGTGGCCGGTGGACAAGGTTTACCGCTTCCGCACCGAGCAGATTCAGTCGTTCGCCGTCGGCTACACGCCGGACGCGCAAAGCGAGGCGGCGAACACGATTCTCTGGACGGTCAGCCATAATAAGGAGGAGAACTTTCTGGTCGCCAACCGCGCCACCGTCACGTCGCAAACGGACAGCAGCGGCACAAACGACGCGACCAAGGTGCAGGCGGTCGGCCTCATCACCGTCAGCATCCCGGTGCAATTTCAGATCACGAATGTCACCGACTGGGCTTACAAGAATAATGCGCCGGATGCGTTGTTGAAGGATTTGGCGACGCAGGAGGTCATCAAGTATTTCGTTGGGGTTGATTTGAACGATGTGCTGTCGCAGGGCCGATTGCAGGCGGCGGACGCAATTCGTGACCGGATTCAAGCCTCGGCCAATGCGCGTTCGCTCGGCGCGAAGATCATTTTTGTCGGCCTGCAAGATATCCATCCGCCGACCGATAAGGAGGTCGCCGCCACCTACGAAAAAGTGGTCGGCGCGCAGCAGACCAAGCTGGCCAAGATTCTGGATGCGCAGGCAGGCGCCATTCGCCTGAACGCCCTTTCCGGCGCGCAAGCCTTCACCGTCACGAATGTGGCGGATGCCAAACGCGTTCAGTTGGTTTCCTCCAAGTTTGCCGAAGCCGGATTGTTCACCAACCAGATTCCCGCCTTTGAAGCCGCGCCGGATGTCTATCGCCAGCGCCTGTATTTGCAGGGTTTTGCCGATGCCACCAAGGGCGCGCGCAAATATGTTTTGCTCGTCACGAATACGCAGGACGTCGTGATTTTCGACCTCGAAGACAAGATCCGCGACGACCTGTTGAACCTATCCGTCACTAATTCGCCATGAAAAAGAATCTGATTACCATCGTCATCGCCGCCGTGCTGGTGGTGATATTTGCGCTGCTGCTGTTCACCTTCCAGGTGCGCCAGTCGGAAGTTGCCGTGCTGACGACCTTCGGCAAGCCTGCTCCCAACAACATTGACCAGCCGAATCTCTACTTCAAGTGGCCGTGGCCGATCCAGCAGGTCTATCGTTTCGACCAGCGCGTGCAGAATTTCGAGGACAAATACAGCGAGAACCTCACAGCCGACAACACCATGCTGCTGACCAGTGTTTATGTCGGCTGGCGCATTTCTGATGCGAAGGAATTCTTTCCGAAGTTTGCGGGTGGTTCGGTGGAGGCAGCGCAACGCCAGCTTGAAGCCATGCTCCGCAGTGCCAAGGCGGCGGTCATTGGCAAACATAATTTGGCCGACTTTGTAAATGCCGACCCAAAGCAGCTCAAGCTGGAGGCGATTGAAGATGAGATTAAAACCGCCGTGCAAAACCAACTGGCGACGCAGAATTACGGCATCAGCATTGATTTTCTTGGCGTCAAGAAGCTCGGCCTGCCGGAAAGCGTAACCCAGACGGTGTTTGACCGCATGAAGTCAGAGCGGCAGGTGCTGATCAGCGAGGCGCAATTTCAAGGCGAAGCCGAGGCAACCAAGATCAAATCTGCCGCCGAGCGCCAGGCTGCCGACGTCATTGCCAACGCACAGGCGGATGCGACTCGCATTGAAGGCGCGGGCGTGGCGGAGGCTGCGAAGACTTTGAGCGTGTTCCAGCAGAACCCGGATTTGGCAATTTTCCTGGAGCAGCTCAAGACTTTGGAAAATTCGCTGAACCAGAAATCCACGCTGATCTTTGACGAGCGCACGCCGCCGTTCAGCTTGTTCCAAAATCTGCCGGCGAACTCGAAGTGATTCAGCCATGAGCGACCACGAACATCACGACCATTCGCCTGCGCCGCAAATGCAGGACGCCGGTTCGCAGGCGCTGGCCGAGGCGTTGCGCAGCAGCTTCGTCATCGTCAAGATTGCGATGGCCACGCTGGTCGTAGTTATTTTTGCAGCGGGATTCTTCACCGTGGGCCCGCAGGAGAAGGCGGTCATTCTTCGCTTTGGCAAGCCGCAGGGCGACGGCCAGAAAATGCTGCTTGGCGCGGGGCTGCACTGGTCGCTGCCCTAT
Source organism: uncultured Verrucomicrobia subdivision 3 bacterium (assembly GCA_903865745.1). Taxonomy (GTDB): domain Bacteria; phylum Verrucomicrobiota; class Verrucomicrobiia; order Limisphaerales; family UBA11358; genus UBA11358. Next base: position 5,371 of record CAIPKV010000078.1, on the reverse strand, counting down.
CCGATTGATGAAGTCATCCGCATTCCCATCACGGAAATACAGAAAGTTTCGTCCACGGTTGGCTGGTATCTGACCACCCCGGAACAGGAGCTCGCAGGTACCGAGGCGCCTGCCGGTCCGTCGCTCAATCCGCAGATCGACGGCTATGTCGTCACGGCTGACCGCAATATCATTCATACTCGCGCCACGGTTTCGTATCACATTGACGACCCGCGCACGGCCATCTTCAATTTCGCAGGCGGCACAAATCAGATTTTTAACCTCGCCGGGGTTTCCAATGCAGTGCAGAACGCCGCCAACGAAGCGCTTATTCTCACCGCCGCGCGATTCAACGTGGATGACATCCTCACACGTGACATTGCCGGCTTTCAAGACGCCGTCAGCCAGCGCGTGAGCGAACTGGCCGAGCGCGAGCATCTTGGCGTGGCAATTGATCAAGTGCAGGTGCAGAGCGTTGCGCCGCGCCAGTTGAAGGATGTGTTTGCGATGGTGACCACCGCGCGCCAGAATCGTGACAAGCTCATCAACGACGCCTTGAGTGAGCAAAACCGTATCGCCAGCCAAGCTGGCGCCGCGGCTGCATCCATCACCAACGCCGCCGAATCTGCCCGCACCCGCTACGTCACCGCCATCGAATCCGATGCGACTGCCTTCAACGAACTTCTTCCGAAATACACGGGTAATCCCAATCTTTTTGCGCAATTGGAACTGGCCAAGGCCATGACCCAGATTCTAACGAACGTGCAGGACAAAATATTTTTACCGCAGCGCGCCGATGGCAAGCCGCGTGAACTTAGGCTACAGTTGAACCGCGAACCGCCACAGCCAAAATCGGCGGCGAATCCGTAAATCGAAATTTGTATGCAAGTCACTTCGCTTTTAAGCCAGCACGAACACGATGACAAGTGCGGCTGCGGCCACGATCACGAACATTCTGTCGTGCATCTCTGGCAAGCCGTTCTCGGGGTCGTCTTTGTACTAAACGCCTTCATCGTAGACTGGCTGTTTGACGCCGGCAGCACGCTCGCCAGCGCCAGCGCCATGATTGGTTCGATCATTCTCGGCTATCCCATTATCGTCACGGCCGTGAAGGATTTGCGGCGCGGCAATTTGAGCATTAACGAACTCGTCGCCATTGCTGTGCTGGCTGCGTTCGCGTCTGGCAATTACGAGACCGCTGGCATCGTTGCTTTCTTCATGCTCACCGGCGAAATCATCGAGACGCGCACCGCGCAGGGCGCACGTGACTCCATCGAATCGCTCATCAAGCTCACGCCCACGAAAGCGCGCCGACTTTTAAAAGATGGCAAAGAGGAAGAAGTCGCCGCCAGTCAGCTCGCTGTCGGCGATGTCATTCGCATCCGTCCCGGTGACAACGTCGCAGCAGACGGCATCATCGTGAACGGTCAAGGTTCATTCAATCAAGCCACCATCACGGGCGAATCCTTGCCCGCAGAAAAAAGCACTGGCGACGAAGTGTTTGCCGGCACGCAGAATCTTACCGGTGTCCTGGAAATCAAAGTCAGCCGCGCCGGTACCGACACGACGCTGGGCCGCGTGCGGGAGCTCATCATTGCCGCCGAAAAAACCAAACTGCCAATCCAGAAAATCGTCGATCAATATATGGGCTTTTACACGCCGCTCGTGCTGGTCATCGGCGCGCTGGTCTGGGCGTTCACGCATGATTTGAACCGCGTCATCGCGGTGTTTGTGGTATCCTGCCCGTGCGCCTTCATTCTCGCAACGCCCACCGCGATGGTCGCCGCGCTTTCCGCTGCTGCGCGTTTGGGTATTTTAATCAAGAACGTTGCTGATATTGAACTGGCGGCAAAAATTAATGCCTTCGTCTTCGACAAGACCGGTACGCTCACGACTGGTCAGCTCGCGGTCAGCCGACTCGCCCCGATTGGTGACACCAAGCCCGCCGAACTTTTGCTGCTTGCGGCGTCGGCTGAAAAATATAGCAACCATCCGACGGCCAAGGCGCTGGCTGTGCTGGCATCTGAAGCCGGGGTTCCGCTGGCCGAGCCGAAAGAATTTTCTGAAACCGCCGGTCGCGGCGTGAAGGCACAGATCAATGGTGCGGCAGTTCTGGTCGGTCGCGCGCAATGGCTCAAGGATAATGGCATTGATGCCAGCTTTGAGAAGTCCGTGGACTTGAACGAGACCGAAGGGTGGAGCCTGATTTTCGTCGCGCAAAACGGCAAGTGCGTTGGCTGGGTCGGCATGCAGGATCAGACCCGCGCCGAGGCAAAGGAGGCGCTAGCGGAATTGAAGGAAGCTGGCGTCCGCCGCATATCCATGATTTCTGGCGACCGCCATGTGGTTGCCGCGCGGGTTGCCGCCGAGATTGGCTGCGAAGAAGCGAAGGGCGATTGCCTGCCGCAGAACAAAGTTGAGTTTGTCCGGGCGGTAAAGGCGAAAGGCTACCAAGTCGCCGTCGTTGGCGATGGTGTGAACGACGCGCCGGCGCTCGCGGCAGGTGACATCGGCATCGCGATGGGCGCAGCGGGCAGTGAAGTCGCCATTCACAGTGCGACGATTGCGCTGATGAATAACGACCTGCGCCGCCTGCCGTTTTTGGTCAAGCTTTCGCGCAGCACGCGCGCCGTCATCAACCAGAATTTCCTCTTCGGCGTAGTCTTCATTATCGTTGGTTTGGCGGCAACGGCATTTGGGTATATCGGGCCCATAGTCGCGGCGCTACTTCACAATGTGGGCTCGCTGATTGTGATTTTCAACAGCGCCCGCCTCGTGCGCAAGGGCGAGGAGCTGGAGCATTTTCATCCGGAATTAGAAACGCCAACCTCCGGTTCTACCCCGCAACCCGCAGGCCAGCTCACGCCGAAGCTGGCGTGAAGTTTTCCAAGTAGTCACGGTTGGCGTTGCCAGGCCAGCCTTGATTAACGGCATCGAAGTTTGCCACTTGCTAGCCACCCAGCCCATTACGTGAACCGACGAAGCCGGGGCGGGGAGGCGAAGGCAGAAGGATGAAGGCAGAATGCCGAATGAAAGCTGGTGTAAATTGGAAGCGGGACTGACCCTTTTACGGGGAATGGGTCTAAACTGATCCAACCTCAACCGGTGCAGTCTATCAGTCTGTTAGGCGGCGTTTTTAGTGACTCTCTCATGCGAATGAAAAAGACTCTGCACCTGCTCACGAATCTGCGCTGGCGAATAAGCCTGACGTGCCGAAACTCGTAAAACCGGAATGCCGGCGTCTGCAAGTGCGGTATCAACCAAGCTATCACGAACTCCGCGCTCGAACCGCTCATGCGTGCGGTCGTCCAACTCAACCACCGCAACTATGCCAAGACGCTCCGCATCGCAAAGCACAAAATCAACGTGCTTGCCGGTGATGCGATTGAAAGCTGACTGCCAACCACTGCGGCTCGGACTCTTAACTGGGCGAACTATATCTGCCAGCCTAACCTTGGCGAAAATCTGGTAATCGGATGCCAACGCCTGCTGAAGCACGCCAAAGAACGAACGCTCGGCTGCTGTCAGCAAAGCCGGGATAGCTTCGTAAGCTGGCGAACTGCCCGATGGCTTGGCTGCTGGGTCTGCTGGCCGAAGCAACGCTCCCGCCACGACGAGAATCACAACGACGACAACTAAAACGATAAGTGGGAATATGTGCATGACGTGTGTAGCCGCCTAACGAAAAAAGCTGAGCCACCGCCGACTCGCGGCGTGAACCGCGACAGCGGAACTGACCGCGCCAACGGCGGTTGGCTCCGGCGACTGGTTAGGCCACATATCGTTTATCTACCGCTTCGTTCCCCATCACTTGACTATGAGATGGATATTTCTTTTCCATCTCGTATAAATAATCCGACATCTCTTTTGAAACCTCATCAATACTTCCGTCCTCAATGGTAAGCTTCTGTTCAAGTTGGGCGAATTTTGTGGACACGATGCAGTGCCAACGCCACCGATCTTGAAAACGAAAGCTTCTATCAATCATAATAACAGATCCTGGTAATGCCGCCAAGATACCCAAAGCTAAAGGCGACGCGGAATTTGATGCTGCGACGACACAGGTGCCAAAACTAGCTAAAACTGATGTGCCGACAAAAATCTGAGAACAGACAAAATTTACAATAGCCCACTTATTATCGAAATCCCTTCGCAAAATAAGTCGCTGCCTGAGTTCTGCCTTCTTATCGTCGTGCATTTGCAATGTGAATAGTTGTTGTGGCCTAACGAAAAAAGCTGAGCCACCGCCGACTCGCGGCGTGAACCGCGACAGCGGAACTGCCAGCGCCAACGGCGGTTGGCTCCGGCGACTTGTTAGGCCGCATTTCGTGCTCTGTGCTTCTCATAATAATCCATCATGTCAGCGAAATCTGTGCCTGCTGCGCCACGAGCACCGCCGCTATCTTCTGTGCAAAGCTCTGTGAGCACCTGATGAAGCGGAATAACCGTAATGTCATGCTGCTTGATAGCTGCAACTTCAGCCTCATATTTAGCTACTCCGTGGACAAAGTAAAACTTCCAATGAATGCCAGGCCATGCTCTCTCTCTCGCTGCAACCTTGTCATCTCGCGTGAACTTGTGATCAACCCAAGCTCTAACGCACTCCTTTATCATATCATCCGACCTCGCAATCGCCGCTCCGCGCTTCTTGCCCAACGAACGAGATAGCTCCTCTGTAAGCCTCGTGATGAAGTTGACCGGTCGGAAGCTGGCCTGCACCTCAACGTGCCAACCCTCAAGTCCTGCTGACGTGGGACGCACGCCGAGCAAATCAATCTCGTCCACGCCATCCTTGATGCCACGGACGGTGAAAAAGCCCTTCCGATTGAGCCATTCGTCAACCAATGATTCAGCGAGTAATGCCATAGCGTGTGATGCGGCCTAACAGATAATCGACGCCTCGTCGTGCAGTCTATCCGGTTTCATGGTTTTAGCCTAAGCTGGACTCAACCCCCTGTCGAACATATTGTTATTTCAATATGAAAACTGAATCTCCTTTGGCAAATACTGCGCGTCCGCCGTTGGAAAAACGATTTCCCAATCCCAAGGGCAAGCTCCGAGACCAGTTCCATGAAGTCGCCCGGTTCAAGCATCTTTCGCCGCGCACGGAGACGGCCTATTCGGCATAGGTGGTGAGGTTTGGGGGTGGCCTTAGGGCACGATGATCTGCACCGGGTCGCCGGGCAGGCCGTCGCCCCCGCTGTTTTCGCCGGTGATCTGCACGCTGATGGTCTGGCCGCTGGGCAGGTTGGTGAGGGTGTAGGCGAGCGTGGTCACGGTCGCCACCTGCTGGTAGGCCGGGTCCACGCCGCCGACCTTGAGCCAGACGCCGTATTTCAGGGCTTCGGCCAGCAGGGTCCAGGCCGCTGTCACCTTGCCGGTGCCGGCTGCC
>CAIPKV010000077.1 GCA_903865745.1 uncultured Verrucomicrobia subdivision 3 bacterium | reverse complement strand
TGTGTCTTCTTCATGATGGTTTTCTTTTCGTTACCCGAAAACCATCCCATCCTCAATGGCCTAGTTCAGAGGGGCCCAATCATGCTCATAAAAACATCAACGTCGATACCTGCTTTGGCTTTAACCTTTTCCCATACTTTTTCGCCATGATGCATGACGACCATGTCTTCAACGGCTTTATTTACCATTCCGTACATAGTGTTTTTTTAAGATTATGGCGTTCGCCCGCTTTGCACAAGTTTAAGCCGGAGCCAAAATGATTAAAAAACAGAATTGGTACTGACCAAAAAACAATTAAAGCGGTATAAACTCATGCCGGATCTCTTGTCCAACTATTTGTAGGATGGCCACACTGCGTTCCGCGCCGAACTTGGGCTTGCCCGCGTAGCCGGGATTGAAAAAGAACACGCCGTCGAGTTCCTGCGCGAACGGTTTGTGCGTGTGCCCAAAGATGACAGCGTCCGGCTTCTGACTGGCGAGGTGGTGCGCGACGGTCTCGGACAGCGCCCACGGGTTGACGATGTGATGGATGAGAAACTTTTTCTGCGCGAGCGTCACTATCTCGGTGAGTTTGAAGGGCAAACCGGCATCTACATTGCCTTGCACGACGGTGACCGGTGCGATGAACTTGAGCTCCAGTTCAATCATCGCGTCGCCGATGTCGCCCGCATGGAGGATGTGATCCACGCCGGCAAAAATCTTTTCTACGAGCGGGTCGAGCCAGCCGTGCGTGTCGGAGAGAACGCCGATTTTGTAGGGCGTATCCCGGCTGGCGGGGGTCAGATGGCTGGCACCGGGCGTTGGATAGAGTTTAGGATCGCTGATCCCGTGGTTTTTATTGCTCATCACTTATCCCTTATAACGCATCATTTTGTTTCACGCCTTGACTTCTTCCGGCCCGGCTTCGGTTTCGTCCTTGGCTTCGGGTGCGCTGGCGCCGGCGGTCTTGTCGGCGGGGGATTCGGCGCCAGCGGTAAGTTTTTGGGCGGCAGCAAAGAGCACCGTGAAGAGGCCGCCGCTTAGGAGGGTGTTGCGGAAAAATTCCCACGTGGAGGGATAACCGCCGGTGCCCCGCGTGAGCGCAATGAACCAGCCGGTAAGGGTCTTGGTGTATTCAGGATTGTTAAAAGGATTGAAGAGCCACGAGGCGGTGTTGGTAATAAAATAAAACAGGATGGCCCCCAGCAGCCCGCCGCCGAGCAGACCGACGAGGGAGGCTTGTGGCTGGAACCGCCGGCCAAGGAAAATGAGCACGGCGTAGGCGGTGTAGTTGAATAGGAGGTTGGCCAGGTTGGCGCCACTCCAGACCTCGTAGTCCGGATGGGCGTGCTGGTAATAACAATTGAGTCCAAGGTCGGTGGCGAGCATGACGCCAAGCGGAAGCCACCAGCCAAGCGCGCCGCGAAAGTAAACTCCGGCGCAAAAGGCGAAAGCATAGGCCACGCTGAAGTTCTGCGGCATCAAGTTGGGAATCCGCGAGAACGCAAACAGGGCCACAAACATTGCCGGCAGGAGATACTTGCCTTTCATCACGAGGATTTTAACGGAAGCGGGACGCGGTTTCAAATTCGGAAATGAATTTACCTTAAAGTCAGAAGCAGAGAATGGTCAATTTCTTCGGTCCGTGTGCACCAAGGACAAGAATACGCTCGATATCGCCCGTGCGGCTGGGGCCGGTAATAAAGGAAATCATGCTGGGAAAGTCCGGGGCGTATTTGGATTGCAAGTTTGCAAACGCGGTCGGCAGGTCGGACACGAGCTGTCCGCGCTGCGCGATGACGACGTGATGCGGCGGCAGCACGGACAGGGCGCGTCCGCCGGCACTACGGCTGGTTACGACCACGCCGCCGGTCTGGGCGATGAGTGCGTCACATTCGGTGATGCCAGCGTCGCATTGCTCCATTTCCTGAACGTTGTAGCCATGGTCGGTAAGCGTCACCGGCAGGCCAAGCGCTTTATTGGCAAAGTTAGTTAGCCCGCCGCCGTGACTGGCGACGCGCGACCACTTCTCCGTATCACGTAATTTTATCAGCGCGATTATTAATTCATCGCGGCTGGCAAATAATTGAAAATCCGCCTTCAAGTCGGCGGCGTTTTTGGCGAACAGTGCTACCTGTTCTTCGCTGCTCGCGCCGACGGACGGCAGCCATTCACGGGCGTGACTAGCCGGGGATTCGGTAGACCTGTGGGCGGAAGCTGTGTCGCCATGTAAGCCGGGCAGGGGAGCAGACACTTTTAAAGCCTCTCGGATGCGGCCAAGGATGTTGTTGCGTTCGCTCATTTCCGGTTGCTCCACCAGTCCTTGAACGATTCGCGCGGCTGCGGCGGTAAATCACGGGTCTTTGTCCACGCTTTGGCCGGATCTAGCGCAGAGCCTTTTATCGCTCTTTGTAGTGGTTGCGTGAGCCAGCCAATCTTTTTCGCAAGTGACCAGAACGCTGGCTCATTTGCCACAATGCCGAAGACTTGATACGCCAGCTTCTCGAAGAAAGACGGTTGGCTGGCGGAGGCGTTGCGCCGGTTCTGCAGGAGGTGATGGTGCAAATCTATTTTAACCGGACACGCCTCAGTGCAGGCACCGCAAAGCGACGAGGCGTTGGAAAGGTGCTTCCATTCCTGTAAGCCACGCAAGTGAGGTGTGATGACCGCGCCGACCGGCCCGCTGTAGGTTGTGCCGTAGGTGTGGCCCCCGACGTTTCGGAAAATCGGGCAGACATTAAGGCACGCGCCGCAGCGAATGCAGTGGAGTGCGTCGCGTTGTTCAGCGTCGGCAAGTAATTCAGTGCGGCGATTATCGAGCAGGACGACATGCCATTCCTCCGGGCCATCCACTTCACCGGGTTGACGTGGGCCGGAATACATTGTGTTGTAGCACGTCATTGGCTGACCCGCTCCAGCCGTCGCCAACATCGGTAAAAAGAGCGCGAGATCGGAAAAACGCGGCAGCACTTTCTCGATACCCATCAAAGTAATCATCGTCTTTGGCAGCGCGGCAGTGATACGTGCATTACCCTCATTTTCCGTGATGGAAATCATGCCGGTTTCAGCGATGGCAAAATTCGCGCCCGTGAAGCCAACATCCGCAGTGATATATTTCTGGCGCATCACGCGGCGCGCAACCATCGTCAATTCTTCCGGCGAGTCCGACGGCGCATCGCCAAGTTCTTTCAGGAATAAATCCTTAATCTCCCCGCGCGTCAGGTGCATCGAAGGAAATACAATGTGATATGGCGGTTCATGTCGGAGTTGCACGATGAATTCGCCGAGATCGGATTCGACCACGGTAAACCCTTCCTTTTCCAGCGCATCATTCAAATGAATTTCTTCACTCGTCATGGCCTTGGACTTGATGATGCTGCGGGCCTTCTTGTCGCGAAGAATCTGTGCGATGATCTCACGCGCCTGCGCGCCTGTGCTCGCCCAATGAACTTTTGTGCCGCGCGCTTCGAGTTTGGCGGTCAGCGCTTCCAGATGTTTATCGAGATGATTGACCGCTTCCCATTTCGTTTCCGCCGCAGCTTGGCGTGCCGATTCCCAACTTTGAAAGGCTGCCTTGCGCTTGTCGCGGACGATTTCATAGCTGCGTAGCGCGGTGCGGATTACCGAGCGATGCCGCAGGTCACCGGCTTTCTCGGTGGCGCGTGTTTTGAAATCTGAAACATTGCTGCTCATTGCGTATTCAGCACCTCGGCCAAGCTGATGGTTTTGGTGGGTTTGCCTTGCCGCGACAACAAACCTTGGATGTGCATCAGGCAGCTCGAATCGCTGGAGACAATATATTCTGCGCCGGTCTCTGCGGCTGCGGTGCATTTTACCTCACCCATCGCGGTGGAAATCATCGGAAACTTTGCGGAAAAAGTTCCGCCAAAGCCGCAGCAAGAAACTTCCGTCATCTCGAATAGTTGTAAACCTTGGACGTTCGCCAGCAATGCGCGCGGTTGTTTGTGGATGCCGAGTTCGCGTAGGCCATGGCAACCGTCGTGAAATGTAACCTTGTGCGGAAATTTTGCGCCGAGATCCGTCACGCCGAGCTTGTTGACGAGGAAATCGGAGAATTCCCAAGTCTTCGCCGCCACTTGTTTCGCCAATTCTGCGTAGCGCGTGCCTTTAAACAAGTCGGGATAAAACTTTTTCACCATCGCGCCGCAGGAGCCCGAGCCGATGACGATTGCTTCCGCGTTCGCTAATTTTTCTAGGACGGGCGTGGCAATCGTGCGCGCTTCGTCCCAGTACCCAGAGTTGAAGGGGGGCTGGCCGCAGCAGGCAATCTCATTCGGACAAATGACCTTGTGGCCGAGTCGTTCGAGAATTTCCACCATACTGATGCCCGCGCGCAGATAGAGCGCGTCCATGAAGCACGGTATGAAAAGTGTGACAGTCATTTAAAAGCGTTGCGGACATTTTCCCCCACAATCCAAGTCGCGCAAATTATATTCAGGAAGATTTTTCGAGGTTCTTCAAATCCTCGGCCAGAAACTGCGCCACATCTTTGAACCGCGCAACGTTTTCCGGGTTCATCGCCATCAAGGTCTCGTGCGCTTCCAAACTCGTCCGCGTAATTTGTTCGTGTGATGGGTTGATAGATTCAGGGGTACAGGTTTTCACGTCAGCCGGCAGCTGAATCGGTCCGCTGGTCAGCTTAAAGAGATGCACCGCGCCGAGGTTTTCCAGCAGTTCGCTGACGCGTGTCGTAGCATTATGCAGCTCAATCCCGCGTTCGCTGGGCGCCCCATTAGGATTCAGTTTCATGCCGAAACCCGCTAGCACGCCGAGAAACGTGCTGTCCATCAAAACACATTCGCTCAAATCAATGATGAAATGCCCGAAACCTTTCTTGGCGAGCTCGTTCAATAACGTCTTAAAATCCGGGCTGGACGCGAAATTTGCGCGCCCTGCAATCTTAATGCAGGCAAAGTTTTTCCCGACCAGTACTGACAAATTGGCAGAAGACATGTTCTTGTTACTTTTTCAGGCGGCGGTTGCGCCTGCGGATACAATTTGCACCAGTGCCTGCTGCAACACAAGCGCTTCGTCTAACCCGCTGGAAACAAGTCGCCGGTTACATTGCAGCAGCACGTCCAGAGCTCTCACAAGCTCCGCTGATGTATATTTTTTGACCTGCGGCAATGCCTTGTAAAGCACATACGGACTCAAGGCTAGCGGGTTGAATTTCCTTTCGGTGGGCATTTGGTCGGCAGGCACACGCTCGAGTTGCGATTTGAAATGGTTGTAATCGCTGGTGTCCTTTACCCAGCCTTCCCGCAGCATTTCCTTGAGCAGCAGCATGGCACGAACTTTGCCGGTCAGTCCGTATAGCAGGCCAATCTCCGATTTCTCCTTGTCAAATTTCGTCTCCCAAAGTTCTTCATCCAGCCGCTTGAGCAAACGTGGCAAATCCCGGTCGCCCAGTGCGTCGCCGAGTGCAAACGCCTTGGCGGTTTTGTTGTGTGCACAAATAGTCGTCACATCTGCCAACTCAATCTTTTTGCGGTCTCCAGTGAAGACACAAAGCTTCTCCACCTCGTTTTCGAGTTGCCGGGCGTTTCCGCCGGCGCGGATAACTAGTTCGCCAAGTGCGGCGCTGGAAATATCCTTATCCCGTTTGCGAATGGCGTCACGCGCCGCGATCTGTGCGCGATCTGCCCAGTCTTTGTCTTCCTGCGACCACGCCGAAAAGATTTCCGTCGTACCCAGTTTATCCAGCGTTTTATAGAAAACTTTCCGCTTGTCCACCTTGCCGGCGCTGATGAGCAGGCGGATGTTTTGCCAGGAAAAATTCTTCAATTCCTCCGCCAGTTCCGCCAGTGTTTCGGTCACGGCAGCAGAAGAAGCGGTTCGGTCTTCCCCAAGGAAATTACAATCGCGCAGCCAGACAACTTTGCCGCCGCCAAAAAAGGGCAGGGTTTGCAGAGCTTCGCGGAGTTTTCCAATGACGCTCAGTGCATCGCCGGCATTGCTGACCGTGGCTTCGATGGTTTCGTGGTCCATGCCGCCGAGTTCCGTGGACCATTCCTGGAAGATTTGTTTGGCGCGTTGTTTGACGGCTAAATCGTCATCGCCGCACACCAGTGCGAGGGGAGTGGCTTTGGCGGTAGCCATTTTAATCGGCTTCCGCTTCGCCGCCAGACTCATTCATTTTGTCGAGCACTTCGCTCATGTCCTCAACCTGTGCAAACAGCGTCGCGGACACAAAAATAGGTTTCTTCTGCGCCACCGCCAGCGCCAGACAATCGCTTGGACGTGCGTCGAGTTCGACAATTTTCCGGGCCACTTCGTTTTGCTGTTGCAAAATCAGGCGGGCAAAGTAGGTAGAATTTTTTAAATCCGTGATGACTACGCGTTCAACGGTGATGCCAAAGCCTTGAAAAACGCGATTAATCAAATCATGTGTCAGGGGTCGTTCCTTGGGCACATCCCGTAGAAAGTCGCCAATGACTTTTCCCATGAGCGGCTCCACGTTAATGACAAAGACTTTCTCGTCATTGCCGACAAATAGTGCGCAGCCGCTATTGGCGGGAAGAATTCCGCGAATTTGAACCGGCACAACTTCGTTCTTCATGGAGCAAATCTACGTCAGACCGCTGGAAAAACAAGCCCTGTCCATGGTCACGGATTGTAGTTCAGCCACGGCCCCAGCCATTTTTCAGTCTCGGCGACCGTTAAATGCTTTCGCTGCGCATAATCCGCAACCTGATCTTTGCCAAGTTTACCCACCGCAAAGTATTTGGATTCCGGATGTGCAAAATATAGTCCGCTCACCGAGCTGCCCGGCCACATCGCATAGCTTTCCGTGAGCTTGATGCCGGCGTGCTTTTCCACATCCAGCAAATCCCAGAGGATGCCTTTTTCGGTGTGATCCGGGCAGGCGGGATAGCCAGCCGCCGGCCGGATGCCGCGATATTTCTCCTCAATCAAATCAGCCGTGGTCAGCTTTTCCAGTTTGCCAAAGCCCCATTCGTCACGGACGCGCTTGTGCAGATATTCAGCAAACGCCTCGGCTAGACGGTCGGCAATCGCTTCGGCCAGAATCGCATTGTAATCATCGTGTTCAGCTTTGAACTTTTCCACGATTGCATTTAGTCCGTGACCGCTGGTGACGGCGAATGCCCCGATATAATCCGGCTGCGCTCCGGTTTTGGGTGCAATAAAATCCGCGAGGCACCAATTCGGCGTCCCGTCGCCTTTTTCAATTTGCTGGCGCAGGAAATGAAACGTCGTGCGCAAATGTTTCCGTGACCCGTTGGTATAAACCTCAACGTTGTCGCCCACCGCATTAGCCGGGAACAAGCCGTAGACAGCCCGCAATTCCAGCGATTTATTCGCGATAAATTCCGCGAGCATCTTCTGCGCATCCGCAAATAGCTTCGTGGCTTCTTCCCCATGCTTCTCGTGTTGGAGAATCTTGGGATAAACCCCGCGCAATTCCCAGGTATGGAAGAATGGTGTCCAGTCAATGAACGGCACCACTTCCGCGATGGAAATACCAAACGCGCCCGCGTGACCGTGAGCCGAGCCGCAATCGCATTTACCCGGATTAAATTGTCCCGATGACAGCATGCGTAAGCCGGTGAATTCCGGCTTCGCCAGGTCATCATACTTCAGCTTCGGCGCATTGGCGCGGGCTTGCTCAATTGAAATCAGTTTCACCGCCGAACCGGCGTGATGTGCGCGGAGTTGCTCGTAATCTGCCCGCAATTGTTTCACGAACGGCACCTTACCATCCTTGCTCAACAGGCTGCTCACCACCGGCACCGCGCGACTCGCGTCGAGCACATGCACAACCGGCTCGCTATAATGTTGCGCCACTTTCACCGCCGTATGAGCGCGGCTCGTCGTCGCGCCCCCGATCAGCAGCGGCACCTTAAACCCCGTGCGTTCCATCTCCCGCGCGACATGGACCATTTCATCCAAGCTGGGCGTGATCAGACCGCTCAAGCCGATGACGTCCGCCTTTTCAAGCTTTGCGCGTTCCAAAATCTTTTCGCACGGCACCATCACGCCCATATCAATTACCTCGTAGTTGTTGCACGCAAGCACTACGCCCACGATATTTTTGCCGATGTCATGCACGTCACCTTTGACGGTGGCCAAAACAATTTTCCCCTGCGCTTTGACCACTTCACCGCGCGCTACCATGGCCGCTTTCTCGGCTTCCATGAAGGGCGTGAGATACGCGACAGATTTTTTCATGACGCGCGCCGATTTAACGACCTGTGGCAAAAACATTTTGCCCGCGCCAAATAAATCGCCAACCACGCTCATACCTGCCATTAACGGACCTTCAATCACCGTGAGCGGCTTGCCATATTTGGCGCGCGCTTCTTCGGTGTCCGCATCTATATAGAGGTCAATGCCCTTCACGAGCGAATGCGTCAGCCGTTCTTCCACGGTGCCTTTGCGCCATTCTTCCTCGACTTTTTTGTCGGTGGCAGTCGTGCCGGCGCTCGCGGCTTTAAGCTTCTCGCCAAACGTAACCAGCCGTTCCGTCGCATCCGGCCGACGATTCAGCAGCACATCCTCGACGAGTTCTTTCAGTTCCGGCTCAATTTCTTCGTAAACTTCCAACATCCCGGCGTTGACGATGCCCATGTCCATGCCGGCCTTAATGGCGTGATACAGAAACGCGCTATGCATCGCCTCACGCACCGGATTGTTACCGCGAAACCCGAAGGACACGTTCGAAACCCCGCCGCTCACTTTCGCATGCGGCAGATTTTGTTTAATCCACCGCGTCGCTTCGATGAAATCCACCGCATAGTTATTATGCTCCTCGATGCCCGTGCCCACAGTCAGAATATTCGGATCAAAGATGATGTCTTCCGGCGGAAAACCTACTTCGTCCACCAGAATACGATAGGCGCGTCCGCAAATCCGAATCTTATCCGCCAGCGTAGCGGCCTGGCCTTGTTCATCGAAGGCCATCACCACCACGGCCGCCCCATATTTTAATACTTTATGGGCGTGCTCGCGGAATTTGGCTTCGCCTTCCTTCATCGAAATGGAATTCACGATGCCTTTACCCTGCACACATTTCAGGCCAGCCTCGATGACCTCCCATTTTGAGGAGTCCACCATGAAAGGCACCTTGGCCACTTCCGGTTCACTGCCGAGCAATTGCAGATAGCGCGTCATCGCCGCGACGCCATCGATCAACCCTTCATCCATGCAGATATCAATGATGTTCGCGCCATTCTCGACCTGCTGGCGCGCAACCGCGACGGCTTCCTCGTATTTGTTTTCTTTGATGAGTTTGGCGAACTTCGGCGATCCAGCCACGTTCGTGCGCTCGCCAATCATGATGAATTGCCCCAGCTGTTGCGTGAATGGCTGCGAACCACTCAAGCGCAGGGGAATCGCCGCGCCCGTCGTGAACTTAGTCTCCGTGACCGTTCCGCGTGGCGGTATATTTTCCAGCGCTTTAGCGATGGCCGCGATATGTTCCGGCGTATTGCCGCAGCAACCACCGGCGATATTGATTAAACCGCTGTTGGCAAATTCACCGAGGAAATTCCCCATGTCTTCCGGCTTCAAATCAAAGCCGGTTGGCGATAGCGGATTCGGCAGACCCGCGTTCGGGTAGCATGAAATGGCGGTATCCGATTTCTCAGCCAGTTCCGCGAGAAACGGCCTCATCAAATCCGGCCCGAGCGAGCAGTTCAAACCAATCGCAATCGGCTTAACATGCTTCATCGCGTTCCAATACGCCTCGATGGTCTGCGCGGAAATCATGGTTTCGCCCCCACGCCCGACCGCAGCGGAGATCATGATGGGCAGAATCTTTTTATCCGCCTCAAACACTTCTTGGATGGCTACCAAAGCCGCCTTGGCGTTAAGTGAATCAAAGATTGTTTCCACGAGCAGTAAGTCCGAGCCGCCCGCAATCAATGCGCGCACCTGATTAATATAGGCGGCTTTGACCTGATCAAACGTGACGACGCGGAAACCCGCGTCATCCGCATCCGGTGAATTAGAGAGCGACACCGTCAGCGGCCCGATCGCGCCCGCCACGAAGCGTGGGCGCCCCGTCTGGTTCGCGATGCGGTCGCACCACTCGCGGCACTGTTTGGCGGATTGCTCATTGATTTCCCAAGCGAGGTCGTTGAGGAATTTATTCTCGATGACGCCCTGATAGAACGCCGGGTCTTTCCGCCCGCCCTGTTCGCGCGGGTCATCCACGAAAAATTCGCTCTGCCCGATGCTCGTGGCCGAAAAAGTATTCGTCTCGATGATATCCGCGCCCGCCTCCAGAAAGCGCCGATGGATATCCCCGATCGTCGCCGCCTGCGTGAGCGAGTAGAGATCGCCGTTATTCTTCAGGTCTTTCTTCGCAGCCGCGAAGCGTTCGCCCCGGATCTCTTTCTCGCCCAGGCCATACGTGCGGATGGTCGTGCCCATCGCACCGTCAATGATGACAATGCGCTCTTGCAGGGCCTTTTTGAGCAATTTGGCGTGGTTCGACATGCCCGCAACATAGCCAAATGCGCCGCTAATTCAAATCAAAAATCAACGCATCTTGATTTGATGATATGATTTATTTATAAAATTCCGTGAAATCTGCCTTTGAAAATAAAAGGGTTGAGGGTTGGGCGAACTCGCTGGCAACCCTCAACTTGAAACTATTAACTGTTTTCAGGTGGACATGATGGTGACGGGATTGCTCCACGGACTCTGAATGGTGCTGCCGCCCATCGCGCAGAATTCCACCATGTAGTTCGTGCCGGGAATAGTCGGGGCGAGCACCATCAGGCGCGCGCCGTTGAACTGCACCCATTCCGTCCAGGTCTTGCCGCCGTCCGTGCTGCTGCGGGCTTTATACATCCGGCCATTGACCACGCCCTGACCGCGCACGGTCAATTCGCAGGTCACATTGTTAAACATGGCGATGATGGCCGGCGTATCCAACGGGCCGGACGCGCGGTTGTTATTGATCACTTCATAACCCGAAGTGAGGAGTGTATCTTTATCGTGGCGGGCCACGCCTTGACAATAAAGGGCATTTTGAACAAGGGAATCAACGAGGACCTGTTTGGCTTGATTCTTGAGGAGGATGCGGTCGGAACCGCCTTTGCGTGATGCGGTGACGGCGGCTTCAAAAGCCACCTGTTGCTGGGCAACAACCACCAGTGAGACGGGCAACTTCGTGAAGACCAGATGACCGGCCAAGGCATCCAGCGTATCAAGCGCCAGATGATTGACATCGTCATCGGGATCACGGCCGAAGCCCGTGTAGAGCCGGTAGTTTTTTGGAGGAGTGATTGCCATATTTTGCCTGTTCGTAGTGACAGCTCATTTACTGAGCGTTTTGGTTAAGATACCCTTTCAGGAACGACCCCGGAAGTTTCGGTGTATCAGTTAATAAGCATGGGCGGTGCCAAAAAACGGAGCCATTCTAATGACTCCTTGCGAGTGTGAGGAAAGTAAACGGCGCTAATACAATAAGTTATGCAGCCTTACCGGAATTGACCTGCTACAGGCACTTAGGACTTATTCCTGACGCCCACTTGTCAAAACCAATGAAATTCTCTCCTCAACGTCCAAGCTACCCCAAACCGCCGTCCTGCATAAAAGTGGACACTACCTGCCCTGAAATGGGACGTTTTAAATACCTGCTGAAGGCTTAAGCATACCTGCTCAGGCGAAAAGCATTCTTGTAAAAGCAAAAAGCAACCTTGCTTAAGGCTTAAGCATTGCTGTAAAAGCGAAAAGCAACCTTGCTTAAGGTTTAAGCAAGGCTGCTCAAGTGAAAAGCATGCCTGCGAAAGCAAAAAGCATTGCTGCATAACGTCGAAGCATACCTGCTTAAAGGAAGCGCAACCCTGCTTAAAGCCCGAGCAGGTATGTAAACCGGCCAAGCATACCTGCTCAGGCAGCGAGCTTGGTTGCTCGACATTCAAGCAAGTCTGCGTCTTGAACGAGCAGGTATGCTCGTGGATTAAGCCGGGATGACAAACGGTTTTGCAGGGTTGCTCATTGATTCAGCAGGTTTGCGAAAGAAAATTTCAAGCCGGTCGGGTGGTACTATCTTGCTTTTTTGGACAGCAAAATAGGTTGTTAAAAAGGGCGAAATAATCCTTGCAAAAAAGTCCGCACGGCCAAAGCATCCTTATCGGTCAGACTTTCCTAAACAAATGTAAGAAAACCAGACTAAAAAACAACTTTGCGTAGCTTTGGCTACGGGGCTAACCAGAAAACCGCTAATTTTTCCAGCCCAATGCAGATTGCTCAAGCACGCGCCAAATGGCGCGGCTTGGTACGTCATCTGGACAGGCGCTTCGCGGTGCCTCGAGTGAGGGCGTGTCAAGTCCGCGCTCTTTAGTTCCGGGTCGGGGTTCGCGGGAAAACAAAATTATGAAAACATTCAAAAGTGTTTTGCTGGTCGGATCGGCTCTATTCGTATCGCTCAATCTTCTTCACGCCCAAGCATTGTTGTCAGGACAGGCCGTTCAGGCTGGCGGCGCGGTGACAGCGGCCCCGCAGGATTCCATCGTGCAAGTGACGGCGGAAGCGCAGGGGCTGCAACTGGTGGCTCCGGCAGACCTGCCAGACAACGGGACGTACTGGCTGATGACGACCAATGGCCAGCCCCTGCCTCTGCCCTTTCTACCTCCCGGCCCGGACTTTCCCATCTATCAAATGAGCGACGGGATTTTTCTGGTGGATGAAACCGGCGGGCAGGTGGCTACGAATGAAAACAACAGCACCATTGAATCCGCCTTGGCCGCGCAGGCAGATGCGGTGGTGAGTCTCATCAATCAGGTTCAGGATGCCCAAGTTGCCCAGTTGAGCAGCGACCTGGCGATGGCCTTTGGCCTGGATGCAGGTATGGACCTGATGATGGCTGACTCCTTCTCAATGGCTTCGAGCTATGACCCAGCCGGGCTGTGGCTGGAAATCACGAATGTTGCCAATGGCTGGTCCTATTGCAACCTGCACAACGGAACGAATTTCGTCTATGCCATACTTTCCAAGACAAATTTAACGGATGCGACTTGGAACGTGGAAACGGAATTGTTCCCGACCGGAGATCAAACCAACGTTATGCCCTTTGCGGTACAGAACTTTGACCGGCAGACTCTTTTTCTGCGCGCCTTGGACTGGACGGGCGTAACGGAGAACGGGAACACCACGCCGGACTGGTGGCTGTGGCAATACTTTGGCACCACGGCCTTGTCGGATACCAATCTCGACAGTCAGGGCAACACGCTTTTGTCCGATTACCAGAATGGCACTGACCCGAATGTTCTACAGTTCTCCATCGAAGTGACCAACAACTATGTCACCAGCATGAATGTGCCGGTATCACTCAATGTCTTTGCCGGGGTGCCGAGCTATGTGGCTGTGTCGGTGGATGACCCGAATTATTCGGCGGATGCCACTTGGACGGACTACGTTTCTTCCAATCTCAATGTAAATCTCGGCATGGCATCCGGCTGGCATGACGTCTGGATTGGTTTGCGCGGTCACGCGGATGGAACCAATGCGGCAGCGTGGCAATACGAACGGTTGAAATTAAATTACACCTCGCCTTTATTAATCATCACCAATCCCGTTATGACGGCTGGGGTTGCCACCGTTTCCGTGCCGCTGGTGCAAATCAATGGCTATTCCCCCAGCGCGCTGGCAAATGTGACTTACGACCTCAGCAATGCCGTCGGCGTTGTCACCGGCCAGAGCGGGGGAATTACCGACCAAACCTATGATACGAACACCTGGGAATTTACCACCACCAGTTTCGAGGCGGTGGATGTGCCGCTGGCGGTCGGGTTAAATGTCATTTCGCTCCATGCCACGGACACGGCGGGTAACACGACGACAACCAATCTCAATCTGACGCTTGACTATTCCAGCCGCACCAATCCGCCGGCGGTGCAACTGTTCTGGCCAAAGAATGGCGAGCAGATCAGCGGGAGCAGCTTTAACTGGCGCGGTTGGGTGGACGACCCGCTGGCCAAGGTGTCGGCACAAATAGTCGGCGCAGATGGCAGCACCAACACACTCAATGGTCTGGTGGAGCGAAACGGAAACTTTTGGGTGGAAAATCTGCCAATGCCCAACGGCACTAATAGTCTGACCTTGACCGTTACCGATTCGGCAGGGGAAATTGCCACAACCAACATCACCGTTTCCACCTGTCCGTTCACGGTGACGATGACACCGATTCCCGATGACCAGCTTTGGAATAAAAAAGTGACGGCCACCGGCACCATTAGCGATTCCTCGCAATCGCTTTGGATTAACGGGATGAGGGCGTATGTGACGAATAACGTCTGGACGGCTACCAATGTGCCGACGACAGAAGGCGGCACGGCGATTTTCAACATCACCTGCTATTCGTCGGGGGAGAGATTGCCTGACGGTACAACCAACAATGCGACCGGCAATTAAAAAAGGAAAATCATGAAAACATTTTCAATTCTTCTTTGCCTTTTGGTGGGTGCTGTGGTGGCAAACGCTTCCATCACCAACCCGGTCAATCCGGAGCAGGACCGGCAGATGCGCCTGTATGTTGCCAGCTATAATCAAGATTTGGTTCAGGACGATTATTCACAGGATTATAATGTCAACGGCAGCGGGCAGCCCAGCGACGGTGATGATGGCATTGTGTGGTGGACCGAGGATGATCAGGGTGAAATCAGCTTGTCTTGGGTTGATGGTGCTGGTGGTAGCGGCGTGGATAACTGGACGGATACTTCTGGTTTGGATTTAGGTGATACTGTGACGGTGGGAACCAACGCCGGACAGAGTGCCTATTCATGGCCCGCCAGTTCGTGGCCGAATGTTGCTACCGGCAGTATCACCTACACGGGTTGGGGAAGTGGGCTGGATGATCTCTCGACCAACATCGGCTCACCGATTATCTGGGAGCATTGCGACATCGGCGTACCAGTGGTGGATGTGAGTGGGTCGTGGACGAACACCGTCTGGGATTATGTAACCTGGTATCAGCAGGAATTATGGCGGTTCACGGGTGCCCGGCGGGCGCAGGCGGTGATCAAGTTGCAGACGGGTGGCAAGGCACTGTCGCAGCGGCAAAACCTGATTGCCTTTCACGGCACGGCCACCAGAATCTACCCCATCAAAGATCCGCCAACCCTCGGTCCAGGCACGATACCGCAACCGGATGGCACGGTTGCGCCGCAGAACATCAGTGTTTATGGAAAAACTTTGGGCGGTGACGGCAACTTGTATCTGGCGCTGCCAGACAATGACGAGGTGACCGTGACGCCCATGGTCGCAAGCGCGAATTATTATACGTTCACCTTGACCGCAAATAAATACACGCCGGTCATCGCCGCGCGAGGCAATGGGAACAACTATGACGACCTGTCCGTGACCAATCCCGAATTCTGCGTGGGGCAGCAGTTGACGTTCTGGCTGAACTGGAATCCGCCAACCACCAACATAGACAACATCTTCTGGCATCTGCCGGACAAGTATGTGAACCAGCCAACCAACTATTCCGCTACCTGCACCACCTATGTTAACAATGACAACCTACTGACCAATGCCACCACGCAATGC